>JAHDQM010000023.1 GCA_018433835.1 Methanoculleus sp.
ACCCGATCGCGAAGATCCCCGAGTTCAAGGCCTGTGCTGTGAAGGTCGAGAAGATTACGGAGGCCTGAAGATGGCTGCAAAAGGAGACATGTTCTACGCATGGGCGGCAGACGCCGATGTGCTGAAGAAGGGCGAGTGCGGCGGAGCGGTCACCGCTCTGCTGACGCACGCGCTCGAGTCCGGCATGGTGGACGCTGTCCTTGCCGTCAAGAAGGGACAGGACCTCTACGATGCGGTCCCCACACTCATCACCGACCCCGCCGAGATCGCACAGACGGCAGGCTCGCTCCACTGCGGGACGCTCCTGCTCTCGAAACTGGTCAAGACGTACCTGGACGGCGCCGAAAACATGCGGATCGCCGTTCCGGTGAAAGGCTGCGATGCGATGGGCCTGTACGAGCTCGCGAAGCGCAACCAGGTCAACCTGGACAACGTCCTGATGATCGGCCTCAACTGCGGCGGGTCCGTCAGCCCGGTCTCCGCCCGGAAGATGATCGCCGAGAAGTTCGGGGTCGACCCCGATTCGGTCGTCAAGGAAGAGATCGACAAGGGCCAGTTCATCATCGTCACGAAGGACGGCCAGCACAAGGGCATCTCGATGGACGAGCTCGAGGAAGAAGGGTTCGGCCGCCGCAGCAACTGCCGCCGGTGCAAGATGAAAGTCCCGCGCCAGGCGGACCTCGCCTGCGGCAACTGGGGCGTCATCGGTGACCAGGCAGGCAAGGCCACGTTCGTCGAGGTCTGCTCCGAGAAGGGTGCGAACCTCCTCGATGGTGCAGTGAAAGCCGGAGTCCTCAAGACCGGCGCCGCGAACCCGAAGGGTATCGAGATCCGCGGCAAGGTCGAGAACGCGATGCTGAAGCTCGGCGACAAGTGGCGGGCACGCTACTTCGAGGAGCTCGGCGAGGGCAAGGAGCGCCTGAAGAAGATCATGGACGAGACGAGCCGGTGCATCAAGTGCTACGCCTGCATCGAGAACTGCCCGATCTGCTACTGCGTCGAGTGCAGCACGAAGAAGGCCTACCTGGTCGAGCCCGGTCAGGTCCCGCCGCCCTTCATGTTCCACCTGATCCGCTACGCCCACATCTCGGACTCGTGTATCAACTGCGGCCAGTGCGAGGAGAACTGCGCGATGGATATCCCGAACGCGCTCTTCATGCACGCCCTGCAGGTCGACCTCCAGGAGATGTTCGGCCACACCCCGGGTGTGGACATGGAACTCCCGGTGCTCGCGCTCGTCGAGGAGCAGACGGAACGCAAGCGGCTCTCCGACACCGGCAGCGACCAGATCTTCAACATCTTTGAGTAAGGAGAAGTCTCTCCCTCTTTTTTTGGCAGGTTACGGCCGGCTAGCTGCGGCTCTGGCGGTGGCGGGACATTTATTGGCAAATATGGATTCGGGTGTGCTCCTCGAGCCGCGAGAGACGTGAGATCTGCATAGTTGCTGGCAACCCGGTTCATGCGATCCCTCACTGGCACGGATTTCAAGGGGGTATCGCACCTTAATGGTGCTCATGTTCCGGACGTCACGTCCATCGCAAGTCCAAGACATTTGGTCTTCTCCTGCTCCTGCCCTTCGGCCAGTCGCATATCGCCATGACTGCCCCCGCCCCCGTGGGGCGGGGAACGACTGCTGGAACAGCAGGAGTTTGAGCACTGCAGGTGTGTTTGAGGAGGCCGGAGGCCGGGCGGGGTGGGGTGACAAGTGTGGATCTTTGCGGGTCGGAGACAGGGGAGGGGGGAACCCCCTCCCCGTCAGCCCCTCCCCCAATGGCGATACCCACACGGTCCACTGCATTGGGCTTGTTCATCGTTTCCCCAAGTGGCGATTGTCATACTCGCATTACATGGCAATCTTTCCTTACTTCGGTTACGCTGTTGTCAGCACTCGAAACCCTTCGGGTTTCTCACGCTCCGGTTCTGCGAAACCGTCGTGACTCGCACCTAGCGGTGCTCGAACTCCAGACAGTCACACGCCCTTCAATTACGATCTCCGGAGTCAGAACAGGGTTTCAACAATGCCACTTTTTGGTCAACTACGGTTTTCGTGCGAAAAAAAGAGAGCGCCCCGCTCACGGAACCGTGTGAGAGAGGGGTGGAATGGCGCTCTGGTTTGAGAAGGTCTCCTCGTGACCGTCCGGGAACCGGACCACCGTCAGAGCCGGAGAGAAGTCGGCCTCGACCAGTGGCGCAAACCAGTAGCGGTCGAGCACTGCCTGCGCCCCGGTGAAGTCGAGTCCCGGTGTCGAGTAGACGTTCCCGCCATCGGTGCCGTCTATCTCTGCAAACTCCTGGATGGAGAACGCGGCGACGTCGCTCTCGGCCGAGGCCACCGTTACAGGAACCCCGAGCGCATCCTCGAGCGCGGACTTCAGTTCCTGCTCCGGCTCGGCGATCTTGAAGAAGACGGCGATCCTCTCGATCCACGAGATGGTGTAGTTCATAGTGATGGTTGCGCTCCCGTCCTCGTCCACGGCTATCAGAAGGTTGTCTGTGGTGAATGCCCCGGTCGGGGCTACGATAAGCGTCAGGGCCAGAAGGGAGGCGACCAGAATCCCGTGTTTCATCCTTGTACCTCGAAGAACCTTATGCCGTTTGAATGGATAAATATTTGGAGAAGCACCTGCAGGTGGCTCCTTTCACGTCAATGCACCCGCAGCCAGAGGTGCAGGTCGCGGTAACCGGCGCTGGTGAGGTTGCTTTCGGGGATGTCCTCGGGAGGCGTCTCCTTGAAAAGGAGGAATTCGAGCCTGTCTGTATCCGAATCCATGATCCGGAAAGTGTAGGGCTGCTCTACGGTCTGGTTATGCGGCACCGTGACGAAGAACCGGTCCAGAAGCGTCGCCGAGACGATCGTCGATTGGTTTGTCGCATTATCGAACCTGCTCTCTACGGCAAACGTCTCCACCATGTAGGTGATGTCCCGGTACTCGTGATTCCCGATCCCGATGATGACCGTCTGCGGCGTTCCGGCCATGAACTCTGTCGGATAATCGGCTGCCTTCCCCTTCGGCCCGAGGATGTAAAACTCGGTGAACTTCTCGCCCTCTTTCGGGACCACGACGATGTAGACCGTCGTCGCGACGGCCACGAGGACGGCAGCAACAAGGACGATGCTTAAGACCCGGTCGACCCGGGACGTGGAATTACCTGCGAACTCCTCTTTTATCGCGGCGAGGTATGTGCCGGCTTGGACGGCGAAGCGGCTCTCCTCGGGCAGTTCGCGGCGCCGGAACTGAGCGATGAGACCTACGGCGAGGCTGAATACTACGAGAGTGACGGCGATAGGGTCGAGCCGGATGCCCCGGGGCGTATAGTTGAGCGCGAGGCCGATGAGCGGCACGATGGCTATGGAGAGCCCGAAGGAGAGGGCAACGCGCTCTATTCCGTCAAGGTCGCCCCTTGCCGGGAAGAGAGCCGCGACCAGGAGGTAGCCGGGGATGAAGAGGATGAACGGCAGGACAAAAACCACCCGAAGGGGGCTCTCGCTGATGGCCGGCGCGTACATGCCGGCAAGAGCGAGGAAGATCCACAGGTAGACGCTCTTTAAGTCCAGCGGGACGGTGCGGGGGTTAAGGGAACCGATGAGAAGCCCTGCGGTGGTTTCAGACGTCATTCTGTTACCCCCATAAAAACGCATGCTATAAATATGTTCTCCGGGAGGAGACTCCTGCCGCGGCAACGGGAAGGAGTCCCGGGAAGGGTTCCACTTCGGGTCCGCCTCTGCCGGGGTTCGTGAGCGACGCATTTGCCCGTACGCTCCGGGAAAGATCAGCATCTTTTAATCGGAGCGCGACAAACCCGCAATCATATGCCCCGGGGAGACAGCGACGAAGAGGCATTCACGGGACTTGAGGCGGCCATCGTCTTCATCGCCTTCATCGTCGTCGCATCGGTCTTCGCATACGCCGTTCTCGGGGTTGGTATGACCACGTCGCAGAAGAGCCAGGAGACGATGCATGCCGCCCTTGGCGAAGCCGGGTCCGCCTTCCGCCCCGGGTACACGGTCATCGCCAAACTGGACAACGATCAGGGTCATGTCGAGTTTATAGAATTCGACCTCGAGACTGCGACCGATCTCGCCGTAATCGACATGGAACGCATGACCTGCACCGTCGCCACAACGGAGACGTTTGTCACGTTTCCCCCCGGCGACCCCGACGTAACCGTAACCTGGCGGTGTCAAAGAGATGCCGGAGATCTCCTGGAAACGGGGGAGGTCGTCACGGTGAAACTGATGGTTGGAGCCGTGGGCATCCGGCGGGGAGATACGTTTACCCTCGATGTGATCGCCTCAGAAGGCGCGACCGCTTCGTTGACCAGAACTGTTCCCGCGGGCGTTGGGAAGAATGTCTACCTCGAGCTCTTCTGAGTCGGCGGGCCCTGCGGGCCCTGAAAGCCGGGGCCTGCCGGAGACCGGATTCACCGGGCTCGAGGCGGCGATCGTACTCATCGCGTTCGTCGTCGTTGCAGCCGTATTCGGCTATGTCGTCCTGACGGCGGGTATTCTCTTCTCAGAGGAGAGCCGGGCTATCGTTCATCAGGGCATCCAGGAGGCAGGATCGAGTGTCACCCTGACCGGTGCTGTCTACGGCGTCAGCAACACCCACGAATACATCGACTTCGTCATCATCCCGGTCGGGCTCACCGCAGGCAGCGAGCCGATCGATATCACCACAGTATCTGTCCGTTTTATCGGTTCTACGCATAGGGAGATCGTTGCCCAGAACGCACCCCTCATCGACGTCTTTCCTGAACGCGGGAAATGGAGCGTCCAGGAGCAGTTCAACGGCGACTCCGACATTCTTCTCGAGGCCGGGGAGCAGTACGTGTTGAACATTTCCCCGAATGTCAGGACCGATTGCAAGCCGTACGGAACGTTTGCAGTCGAGATCAAACCGGCGGGGAGGGCGGCGCTCCGGGTGGAAAAGACCGTCCCGGGCAGCATCGACAGGATCACTCCCCTCAACTGACGTCTCTATCCGGCATTCAGGAGATCCCGGTGCCTGATCGCGGCGATCATCCCGACGATCCCCACCACTGCAAGCATCAGGTAGTCTTCCGGCCCCGCCCCGGCCATCAGGACGCTCTCCGTGATGCCGGCCGCCCAGGCATAGAGTGAGGCGAGGGTGAGGATCCCGAGGAGCGGGATGGAGACGCGGACGATTGCCGCGGCAACGCCGGGGTGATCGAGGCAGAAGCCCCGGCAGGCGGCGAGGGCGATACCGACCGATGCGGCGAGGAATATCCATTCCGAGAGTGAAGAAACCTCCGCGAGAATCGCGCCGCCGAAGTAGTCGTTGAACTCGTAGGGCTCGTACGGGCCGAGAAGCGGGAAGTACCAGGTGACGGGCATCGCCCACATCGCGTCGAGGACCTGGTGGGAGAGTACGCCGGCCGCGACTGCGAGGAGCGCGAACGATTGGCGCCGTTGTATGAGGAGGGTGCCTGCCATGAGCAGGAGCGCGAGGAAGAGCAGCCCGTGCCCGACCGTCCGCCCGGAATCGAGAGACCCCGCGAGAAGTAGGTGGCCCACCGGTTTATCGAGCAGGTCGGGGAGGACGGCCCCGAGAGCACAGAAGCCGATGAGCCGCCGGTCGCCCAGGCGTTCGGCGATCGCGAGGCCCAGAATGAGGCCGAGGAACAGGTGGCAGGCGATGAACACTTTTCATAAAGATGATGCCGATCGCTTATAATTCTGCTGTTTGGGGTCCAAGCAAACGATATGGCCGGTAAAAACAGGCATCTCCGGATTCAATGGGAGGAAACCGATCGTGGCCCTGCTTGACAGAGAGGAACCCTCGTCATCTTCGCCTCCTTCCTCATCGGCAGTGCGGCGGGGTGGTGGAGCCGCATGCACCGGGGGAACGATCTCGCTGCCGTCGTATCGACGCTCGCCGGGACCGTCGCCGCCCTCAGGGCCGCGGGTCACCCGGCCGGGTAGCCGGCGTGGAAGGGACACTCATCTCGCAGGCATTCGCGGTTGATCTCGCTGAACTCACACCGCACCGCTTCCTGCACGGGGAGGGTTACGCCGAACCGCTCTGAAAGATACGTGATCGCGGTGCGGATCGCAAGCCAAGAGTCGCGTTTGCAGCACCGGGGGCCACCGTGCCGGGCGATTGTCATCAGGCTCTCTGCGGTCATCTGGTTTGCAAGCGACCATTCCTGCTTTTTCAAGGGCGTGGACCCGGTGATCAGGCTCACGAAGATACCGGTCCCGACCGCCGCGCCGCAGGTCCCGAGGGTCCCGCAGGCCCCTCCCGGGATCACGCCGGCCCTCGTGCGGGCCTGACGGAGCAGCGCCGCCTTTCTCCCCGGCTCCCCCTGGTGGTTGCAGAACGCGGCGATGAGGCTTGCGGGCACGAGGAAGTGGTGCTCCGGCCCGTGCATCCTGACCGCCGGATTCCGCATCAGGATACAGGCGATGGCAAGCGGGTCCTCGAGCGCCGTCGTGATGCAGAACTGCTCGATGAGGTCGAGCGCCTCCAGGCTGTGGCACCGGTCGCAGACGAAGTGCCCGGCTTCGCAGGCCGCCGTGGTGCTCCGGACCTCTCCGCAGACGGCGCACGCAAGATCGCGGGACTCCTCGCTATACACAAGATCCCGGCCGCAGATCAGGCATCCTGCTCTATGCTCCATACCATAGAGGGTGTGTCGCCGCACCCGATAAGCCTGCGGCCGGGATCAGGGGGCGGTGGACCGGCCGGGGAAGAGGAAGATGCGGTCGGTGTCGGGTTGTACGGGAGAATCCGTTTCCCGGCATTCCCGCACCCGTCCGCCTTCGATCGCAAGGACACGGTCGGCCAGTTCCAGGAGCGACGGGCGGTGAGAGACGAGGATGGTCGTCCGGTCCCGGACCAGGAGCCGGAGCGTCCGGCGGATCTGGTCCTCGGTCTGCATATCCAGCGCCGACGTGGGCTCGTCGAGGATGAGGATGGACGCATCCTTCAGGAACGCCCTGGCGATGGCGACCCGCTGCCGCTGACCGACGGAGAGCTGGGTTCCGCGCTCCCCGACGATCGTCCGGTAGCCTTCCGGAAACCGCAGGATGTCGTCGTGGATCTGTGCTTTCCGGGCGGCTTCTACGACGTCCTCGAAGGTGGCCTCGGGCCTGCTGTAGCGGATGTTATCCTCGATGGTGGTATGAAAGAGGAAGAGGTCCTGCGAGACGATCGATATCTGCCGCCGCAGCCACCGGGGGTCGAGCGATGCAAGATCGCGGTTATCAAGCGCGATCGTGCCTTCCTGCGGTGCGAAGGCACGGAGGATCAGGTTGACGAGCGTCGTCTTTCCGGCACCGGTCCGCCCGACGACGGCGACCACCTCGCCGGGACGGGCGACGAAGTTCACGTCCGAGAGGACCGGTTCTGAGGCGGTGTAGCCGAACCCGACACCGGAGAACTCGATCAGGCCCTGCGCCGTGGCGGGCACAGTCCCGCCGGTGCCGGCGGCGCCTGCTTCGCCGTGTATCCGGAAGAGTTCGCGCAGGCGGGCGGCTGACGTGAGCGCGGGCTGCATGACGACGGGGAAGGCGAAGAAGGTGTTGACGGTGGGAGCGAACGTCACGATATAGACCGCGAAGGCGACGAAGTCCCCCACGGTCATGGCCCCGGCGAGCACTTCGTTCCCGCCGAACCAGAAGACGGCGATCAGCATGAGCGACATCGTGCCGATCCTGAAATACTCCGAGAACGCCGAGAGCATCGTGTTCCTGATCCGGGCGTCGACCATATTCCGGAGCGTCCCCGAGACCCTGTGTACCTCCCGGTCCTCTGCGGCGTGCGACTTTACCGTATCGATGCCGGAGATCACCTCCTGGAGGTCCCGCGAGACGTAGGCCTGCCGCTCCCGCTCCCGGTGGGTGGCAGCACGGATCCGCCGGATGAAGACGGCGTTGACCAGCAGGTAGAGGGGGATGAATGCGACGACGACGAGGGTCAGCCTGAGGTTTAATATGCAGAGGATGGCGAAGGTGAAGGTGACGTAAAGGGCGTTTGAGACGATCTGGGGGAGATACTGGGAGACGGTGTACTGCAGGATCTGGACGTCGTCGGAGAGGCGGGACATGATGTAGCCGGTCTGCTGCGACTTGAAGTACGAGAGCGGGAAGCTTAAGACGTGCTCGACGAGGGTGGTCTGGAGGTTGAAGGCGTAGCCTTCCCGGAACCGGGCGGTCCAGTAGTTCCGGAGGAGATCCATGCCGCCGGTGAAGAGCCCGAGCACCAGGAGGGCGGCGATGAGGGTGTTGAGCGACGAGAGGAGCCCCCCGGCCCCTGCGAGGAGGGCATCAGTTGCCTCGGTCTCGCCGAGGAGGATGTTGTCGATGAAGAACTTGATGCTGAGGGGGAGGACCGTCTTTGCGGCAGCAACGAGAGCGGTCGCTACGAGGGCCAGCACGCCCAGGCTCCGGATCGGCCGGCCGAACCGGAGGAAGAAGGCAAGGTCGGAGAACCGGAGGTCCCTCTTCGCCGCCGCCGGCTGCCGCATGATATCCCGGGTGAAGGTGACGGTGCGCCGGCAGTGGTCTGTGATACTCATGGTATACAATCCGGTTGAGGTGCATTCTCCGGTCTTTCGCCGGGTCTCCGTTGCAGTCCCATACCTTCCTCGCGTATAATACCTGCGCTCCGGCGGCCGGGGCAAACCAGAAAGGATAACGTATGGCGGGATGAGATCCCCGTATGAAGTTGCGTGCCGTCGGCGAACGCTTTTTCGGGGCGGTTGTGGGATGCGACGGACGGGACGTCCGGAGCAGGAGAAGACCGCAGGTCTTCGACTTGCGATGCGTGCCCCGCCAGAGGCAGGCGGAGTTCGAGCCCCGCAGGTGCGAGTGACGACAGGCTGTAGGGTGCGGTCTTGCTCCTCGGTCTGCTGGGGCCCCTCCCGGGTCCGGTCATGACGGTAGCGCTCCTCCTCGGCGGGGGCCTCGTCGCCGGGCTCCTCACCACGGGAACGGTCAGGGTAAGCCAGACCGCATCCGGGCTCTTCGGGGACGCGACTCCCACTCCTGCCCAGGCTGCACCGGTCCCGGCGGTACTTGGCGCTCTTCGCTCTTCTCGTCGTTGTCATCCTCGCTCGTCGAGGATGAACAACCTTTTTTGTTATACTCGGCGGAATAAACTGGTTTGCGAATTCAAGAGCGTCATGCATTTTTCCGGATATGCATGTTACTGCTCAATTATTCTACAGTAGTGACGGATCTTCATGGAGTGAGGTAGATTCCGGATCTGATTCTGGAATCTGGACCAATTTCGTGGAGACGCTTAAAGTAAAATGGCTCCCTTCAGAAGGTTATTACAAAGTGGCATCCACCCATTCTGGCACATACCCAGCCGGAGCAACTCCGCAGACCTACTTCCGAGCACTAGTGACTGGATCTATGCCTTACCCATGAACAAAACAGGGCCACTTAAAAGCCCCATTTTTTATTCAAACCCCGTAAAAGACAGGTCTCTTAAAGGCGATAACAATAGAAACCCAAGTCATCACATATTGCCAGTAACGAACAGCACGTCTTTTGTCAGCCCGGGATCGTACTTCGTCGCATTTTCAAAACACAAGAGTGCCTCATCGCGCTTATACGTATTTACCAGAATGACCCCTTTTAAGAACCAGGCTATCCCGGATTCCGGGTCCAGTTCAAGCGCCCTGTTACAGCTCTCCATAGCTTCGGCATCCTGACCGTTACAATTGAGATAATACATTCCTCGAATGCACCATGCCGTAGCATTGCCGGGGTCCGATGTGACCAGGTCATCGTAGTATTCCTGGCTCGCATTCATTTTCTCCAGAATGTAGGTGGAATTCCTGTTATTCCGGTTTTCGGCATTGGTCATACAGCCACTGGTAAGCAGAATAACTATTAACGCACAGCAAAGACATGCGTTTGCTGACGGGGGCCCCATAGAGGTACGTTAGATCTAACAATCAATAAAGATTGTGCCGCTGGCAGAAAGGGGATTGTTCCGGAACAATCGCGAAATCCTGGGAATTATAGGTTTGATCATGGAAATCGACAATTATGCCCTCATCTCTTTTTCCAGCTCAATTTTCGAAGGAGTCTCTCCCAGCGGTCGGGCGAGTTTGAATCTTGAAAGGATATCAGGGTGCAGGCCTCCGGGCGAAGAATTCCCCCTCACCCCGGCTCCCACCCGGGTTTCGCCGGGAAGAAGTGTACTGCGAAGCGCGGGCGGGGTGGGGTTCGAAAGAGAGCCCCGCATCACCCCCCGTAAAAGATGGTTGCAAGCTTGTAGAGGTCCATATCCACGGTCTTGAGGTTTGCCACCGCCTCCTCGAGCGAGACCGCAACGATATCGTCCCCCCGGAGCGCGACCATCTTCCCGAAATCCTTCTCCTTGATGAGGTCCGCCGCCGCCACCCCGAACCGGGTCGCGAGCACCCGGTCGTGCGCCGTCGGAGAACCGCCGCGCTGGATGTGCCCGAGCACCGTCACACGTACCTCCATATCAAGCCTCTTTTCGAGCTCGTTGCGCAGGAACGTGCCGACACCGCCGAGGGTCACATGGCCGAACTCGTCTGTCCGGGCTGACTGTGCGATCGCCTCCGCCATCCCCTTAGGTTGGGCGCCCTCGGCGACCACGACGATGCTGAACTTCTTCCCCTTCTCGTAGCGCGCCCGGAGGTGGTGGGTGACCTCGTCAAGGTCGAACGGGATCTCCGGGATGAGGATCTCGTCGGCTCCACCTGCGATCCCGGCCACGGTTGCGATCCAGCCGGCATGCCGGCCCATCACCTCCACCACCATGACCCGGTGATGTGACTCCGCCGTCGTGTGGAGGCGGTCGATCGCCTCAGTGACGGTTGCGACGGCGGTGTCGAACCCGAAGGTGTAGTCCGTCGCGCCGACGTCGTTGTCGATGGTCTTGGGGACTCCTACCACCGGGATACCCATCTTCGAGAGTTTGTTCGCGACACCCAGGGTATCCTCGCCGCCGATCGCAACGATCGCGTCGATCCCGAACTTCCTGATGTTGTCGCGCAATCGCTGGACGTCGGCCTCGTTCTTGAAGGGGTTCGTCCGCGACGTCCCGAGGATCGTCCCGCCCTTCGGGAGGATCCCGGTCACCGAATAATCCGTGAGCGGTTCGACGTTCCCGGCGACCAGCCCGAGCCATCCGTCCCGGATCCCTATCGTATCGAACCCGTGCTTCGCCCCCGTCCGCACGACCGCCCGGATCACCGCGTTCAGGCCCGGGCAGTCACCTCCTCCCGTCAGTACGCCGACCGTCGTCATTCCGTCACCTGCCTCCCCATACAGATCTCATTTGCCTCCTCAACGCTCGCATCGTCGAGGGTGATCGCCGATATCGCGTTGCAGAACCGGACAGCCTCGTCGAGCGACCGCTGGTGGATGTTCCTGCCGGTCGCGTTCCCGACCGTGCCGCCGATGTGGATCTGGTCGTGGAGCTGCTGCAGGAACTCCGGCATATCGGCATGCGACCCGCCTGCACAGACCACACCGGTCCTGCCTGCGGCCGCCGCCGCCTCCCTGAGCAGCGCAGCGTCGTTTGACCCACCCTTCTTCGGCGGGTTCACCTTTGCAAAGTCGCTCCCGAGGGTCGCCGCGACACCCGCCGCGCCCGCGACCAGGTGCGGATCCCGCTCGTCCTTGACCGCCTTGCCCCGGGGATACATCCAGAGCACGGTGATAAGACCGTTCTGGTGCGCATGGTTGATGATCTGAGCCGCCTGGAAAAGCATCATCGCCTCGTACTCGCTCCCGAGGTAGACCGTGTAGCCGACGCCGAGGATCGAGAGCCCCGTCCGGTCCCGGAGGTCGACGACCTGCCCGACGTTGTGGAGCTCCGAACTGAGCGGGTCACGCTGGGAGGTCCCGACCAGGTTGGTCTTGGAGTTGAGTTTGACGAGGTACGGCACGTCCCGGTAATCCCCGCCGTACCGGGCGATCATCCCCAGTTGCGTCGCAAAGACCCCGATCCTCGCCCGGCTCGCGATCCGGAAGAGGTGTTCGGGATCGGTGTCTTCGGGATGGATGCCTTCACCGAAGAAGTCGTCGTTGAGGTGCTCGACCTTCTGGTCCCCGGCAAAGAGCATCAACCTCCCGGTGCCGTGCGTTATCGCACCATAGTTCTCCCGGTACCTCTCCTGTTCCTCGGAGGGCACATCGAGAGGGATCCTGATATCGGGTGCAGGTGGCATACCCCTTCCTCCCCATCCCCACATACTTAAGTGTTGCTGGCGGTCTGCTGTGTTGCATAACTATCCTGGTGGTTGCCCTCCCGCCATTCACCTCCCGTCAGGCCCCCAGGGCAATCAACTTGTTGTAACAGTTCACTTTTATCCGTAACTCGCGAAACATCCCCTCCCGGGACGTTGCTCGTACCC
>JAHDQM010000046.1 GCA_018433835.1 Methanoculleus sp.
ACCCGATCGCGAAGATCCCCGAGTTCAAGGCCTGTGCTGTGAAGGTCGAGAAGATTACGGAGGCCTGAAGATGGCTGCAAAAGGAGACATGTTCTACGCATGGGCGGCAGACGCCGATGTGCTGAAGAAGGGCGAGTGCGGAGGCGCGATCACCGCCCTGCAACAGTATGCCCTGAAGTCCGGCATGGTGGACGCTGTCCTTGCCGTCAAAAAGGGTGCGGACCTCTACGACGCCGTCCCCACGGTGATCACCGACCCCGCCGAGATCGCACAGACGGCAGGCTCGCTCCACTGCGGGACACTCCTGCTCTCGAAACTGGTGAAGGACTACCTTGATGCCAACAAGACCGCAAAGCTCGGCGTCACCGTCAAAGGCTGCGACACGATGGGCCTTATCGAGCTCGCGAAGCGGAATGCGGTCGATATGGACCGCCTCCTCCTGCTCGGCGTCAACTGTGGTGGGTCCGTCAGTCCGGTCCTGGCCCGCAAGATGATCCGCGAGAAGTTCGAGGTCGACCCCGACCTGGTCCACAAAGAGGAGATCGACAAGGGCCAGTTCATCATCGAGTACGAAGGCGGCCACAAGGGAATCAAGATCGACGATCTCGAGGACGAGGGCTACGGCCGCCGCAGCAACTGCCGCCGATGCCTCTACAAGGTCCCGCGCCAGGCGGACCTCGCCTGCGGCAACTGGGGCGTCATCGGTGAGCGGGCCGGCAAGGCCACGTTCGTCGAGGTCTGCTCCGAGAAGGGTGCGAACCTCCTCGACGCGGCTGCAAAAGCCGGGGCCGTCGCCACCGAGCCCGCGAACCCGAAGGGTATCGAGATCCGCGGCAAGGTCGAGGGCGCAATGCTCGGTCTCGGCAACAGGTGGCGGAAGAAGAACTTCGAAGCGCTCGCCTCCGACCTCTGGGGAACCATCGCCCGTGAGACGGGCCGGTGCATCAAGTGCTACTCCTGTATCGAGAACTGCCCGGTCTGCTTCCCGGTTGCAGAGGAGCTCAAGGGAAACTCCAGGATGATCACCTCAGGAGAGGTTCCGCCGAACCCGATGTTCCACCTGAGAAGGTTTGCGCACATCTCCGACACCTGCATCAACTGCGGCCAGTGCGAAGAGCTCTGCCCGATGGACATCCCGCTTGCGCTCTTCTCCCACGCCATCAGGACCGAGGGCGACAGTGCATTCGAGCCCAAACTCGGGAAGGCACCCTATACCAACTAACCTTTTTTTTGCAGTTTTCGCTATTTTGGGGCGCATCCGGGATCCGGCTAAGGTCCTATGCTGGAACGTATATCCCGGAGAGGATTCCCGATATTGCGCCGGTCACCCGGCGAGAAGCGTGCTGCAGCCCACACATATTCACCAAAAATGGCGAAGTTAATCACTACAATTAAATATGCCTAACCTCGACACTTTATGTATCCGAGGTTTTTACCATGGATCTCAAGTATGTACAGACAACATGCCCGTACTGCGGTACGGGATGCAGTTTCAACCTCGTCGTGAAGGACGGGAAGGTTGTCGGCACACAACCTTACAAGCGTTCTCCGGTCAACGAGGGAAAGGTCTGCCCCAAGGGGACCTACGCTCACGAGTTCGTGAACAGCCCGGACCGCCTGACGAAGCCGCTCATCAAGAAGGACGGCAAATTCGTCGAGGCGACCTGGGACGAGGCCTACGACCTGATCGCGCAGAAGTTCAAGTCATACAAACCCGACGAGATAGCCTGTCTCTCCTCCGCCCGGGTCTCGAACGAAGAGAACTACCTGCTGATGAAACTGGCACGTGGCGTCTTCAAGACGCGGCACATCGACCACTGCGCCCGGCTCTGCCACGCGTCCACCGTCGCGGGTCTTGCCGCATCCTTCGGCTCCGGGGCGATGACCAACTCCATCGGCGACATCGCCGAGTCCAAGTGCGTCTTCATCATCGGGTCCAACACCTTCGAGCAGCACCCGCTCATCGGCCGCAAGGTCATGCAGGCAAAGCTGAACGGTGGAAAACTCATCGTGTTCGACCCGCGCTACACGCCGACCGCAAAGCAGGCGGATCTCTACGCATCCTTCTACTCCGGCACCGATGTGGCCATCCTCAACTGCCTGATGGGAGAGATCATCAGGAACGGATGGGAGGACAAGGAATGGGTTTCGACCCGTGCAAAGGGATACGAGGAACTCAAAGCGACGGTGCTCAAGGACGATTACCTCCCCGAGAACGTCGAGAAGATCTCCGGTATTGCCGCTGCAGACCTCAAGACCGCAGCCGAATGGATCGGTAACGCCGAATCCTCCGCACTCCTCTACTCGATGGGCATCACTCAGCACACCGTGGGCGTCGACAACGTCAAGTCGACCGCAAACCTTCAGATGCTGACCGGAAACATCGGCAAGCGCGGTGGCGGCGTGAACGCGCTCCGTGGCCAGAACAACGTCCAGGGCGCCTGCGACATGGGCGCGCTCCCGGTCGTCTTCACCGGCTACCAGAAGGTCATCGACGAGGCCGTCCACAAGAAGTTCGCCGACGCCTGGGGCTTCCCCGACGGCATCTGCGAGCCCAAGAATGGGTATGAGGTCACCGTCATGTTCAACGTCCTCACCGACAACCCCGGCGAGCTCAAGGCGATGTACATCATGGGTGAGAACCCGATGCTCTCCGACCCGGACCTGACCCACGCAGAACACGCCATCAAGAGCCTGGAGTTCCTGGTGGTGCAGGACATCTTCCTGACCGAGACCGCCCAGCATGCAGACGTCGTGCTGCCCGCCACCTGCTACGCAGAAAAGGAGGGCACCCAGACCAGCACCGAGCGGCGTGTCCAGATGTGGCGCAAGGCCCAGGACCCGCCCGGCGAGGCAAAGGTCGACTGGCAGATCCTCTGCGACGTGGCGGCTGCCATGGGCTACGCCAAGCAGTTCCCCTACCAGAGTGCCGAGGATATCTTCAACGAGATCGCCGCAGTCACCCCGTCCTACCACGGGATGAACTATGAGCGGCTCAACAGGCCCGAAGCACTCCACTGGCCCTGCCCCGCAACCGACCACCCGGGAACCCCCATCCTGCACATCGGCAAGTGTTCGCACCCCGACGGTATGGGTATCATGCACCCCATCGAATGGAAACCCCCGGCGGAAGTCCCGGACGCAGAGTACCCCTATATCCTCACCACCGGGCGCTGCCTCTGGCACTGGCACACCGGGTCCATGACCCGCCGCTCCGCGACCCTCGATGCCGAGGTCCCGACTGGCTGGATCGAGATCAACCCTGAGGATGCAAGGGAGCTCGGCATCAAGGACAAGGAGATGGTCCGTGCCGTCAGCCGCCGCGGGTCCGTGAACGTCCCCGCGAAAGTGACCGACGAGATCAAGAAGGGTGTCATGTTCATGCCGTTCCACTTCAAGGAGTGTGCAGCGAACGTCCTGACGAACAACGCACTCGACCCGATCGCGAAGATCCCCGAGTTCAAGGCCTGTGCTGTGAAGGTCGAGAAGATTACGGAGGCCTGAAG
>JAHDQM010000035.1 GCA_018433835.1 Methanoculleus sp.
ACCCAGACACGGCTTTCCACCTGATATCGCCATGAGGGGGGTGGGGACAGGGGGGGGGGGGGGGTACCCCCCCCCCCCCCCTGTCCCCACCCCCCTCATGGCGATATCAGGTGGAAAGCCGTGTCTGGGTCGCAATAGACGACTCTTCAGAGAGGGTTTCAACAAGGCCCGACGTCGAGGTACAGGCAGTGCTACAGTCCGCTTAAAGCATCCCATACCGTTCTTTTTGTGAACCGCCACATATCAGCGGGCATTTGTCATGTCTGAAATATTACAGAGATTTCCACTCAGAGGTTTGCAAAAAAGCAAGGAAGCGAAAAACACGACTGGCCGGGAGAGACGCGAACCGGTGGAGACGATCTAGCTGTCTCCCGCTCCTTCCCCGGCCCGCTCCCGGATCCTCTCCACCGCATTCTCGGCGGCCCTCCGGGCATACCAGTCCTCATCGTCGAAGACGTCCTCGAGGGCCTCGATCGCCCGCGCACCCCCGATCTCAGCGAGCACGTCAGCCGCACGTTTCCGGACATCGCCGTCCGGGTCGCCGAGTGCGAATACGACCGGCTCCGTCGCCGGGGTGCCGATGGAGACGAGCGCGGCCGCAGCCTCCCGCCTGACGCTGTAGTAGTCGTCGTGGAGGAGGTCCATAAGCGCCGGGACCGCCCGCGGGTCGCACACCTCGCCGAGAGCCTTCGCCGCCCGCCGCCGGATGCTGTCATCGCGGTCTTCTAGCACCCGGATCAGAGATTCGACTGCAGGCGGGCCAGTCCGGGCAAGATCGCCCCACCGTTCCTTTGCGATCAGGTAATGGACCGTCTCTTCCCCCGCCTCAGGCGACCAGTCCAGGCGGTCGAGGGCGTCAGCAGCCCCGGCACGGACGCGGAAATGCCCATCGGTGAGCGCACCGGGGAGCAAGCGGCATGCTTGCTCCCCGATCAGCACAAGAGCCGTCACCGCACCCTTCCGGGCCGTATCGTTCCCTTCCCGCAGAACAGAGAGGAGCGGTCCGACCGCCGCCTCGCCCATCATGCCGAGCGCCCGCACCACAACGCGCCCCAGACGCCAGTCCTCATGCAGGAGCGCGTCCTTAAGCGGCTCGATTGCGCCCGGGTTCCCGATCTTGCCGAGCGTCGCCGCCGCTCCCATCCGGACCGCCGGGGGAGCGCCGCGGAGGGCCCGGACCAGCGGCTCGACGGCGGGATCCCCGATACCGACAAGCGCCCGGGCCGCTCCGAGGCGGATCTGCCAGTCGCGATCCTGGAGAGCGTCGATGAGCGGTACGACCGCCGGCTCCCCGATCATCTTGAGCGCCTCGACAGCCTTTCTCTGCCCGCCGTCCTGTTCCGTGCGGAGTTCATGAATCAGCCTCCTGACCGCAGGGGCCCCGATCATGCCGAGCGCCCGTGCCGCACCCATCTGGATCGCGCTGTCGGGGTCGTTGAGCGTCCGGATCAGCGGCTCCACAGCACCGGCCCCAATCTCGGCAACGGAGGCCCACTGCTCCTTTGCAATCAGGTAACAGACAGTCTCGCCTTCGGTCTCCGGCACCCAGCCGGCTCTCCCGAGGACCTCCGCCGCACCCAGCCGCACGAGGTACCGCTCGTCTGAAAGTACCCTCGTAAGATCGGCGACGGCCGGTGTGCCGGCCCGGGTGAGCGTATCGATCGCCTCCAGGCGGATGAGATCGTTTTGGTGTCCCAGCGCCCCGATGAGTGGGGCGACTGCCGCATCTCCGAGGCTGGCGAGCACGTCCCCGGCCCGCTGCCTGATCCGGGCGTCATCGTCCCCGAGCGCCTCGACAAGCGCATCGAGGGAAGACTCTCCCATCGCCTCGAGGATCTCGGCTGCAGTCTGCCCGATGTCGGGACGCCCGAGAACCGGGACGAGCGGACCGGCGGCAGGACGCCCGATCCGGCTCAGCACCCCGGCGGCTGTTTTGCGGAGCCTGACCTTTTCCAGGGCCTGGATCAGCGGCTCCACTGCCGCTTCCCCGATCCGCACCAGCGTCTCTTCCGCCGGCCCGCGGAGATTCTTTCTGCCGAGCAGGCGGATCAGGGAGGGAACCGCAGGGGCTCCGAGGCAGGCCAGCGACTCTGCGGCCCCGGCCTGCACTCCCGCATCCGGATCGCCGAGCCGCGCCACCAGGAGGTCGACGGCGGGGGCACCGAGATCCGCGATCTCCGACCACCGCTGCAACGCGATCAGGTAGACGGCCTGCTCCTCTACCCCCGTGGGAACCCAGCCAAGCCTCTCAAGGACCCTGGCGGCTCCCATGCGGACCCGGGAGTTCTCGTCGCCGAGTGCTTCGGCAAGCGGTACGAGTGCCGGATCACCGATCCCGGTGAGCGCAGCCGCCGCTCCCGCATGCCCGTCGCCGTCCTCGCCGAGGAGGGGAATGAGGGCATCTATTGCAGGCGCACCGATGCCGACCAGGGCGTCGACGGCTTTCCGGTGAAGGCGGTCGCCGCCGCTCCTGACGAGTTCGATGATTGCCGGGACCGCCTCGGGCGCCCCGAGCCTGCCCAGGACCTCGACGGCGTTCTCCCGGGGGGCCCCGGCCTCACCTTTGAGCAGCGCAAGGACAGGGGCCACGGTCGGCTCCCCGATGGCAACGAGCGCATCCGCCGCTACCGGGGCAACAGCATCGTCGGCGAGTGTATCCACGAGCGGCCCTACCGCCGCCGGATCGCCGATCTCGCCGAGTGTCGCCGCAGCTTCGCAGCGTATACGGTCGTCGTCGCCGTTGAGTGTCCGGACCAGGGGAACGACCGCCGGCGCGCCCATCAGGGCAAGCTCCATCCACTCCTCCCGGGCAATCAGGTACCATGCCCGCTCGGCGTCGTTCCAGGGTTCCCAGCCCGTCTCACCCAGGATAGCGGCGACACGGGACCGGATAAGGGATCGATCGGACGTCAGCGCCTGGATCAGGGACGGGACCGCCGCTTCCCCGAGCGCACCGAGGACTTCCCGGAGCGCTTCCTGCACCTCCTCGTCCGTGCTGTCCAGACCGCGGATGCATGCCTCCGTAGTCGGCTCCCCGATCCTGACCAGGGTCGTCGCCGCCGCGCTGCGGAGATAGGGGACACAGAGCAGCCGGATGAGCGGATCGACAGCGGGAAGGCCAGTCTCCGCGAGTGCCATGGCCGCCAGCGGCCGGACTTCATCGTCTGCTTCATGCAGGAGCTCGACCAGGGGGCCGACTGCGGCCTCGCCGATCTCCCCGAGAGTCCGGGCGGCATTCCACTGGATTTTCCTATCCGAAGACTTCAGGATGCGGATCAGAGGGCCGACTGCGGCCTCGCCGTAATCCGCGACATCAAGCCACGCCTCGCTGGCAACGAGATAGCGGATCGCTCCGGCATCATCGGGCGCTTTCCATCCGAGGTCTCGGAGAACGGAAGCGGCAGACCTCCGGATACTCCCTTTGGGCGCATCAAGAGCCCCGACAAGGGAGGGGATCGCCGCATCACCGATCTCCCGGAGCGCGTAAAGAGCGCCGAACTGCACCTCACCGTCATCGCCGGCGAGAGCTTCGATGAGGGGCGGCACGGCGGGACCCCCGATACGCACGAGCGTGGCAGCCGCCCCAATCTGGGTTGAATTGTCCCCGAGCGCAGCGATCAGCGCCGGGATCGAATCTTTGCCGATCAACGCAAGGGCTTCGGCGATGCACCACCGTCTCCCGTCGTCTGCACGAGCGAGGGCCCGGATCAGGGGAGTAACGGCGTCGACTCCACGCTTTGCGACGGCATCCACGGCACGTCCGCGGACTCCGGCATCTTCACTGCAGAGGTCGTCGATGAGCGACTCCATCGGGCGCTCCTCGTCCACGGCATCTTCACGGACAGGAGCGGGGGTGCGGGCGACAGCCGCCGGCTCGTCCTCCGGGAGCCAGGCACCGGATTCGACAAACCCGGGAGAGAGTTCGGCATCCACATCGTCGAACCCGAACATCTGCGTGAGTTCGTCGTCGGTGAGGAAACCGGGGCGCGGGGCGGGCAGACTATCAGGAGAGAACTGTGGAAGTTCGTCCGGATCGCCGGGGAGGCCGCCATCCGGGCTGTCCGGAGGAGAGACATCCTGGGGGATCCCGGCATCCTCCGGCTCATCAGGGGGGAGGACTGTGATTGCCCGGTCCGGGGAAGAGAGATCCGGGAGGGGGGCGGCATCCTCCGGCTCGCCGGAGGGGAAGGCTGCATTCGCCCCGTCCGGTGTGACGAGATCGTCGAATCGCTGGAGAGCATCGGGGATCTTCTCGAATCTCTCAAAGATGCTCGTCCCGTCATCAACCTGGGCACGCTTGCTCAGGGGCGGCTCAACGGGCACATCAGGGGAGGAGGGCCCCGGATCAGGGGCACGGCCTCCCGGGCCGTCCTCCTTGCCGCTCTTTTCAGCGCTTCTCCTTATCCAGTGCCTGAGGAACGAGGAACCGTTCGGCCCAAAGAGTCCGGGAAGGGCCACGATGGGACATACGGTTTCAATCGCCGGCATACCCGGCACCCCTGCATCGGGCAGAAGGAGAAAAAGAAGACACACGATCCCGAAGACCGCACCCATCAGGGCACATGACGCCGGAGAAAGTGCACAACCGGCATCAGGCCCGGGCACGCGCCCATCCCCACGATTCAACTGTTTTGTTGCCGGAGCGCTGACTCTCGCTACAGAATCGGTGCAAAGGCTATTTGGGAATGCTCGTGGGGCCTCGGCACACATCATGAGAACTCTACATCTAAAAATTAAATATGTTTGTTTTCCATGTCACATCAATAAGGTAATATTTAAGTGACACCTATTCCGGGAGATTGGCGTCCACTCCCGCCCTCCCCAGGTAACGCTTGCACCAGACGAACCAGGGGGATCATGGCGATGGCGACCCGGGTCATTGATCTCCCGTAGACCTCGTTGATCATATCGATCGCCTGCGCGACAAACGGGTAGATGAAGAAAGAAGCAGGGGCGATGAACGTGACAATACCGATATCAAACTCGATAAGCCGGGCCGCGATAATCTGTGAGGCGCCAGGGTAGATGATGCACAGGCCGGTGAGGGTGGCAAACCCGTACCCTGGATCCCGCCTGACGACTGCGGCACCCACGTACGTCGCAACGGTGAGACTGATTCACCCGGGTAATATCCAGACGGGCGGTATCGGCACGGGCAGAAGCCTCCAGAGAAGTTTTGCTTCCCGGCCGTATTAACCCTCATCTTCCGGCCTGCGGCCAACCCGGAGCAGCCGGTCAGAACCCTTCGTTCATGATGCGGTTGAGCTCCGAGCGCTTGATCCGCCAGGACCCCCCGCACTTGACCGCCGGGATCCGCTCTTCCCTGATGAACTCCCGGATCCGGCCGGGTGTAAAGCTCAGGGTCGAGGCAACGTCGTCGACGGTGAGCATCGCGTCGCCTGCGCTATGGTGGTGGCCGCACCCGATCGTCTCCCAGTCCTCATCCGGCAGCATGATGGTGATGACCGGTTCGCCGTCGTCTCCAGGGGAGACCGTGGCCTTGAAGGTGAGGGTGGGGACGAGGCCGTTCTGGTAAAGGCTGACCTGGAACTCGAACTCCTCTTCGGTCGTCGTACGGGCTTTATCCCGGAACGCATGAAGGGTGTCCCACAGGTTCTCCGTAACGGTCTCCTGCGGGATGTTTGTAAACGGCACCATACTCTGCGCGGCCCGTGCCGAGACCGCGAGGGGAAAGGTGATGCCCATGTCCCTCCCCATCCGGGTGATCTCGATCAGATCCCCGTCATCGATAGCATCCTGCCGGGCCTTCATCGGTTGTTCCGGGTCCGCCAGTCCCCAGGTGTCGGCCGGTGTCCGTAATCGTGCTCTTTTCATCTCCATGGCTCATATCTCTCCGGGTAATTTCGCGCTCTTCTATACCACTATGGGGATATTGATCATAAAAAATTTACCAAATATCTTGCGAGATTTTGCGATTTCTTTCACGCCAAAGGCGTATTCTCAGACCCCCGCAGGTGAAATCAGGCCATGATCCGGCAAGATACCGGACGTGGCCTCCAGTGAATCGAATATGGGGCGAATAATCAAAAAATAACGGATTATACGCCCCGGATAACCAGCCGTGGATCGCGCTCCGGGGAGAGACCCTCCGAAAAAGCCTATATAGGAGCAGGGTGAGTCTTGAGCAGTGATTCACTCTGTGACACCCGCCTCCGGCGATGCCTACATAACACTTCTCGGACGCTCGACATGGGCGCTCGTCAACGCTTATCATGCAGTCCTGCGGGAGAAGGGGTTGCGCCCCGAACGGGTCTCTATCGTCACCGAAGAACCCTATGCGCAGGAAGCATCGACCGCCGCCGAGGCGGTCCGGATAGTCTCGGAGGGATACGGGTTCGTTCCCGCAATCGGGGTGGAGATCCTTCCCGAAGCGGACTTTATCCGGGCCGGGCAGACAATCCGCTCGCTTGCCCAAGACCTTATCCAACAGGGGTTTTCCGTGGCGATCGACATCACCTCGGGCAGGAAGGTCACCGTCGCAGGAGCGCTCATCGCGGTCTCGCTCGCGGGGCTTGATATCCGGCACATCTACTACCTCGCCATGAAGAACACCGACGACGTCGCAAAGCCGTATATGATGATCCCGCACCAGATCCAGAGGATCCGGGATATCATGGAGGATGCGGGGGCGAGACCATGAACGATGCGGTCATCAGGGAGGAAGAACTGCAGGTCCTTATCAACAGCCTTGATGCGGTCCGCGTCTCGTACCCGCTCTACGAGGGGGAGATCCTGGTCGCACGCCCCGAAGGGACCGGCTTTCGGCTCGAACTGCCTGCAACGCGCGAGACCTTCCAGGACTGGCTCGCCGGTTACGAGCCGATCGCCGGCGAACTCCCCTCCTACGCCGATCTCCAGGAGTGCATGTTTGCAAGCGGGATCGCCCGTTACGTGAACCAGGCCACATTCGATGCGATGCGCAGATCCTACGGGCAGCTCAAGAAGGCCGTCTTCTTCGGCCTGGATACGAACCTCTTCTACCATGGTTTTGCATCGAACAACCCGGAGATCGATCACGCCTCCTACCTGATCGTCGATACCGTCCGGGACGAGATCGCGTATGCCATCAACCGCAAGTACCCGGCAAAGATGATCGTGGAGATGACGGCGCATGCACCGCGCTCGCGGGGCTTCATCGGGGAACTCGAGAACAAGCGGATGAAGAAGTCCCGGAAAGCAGCGTATCTCGCGCTGAAGGAGTATCGCTCCATCCGCGACCGGGCGACGGAGATCGCGTCGCCGGACCCGCACACGCACCTTGCGGAGGAGAACGACCGCAACATTGTGCGGGCGCTCCGGAAGTTCGAAGAGGAGCGGTACGCCCTCCCGGTCCTCCTGACCGCCGACATCTACATGGCGGACCTCTGCATGGCCGAGGGGCTCGAGTACTTCTACTTCGACCGCCCATATAGACTGGAGGCAACAACCTGCACGGCGCCGGCATTCCGGCGGCTGCTCTTCAACCTCGCCGCTGTCTTCGGGTTCATAAGGTGCAACGGTTTCACCCTCTTCGGGGAGTACGGCGGGAAGGGCAACGATCTCGACGAACTGAAAGTGCGCTTTGAGGACGACGAGGCCTGCCGTGCATTCACAGGGGAACTGGAGATATGCAGAAGACTTGCGGCACTCGGTATAACAAGGTAGAGGCGGTCCTCTGCGACATGGACAACACCCTCTTTGATCTTGTCGGAGCGAAGCGGGAGGCGTGCCGGTGCGTGGTCGATTACCTCGGGACCGGAGATCCTGAAGCACTTTTTTCGCAGTTTCTCCGGGGCGTTCACGGGTTCGAGGATCATAGGAACATACGCGATTACCTAAAAGATCTCGGGTTGTACGAGCCCGGTGCGTTCGAAGTCTGCTGCCGCACCTACGAGGACGTGAAACTCGACCTGGTCGAGTCTTACCCGGGCGTCGAGGAGACGCTCCGGTGCCTGCGGGACGCCGGGATCTCTCTCGCGGTCGTCACCGATGCGGAGCTGTTCCAGGCACGCCGGCGGCTCGATAAAACAGGGCTCATCGATTATTTCGAAGCCGTGGTGACCCCCGAGGTCTCGGGCAAACGGAAACCGGAGCCGGACTCCCTCCTCTACGCTCTCCGGCGGCTCGATACGGCTCCGGCGAAGGGGATGATGGTGGGCGACAGCCTGGTCCGCGACATCGCTCCCGGGAGGCATCTCGGGATGGTGACCGCGTTTGCCGCCTACGGCGACTGGCGCCGTAACAGCGTGGCGGACGTAGAGGCCGATATCGTCCTTCGCGAGTTCTCCGAACTCCCGGGGCACGTGGGCATTACGGGCCGGTGATCAGCGGAGCGGCGAGGGTGACTGCGGCCCCGGCACCGGGAGGCGTGTGCCGTGGACGATAACCGGCTGGTCGGTCTCCCCGATCTTCCCGAGAATGATCGCTTTTCCCGCCCGGGTCATCGCGAAGACCGGGATCGACGTCCCTGCCTGAAGGAGCGCGGCCTTCGCCGCCTCCCGGATATGCTGCGATGCGCAGGCGGTGACCAGATCGGCCGCACCGGCCAGCTGGATCGCATCCTCCCGCGAGATACCGGTCGTGTGGACCCCGACTATCACGGTGTCGGGGAACCGCTCCCGGATAGTCGCCGCCTCGGCGGCAACAGCGGTGGTCACGGCGATCCGCCGGCAGCCGAGTTTTGCCGCCAGGGCGACGCCGCCGGTCTGGTCGATGACGGCGGTCGCTGGATCGAGGACAACGCCCCCATTCTCCTCGATCCGAGCGATCACCTCGGGGATCGGGCTCGTCTTTACGAGCCCCGACATCCGGCCGCCGATCCCCTGGATGAGAGCGGGGTTCTTCGCGACCAGCGTCCCGGCCCCGTCGGAGGCGATCACCGCAGCGTCGAGGTCTCCCCGGCGGACGGCGCTGCTCAGGAGTTCCGACGCCCCGAAGAGGACGAAGTCCGGCCCGGCAAGGACCTCGCGCTCCGGCGTACACATCCCGAAGGACCGGATCCGGCCCTCGATGTTTCTCTGTATCGCCTCAGGCGTCATCTCCTCGACCGGGCAGGCGAACCGCCGCGCCAGCGGGCAATCCTCGATCTGCGGCGTCCCGACCTCGACCACCCGGCCGTTTTTGACCACGACCCGGCACCTGCCGGCGGCCTCTATGATATGCTCGTCACGGTCGCTCATAGAGAGAGTTGAGCGGGTAGGGGAATAATAGTGCCTCTCCCGGCCCCGGGTAAACGCTTATCAGATAGCCCTCCCTTGTGAATGTAGGCAGTCCATGATACGCTTACAGCAGGTAGACGGGGTGAGGAGACACGGGCCGGATCTGTAGCCCGTTCGTCGTGCTCGAGTGCAGCCGGCAGTGCGGCTTCTCGCGGATGTACAACGAGCCCACCGAGGAGCAAGGGAGGGAGATCGCCGGTACGAAGACCTGCCCTGCCTGCGGCGCCCCCGTCCGGAGAAGGCTATTCTGACGGCGGGAAACATGCCGGGAGAGCGTTACTGGGAGATCGATCTTGCCCGGGGGATCGCCGTCGTGACGATGATCCTCTTCCACTCGGCCTTCGACCTCAACTTCTTCGGCGTCCTGCCGCTCGACGTCTCCGACGGGCTCCTCCGGATGCTCGCCTACCTGACCGCATCCACGTTCATCTTCCTCGTCGGGGTCTCCTTCACCATCAGCTACGCCCGGACCTCACAGCGGCTCGACGGACGGGACCTCGCGCTCAAGTACGTCCGGCGCGGTCTCACCATATTCGGTTACGGCCTCGTCATCACCGCCGTCACCTGGCTCTTCCTGCCGTCCGTCTACGTCGTCTTCGGCATCCTGCACTTCATCGGCATCGCGATCCTGCTCGCGCCGCTCTTCGTGCGGTTCGACCCGCAAAACCTCATCCTCGCGAGCATCGCCTGCCTCATCGCGGGCTACGTCACGAACCTCGTCCCGGGCCCCTGGCCCCTTCTCTGGCTCGGCATCCACCCGGCATCCTTTTCAAGCCTCGATTACGTGCCGCTCCTCCCCTGGTTCGGCCTCGTCCTCGTCGGCATGGCCTGCGGGTCCCTCTTCTACCCGGAAGGACGGCGGGGATTCCCGCTCCCGGCGGGGCCGGCGTTTGCCCGGCCGCTCGATTTCCTGGGCCGGCACTCGCTCGTCATCTACTTCCTGCACCAGCCGATCATCCTTCTCGTGATCGCGGTTCTGGCGCCGGGGGCGGTGACGGGGTTTTGGTGAGGGGGTTGGGTTTTTGCAGAGGGGCTCGAAAGCGTGTCGATGCGTGGACAGTGGTGAGTGTGAATCACAATTTACAAGACAGTTAGGACGCGGAGAAATCCCGGTACAGTGGACCGTGGGAATATCGCGTCTGGGGGAGGGGTTTCAGGGGGGGGTCTCCCCCCACCCCGCCCGGCCTTCGGCCTCCTCCCCCGCCCCTGTGGGGCGGGGGCAGTGCGTGGCGATATGCGACTGGCCGAAGGGCAGGAGCACGAGCACCGCAGGTGCGCAGTCCACTGGAAAGCCGTGTACGGGAGTGAACGATGTTCAGAAGGGAAAGTACTTTACAGAAACTGAGTTCAAGCACCGTAGGAACGGCGTTCGAGAAGATTTCAAATTTCGGACCACGATCAAAAAGAGTTGGGAGTATCTTCAGGGGGCAGTCCCTTCAGGTGCCTCTCACTCCCCAAACAGCGGCACGTCCGAAAACGCCCCGACGTCGAAGACCCCCCGCTCCGTGACCCGGATCTCGGGGATGACGGTAAGGGCGAGGAACGAGAGGTACATGAAGGGATTTGCGATCGCGCCGAGCCGCCGGGCATGCTCCTCAAGAGCTGCGAGGCGCCGCACGACCTCGTCGTAGGGAAGGGCCGACATCAACCCGGCGCACTCGAGGGGGAGCGCGGTTACGTCGGCACTCGAAACGCTTCGCGTCTTCTCGAGATCCGGCCCGCCGGCCCGTCGCTCACTCGAAACCACCGCGAGCCCTCCACCGAGCCGGACCACCTCGCCGACGGCACGGACGATATCGGCGTCGTCGACCCCGACGGCGACGATGTTGTGGGAGTCGTGGGAGACCGAGCCGGCGATCGCCCCAACCTCGAGGCCGAACCCGTGGACGAGCCCGACGCCGGAGCCGCTCGCCCGGTAACGGTCGGTGACGACCGCTTTGAGGATATCGCGGTCGGTGTCCGGAATATCTGCGGCGTCTACGGAACAGCGCAGGTCCCGGGTCGTGATCTGGCCGGGCACGATCCCGATCACCCGCGCCTCTCCCCGGCCGGTAAGAAGGATATCGCGGGGTTCCGGCACGCGGGCGTGCAGGGGGGCTGCGGGACAGGCGGGCGACCGGTAACCGGGATCAACCACCTCGACGCCGCGCTTGAACGTCTGCAGGATCTCGAAGCGGCCGGGGTCGTCGACGACGCAGAAGTCGGCGAGCATCCCCGGCGCAAGGGCGCCCCGGTCGTGGAGCCCGAACCGTTCGGCGGCGGAGAGCGTGGCCATGCGGAGCGCCTGCTCGACCTCGAGACCGTATGCGACCGCTTTTTTGATACAGTCATCGATATGCCCCTTTCCGGCGAGCATGTCGGCATGCCGGTCGTCGGTGGCAAAGCAGCACCGCGGCGCCGTGCAGGCGTTGGCGAGCGGCAGGAGGTCCCGGAGGTTGTGTTCCGTCGAGCCTTCCCGGATCATGACGTACATCCCCCGGAGGAGTTTCTCCCGTGCCTCCGCGAGCGTCGTGCACTCGTGGTCGCTTCTCGCCCCCGCATAGATGTAGGCGTTCAGGTCCTTCCCGGAGAGGAACGGTGCATGGCCGTCGATCACAGGAAATAGGTCCATCTTCGCCCGAAGGTCCTCATCGCCGGCGAGGACGCCGGGGACGTTCATCACCTCGGCAAGCCCGATGACCCCTTCCCGCCCCCGGAACCGGGCGAGATCGGCGGCCGTGAGCACGGCGCCTCCCACATCAAGGGGCGTTGCCGGGACGCAGGAGGGGAGCATGACCAGGATATCGAGCGGCGTCCGGGTTCCCTCGTCGAGCATGTAGTCGATCCCCGGCGCCCCGCAGACGTTCGCGATCTCATGGGGATCGGCGATCACGGTCGTCGTACCGTGCGAAAGGACGAGCCGGGCATACTCCGCCGGCGCGAGGAGGGAACTCTCGACATGGACGTGGGCGTCGATCAGCCCGGGCACCACGAAGGCGCCCGAGAGGTCGTACTCCTGTTCCCCCTCATACTCTCCGATGCCGACGACGTAGCCGTCCTTCACCGCGAAGTCCACGCGTTCCCAGGCGCACGCGAACGGGTTGAAGATTTCGCCGCCGGAAAAGACGGCGTCCGCAGGTTCAAGCCCCCGCGCCGCCGCGAGTCCCGTCGGGATCAGGCTGCTACCTCCAGTTCGCGGATGATGGACGTCCTCCGTTCGTTGCCGACGAATATGGTCAGAAATACCTTGTACGAGCCGGGCTGCAGGTCTACCGGGATCGTGTACTCGTTCTCTTCCGCATCAAGGTTGATGTACCGCGCTTCGGAGAAGACCTCGCGCTGTTCAAGCGCACTCACCTCCATGATCGTTACCTGGAGCACAGCGTTCTCAACGGGTTCACCGGTATTCTCCACATGGACCTGCAGGGCGTCGCCGCTGTAGGTCACCTCCCCGAATGCCGTGGAGAGGCACCCGGCAGCCCCGGCGAGAACGGCAAGGGCCAGTACCAGAAGACTCACATATTTGCTGGACATTCGCTCAGAGGAACGGAGAGACGCATGCCGTGCCGGCGCGAGCACGGGCCACTTGAATCCTCCGGTCCCATAAATTCACCTCCACTCTATTCATTCACAATTTTGGTTGCTATTATTAAAATATTGTGAAAAAAACGGGCATTGCAAATGTTTCGGATTCCGTGCCCGGTAGTTGAAGGCAGAATGCGGGATTCCCACTGGTCGCGTCGTACAGGTGCCGACACCCGTCCGGATTCGTTCCCCGGAGCACCCCGTTCGCCTTCCGGGTGCAATGGCCCTGGCCGGCATTTCACCGGGAGGAGCCTGCATCTGCGGGATTGATACGAATAAAATCGGCAAATTGCGGATTAACAGGCGTTTTGATCCGGAGCAACATTTAATATATGGTGATTATTATAATCTAGCTGGCATGAATTGGGCTGACCGGGACTGCCGCCTGTACCGGATATTCCGGGAACTTCAGGAGAAGGGGCTGATCGACCGCAGGAGAAAGCTCGTCAGATGCACCTTCACACCCTCCATACGCGGATGCCCGGCGCTCAACTGTATCCGCTACCGGCGTTCGTTCTACGAAAAAAACCTCTCCCGGGCAAGCGACGACATACTCCGGTTCGTGCTGCTCCACGAAGAGGGGCACGTCCGGAAGGGTTCTTCCCTTCTCTCCGCCCTCCCGGCCTTCCCGGTTCTCCTGTGCCTTATGTTCCTCGGGCACCCGTCCCTGCAGGCAGAGGGCCTTCCCGTCACGAAACTGTCCTTCATCGCTCTCCTCCTCCTGACCGTCTTCTTCGCCTACCGGACATACTATTGCCGCATGTACGACGAGGAGTTCACCGCCGACCGGTACGCGGCAGATGCAATGAGGTGCTGCTACCGGATCAGGGATCCCGGAGCCCTCCTCCAGAACCTCCTCTCCGGGCTAACGTCCGGTGCGTCGGCCCCACCCCGCAAGGGAGGAATCCCCGGACTCCTCCGTTCCGAACCCGACTGCCGCCCATCCGTCTCCGAACGTGTGCAGAGAGTCCGGGATAGGGTGGGTTCCGGGGACGGGACTCTGGCTGCGCACCGCACGGAGAGCGGCCTCTCCCGCTGAAGCCTGCTCATCCACCATATCCGGAAGCCCAAAAAGACGGGAAATACCCAATAGGTCCACCCACATCCACCCTTCTGATCACGTGACGGACACAACAGCAAATACAGGCCGAATTTCTCATCAAAGTTTTTAAGGCACTTCAAATGTGAGACGTGCACAGGATTTGCACAGCATCATAAAAAATAGGTTTAAATAACCACCGTTTCAAATAGAGGTATGAGGGGTGCTGGAAATTACGATTGTAGCGTTCGCCCACCATAAAGGTGGCACAGGAAAGACGACATCGTGCCTTAATGTCGCAGGGTACCTCCAGAAGGACGGGAAGAGCGTTCTGGTAGTAGACTGTGACCCGCAGGCCAATGCCACCACGGGACTCGGCGTCAACCCCGAAGCCCTTGAACTGAGCATGTATGACGTCTTCATGACCGTCTTTGAAGGCTTTCCCGATGTCGAGATCAGTGATGTGATCGTCTCCACGGCATCGGGGATCGATCTCGCTCCAGCTACCCTGGACCTTGTGGGAGTTGAACCCTATCTCTACGGTATCGAGGACCGGGCAGGGGTTCTCAAGGAGGCGCTCGACCGGGTGAAAGACGCCTACGACTTCATCCTGATCGATACGCCCCCGAGCATGGGCCAGTTTGTCATCAACGGCCTCGTCGCAGCAGATCACACCGTTGTCACCCTCGACCCCGGCACCTTCGCCCTCAGAGGCATGGAAGCCCTGTCGATGGTCTTTGGCGACATCAGGGAGATGCTCGGGGAGGACGTCACCACAGATTTCGCCATTCTGACCCGCTGGAGGGGGTCGGGCGACCCGGCGGCCGGAACGGGCGGCCTTGCACTCTTCCTGAAGCGGATCTTCTCACCCGCCCCCTCCGCAGAAGAGGAGAAGGAGAGGGAGCGGCTGAAGGCATTCGAGTCCGAGGTGAGAAAAACGTTCAAGCAGGTATTCACGGTCCCATACTCCCCTGCAATCTACGAAACACAGCAACAGGGACTTCCAATCTCACATTATGCACCCGAAAGCGCCGCCGGCAGGGAATACCGGGCAATAGCAACTGCGCTCCTGGAGCGGGACGAGAAACATGATGAGGACGTGTAATCAATGATCGACAAACCTGGAAGAAAAGCACTATTTACCGGGCCGATTGTGCCGGGTACGACGGGACAGGCACAGGAGCAGGGGGCGGTGGTACTGCCCGAGGCGATCGAGGCCGCACTCCACGCGGCGCTTGCCGGCGACGACTCCGTGCAGATCGACCTCGCCGGCGTTCCGGAGGGGCACCGGCCACTGGCCACCTCGATCAACGCGCTGCTCGAGAAGAGGCAGGAGGAGAAGCAACGCTTCAAGCACCGGCTGGACGAGGCCAAAATGCATCTGAAGGGAGCCGACACCATCATCCAGCAGAACCCGGTGCCCATGCTGGTCGTCAAGCCGGACTTCAAAATAACCATGGCAAACACTGCCTATGCCGAAATGAGTGGGATCCCGATGGACCAGGTGCTCAGCAGGAGCCTGAGAGACTTCAAGATCGCGTCGCAGAAGGGTTCGGGCCTCAGGCAGGCGATCCAGGAGAAGAAGCGCGTATATGCGGAAGTCGTCGTCGAACTGCCCTCGGGTACCCATATCCTGGAGCAGTACGGCATCCCGCTGCTCGACAATGAGAATGCGGTCGAGAGCATCCTCATCGTCTATAACGATCTCACCAAGCAGCGGGAGGGAGAGGAAGAGATCCGAACCCAGATGGAGAATATCGCCGAATTGCAGCGTCGATCCGAGACGATCGTCCAGAAGAACCCGATGCCCATGCTGGTCGTCGATACTGCAATGAAGATCGTCACGGCCAACGATGCATACCTCGAACTGACCGGCATCGATCGGTCGCGCATCACCACGATGACCCTGCGGGACTTCAAGGTCCTTGTTCAGAAGGGAGACGGGATCAAGAAGGTGCTCACCGAGAAGGTACGGGTTTCCGGCGAAGTGACGGTCGAGTTCCCCACCGGCACCTACATCCTGGAACAGTACGGAATTCCGCTCTTGAACGAGAAGAACGAGCTGACGGGGATCCTGAACGTCTATAACGACGTCAGTGAAAAACGGAAAGAAGAGGACGAGATCCGGAGGATGCAGCATCGTATCGACACGATGATCGAGCAGAACCCGCTCGCGATCGCAATTCTCCGCCCGGACAAGAGCCGGATCGATATCAACGAAGAGTATGCCCGGATGTGGCGGGGAACACGCGAAGAGACCCTCGCGAAGAAACTCTACGACTACGATATCGCGGTCATCGGCGGCGACCACTTCTACGCCTGCTACGAGACGAAGAAGCGGGCACGGACCGACGTCATGGTCAAGTGGCCCGACGGCGTGAAGAAATACCTCACCCTCAACGCCATCCCCATCCTCGACGAGAAGGGCGATATCGAGGTGGCCTTCTATGTCTGGAACGACTGGACCGACCTCCAGACAAAGGAGGAGGAAACCAAGAAGGTGAAGCACCGGGTCGACACGATGATCGAGCAGAACCCGCTCGCGATCGCAACCCTCCGCCCGGACAAGAGCCGGATCAACATCAACGACGAATACGCCCGGATGTGGCGGGGAACACGCGAAGAGACCCTCGCGAAGAAGCTCTACGACTACGATATCACGGTCATCGGCGGCGACCATTTCTACGCCTGCTACGAGACGAAGAAGCCCGCACGGACCGACGTCATGGTCAAGTGGCCCGACGGCGTGAAGAAATACCTCACCCTCAACGCCATCCCCATCCTGGACGCAAGCGGCGAGATCGAGATGGCCTTCTACGTCTGGAACGACTGGACCGATCTCCAGAAGCAGAAGGAGGAGGTCGAGAAGACCGAGCACCGGGTTGACGCGATGATCAAGCAGAACCCGCTTGCCATCGCGACGCTCCGTCCGGACAAGAGCCGGATCGACATCAACGACGAATACGCCCGGATGTGGCGGGGAACGCGGGAAGAGACCCTCGCGAAGAAACTCTACGACTATGACATCACCATCCTTGAGGGCGACCATTTCTACGCCTGCTACGAGACGAAGAAACTTGCACGGACCGACGTCATGGTCAAGTGGCCCGACGGCGTGAAGAAATACCTCACCCTCAACGCCATCCCCATCCTCGACGCAAACGGCGATATCGAGATGGCCTTCTACGTCTGGAACGACTGGACCGAGCAGCGGGAGAGGGAGGACCAGATCCGGGACCTGATGGAGACCGCAAAGCAGGAGAGCGAGAAACTCGCCGAAAGCGCCGAGGGACTCGGATCCGCACTCGCCGCCATGGCAAAGGGCGACCTGACGGCGTTCGTGGACGCAGAGGACAGCGACCCGCTCCGGAAGGTGAAGAGCGACTACAACGTCTCGCTGACCGCAATCCGCACGCTCCTCGGGGACGTGGCAAAAGCGGCCCATCAGGTGGACATGACGACGAAGGAGGTCAGCAAGAGCACCGACGAGATCATCCGGGCCACGGAGCAGGTCGCCGCCTCGACGCAGCGGTCATCGGAGGATTCACGACTCCAGCTCGAGAAGATCGAGGAGATCGGGACGGATATCAACGACCTCTCGGCATCCATCGAGGAGATCGCAAGCACATCCCAGGAGGTCATGGAGCAGGCGTCGAAGGCATCGAAGGAAGGGAACGATGCGGCAACGCTTGGTGAAGTCGCGGCGAAGAAGATGCAGCTCGTCGAAGTGATCTCCAAACAGACCGTCGACGAGATCAGCACTCTCAACAACCAGATGCGCGAGATCAACAACATCGTCAAGTTGATCGCCGACATCGCGAACCAGACCAACCTGTTAGCGCTGAACGCCGCAATCGAGGCCGCCCGCGCCGGGGAGCACGGCCGCGGGTTTGCGGTGGTCGCAGGCGAGATCAGAAACCTTGCCGGGGAGTCCAAGCGGGCGAGCCAGGACATCGAGGACCTGATCCGGACGATCCAGGCAAGCACCGAAAAGACCACGGGCTCGATGCAGGCGTCCCACCAGGAGATCCAGGCTGGCATCGAGAGCGTCAACATGGTCATCGTGGGCTTAAACCGGATCGTCAAAGGCGTGGAAGTGGTCACCCACGGTATCACCGAGATAACGAAGGCCACTGAGGACCAGGCGGGCTCCACCAACAACGTCATGCAGAAGATGGACGAGTCCACCCACATGACCAAGGAGAGCCTGGACCGTACCGAGGACATGGCGGCACTCGCGGAAGAGGTCAGCGCATCGACCGAGGAGGTCGGGAGCGCATCTCACGAACTGGCAGGTATGGCCGAGCAGCTCCAGGCGGTAATGAAGCAGTTCAAGATCAACTAGATGGAGGAGACGATGGCAGCATCCGTAGACGTGGTAGAGTTCCAGCTAGGGGAGGAGCACTACGCACTGGATATCCAGATAGCACGGGAGATCGTGGAGATGATGCCGATCACTCCCCTTCCTCGTGCTCCCGAATACCTTGCGGGCATCATCAACCTGCGAGGCGAGATCACGAACATCATCGACCTCAGAGACCTCCTCGGGCTCCCTGCATCCACGGAGGCCGAGAACCGGAAGATCGTCGTACTGATGCCGGACGTGGCAAGCGGGTCGAACCTGGGGATTATCGTCGATGACGTTCATAGTGTTATTTCAGTCCACAACGATCAGATCGAACGCATCAATGATGACATCACGTCGTCTATCAGCGGTTACGTCAAAGCGATCATCAAGATAGGGGACGAAGAAGACGAGAAAACAAAGACCCTCATCATCTGGCTCGACATCCAGAAAGTGATCAGCGACCTCGGATATTATCAGAACACCCAGTAACCCAGCACCCGACGAGTAAGTTACCTCATGGACGCATTTATATCGCTCCGGAAGAGCATCGAGAAACTGGTCCGGATCAAGTGTTCAAACTACAAGGAGGACTACATCAAACGCCGCATCCTCTCCCGGATGCGGTTGACGAACACCGAAGACTTCGAGGCCTACCATAAGTACCTCCTCGAAAATCCACAGGAAATCGACCTTCTTCGCAAAGCTCTCACCATCAACGTCACCAAATTTTTCCGGGACCCGGAAGTCTTCGAAGTGATACGGCGGGAGATACTGCCGGATCTCGCCCGCCGCAAAGGAACGATCAGGATCTGGTGTGCCGGCTGCGCCACGGGTGAAGAACCCTACTCGATCGCCATTCTCGCGCACGAACTGATGGCACTCCATAAAGATGCCAGCGTAACGATATACGCGACCGATATAGATGCCGTGGTGCTGAAAAAAGCCATGGCCGGGATATACGACAGAAAAGCGCTCGAGAACGTGGACGGAAAGAGGCTTCGCAAACATTTCATCAGCCACGACGACGGCACGTTCGAGGTCCGCCCCCACATCAAGGAACTCGTTAAGTTCCGGCAACACGACCTGATGTCGGGCATTCCCATTGCCCGGTACCTCGACGCCGTCACCTGCCGGAACGTCACCATCTACTTTACCGAGAAGCAGAAGAACGATCTCACGCACCTTTTTTACTCTGCACTTGCCATCGACGGCTACTATGTCATGGGCAAGACCGAGTACCTGGCAAGAGAGGTGGAGCACCTCTTTACGCCGTACAACGTCATGCAGAAGATTCTGCGGAAGGCCGCGTAGCGCGGGCGTACCGATTGAACGTTACCAGCGGTGGCCGGAGGAATCCGCATCCGCCTCGGTGTCGTCGAACTTCGACATCCGGTGCATGAAGGCCTTCCGGGCCTGGTAACGTTTCAACTCGGAGAAGAGCATGTAGAAGTTTATGCCGACGACGATGATGATGAGCATGAGACTGATCCAGAGCTGGCTATCGTTCTGAGTCGTGATGAAGACCGCTACAAGGAGCACCACGAACGAAAGAAGATAAAACATCACCCATGTGCGTACCTCAGTGATTTCCATGCTCTCATCAGGACGTGGTCGCGGCTCCATATTAACGGTTCCGTTTTCGAATCTCAGCTGAGCGGGGAAACAAGAAGAAATCGGGTCCTCTGGTAACCCGGACGACGATCTTCGACGATCCGCGGGCGGGAATGCGAAATCAAACCCGAAGGACTTTTTACCCTGTACATCCTTTTAAAACTGTGGATAAAGGCGACGTCTTCACCATTCTTGCCGCCCTGGTCATCGTCTCCATGATAGCACTGGTACTTCGTCCGCCCGTAGCGGAGATAGTGCCGGAGGTCCCGGAGAGCCCCACCCCGACACCATCCGTCACCGCCACCCCCGCCCCGACATCGCCCATGCCGCTCGAACCCGTCAGGCTCTCCTATGTGACCAATATCTGGGATTACCCCTGCTGCTACCTCCCCGGCAACCTCACGCTCTACGGGGGTTCCGACCCGCCCTGGAAAGAGGCCCGGGGCATCATCCCTTTCGCTTACATCGAGGAGGGACGAGGCGGTATCACGGAGGTATTCCACGTGCCGTATGCGGTATGGAGGCTTAACTGCAGTGTCTCTGCAACGATAAGGCCTGAGGCAGCACACTTTCGGATGGCACTCGTGGAGCTCGAGAGCGGGACCATCATAGAAGGCGCCGACCTGCAGTATCCGGGCAGCATCGTCAAAAACGTCGAGAGGGGAGGAAAGGACTTCTACCTCATCGTCAGTGTGGACGACATCGATTCATATCGTATCACCCTGGAGACGCTCCCCGGGTACCTGTCAACTCCCCTCGGCTGAAGCCGCGAGCATGTTCTGGCCGGTCGTTGGCCGATGCCTCCCTACGGTCCGGGCCGCAGGGCTGGCCGCAACGGTTCCGGATTTTAGATCTTTTCGACGGTGACCCTGACCCGATCCCCGGCCCGTACACCATGCCCTTTGGGGACATCGATGTTGAACCAGAGCACATCCGGATTCTCGTGGCTCTTGTCCTGGGACATGAGGCAGTCTTTGTGGTCGTTGATGTTGGCCACAAACTCGACGGGTGCTTCGAACTCGATGATCTTCATGCTGTAAAATAGAGCGTCACAGAATAAAACTATGATGCACGGGAAGTGACACGCCACGTTGTACTGTTCGAGTAACTCCAGCGCCTGATATCCAGCTCGTCGCAGATCTCGGAGAGGATAGCAAGGTTGATGCCGACCTCTTTCGCGGAAAGGCCGAGATCGGTTGCGATATACTTGGATTTGAAGTAGGATTTACCTGCTCTCAACCCGGATTTGAGATGGTACAGGATCTTTCGCTGGGTGTCGCTATATTTCTCTTTAATACGGTCCTTTGTCGACATCGACTGATTCCCTCGTGAGCAAGTCCTTTTTGTCCAGATCAATATATAAATCTACTCATTTGCGATCGTAGAATCTTAAGGTGAGTATACAAATCATTGTATATTATTGGGCATCGTCGTGTCGATCGGTGGGGCGAGGAGCATGATCTGCAACCCGGACGGCGTGAACGGTCACCGCGAGCGCAGGTACAGGGGGAGAGAGGGGCAGGTCACCCCCGATGCCCCCCCATAGCGATCCGGTGTGAGGATTGGCCTCATGCTCCGGTTGCTGCTCTCCCCGCTTTTGCCGGGGTCGCCCGGGGTTCCGCCATCACCTCCTGTTTCGCCCGATCACGACAAGGAGCCCGGCGACTGCAACGGCCAGGATGACGCTGATGATCGAGAGGGGAGCTGCCGATGTCGGGCTTGCGTTCACCTGTGCTGCCTGTATCGGCGTGAATGTCGGCAGCTCGGTCGAGGGGGTCTCCGCCGGTGTCGTTTCCGTCGTCGCCTCACCCGTCCCTATTACGACGGGAGGTCCGGTCTCCGTGGCGGTCTCGTTGATCGTCTCGTTCGCTGTCTCGTTGGTGGTTTCGGTGGTCGTTTCGTTCAGGGTTTCCTCAGGGGTCTCGTTGTCCAGGGTCTCTATCGGGGTCTCCTCATCCAGTGTAGTCTCGTCGTCCAGGGTCTCTACAGGTGTCTCGTCGTCCAGGGTCTCTACAGGTGTCTCGTCGTCCAGAGTCTCTATCGGGGTCTCTTCCTCCAGGGTCTCTACTGGGGTCTCGTCGTCCAGCGTCTCCTCAGGGATCTCGTCAGGCGGTGTCGGAGGGAGTGTCCAGGTCAGAGGTTCCGCAGATGCTGAACTCTGGGCCGCAACGGGGAACGTAATGGCCACTGCCGCCACAAGCAGCACGACCAGGAGCGTTTTCCATGTCCATAGGTTTCCTGCCATGAGAACTCCCGTAGGAAATAAACCTATTTTTATATTTCGGTCGTTGTCAAAATCGTATCAGCGGTTAACCACCCGGTGCCCCTCACACCGTGGAGATACCATATAGTGGTCGTCCCAAAACGCCTCTGCCGGGAGGGGGACACCCGCTCGAAACTCTTCGAGTTTCTCAAGCTCCCTCCGGTCGCACCTCCCCGGACCCTCCTCGAAGACCTTCGGTCTTCTCGAACTCCTGCCGTACCGGCAGTCGTTCCCCGCGTGGCGATATCAGGATAAAAGCCGCTTCCCCATTCTGGCCTCTGCCAGGGCCCAGACGGCAAACACATGAGATACAAGTGCTCCGAGCAAGGTGCAGCAAAGGTTTTTGCAAACCTTTTTGGGATGACTTCATACACTGTCGTACAGAAGGAGGTCTCCTGGGGAGAACGAAACACCGGCACCCGGAAGGCGCTTTTACCGTGACCGGTCACGGGCGCGAATCTCCGCCTGCCCGCGACGGCAGCCCGGCCGTAAATATCGGCGAGAAAGAAGTAGCGGTCAGATTGGCGCTTCACCAATCTTTTTGATCAGGCTATCGAGCACCACGTCGCGCATCCCTTCCACGAACTTGATGCTTCCGACGACGAGGTGGCCGCCGCCGCTCACTCCTCCGCCGGCGATCTCGCTATGGAGTTCGCGCACCATCCGCGGTATGTTCATCATGACGCCCCGGGAACGCAGGACGGCAAAGTCCGGCCCGAACCCGATCGTGACGACCGGCTCTCCCGGGTGTTGCCGGACCAGCCGGTCATGCACCTCTCCCGAGGTCTTACCCGGCGGCGGGAACGTGAACCGGTGGGCGAAGAGTTCCACGTCGAGCATGAAGAGGTGGGCGCCGTTCTGGAGCATCCGACTCTCGACGTGGGGCATGTTGGTTTCGATCTGCTCCTCGATCGCCCGATTCGCCTCTTCCACCAGAAGGTCGACGAACCGCTCGTGGCGTTCGGGCTCGCCGGAGAGGTTCAGGATATCCTTGACGATCTCTCTCCCGTCGCTGAACCGGAGCCAGAACTGCTCGTAATCGAGCGCGAGCGCAATATCACGGCAGTCGTCCTCCGAGTACTCGGGCGCGGCCACCGCGAGGTAGCGGGAACGCTCCGGCGCTTCGCTCCGGTCGCCGACCCCCGCGATCGCCGGCAGGTGCCGGATCTGGTCGCTGACCGCTGGGTTGACCATGCGGGCGACCTCTGTGCCCAGCATTCCGGCCGTGATCCCGTAGTCGCCGCCCACGTGGTAGGGGTTGACGTGCCCGATCAGGTAATCGTCCACGATTTCGTCGGGATGGTGGTGGTCCACGACCATCACCGGGAGACCGTAGATCCGGGTCACCTTCAGCGACGGCATATCCTCCTCGGTGGACCCGTTGTCCATCAGGAGGATCATCGGCATCTTCTGCCCGTAGCGGACGTTGTCCTTGAGAGCGAAGTCAAGATCCCGCGTGATGTCCTCTATCTCATAGAACGGAGCCTTGGACGGGGACCGCTTGAAGAGGAAATACTCCGCGTCGAAGTCCCCGCCGCTCTCGCGGAGCAGCGCAGTCACCGCCTGCTCGACGGCAACGGCGGCGCATATGCCGTCCGCATCCGCGTGGTGCCGGAGGATGATCGGCCGCGCGGTCAGGACCGCTTTCCGGATCTCCTTCGCCACCTGGCGCATCTGCGGTCTCAAAGCTTCAAGAACCTCGCTCTCCACGAGGAACGGAAGGTCGACCGGTTCCGCCCGCTTATCGAGCGCCGCATCGATACGCTCCCTGACCCGTGCCGCATCCTCCGGTTCCATGACCGTCATGGACGCGACCTCGATCTGAAGCTGGTTGTTGCGCTGCATCACCTCGCCCGTGAGGGCGACGATATCCCCGAGTTCGACCGAGGGATACGCACGGACGCCCGCCTCGATGAATGCGGCCCCGTTCGCGGTGCCCGACTCGTCCACGATCGTAAAGATCGTCGGCCCCGACGTCTGCTTGATCTGGGCGACCTCGCCCTCGATCAGCACCGTTCTGCCGATCTTCTTCCCGATATCGGCAAGAAGCACGCTCGTCGTCTTCTTGGTCACGTTCTCCGTCTGGTAGACTGTCGGCGTGACCTCCTCGAGGTCGATGTTGCCGTTGCTCCGGATCTGGAGGACGTGAACGATGATCGGGTCGCGCTCGGTATGCTGCACCTTCACGTTGCTCTTATGAACGAGCCCCTTGACCCGGTCGTTTAACTGGACAAAAACGCCGAACGGGGCAAAACCCTGCACCCGCCCCAGATAGGTCTTTCCTTCCTCCACCTCGTCGAGATCGCAGGTCGCTCCGAGGCGGTAAACAATCGTATCTTCCATATCTCCCATAATTATTCTCCCAATCAGTCTTCGGGCATCTCAACGGCGTGCCCGGCAAGTTCATACAGCCGGCACTCACCGTCCCGCCTGCCCTTTGCTATGATTATATCGCCGTTCTCCAGTCGGACACCCTTCCCCGGGCGGTAGACCCAGCGGTCGCCGTGCTTGATGGCGAGCACGACCATCCCGGTCACCGTCGCAAGCGACGCCTCCTTGAGGGTCCTCCCCACAAGCGGCGACGACGCCGTCACGGACATCCGCGTGATGATCTCGTCCGACTCCCGGACGATCTTCTTGAAAACCGGCGGGATCTCGATGTCGCGCAGCAGGACGTCCACGATGGCGTGAGCCGAATCGCTGATCGCCTGTGCAAACGAGGACATATACAGAAGGCCCCGGAGGTAGCGCACATCGTCGATCTTTCGTGCCGCCTCGAGGACCCAGAGGTCCAGGTCGTAGCGCATATCATCGAGCGTCGAATCGAGGGCGACCACCTCGTGCGCCACCTCCTTGTTGTTGAAGAGGAGGGAGGTGTACGCCAGCCCGACGGAGAGCTCCGAGAGGTTCTTCATCTCGATGATCAGCTGAACCGCCCGGTCAAGGTCGTCGACCTCCCCCACATGCGAGGCCTCAACCCGGGGACGCTCCGCCGACCCCGCCATCCGGGAGAGGATATCCTCTCCGGCCTCCGGGCCCCGAGTAATCAGGATATCCCCCCCTTCCACCCGGGTGGTCTTGTCGGGGTCGTAGATCCAGCCCTTCCCACGCCGGATGGCAATCACCTGCATACCCGTCGTGCTCTGGACTTTGAGGTTGCCGAGCGTGCGGCCGGCAAGCTCGCTTCCCTGGCTGACGATAACCCGGGTGACGATCTCTTCGGCCTCCGGGAAGACACGCTTGAGTTTTGCCGGAAACCGGATGTCTTTTAAGATGAGTTTTGCTATATCCGAAGCCGAGTTCGCGATCCGCTCGGCGGCCTCGGCCACCTGGAGCATGCCGCTCATCGCCTCCGCCTCTTCGATCCGCCTTGCGGCAAGAACACTCTGAATTCTGGCCTGGTAGACCAGTTTATTCATGCTCTCCTCGAGATTGATCACCTCGAGCGCTATCTCTTTACTGTCGAAGAGGATCGCGGAGTAGGAGAGATCAACCATCAGCTCGGAGACGTCCTTCATCTCTATGAGGACGTCTTTGAAGCTGACCGGCTGATATTCGTATTCCATCATGGTTTAGTAACCGTCGCTCTCATGTTCTTTCACTACAACAGCAGGTCTATCACTGCCACGAGCGCAGCTGCACCGATCAGGTCGATCAGGCTTGTGACGATAGGGATTCCGAAGTTGTCGGGATCGAGACCGTACCGGAATGAAAGGCTCGCAGTGACGTACGCCACGCCGTTCACCAGCGTCATGACAACCAGACCCGCCGCAAGGCTGATCGTGACCAGCATCCCGAGGCCGGGGCTGCTCAATCCCATGATCATCGCCGCACCATGCGCGATGAGCGCCAGCAGTGGAAGCAGTATCAACGTATAGAGATAGGAAATAATAAAATGATGCACAACGTCACGCTCGGGGAGGACTGAGGGGTTGAGCTCGCCGGTGTGCATCCCCGTCGAGAGGCGCGATCCGAGGATACCGCCAATCGACCCGAGACTGCCCGTGAACGGCGGTATCAGGACGAGAAAGACCGCGAGCGCCACCAGGCGGTCGAGGTTGAGCGAGTAGATCAGGCCGGCCAGCGTGCCGAGGACGCTGAGCGGGATGAGGAGGGAGAGGTTCTCGCGGACAATCGGCCCGATCCCTTCCGGCCGGCGCCGGGTGTAGAAGACGGCGCCGACGGCAGCGGCGACCACGACCGCACCGAGCACCAGGCGTACCCAGGGGGGAAGGAACACGATGGAGACCGCCGAGAGCACGAGGATCGGGAGCGTGATGATATCCCCGAAGGTGGTGACGGTCGGGGCGGCGATCATGTCGAGGTCGAGACCGTAACGGTAACTCGCGAGGGCGACGACCAGGGTGATCCCCGTCACCACGAGCCCCGCGGCAACGCCGCTCACGACCGATATCAGCACGAGGTCGGCGATGCCTATCACGGGATATCCGAAGATGTTGCTTGCCGCATAGGCGAAGATGCCGAGGACGAATGACGTGAGAACGGTTATCACGAGCGAGGCGCGGATGTTGTCGCCAAGAACGGAACCTTCCTCAAAGTCTATGGAGAACTCCCCGAGGTGCATCGACGATGAGAGGCGGCAGGCAAAGACACCGGCGATGCTCCCCCGCATATGGATGGCCGAGGGCAGGAGCACCAGCAGGCCGGGGATCAGCGCGAGGACTTCACGGACGGAACCGAGATAGATGCCGGTGATGCTCGAGACGGCGGCACTGATGAGCAGGGCGCCGAGACCGGTCAGGATCAGGCGGCTCCGGCTGGATAGGCCCTGCTCCATCACCATCACCGTCCATCACGATCAACTCCGATACGGGATCTCCAGAACCGCCAGATCGGCCGGCAGAATTACGTCTCCCTCATACTGTCGTTTTGCATCGCGTATATGGTTTGCTGTGCTCGTATAACGGGAGCTTATGTGCATCAGGGCAAGCATACGGGCGTTTAAGGCCAGAGCCGCCTCGCCGGCCTCACCGGCGGTGGAGTGCAGGACCTCCCGGGCACGGCCGCTCTCCTGGTCGTCGAACGTGGCGTCGTGGATCAGGAGATCCGCATCCCGGTTCATCGTCGCGATCTCGGGCTGGTCCTGGAGCGGCCGGGTGTCTCCGGTGTAGACGACCTTCCTCCCCGGGCGAGGCTCGCCCATAACATCGGCAGGACGGACGTCGGTCTCGACGCCGTCGCGGACGACGCGGACCGTCTCCCCGCGCTGCAGCCGCCCGAAGAGCGGGCCGGGCGGGACGCCGAGCTCGATCGCCCGCTCGCGGTTGAACTTTCCCGGCCGCTCGTCCTCCTCCATCACGTAGCCGAGCCCGGGAATACCGTGAGACGTCGCAAACGCCCGGACGGTGTAACCGTTGAAGGGCACGACCGAGCCGTGCTCGAGTGCGTGGGCGGTGACGGAGAAACTCCGGGTATGGCGGCTGATTTTATGCACGAGGTCGACGAACTCGCCGACCCAGGGCGGGCCGTAGATCGGGAGCGGGTCGGTTCGGCCCATGAACGCGAGCGTCTCGACGAGTCCGAAGACGCCGAGGAAGTGGTCGGCGTGCCAGTGGGTGATGAAGACGGCGTTCACGGTAAACCCGGTCCGGGCACGCATCATCTGCTGCTGGGCGCCCTCCCCGCAGTCGAAGAGCAGGGTATCGGAGCCCCGCCGGATCAGGACGCAGGAGGGGTTCCTCTGCGGCGAGGGGAGCGCTCCCGCCGTGCCGAGGAAGTGGACGTGCAGGGTCTCGCCGGCTATACGAACCACTTCCTGAATGCCGCGAGGCTCCGTTTTGCCTCCTCAAGCGTCCGGCCCTCGATAACGGCCGGGCCGGAGTAGTCGCGGGCGACGATTCGCCCGACCTTCTCCCAGGCGATGGTCCCGTCGCCGAGCGCAAGGTGCTCGTCCGACTGCCCGTGGTTGTCGTGGATGTGCAGGTGATCGATCTCGGTAACGTGCGCGAGGAACGCGTCGACCTGGCCGGTGGTGTTGGCGTGCCCGATATCGAGCGTGACCCCGATCCCCGCTATCCCTTCCGTGAGGCCGAGGATCTCCTCGGGGTAGCGGCAGAGGAAGTCTTTAATGCTGATCATGTTCTCGACGCACGCAAGGACGCCGCGATCCTCCGCGTACTTCCCGATCTCGACGAGCGCGGTCTTCTGCATCTCCCAGACCTTCTCGGGGACGAGTCTTCCCACGGGGGAGACGAACCCGGGGTGGACCGTCACCCGGTCGGTCAGTTCGGCCGCGTGCTGGATGCAGCAGCAGGTCTGGCGGATGGACTCGCGCCATATGGGGTAGTTTAACGATGCGAGGTTCAGGTCGCTGTAGGGTGCGTGTACGGTCGCGAGAAGGCCGGTGCTCTCGAGGTTCTCCCGGACAGCGGCGAAGTTCTCGGGGTTGTCCAGGCGATACTTCCCGTCGGCGACGATCTCCCAGCCGGTATACCCGAGTTCCTCGAGCCCGAAGACCCAGTCACGGGATTCCCAGACTTTTGACGAGGATGAAAAATACGGGGCAAGACTCATTCTTCTATTCCTCCCAACCGGCAGAGCAGGGCACGAACCTCTGCGGCAAACTCTTCGAGCGATCCCTCGTTTGTAATCCGGCAGTCCGCGATATCGAGAGCACGGCCGAGCCCCCACCCGAGTTCCCGCTCGTCGCGGACCCGGAGTTCTTCGGGAGTGAGGGAGTCGTCGGACCGGCCCCGGTTCGCAAGCCGCCGGTAACGCGTCTCAAACGACGAGACGATCCCGATGAGCGCGAAGTCGGGGAAGTGCACCCTGAACGCCGCCACCTCGTAGTCGCCCCGAATACCGTCCACGAGCACCACCGGAGCGGACTCTGCCTCGATGACCGGGATGGTGATCCGGGCGATGGCGTCCATGCCGAGGTCCGCGCGCAACTTCCCCGCGATCGCGCCAGAGTTCGCGTCCGTCGGAGGAAGCCCCGCCTCCTTCACCCGCTCCCGGATCGCGTCCCCCATGACCACGACAGGGATCCCGAGGTCCCGGGCGATCCGTGACGCCTCTCCCTTCCCGCTTGCCGGCATACCAACGATTCCAATAACCTTCATCCGGTTCCTCCATTTATGTCCAGAACAGCGGGCCGTGCCGGTGCGAGACCTGCTGCAGGGCCCCGGCGGTGCAGGTTGCGGCGGCCGCCACAAACGTCTCCGTAAAGATGCGTTCCCGACGATATTATGCTTAACGTCACCGGAACGGTTACCGCTCCGGGTCGTACCCGACCTCGCCGTCCTCCCGGGTCCGTATCCGGACCTTGCGGCCGAGCGGGGCCGCTGCCGCCTCGAGTTCCTGCCGGGTCAGGGGGACGAAACCCGCGGCCACGCCCTGCTGGAGCACGAGGTCGAGCCCGCGGGCAGCCTCCGCGATGGAGGGGAGGTCTTCCTCGCGGCCCCGGAAGAGGGTGACCACGATCTCGCAGGTATCGAGGCTGCCGTCGGCCTTCGCTCGTTTGCAGGCGGCGAGCGACAGCTTCACCGCATCGGCGGCAGCAAGTTCCAGGAGGTCGTCGTAGCGCTCCCACGTTGTCTTGATATCGAGCGCGATCATGTCCACCAGGCGCCGGCCGGTCAGGTCCTCGATCACCCGGGGAAAGATGCCGTTCGTGTGCAGGCCCACAGAGAGCCCCATTTCGCGGGCGGCGGCGGCCAGATGGACGAGCGCCGGCCCCTGCAGGGTCGGTTCCCCGCCGGAGAAAACCACGGCGCCTGCAACCGTGCAGGAACCCCGGATCATCGCGATGATCTCGTCCGCGTCGCGAAGGTCCTCGCCGTCCTGGATGGCGACGTTGTGGCAGTAGAAGCAGCGCGCAGGGCACCCCCGGAGAAAGACGGTGCAGGCCGCCCGTCCACGCCAGTCGACGGTGCTGATCGGGACAAAACCTCCGAAATTGACGTACAAACGATCACCAGACGGTAAAGAGGTGCTTCCTTATTTCTTGTAAGCCTTGGCTTTCCGGCTACGAAAAAAGATCTGAATAAAGGCAAGTCAAGTTTACTTGTTGAGAGAACAACCTTGTTTTAACCGGAATCCCAAAAACAAGCCTTTATCAACTCTTTTCCTCAAATATAGGGCCATGGGTCTCATAGAAGACGCCCTGCGCGGCGTCGTCACCGAAGAGATGCGGATCGTTGCAGCAGCGGAAGGTGTAACCGAAGATTTCGTCAGGCGCGGCGTGGCCGAAGGCCACATCGTCATCCCGGTCTCCCCTTACCGGAAGGTGAAGATCTGCGGTATCGGCGAAGGGCTCCGCACCAAGGTCAACGCGAGCATCGGCACGTCGTCGGATATCGTCGACGTCGACATGGAGATCGAGAAGGCCCGGCAGGCCGAGCGCGCCGGTGCCGATACGCTGATGGAGCTCTCCACCGGCGGCGACTTTGCGGAGATCCGGCGCCGGGTCGTCGAGGCGACCACCCTCTCGGTCGGGTCGGTCCCGCTCTACCAGGCGTTCATCGAGGCCGCCCGGAAACACGGGGCCGTCGTTAACATGGAGGAGGACGACCTCTTCCGAATCACGGCGGAGCAGGCGAAACTCGGGACCAACTTCATGGCGATCCACACCGGGATCAATTACGAGACGATGAAGCGCCTCCAGAACCAGGGGCGGCACGGCGGGCTCGTCTCCCGGGGCGGCGCCTTCATGACCGCGTGGATGCTCCACAACGAGAAGGAGAACCCGCTTTACGCGGAGTTCGACTACCTGGTCGAGATCCTCAAGGAGCACGAGGTCACCCTCTCCTTTGGCAACGGGATGCGGGCGGGTGCGGTCCACGACGCGACCGACCGTGCCCAGATCCAGGAACTGCTCATCAATGCGGAACTCGCCGACAAGGCGCATGCAGAGGGCGTGCAGACGATCGTCGAGGGGCCGGGGCACATCCCGGTCGACGAGATCGAGACCAACGTCGTCCTGCAAAAAAGGGTCACGAACCGCAAACCGTTCTACATGCTCGGGCCCCTGGTCACCGATATCGCGCCCGGCTACGACGACCGGGTAGCCGCCATCGGGGCCGCACTATCCTCCTCCTACGGCGCCGACTTCATCTGCTACGTGACGCCGGCGGAGCACCTGGCGCTCCCCACCCCCGAGGAGGTCTACGAGGGCGTCATCAGTTCGAGGATCGCCGCCCACGTCGGGGATATGATCAAACTCAGGAAGCGGGACGCCGACCTCGAGATGGGCCACGCCCGCCGGGACCTCGACTGGGAGCGGCAGTTTGCGGTCGCAATCAACCCCGAGCGCGCCCGGGCGATCCGGGCCGAGCGGATGCCGGCCGATGCCGACGCCTGCACGATGTGCGGGGACTACTGTGCGCTGAAGATCGTCGGGCGGCACTTTAACTTCTGATAGGGAGAGACGGGGAGCATTTCCCCGGGATTTCGTTTTTTGGGTATTGTTCTCCGGGTAGCGGAGGGTGTTCGTTCTTCCAGGTGGTGGATTGCGTGAGGTATGTTTTCCTGTTTCATACCGCATCGAAACCGGTAATACTGGCATTTGATAGCAGGACATAAGTCACGAGCGTGAAGGCGTATCGGACTCGACATTTCCCCGACATCCCGGTACACTGGACCGGGGGGGTATCGCCGTAGGGGGGGGGGGACAGGGGAGGGGGGAGTTCC
>JAHDQM010000021.1 GCA_018433835.1 Methanoculleus sp.
CAGCGGGAGCGCCTCCTACACCGATGTATTTGCTGGCACGACCGGAATCTCAAACCATCATCTGCAGATTCTGTGGAGCGATAACACGGCGCCCGGCCGAGTCGTGCGGATGGACTGGATCCGGGCGCGGAAGTACGTCGAAACCGAACCGGCGTTCGCCTACGGCGCGCCGCAGACGGCGCCCGTCGTGAAGACGGTTGCCGTCACCCCGTCGACTGCCGAGGTGGTGGAGGGCGAGACCGTCCAGTTCACCGCCACTGCCTACGACCAGTACGGTGAGGCGATGGAGGGGATCGCCTTCAACTGGCAGAGCATAGATGAGGCGGTCGGAACCGTCAGTGCCGACGGCGTCTTCTCGGCCCGGGCGGCGGGGACGACCACGGTCTCCGCAGTCACGTCGACCGGGGGCTCGTTCTGGGGGATCGCAGGAGTGACGGTCATCCATACCGTGACAGCCGGATCGGCCTGGAACTGGTCGACCGACGGGTGGGCCGGCTGGGCGCATACCGCAGCCTGGACCTGTCCCACCGGCTCCTGTTCCGAGTATGGTCCCGTCGTGGTCGACGATCACGGGGAGCACGGTGCGGACGTTCATCTTTCCGCAGGTGCGATGATCGCGACCGTCGAACACGAGTTCACCGACCCTTCCGGTGTCGGGTGGGACAGCCTGACGCTCGTTGCGCGCGTGCCGGGGACCGACGTCCCCCAGGGCCGCTGGATGACGATCGAAGTCAACGGTGAAGTCGTCTATGCGGAGTCCGGGTTCTCCAGATCCGATCCTGCAAACCTCGTTCCCAGGGAGTTCCACGCCGACTTCCCGCAGTCCGAGACCGTGCGGGTGAAGGTCTCCCACGGGCAGAACCCGGCCTGGGGCACCCACTTCTCCATGAGTTACTATTCGCTCGAACTGCATCCGCCTTCCGCCGCCCCCTCCATCACCATCACCTCTCCGATCGACGATACGGTGGCCGCCGGCGGCAACGTCACCGTGGCCGGGAACGTCTCCGATACCGCCATAACCAGCCTCACGCTCACCCACAACGGCGTCTCGTCGACGATTCCGGTCGAGGGCGGGAACTTCTCGGCGGAGGCGACCCTTGCGGATGCGAACGCGATCACGCTCAGCGGCACCGACTCGCTGGGGAACCCTTTCTCCACGACCCTTCTCCTCGACGGGGACATGCTGCCGGCCGCCTATGAGCAGGCGATCGGGTTCGACCCCCTCGACGCCGATTCCGACTGCTCGCAGTGGTCCGGGGACCAGTCCGGGAACGGGGTCATCGACGGCTACGAGATCTTCGCCGGCGATCTCCCGGTCTTTGCGAAGGCGCGGATCGGCGCCGACCCGTTCGTGGAGGATACCGACGGCGACGGCCTGACCGACTCGTTCGAGCTGCTGAAACTCGGGACGTTCCCGGAGGAGCCGGGACAGATGTTGATGATGGAAGGCGGCGGTTCCGTCATCGCCGCTGCCGGGACGGAGGACGACCCCGACGGCGACGGCCTCTCGAACCTCGACGAACAGACCTACGGGACCGATCCGCTCTCGGCCGATACCGACGACGACGAACTCTCCGACGCGGCCGAGATCGCGATGGGCACCGACCCCTGCAACCCCGATACCGACGGCGACGGCCTTGCCGATGCAGCCGAGACGGCCCTCGGGACCGATCCCACCAACCCCGACTCGAACGGCAACGGGGTCGCGGACGGTGCCGAGAATTACTGGAGCAGCGGGCATTTCGTCGACGAGACCCTGGACCTGACGGTCTTCGGCCGGGGGTATGCCATCGGCAACGTCAGCGTCGCGGAGGTGAACTACACCCACCTGATCAGCGACGACGTTCTCGTCAGCAAGGTCTACAACATCGGGTTCGGCGCCGAGGTCGCCTCCGGGACGATCGAGATCGCGTACGACCCGACTCATGTCGCGGATGCCTCCCGGCTCTCGGTCTACCGCTTCGACGAGGACCTCGGGACGTTCGTCAACGTGTCTTCGACCGTCGATGCCGTAACCGGGGTGGTCTCCTGCGACGCGGCGGGTTCGGCGAAGTATGCCGTGCTGGACTCGGCGGGGTGGGACGCGCTGTTTGAAGATGACCTGGAACTCTTTGCAGCGGACCTGGAACTCGGGATCTTGGGGACTGACTATCCCTACGGCGCACGGGTGCGCGTTCTGGATTCCCAGACCGGAGAGGGTGTCGGTGGCGCAACGGTTACCTTCTTCGGCGTGGGAGACGGCGCGCAGGACCTGGTGACCTATACCCAGACGGTGGGCGATGCGAAGGGCTTGACGTTTGAGTACGCACAATATCCCGTGGGTGGAACCCACCCCTACATGGTCGAGAAAGCAGGGTATAAAAGCCGTTTCGGCCAGATTTACTTTGACGACGACGAATCCTACGTTACCGCGGTTTCGGTGATCCACCAGGTTGACGCACCGACCGGCTTCCTCACGGTGACGTCGACCCCCAGTGCAGGGGTGATCTGCTATATCGACGGCATCTACTACGGCTCCGGAATCTCGAACGTGGAACTGCTTGAGGGCGAGCATACCCTCACCTTGATGGCTCCCGGGAATCCGAACTATGGTACTGCAACCCGGACGGTCTGGATTACCCGGAACCAGTACACCCAGGTTCACGTCGACCTGCCCAGCGACTTCGGCGCAGTCCGCGTGATCTGTTCCGAACCAGGAGCCACGGTCTTTATCGACGGCTTTAACGTCGGCACCGTCCCGGTATCCGGCGAACTCACGGCGACCAGCGTCGCTTCCGGCATCCGCCAGGTTACCGTCACGAAAGAGGGATTCGTCCCCTACTCTGAGGATGTCGCCGTCGTTTCGGGCGGGACCAGCGTCGTGAACGCAGTCCTGGAGCCGGAGGACCTGGACGGGGACGGCCTGCCGGACATCTACGAGGAGAACGGCTATCGCGACGGGTTCGGGAACTGGCATGCGCCCGACCCGGACCTGATCGACACCGACGGGGACGGGCTCTCGGACGGCTACGAGGCCGGGGAACCCATCACCGTGGACGGCAAGACCTACTACAAGCAGCGGAGCGACCCGACCAGAGCGGATACCGACGACGACGGGCTGGACGACTACCTGGAGGACGCGATCGAGAGCGATCCGCTCTGCGCGGACAGTGACGGGGACGGGCTGTCGGACGCGCTGGAGTGGAACACCGTCGGCACCGATCTCTGGTCGGCCGACACCGACGGCGACGGCCACGCCGACTTCGAGGAGTGGAACGATCCCGACTACGACCCCCTGGTCTTCGAGGAGCGCTATGGCCCCCTGGAGATGGGGCGGGAGTTCCTGCTCGGCGCCGTCCTCGGGGAGTGGGGTGCCGACGACCACGACAACCTCTTCTACCTGGGCGGCTGGGTGGCGAGCGGGGTCATCGTCATCGGGGACCTCCGGGACATCGCCGCCACGATCTCGCGGGGCGACCTGATCGGGACGGGGTTGAACCTCGCCGCACTGATCCCCGCCTACGGGGATGCGGCGAAGGTCGCGGAGGTCGTCGGGAAGTTCGTGCTGAAGCACCCGGAGCTGCTGAAGCCGGCGATGGTGCTGCTGGTCGGGGTCGCGCCGCACGTGGACGAGGCCGCGGAAGCGATAAACGCTATTCGCAAAGCACACGGCGACGACGTGATCGATCGATTGCTGATCAACGGGATCACCGAGAACGAACTGAAGGTGGTCGTGAGAAGCAATGGCAACCTGTTACGGACGCTGGCGGTCGTCAAACGCGGCGACGGGACAGTCATCTGGCTGGAGGAAGGAAAGCTTGGTACGGCTGCAGGTAAGGTTTTGGGCGCGGGAAGGGATGTTGGGGGAACCGGATGGATCCACATTCAAAATAACCACGTGTATCTAAATGGCGTTAACGACTTCAAGAAAGCATTTGGTACTGCTTATGACGATGAGAGTCTGATTAAAGAGTTGATACTGGACTGTGCAAAGACAGGAACATTAGATCCAAGGAACCCGGTGGCTTATTGGAAAAAAGTCGATGAAGGTCACTTACTACTAGTCGTGATAGGTGACAACGGTTATCTCCGTACAGCGTACCCCTGGTCCCTTGAGGATGCTCCCTTACACATCCAGAGTATGTTTAGTTGATTGGGTGACACAGATGTTTTGGGCACGGGTGAGAGGAAAGATCCTAAAAAATATTCCTGGTCTGTTGGGCGAACGTGGGGAAGTGTACGAACTGACTGTCATTGTCGAACTGCAGGACGGGACGAGGTTTTATTTAGATGACAATAAAGGGAACAGCAGGGACGAGACAGTGGGCACGATCAAGACTCTGGGTATTCTCGCAGATCTTGCCAATGTAGAAAAATTATCCTCACCTAAAAAAGGCGTCGAGACAACCTATCGCCTGCCGGAAGATCCCGCAGAGCAGGAACACATTTATGCCAGGGATGAAGCGGGTTTTACTGGCGAAATTGTGGATATCGATGAGAAACGACACCTCCTATATACTGACATAGGTATGGGTACGATTGGCGTTGCTCTTTGCTGGCAAGAACGTGACTCCTTTCCCGATTATAGGATCGGAGACTACATCCGGGTCGGGATGAGCCGGAATGGTCTAGTCGGCGTCTGGGATCTGGACGACACGGGAGGAAGCGGCTGGGTCCACATCGTCGCCAACCATGTCAACACCCCCTCGGGCAACCAGTTTTATTCCGCGTTCGGCCTGGACTACGTGTATCGGGAAGAGGTCAAAGACCTCGTCATGGTCGGTGCCCGGGACGGCGTCGAGGTCGGGAAGCACAGGTACCGGTACGTCGAGCCGACCTCCGGGAGGACACTGCGCATCCTTATCGCCGACAACGGATACCTCGTGACGGCCCATCCCGAGACACATGGCGTTCCAACGGGAATGCTGAAAGAAAATCTTAGGACCCCCGTCCGCATCGTGAGCGTGAGACCGGATGCCGAATACCAGGGTCTGGTGTATACACAGGTCGTGCGCGTCGAGTTCTCAGACGGCACCCGGGCATCGGTCTTCGACAACGATCTGCTCTGCACCCCTGCGATGGTAGGAAGAGACGGAACAGTCGTGTTGCGGATGCTGGCGGACATGCTGGAGAAGAGCACGATCGCCGAGCAACGGATCTACGCAGAGCCTTCGATGCCCCTGCTGGAAGTGAACGGGCGGATCGATGCGATCATCATCCCGGACGATCCCGGCGACGCCGAGCGGGGATACGATGCCGTTGTGGACTTTGGTGTCGGAACGGTTATAATCGAGGTTGATAAGAGATATTTCCGCCTCCAGCTGAAGGAAGGGGATTACGTCCGGGTCGATGGCCGTGTCGACCTGAAAGGCATCGAGTAAGCGGTTTACCTCTCTTTTCTTTTCTGGGTTCTTGTCGTAGATCTCCCGTCGACAACCACACTGTCCCGTCCTGAAAGACGGTTACGCGCCGTTCACCGCGCCGGTGACGGTCGAAAACGGCCAGACCGCGCCGGTGACCGCGGCCCTGATCACCGACGACCTGGACGGGGACGGCCTGCCGGACATCTACGAGGAGAACGGGTATCGCGACGGGTTCGGGAACTGGCATGCGCCCGACCCGGACCTGATCGACACTGACGGGGACGGGCTCTCGGACGGCTACGAGGCCGGGGAACCGGTCACCGTGGACGGCAAGACCTACTACAAGCAACGGAGCGACCCGACCAGGGCGGATACGGACGACGACGGGCTGGACGACTTCTGGGAGGACTATCTGGGTACCGATCCGTTCAGCGATGACACCGATGGTGACGGCCTGTTAGACGGAGAGGACGATGAACCCCTCATCCCCGCCGATCCCATTGGAGACATCATCGTCGAACGGCTCCGCCAGGAGGTCGCGCTCCGGCTAGGTGCCCTGTTCGGCGAGACCGGTCTCGAGGGCGAGGAGTTCAACTATCTCGTCGGGGACTGGGCATCGCATCCGTATTACGCCCTGGGCTGGATTGCCTCGGGTATTGCCGTATACGGGGACGTCCGCGACTTCCTCTACGCGGTATCCGAGTCCGATACCGTCGGGGCGGCGATCAATGGGATCGGGCTGGTCCCCTACCTCGGCGATTGCGGCAAGACAGCTGCGGATGTCGCCAAATACCTCGTGAAATATCCCGATAATCTTCTCGATGTCGGGAGAGTCCTGTTCGATCAGCACGTCATCCAGCTCCTGCCCGACGAAGGCCAGTTGAACGTGATCGACCACCTCTACCTCTTCGCCACCGGCAGGAGGGTCGGGACGGAGCTGGCCACCGAGTACGGTCTGACGGAAGCCCAGATCGTGAAGATGCAGGGCCGCGGCGTTAAACTTGACACGGTTGTCCATGTAACCAAGGTCGGGGACGATGTGATACCGATTCGGGAGGTAAGTAAGAGCCATTATGTTGGGCGCCATGTTCATGGCACGGAAGGTATCAATCAACCAGGCACCACGCTCTTCCCGACATCAGAGCCAGTAACATCGTTTGACTTACCTTATCCGGGCACATCTGCTCTTACCCGGGCGGAGATGGAAGAAAAAATTCTGGATTGGCTCGACAGGGCTTTACCAGCAAAATATACAGAGGTTCCAGAAAATTTTGTGAAAGATAGATATCCCTTCCCTGAAGAACATGGAGTAAATGAAATCGGATTCCAAATCAATGAAAAAGGAATTCTTACGGTTTTCCCCACAAAAGGGAGCCAAGTGTATATGTGGGACGGTAGCAAATGGATACCTCAAAGGTAGATGATCGATCATGGTACGTGTAGTCTGGGATCGGCGTGAATTGGAGGAGGAACTTAGGGATAAAGGAAAACTAAGTAATTTTTTTAGCCTTAATATCGGATTACAGATAAATAGCACGGATATAATCGGAGGTGTGTACACCTTTATTAAAACCTTTTTTAACCAGATCTACGCAGTCTTTTTATATCTCGATCCCCATGGACTGGGGGATAAGAAGTTATATGCTGAACCAAGCAATTGGGTAGATGCCCACGGAATCGATTCGCATTATGCCTTGAAAGAAGAGGATCGCAACATCCTGACAATTAAGTATCGACGGATCGATATGAACGAGCCAAAAGGATATATCGAAGTCCCATTTCAGGATTTTGTAAAAGGCGTTCTCGATTCGAACCGACTATTCATCGATCAGTGCCTAGAAATCAGGCCGGATTTGGTAACCGATGAAGAACTCCTCTCGCTTCAACGTGAAATGCTAGTAATCGATCAATGGTATCATCAAAAATGGCAATCTGAGAACCGTGATATTTGAACCATATCAGATCTCTCCACCTTAAAGGATATGATGTCGGGGAATCCCCGACCGGGATTCCCAATCGACTTTCTGTGGTAAGGAAAAATTGCACACGGCAACGGGGTGATCGATCGGTTGCTGTTCAACGGGATCACCGAGGACGAACTGAAGGTGGTCGTGAGAAGCAACGGAAACCTGTTACGGACGATGGCGGTCGTCAAGCGGGCGGACGGGAAAGTTATCTGGCTGACTGGAGAAGAGCAAGATCGCCGAGCAACGGATCTACGCAGAGCCTTCGCTGCCCCTCCTGGAAGTGAACGGGCGGACCGATGCGATCATCGTCCCGGACGATCCCGGCGACGCCGAGCGGGGATACGATGCCGTGGTGGATTTCGGGGCCGGAACGGTTATAATCGAGATCGATAAGCGATACTTCCGCCTCCAGCTGAAGGAAGGGGATTACGTCCGGGTCGATGGCCGGGTCGACCTGAAGGTATCGAGTAAGTGTTTTACCTAAATCACCTCTTTTTAGGGTTCTTGTCGTAGGTCCCCCTCGGCCCTCACCAGATCGATGTCCTCAAGAGCGGCTACGCCCCGTTCACCGCGCCGGTGACGGTCGAAAACGGCCAGACCGCGCCGGTGACCGCAGTCCTGACCTCCGACGACCTGGACGAGGACGGCCTGCCGGACTACTACGAGGAGAACGGGTATCGCGACGGGTTCGGCAGGTGGCACGCGCCCGACGCGTATCTGATCGACACCGTCGGCACCGATCTCTGGTCGGTCGACACCGACGGCGACGGCCACTCCGACTACGAGGAGTGGAACGATCCCGACTACGACCCGCTGGTCTACGAGGAGCGCTACGGGCCTCTGGAGATGGGGCGGGAGTTCCTGCTCGGCGCCGTCCTCGGGGAGTGGGGCGCCGACGACCACGACAACCTCTTCTACCTGGGCGGCTGGGTCGCGAGCGGGGTCATCGTCATTGGGGACCTCCGTGACATCGCCGCCACGATCTCGCGCGGCGACCTGATCGGAACCGGGCTGAACCTCGCCGCACTGATCCCGGCCTACGGCGATGCGGCGAAGGTCGCGGAGGTCGTCGGGAAGTTCGTGCTGAAGCATCCGGAGCTGGTCAAACCGGCTGTTCTCCTGCTGGCCGGGGTGACCCGGTATTCGGACGAGACGGAAGAAGCGCTGAGTATCTTGCGGCACAGTTACGGCGACGAGGTCCTCGACGTGCTCCGGGCTAATGGAGCGACAGATTCGACCTTCGTCCGGCTCTACGATGAGAACGTCAACCTCTTCCGGGTCAGGCATATGCTTGAGAACGTCTGTGAAGGTGGATGGGCGCCAGCACCGAACAGGAAGCTCACGGCTTCAGGGAATCTGGATAAACACTACACCGATCACGTGCTCGATCAATTCGAATGGGGCGAGACCTTTACGAAATCGGTATACCTGCAAAAGGCTACTACCTTGAGTAACCGGAGGGATGGTACCGTTGAGTTGTACTACCAGCTGGGCTACGATACGCTGGTTGTCTACGACCGTAATGCCAAAGAATTCGTGAGTGTCACGAAGGATGGGCTGATTACGACGTTCTTCAAGCCGAGAGATAGTTATCTTGGTGAGATCGCTAATAGACTGATCCGGTTGAACTAGATCTGTGGAGGCGGCATGCAATGGATGAAAAACTCCTCGACAAGGCGACAAATGGATTGCTCCGCTATGAAGAAAAGATCGAAGAAACTGACGTGCACTATGACGAACTGAAAAGACTTGGGGGGCATACTCCCGACGCACCGTATCGGTTAAAACACCTCCTCCCTTTTTGGATACATCTGCTTGAAGAGGAAGGAGTCGATTGTGAAGGTCTCCGGCAAGAGTATGAGAAAGTTACCCGAAAGTTGGCAGCACTGGAGCAAAAGAGAGGGAAGGATTATCGTGAAAAATTGTTCTCTCTGTTGAAAGATGAAGTCTACTATTATCCCGCGACGATACGATACTTTGCCGATATGGACCCTTTGGAACTTGAGATTCCGAATGATTTACTCACTCGCACTGATATCGAGATACTATTGATGGAGTTGGACAGGGACTTTGATCTCACCGAGATAAAAAAGGAAGTCGCCCTTCTTGATGAAGAATTCAAATCCAGATATCTGTTGCATATGGATGAAATCCTGGAGCACTATCCTGAAGCTGAAGATCCATATGCACCTGAAAGTTTCTGGTGGCGTCATCCCCTGAAACTTTTGAGAGAAAAGCAGGCGATGCAGACGAACACTTAATTTCCTTTTCTAACTGGTTTTCGGCAACCTGTACGCCACCATTCTTGGTTATGGCCCGCTGGAGATGGGGCGGGAGTTCCTGCTCGGCGCCGTTCTCGGGGAGTGGGGCGCCGGCGACCACGACAACCTCTTCTACCTGGGCGGGTGGGTCGCGAGCGGGGTCATCGTCATCGGGGATATCCGGGACATCGCCGCCACGATCTCGCGCGGCGAAGGTTGCGGAAGTCGTCGGGAAGTTCGTGCTGAAGCGCCCGGAGCTGCTGAAGTCTGCGATGGTGCTGCTGATTAGCGAAATACTGGGCCCGGACGTGCGGACAGTCGCAGGTGCGAGCCATGAAGGTGCGAAGGCGGTGTGGATGCCGGTCCCTTTCGCGTTCATCGCACCCGACGGTGCTCGAGTTCCGGATGTCCCATCCGTCGCAGCTCGCGGCTTCGCGTTCTCGAAGACCTCCGGTCGTCTCGCATCTCGAACTCGTGAGATAGGGATTGTATGGAGTCGACCGCGATAGGGTTTTATCCTCTGCCTTCCATCTCTCTCCTGGTGATGCCATATGTGTACAGTCGGTGGACCTGTCGATATCGAGTTCAATGAGCGGGTGAAGGGCACGAATTACCGCTGCAAAGAGTGCGGCGAGAAATTCAAGGGCATCGGAAAGCGGCCCATGTGCCCGAGCTGCCAGTCGGAAGATGTCGAAGAAGCCTGAAGGCGGCGCTTCCGGGGTTTCCTCTGCCGGGCCGGGTGTTGCGACCGTACCCCTCGGCGCCGAACCCCTCCTCATCCGGGGAGAACGCTCTTTTCTGCTTGTTGCAAAAGCTGCCTCCCGGTTTACGCTCTGCATCGAAACCCCGGACGACGAGTACTGCGAGACAGTCGACCCCGACGACCTGATCGCCGTCTCCATGCCGGAAGGCGGCCCTCTTGAGCAGGCGCGCATGATGCTCGAGTTGGTCCGGCGCTACCATATCCCGCTCGTTGTCCTGCCTAAAGATCACCCCGGGTCGAAGCGGTTGTCGATGGTCGTCTCGGTCGCCCCGGAGATCCTCCTCGCCTGCGATATCCGCCGGGGAACCCACCCCGAGCAGCACCTGCTCTGTTCATCTGCAGAATTTTCCGGGCTCTCGCTTGCGGGGATTCCCGGGGGCGTTACGATAAAAAATTTACCTCCCGGCGCGAAGGTGAAATATCTGGATGCGGAAAAATCCTCAGCAGACAAACAACAATAAATATATGCTCAATTTCATCAAATATTCATACGCCGTGAGAAGGAGGGTTTGATGAAGACCGATGTCCTGAAAAGCATCAGGGAAACTGAAGAAGAGTATCAGGCGATGATCCGTGATGCGCAGGCGGAGAGGAAGAAGAGCCTCTCGGATGCCGAGCTGGAGGCTGAAAACCTGGTCCTCAAGGCACAGAAAGATGCCGGGGAGCACAGGAATCAGCGCCTTTTAGAGGCACGGGCCCAGGCGCAGAACAGATACGCGGAGATCGTCAGGGAGGGTGAAGCGCGCGCAGAGGCGCTGAAAGCAGCGGGGAACAAGAACCTTGCAAAAGCTGTAGACTTTATTGTTACGCGGTTTAAGGAGCAGCTGCATGTTAAGGCCTGAACGGATGTGCCGGCTGCTCATCGCGGCCCCGAAGGGTGAGATCGACACCATCGTCAGAGAGCTCTATCGCCACAACGTCTATCACATCGAAGACTTCGTGCCGGAGAGCGCGGCTGCCGAATCGTTGTCGATCGGCCACCCGCTTTCCGGGGCGAGCGATGCGGCTTCGGCGCTCATCAAGGTCAGAGCAATCGAGAATGCGTGCGGGATAGACCCGGAGAACGTAGAAACCAGAGAGAAACTCCCTGCATCGAAGGTCAGGGCGATGATCCAGACGGATCTTCCCGTTATCCAGAAGGAAGCGGAAGATCTCATTGCTTCGCGCTCCAGACTGGAGGCACGGCAGAAGGAGCACGAACAGCGCGCGAGAGAACTTGAACCGTTTGCTGCGGTCCCTCTGGATCTTGAGTTCTACCGCGGGTACACCCGGTTCACCGTCTTTGCCGGACACATCGCGCACGACGTCACGATCGACGTCCCCCACGAGAAATATTTTTCCGACAGGGTGTCCGGCAACATGATCGTCGTCGTGGTGCAGATCGAGCACCGCGAGCAGGTCGAGCGGACTCTTCTCGACGCCGGGTTCCAGGCGATCCCCGTTCCGGAAGAGACCGGGGCTCCGGCCGACCGCCTGAAGGATCACTTAGAAGAGGGCCGGCGGATCGCGGACGAGATCGCCGAGGTCAACGCAAAGATCGCGGGAATCCGGGAGAGGCACACCGACTTCCTGGTAGCATGTGATGAACTACTCACGGCTGACGTAGAGCGGGCGGAAGCCCCATTGCGGTTTGCTACCACAGAAGAGACCTTCATCACCGAAGGGTGGGTGCCCGGCGACCGCGCGGACAGGATCCGGGAAGCACTGGAGAAGGTGACCAACGGCAGGATCTACATCGAGGAACTGGAGGTCGACGACGATGCCAGGGTCCCGGTGGAGTACGAGAACCCGTCGTTCGCCTCACCGACACAGGTGCTCATGGATATCTACGCGCGGCCGCGGTACTCCGAACTCGACCCGACACTGATGGTAGCCATCGTGTTTCCGATCTTCTTCGGCATGATCCTCGGTGATGTGGGGTACGGAGCAGTCCTGCTCGTCCTGAGCCTCGTGTTGCGCAAGTTCCTGAAAAGCGACGAAGGAAGGATGCTCCTCAAGGTGCTCAGCTACGCAAGCATCTCAAGCATCATCTTCGGCGTACTCTACAGCGAGTTCTTCGGGTTCCCGCTTCCGTGGCCGCCCCTGATCTTCTCCCGCCACCTCAACATCGGAGGAGAAGCGGGCGGCCACGGTCCCCAGGTAGCCGAACTCATGATCGTCGCGATCTGGATCGGTATCCTGCACATAACGCTCGGGCGCATCCTCGGTATGATCAACGCACGGAAACTTTACCACGGGAAGCACGCGACGAAGGCGGTAATCGCCAACGCCGGATGGCTCGGAACGATGTGGGGCATCATCATCTTGATCTGGTCGTTCTACGCCATTCCGATGATGCCCGACCTGACAGGCTTCCCTGTTGCCATCGCGGTGGGCGTCGTCCTCCTGGTGGCAGGCGTTATCGGGATCGCGCAGGAGAACCCGCTCGAGGTCGTCGAACTTCCGACGATCGTCAGCCACGTATTGTCCTACGCCCGTCTTGTGGCGGTGGGTTTATCCTCGGTCGCTATCGCGATGGTGATCAACTTCATCGCGATCGGCATGATGATAGAACCCCAGCTCGAAGTGATCACCCCGGTCGGCGTGATCATCATCATCGTCGGCATTCTCGTCCTTCTGGTGGGGCATGCGCTGAACACGGCACTCGGCCTCCTCGGCGGCGGTTTGCACTCAATTCGTCTTCACTATGTTGAGTTCTTCACCAAGTTCTACAAAGGTGGAGGAAAGAAGTACAATCCATTCGGTATGAAATCCAAGTTTACGGAGGAATAAGAAAATGGTAGATTTTGGCACAGCAGAACTGACTCTTGAAATGGTACAGGCATCGCAGTTGGGAATGAGAGCACTCGGCGCAGGTCTTGCGGTCGGTCTGACCGGCATCGGCGCAGGTGTCGCGGAGATGGGGATCGGTTCCGCTGCGGTCGGGGCGACGGCAGAGAACCGTGACATGTTTGGTCTGGCTCTGCTCCTGACGGTTATTCCCGAAACCATTGTCATCTTCGGTCTTGTGGTTGCACTGCTGCTTCTGTTCTGATGGAGTGAACCATGGGACTCGAAGCAGTCGTGAACGAGATCCGGGAGAAAGGGCGAAAGGAGGTCGAGGCGGTTCGGGCAGCGACCCGGGCCGAAGTCGAAGAGATCCTGAAGGACGCACAGGCCCGCGCCGCCGAGATTAAACTCTCGGCCGAAGAAGAGGCGGATCGGGCGGCCACCCACATCATTAACCAGGAAGTCTCCGCAGCGAACCTCGTCGTCAAACGGCAGGTCCTGAACGCCCAGAAGACGCTCCTCGACCAGGTCTATTCGGCCTCGCTCGCTGCTGTCGGTGATCTGCCTGCTGAGTTCCAGGAGAAGGCGCTCACAGACCTGTTGAAGAGAGCGGCAAAGGAGATCAAGAAGGGTGTCGTGCACGTGAACGAGCGCGACATCCCTGTTGTCGAGAAGATCCTCGGTGCGACAAAGTCACTCTCCGGCTACACTGTGGGCGACCCGGTTGACATTCCCGGCGGTGTCATCATCGAGAGCAACGACGGCGAGCTGCAGATCGACTACAGCTACGGCACGTTCCTGGGCGAAGTCTGGGAGTCCGGCCTGAAGGATGCGTCAGATATTCTGTTTGCATGAGGAGGTTCATACATGGCAGGGATAAGTAGCGGACCGGCAACCTACATCTACGCCTGCACCCGCATGCGGGTGCGGCGATCGCTGCTGATACCGCGAGAAGATTATCTCCGGATGCTGAATATGAGCCTGCCTGAGATCACCCGGTTCGTCGGCGAGACCAACTACCGGTCCGAGATCGATGAACTCGGCACCTCCTTCTCCGGGATCAACCTTGTCGAGGTGGCTCTGAGCTGGAACCTCGCAAAGGAGTACCAGAGCATCCTGGAGCTTGTGCCCGGGGAACTGAAATACTTCACCGCCAGTTACCTGCGCCGGTGGGACATTCAGAACGTCGTCACCATCCTGCGTGGCAAGATGCAGGGGGTACAGCCCGGCAAGCTCAGGGAGGTTCTGATCCCGGCCGGCAGGCTGGACAAGGTCGCTCTCGACCGTCTTCTCACTGAAGAGTCGCCGGAACGGGTCGTCGAGGCGCTCAAGGGCGAACGGTTCTACCCCGTCATCGAGAGGGAACTTCCCCGCGCGATGGAGACGGGATCGTTCGCCCATCTGGAGAACGAACTCTACAAGAGCTACTACGCACGGCTCATTGCCGACGTCGCGGAAGGCATCAAGGGCGGGAACATATTCCAGAAGTACATCGAGCTCGAGATCGACACCCGGAACATCCAGAACCTCTTCCGCCTCCGGGCCGGGCACGTCCGTGAGGACGTGCGGGAACTGATGATCCCCGGTGGCTCGTTCTCGGTGGAGGAACTGCAGCGGCTCTCGGGGCTTGAGGACCGGGATGAGTTCATCGACGCCTTAAAGAGGCAGGTGAGGGCGGTCCCGCTCTTAAACGCGCTCGAAGCAATCCGGGGCAAGGATGCCATCCACGAGATTGAGGTTGCGCTGACCCGGGTCCAGCTGGACCAGATGGAACGGATGTCGAAGCGGTACCCGTTCTCGATTCTTCCCATTCTGGTCTACCTGGAGGAAAAGAAGTACGAGGTCGCGAACCTTCGCGCCCTCGCCCGGGGCAAGGAAGCCGGCCTCCCCGGTGAGCGATTACAGGGCTACCTGGTGATGTAGAATGGAGATCGCAATTGTCGGTACCGGTGAATTCATCCTCGGTTTCAGGCTCGCGGGCGTCAGGAAGACCTACGCGGCCGAGACCGACGAGCGGCTGGTCGAGCAGATCAACCAGGTGCTGGATGACAAGGAAGTCGGCATTCTCGTGCTGAAGGGCAGCGACATGGAGCGGATCCCCCTGCGACTTCGCACCGCCCTCGAGAACTCCGTTAAGCCGACGGTAATCGCTATCGGCGGAGAAGAGGGCGGCCTGTCGATGAGAGAGAAAATCAAGAGATCGGTGGGTGTTGATCTGTGGAAGTAATGGAAAAAACAAAAGAAAACAGGACTCGTGGAGCCCTGAAACGAATTTCAGGGCCGGTCGTCACTGCTGTCGGTCTCGACGCACACATGTACGACGTGGTGAAGATCGGCAATGAAGAACTGATGGGGGAGGTCATCAAGATCCAGGGTGAGAACATCATCATCCAGGTTTACGAAGATACCGCCGGCATCAGGCCCGGTGAACCGGTGGAGAACACCGGTCTCTCGCTCGCAGTGGAGCTCGGGCCCGGTCTGCTGACCAGTATCTACGACGGGATCCAGCGGCCGCTCGAGGTGCTCGTGGACAGGATGGGCAACTTCATCGAGCGCGGCGTTTCGGCCCCCGGCCTCTCCCACGAGAAGAAGTGGGAGTTCGTGCCCACGGCGAAGGCAGGCGACGAGGTCAAGGCCGGGGATATCCTCGGCACGGTCCAGGAGACGAACATCGTCCACAAGGTTATGGTCCCGCCCCGGACGAAGAGCGCCAGGATCAAGGAGATCTCGGGCGGCAGTTTCACGGTGGACGAGACCATCTGCGTCCTCGAAGACGGCACCGAGATCACGATGCTCCAGCGCTGGCCGGTCCGTGTGCCCCGCCCGGTGAAGGAGAAACTGAACCCGGACATCCCGCTGATCACCGGTCAGCGGATCCTGGACGGTCTCTTCCCCATCGCGAAGGGCGGAACGGCGGCTATCCCGGGACCGTTCGGGAGCGGCAAGACGGTCACCCAGCAGCAGCTTGCGAAGTGGTCCGATGCCGAGATAGTCGTCTACATCGGCTGCGGCGAGCGCGGCAACGAGATGACCGAGGTACTGACCGAGTTCCCCGAGCTGGAGGACCCAAAGACCGGCAAACCGCTGATGGAGCGGACGGTGCTTATCGCAAACACCTCGAACATGCCTGTTGCAGCCCGTGAAGCGTCCGTTTACACGGGGATCACGATCGCCGAGTACTTCCGGGACATGGGCTACGACGTCTCCCTGATGGCCGACTCCACCTCCCGGTGGGCTGAAGCCATGCGTGAGATCTCGAGCCGGCTTGAAGAGATGCCCGGCGAAGAGGGTTACCCCGCCTACCTTGCGGCCCGCCTCTCGGAGTTCTACGAGCGTGCCGGCCGCGTCATCACCTTGAACGGAGCGGGCGGTTCCGTCTCGGTCATCGGCGCGGTCTCGCCGCCGGGCGGCGACTTCTCCGAGCCGGTCACCCAGAACACCCTGCGTATCGTCAAGGTCTTCTGGGCACTGGACGCGAAGCTCTCCCAGCGCCGGCACTTCCCGGCCATCAACTGGCTGAACTCCTACTCGCTGTACCTCGACTCGCTCAACGACTGGTACGACCGCGAGGTCTCGCCCGAGTGGAACCCCCTCCGGGCCTGGGCGATGGGCGTCCTCCAGAAGGAGGCCGAGCTCCAGGAGATCGTCCAGCTGGTCGGTTCCGACGCCCTGCCCGACGAGGAGCAGGTCACCATCGAGGTGGCCAGGATGATCCGCGAGATCTTCCTGCAGCAGAATGCCTACGACGCGGTGGATACGTTCTGCCCGATGTCCAAGCAGTACGACATGATGAAGGCGATCAAGCACTTCGCCGACCTCGCGCGTACCGCCCAGGCGGCCGGAGCGACCCCACAGCAGGTCATCGGCATAAAGAGCAAGAACGAGCTTCCGCAGATCAAGTTCATCAAGGACTACGAGCCCGAACTTGAGAAGATTCTGAAAGACATGGAAGCTGAATTTGATGCGATGAGGGCGGTGTGACTATGAAGGAGTACAGAACGGTTGCACAGATTGCAGGCCCCCTGGTCTTCGTCGAGAAAACGGAGCCGGTGGGCTACAGCGAGCTCGTCAACATCGTGACCGCCGACGGCACGGTCAAGCGCGGCCAGGTGCTGGATACGAGCGACGAGATCGTGGTCGTCCAGGTCTTCGAGACCACCGCAGGCATCGGCAGGGACTCGGGCATCCGCTTCACCGGCGAGACGATCAAGATGCCGGTGGGCAAGGACATGCTCGGCCGTATCCTCTCCGGCGGCGGCAAGCCGATCGACGGCGGCCCGGATATCGTGCCCGAAAAGCGGCTCGAGATCACCGGTGCGGCCATCAACCCCTACGCCCGGGCGCCCCCCGAGGACTTCATCCAGACGGGTATCTCGACCATCGACGGGACCAACACCCTGGTCCGGGGTCAGAAACTCCCGATCTTCTCGGCTTCGGGTCTGCCCCACAACGACGTGGCGCTCCAGATTGCCCGGCAGGCAAAGGTCCCTGGCTCGACGGAAGAGTTCGCCGTGGTCTTTGCGGCCATGGGTATCACCCGGGAAGAGGCCAACTACTTCATGGCCGATTTCGAGAAGACAGGCGCTCTCGAGCGTTCGGTCGTTTTCTTAAACCTCGCCGACGACCCGGCCGTCGAGCGGACCATTACGCCGCGTCTCGCGCTCACCACCGCCGAGTACCTGGCGTTCGACCTCGGCTACCACGTGCTGGTCATCCTGACTGATATGACCAACTACTGCGAGGCGCTCCGTCAGATCGGCGCGGCCCGTGAGGAAGTGCCCGGGCGGCGCGGCTACCCGGGATACATGTACACGGACCTTGCAAGCATTTACGAGCGTGCCGGTATCATCAAGGGCGTCAAGGGCTCTGTGACCCAGATCCCGATCCTGACGATGCCGGGTGACGATATCACCCACCCGATCCCGGACCTGACCGGCTACATCACCGAAGGACAGATCGTGGTCAACCGTGAGTTGCACCGGAAGGGCATCTACCCGCCGATCAACGTGCTGCCCTCGCTCTCCCGTCTGATGAATCTCGGTATAGGGGAGGGGCACACCCGCGAGGATCACAAGAAGGTCTCGGACCAGCTCTACGCGGCGTATGCCGAGGGTAACGATCTCCGGGGCCTTGTGGCCATCGTCGGAAAGGACGCGCTCTCGGAGCGCGACCGGATGTTCCTTGAGTTCGCCGACCTCTTCGAGGACCGGTTCGTCAGGCAGGGCCTCTACGAAGACCGGGCGATCGAGGAGACGCTCGACCTCGGCTGGGACCTCCTCTCGACGCTGCCCGAAGAGCAGCTCGTGCGTATCGACCGCGAACTGATCCAGAAGTATCACCCGAAGTACCGGAAGAAGGCCCAGGGGTAAGTGTCCATGGCGCTACGAGATATCAAGCCGACCCGTTCGGAGCTGATCAACATCAAGCGGCGGATCACGCTCTCTGAGCGCGGCTATAACATCCTCAAGATGAAGCGCGATGGGCTGATCCTGGAGTTCTTCAAGGTGCTGCAGCAGGCGAAAGACAGCCGCGGCGCACTGATGGAGCGGTATACACGTGCGATGGAGATGATCGCCCTCGCGGAGACCGTCGAGGGTGCGATCGGGGTGAAGGCCGCCGCCTTCTCGACGGCGGACGTCCCCGCAATCTCCTTAACGAGCAAGAACATCATGGGCGTCGTCGTCCCGGAGATCCAGGCGTCTTCGGTACGGAAGGGCGTGCTCGACCGCGGCTACGGAATGCTCGGCACCTCTGCCGTCATCGACGAGACCGCGGAGGCGTTCGAGGACCTGCTCGAGGCCATCATCGAGGCCGCCGAGATCGAAACGACCATGAAGCGGCTCCTCGACGAGATCGAGAGCACCAAGCGGCGCGTGAATGCGCTCGAGTTCAAGGTGATCCCGGAGCTCACCGAGGCCAGAGACTTTATCAAGATGCGACTCGATGAGATGGAACGTGAGGAGCTCTTCCGCCTGAAAAAGATTAAGGCGCGGAGCACCTGATCAAGGGCACAGGTGATACCCGGTGGAGATCGGTACGCTCGCTGATGCTGGGAAATTGACGGGAACGGTGATGCTGCGGGTGGATTTCAACTCCCCCATCAACCCCTCGTCGAACCAGATTCTGGATGATAAACGGTTCAGGGAGCACCTGCCGACGGTGCAGGCACTCGAGGATGCGCGGCTTGTCGTCCTCACGCACCAGAGCAGGCCCGGCAAGAAGGACTTCACGACGCTTGAGGCACACGCGGCGAAACTGGAGCGGCTGCTCGGCCGCCCGGTGACGTACGTCGAGGATATCTTCGGGCGGTGCGCCCGGGAGGCGATCCGGGATGCCAGGCGCGGAGACGTCCTGATGCTCGAGAATCTCCGGTTTGCCGCCGAGGAGAACCTGACCCTGAAGCCTGAGGAGGCGAAGAAGACCCTCCTTGTCCGGAGGCTGGCCTCGATGGCCGACTTCTACGTCAACGACGCCTTCGGCACGGCGCACCGGTCGCAGCCGTCGATCGTGGGTCTGCCGCTCGCGCTTCCGTCGGTGGGCGGCCTCCTGATGGAGAAGGAGGTCGCGAACCTATCCCGGGTCTTTTCCGGCGCCCCGCGTCCCGTCACCTTCGTGCTCGGCGGGACGAAGGTGGACGACTCGATCGCGGTCGCGCAGAATGTTCTCGAGCGGGGAACGGCCGATGGGGTGATCGTGGTCGGCGTGGTCGGAAACGTCTTTCTGCTCGCAGCGGGATACGAGATCGGGCGGCCGTCGGCCCGGCTGATCGACGACCTCGGCTACCGGGGCGAGATCGATAAGGCAAAAGACCTCCTCGAGACCTACCGTGACCGGCTCCATATGCCGCACTCGGTCGCGGTTCGTGAGGACGGCGAGCGGGTCGAGTACCCGGTGGACGCCGTCCCGGAGGACGCCCAGGTGCTTGATATCGGGAGCGAGTCGATCGACCTCCTCTCACTGGAGATATCGAGGTCCGGGACGGTCGTGGTGAACGGGCCTGCCGGGCTCTTCGAGGAGGAGGCGTTCGCCGTCGGCACCTTCGAGCTCTTGAAGGCGGCCTCTGCCGTGGAGTTCTCGGTGGTGGGCGGCGGGCACTCCGGTGCGGCCATCGAGCGGCTCGGTATCGAGGATCGGTTCACCCACATCTCCACCGGTGGAGGGGCGGCGATCGAGTTCCTGACCGGGAAGAAGATGCCCGCCATCGAGGCGCTGGAGATGTCCCGGAAGATCTTCGGGTAAACGGGGGCGGTGCGACGGGCCGGAGGGCCGGAGCTTGAGAAGATCCGAGGTCTTCGAGTTGCGACGGGCCGGAGCAGAAGCACCGGAGGTGCGAGTCGCCCCTATCTTTTCTCCGGCTTTCTGTTTTCTGTAGTCAGTTCCTGCTTCGAAGCCCCTGGATTTCTCTAACTTCGTTCACTCTCACCTGACGGTGCTCACGTGTGACCTTTGGATTGTGTCCCAAGCTCGGATTCCGAGGGGACTGCGCACCTGGCGGGGCTCGTGCTCCCACCCTTCGGCTGGTCGCACATCGCCATGGGGGGAACGACGTCCTGAAAGGACGGAGTTCGAGCACCGAAGGTGCGAAGTGGGGCTGACGGGGAGTGCGAGCAAAGCGAGCTTGAGCACCGTTAGGTGCGAGTGCGACGGTTCGCAGAACCGGAGCTCGACCCGGAGCTCGACCACCGTCAGGTGGGGAGGGGGGAGCGTCCCCCCTCCCCCCTACGGCGATACCCCCACGGTCCACTGCACGGGGTTCTTCCCTTCTTTCGGTTGCGTTGTTGCTGGTGCTCGCACCTGACGATGCTCATGCTCCGTTCCTCGCACCTGGTGGTGCTCACGTTCGCTTTCGCTCACGCCTCGAAACCCTTCGGGTTTCTTGAACTCCGGACTCGAAGCCTGACGGCTTCTCAAGCTCCGGACGTTCCGTCCGTCGCACCCTTCGGCCAGTCGTTCCTGGCGAAACATTGCAACTCGCACTCTTCGGATGCTGGAACTCTGGACAAGTCACACGCCCTTCAATTTACGATCTCCAGGCCCTCAACAGAGCCCAAATCCCGCTCCTTCAGAACGGGAAGCCACGAAGTACTGATTCTTGGGCTGCTTGCGATCCGGGTGATGAGAAAAAGGAGGGTGGGGTTTGGCTTTTATTGAATGAGGTGGGGGGCCACACCCGAAGATTTCATGGCCCGGTGTAATCTCGCTGTGGTCGTTGAACTCTGGTGCAGGGGCACCGTTGCCCCGGCTTGCCCCTGACCGAACCCTTGTGTCTTCAGTAGGTATGTTGGTGTAGGTGTGGTTGTGGTGATTGCTGACTGGAATCGAATAACTGGTGATTGTTGGGTGTGGTCTTTCCCCGATCCAGTATTTATGGTGCTCATTATATAATATTTTCCAATAAATATTTTGGCGTATATATGATTCAAAATACTAAATGGGGCTCTCTTAAATCCTTTTTAACCCGAAGGGGAGGTTAGATCCCGGGAAATTCCGACCACTATATTTATATGCAATGCTGGTTGCCCGACGGTGTACCGGGGCTCCCCCCGGTACCCGCGCTCCCCCATCTCGCCGTTCGCACCTGCCTGCCGGGTTCACTCGCGGAGGAGAGCGACCCGGGAACCGACCGGAATGCCGATATCCGCACCGATCGGGCTGCACTTGACCGACATCAGGTAAGCCACGGGCGGGAGGTCGCGCTCATCGGAGAGCGACTCGTAGTTGGCCATGCCCTTGGCGATGACGAGCGTTGCATGGTCGAGGGCATCGGCAAGGGGGGGTGGAGCGAGCTCCCGGTTAAGGCCGAGTTCAGCGATGCCGTCCGTGGTACCGGTGAGTAGGTCGACCCGGCGATCGAGTCCGAGCGCCATTGCATCCTCGATGGTTGCGTCATTCAATATCGGCGCCCCCCGGACGGCGAACGTGACGTGCGACCCGTTCTTCTTGAGGTGGTCGGCAAGAAGGGCGTCAAAGACGATCTCCCCGCAATTGTCGGCGAGGTAGACCACCCTGGAGGTGAGGGGCTCCATCGCTTCGGTATCGTCGGCTGTCAGTCCCGCCGCAAACTCCCGCCGGAAGAAGTCGACGAAGTTGTCGGTGACGGTATGGGCCTTCGAACCGTAGTCCAGCGTGTTGCCGATGACCGATGCCAGCACGAGGTCGCGGAACGTCGGGAGGTCGCCCCGCACCTTCCGGCAGACCGCCGCCGCATCCTGATTGTTGGCCCTCTTCAAGGTCCGGTAGGGGTCGGCGTCGCCGATCATCCGGTAGGCAAGGCGATGCACCCGGCTCGCGATGACGGGTGCGGGCACCGGGTCGGCGGCGATGCGCCGGAGTAGGTCCCGGCACGCATCGACGATCTCCTGAATGCGGTCCGGGTCGTCGATGCAGAGCCTGCCCTCATACTCGACGCGAGAGATCAGGCAGTCCGTGCAGCCCTCGTAAAACCTCATGCTGCAGACGTGTTGGGTGCGTTGAACGAAAAAATAGTGCAATGGGGCCACTGCGATTTGAACGCAGGTCAGAAGACCCCCAGTCTCCTAGGATGGCCAGGCTACCCTATGGCCCCTTCCTCATAGTATATGCTCGAATTACACATATATCTTCGCTTTGCGGGGGCAGATAAAACCCCTATCCTCGCATATTCTTATACTCCTCGACGCTTCGTGTCAACTGCTCCAGTTCGCTGCCGGTGATCTCCATTCTACCCGTCAGCGCATCGACCTCCTTGAGGAGCTGCTGGATGCGCACGTACATCACGTACATAATAAACAGCAGGCAGATGATGGTTACCGAGAGTAAGACTATCATGATTGCATTCATATCAGTCATCGTGGTTCTCTCCTGAATAGTGCGCGGGCAAGCCGCTCGACAAACCCTTCCTGCGCCTCCCCGGGCTCTTCTTCAACAGGGATGCCCGCTAAAGAGGCTGCAATTCTTCGGAACGCTTTCGATGATTCGGATCCTGGCGACCTCACGACGACCGGTGTCCTTGCCGCTGCTGCCCTTCGCACGTTTGCGTCTTCGGGGACCGTATCGATGACCGACACGCCGAGAGTCTTCTCGATCTTTCTCCGGTTCATCTCGGCGTCCTCCAGGACTGCCCGGTTGATGATGGCTCCGCCGATGGTGCCGCCGATCGTCTCCGTCAGGATCTTGGTCTTTAAGGCATCCACGAGCGAGGATATCTCGGGGTTCACAACCAGCAGGACCTCGTCTGCCACGGTGAGGGGTACGACGGCATCGGTGCTGATGCCGGCAGGCGCATCAAGGAGCAGGAAGTCGCATCGATCAGTGAGGTCTCGCATCACGTCTTTGAGCCGTTCGGGGTCCGCGTTCTGGAACCCCCGGAGCGAGAGGCCGCTCGGTACGACCTTGAGGCCATAGGGGCCCTCGTATATCGCATCCTGGATCTGCGCCTCCCCTGCCAGGACCTCATGGAGCGTGACCGGTGTCTCTGCGAGCCCCAGCACCAGCGCGAGGTTGGCCATACCCATGTCCATATCAACGATGCAGGTCTCCCTGCCGTGTTGAGCCAGCGCTGTTCCCAGGTTTGCGGTGACGGTCGTCTTACCGGTCCCGCCTTTTCCGGAGGCGATGGTGTAGGCCCTGATCATCTAAAACCGTCTCAAGGATAGATAGTAGTTGTCAGATTTAAAATTATTTATTTGACTCTCCTGTTAGCGAGACCTAAATACGTTTTTAGCGCCTTAAGGTACTTTATCTTGGGGAAACTCGGTGCATAAACGTCTGAAGATGTCGCCGCAACCCGGCTGCGTGAAGCGGCCACAAAAACTTTCCGATCCGCGGCGGCAGCGTTCACCGGCCCCGGGAGCAGCAATCGTCTGCAAAGCGTGGCTAAAATCGAGGTAAAGGCAAGTCTAAAGCAATAGCGATTCGATATTCATATATGATGCGACGCTCATACCTGAGTGAGCTATACCGGGGGTTAGTCAGATGAGTCACCATCCCTTCATGGAAGAGAATGCCCAGAGACACATCGATGAGATCCGGTCCGTCGCGGGTGTCGCTGCATGCGCTCTCGTATCCAGCGAGGGCACAATTATAGGTAAGTACTTCCGGGACGGGAGCCTTTTGTCGTCTCTTTTTGCAGCGATGTGCGCCACGGTCCTTGCATCGGCGGAGGCAGCTTGCGGCAGTGCCAATATAGGGCGGCCGTCCACGGTCACCATCACCGCAGCCGACGCCACAATCCTCATTGTAGGTGTTGGGGAGGCCGCCCTGATCACAGCGGTAATAGATAAGTCTGCGGATCTCTCAACAGTACAGAGACAGTTATCGGACATAGCAGTCAGGATCGGAGAGGAGGCATGATGTACACAATACTGGTTGTCGACGATAGCCCTATGATCGTCGATGTTTTTGTTACCATGCTGGAGCGTGGTGGCTATCGGCCAATCACCGCCTTTGGCGGCGAGGAATGTCTGGAAATTTTGAGTGCGACTCCCCCGGACCTGGTTCTTCTGGACATCATGATGGAGCCGATGGACGGGTGGGAGACGCTTGAGAAGATCAAGGACAACCCTGCGACGCGGGATATCCCCGTTCTCATGCTGACCGCAAAACCCCTCACCCCCGAGGAAGCAAACGAATACGGCGCCTACATCGAGGATTATATCCTCAAACCCACCACCCACCACCAGCTCTACGAGGCCATCGAGCATGTGCTGGCACGCCGGCACTCCATCGCTGCCGACATCGAGCGGGCGCGCGAGGCCGGCGTGGATCCCCGGATCGTCGACGAGTATGAACGCCTCTCAAAGAGCGTCGATATCAACAGGCGCCTCCTGAAGATCCTGGAGACCACCTACAGCATCAAGGACGCCCGGGCGGGGATGGGCGAGGACATCACGAGGGCCATAAAGAGCATGGCGGCGAGCATCAAACTCCAGGAAGAGCGTCTGGATCAGGTGCGGGCACAGTTTGAGGATCTCTTCGAGGCGCGTTGAGCGGCCTCGTCCCCCCGTTTTACAGAACACTCCTTGAACCGGCACACCCGCGGTCGCAAAGAGCAGTGGAGAGGCTTGCGGCCGCCATGGGTCCGGGCAGCCTTTTTGCGGCCTCCTCTTCTGCGCGCTCACGCCCTCTAATAACTGTCCGCGCGTTCCTGCTTTCCGATAAAGACGATCGCGATCGTCAGCACGAGAATTGCTGCGAGTGTCATCCCGATGTCGAGCGGCTCGACGGGCTCGACTCCGAAAGTCAGGACACGCCGCACCATCGCGGTGATGCCTGCGATCAGGATCGGCGTCACCTGCACCCTGTTGGTCCTGAAGTACGCCGTCACGGTCTCCAGGATCTCCACGATGATGAGGGTCAGGAGGAGCGCGTGCAACACCTCAAGTACACCCTGCGTCATGTCCTCGGCCTGAACGAGTGCCACGACCTGCAGGATAACATCGTAGAACGAGAATATTGCGAGCAGTGAGAGTGAGGCAGCGATGAGCAGGTATATGCCCAGCGTCACCCATGATATGGCGGATATGGCCTTATCTGCACTGCTTTTAAGGGGAATCATGCGGGCACCCTGATCCGGGGGAATACGTATATAGACAGGATGTTCGGAGAGCATTAAATATTTTGGTAGGTCTGCGGCGGGCGGAGAATTGAAAAGTTTATATTGTTAGACTGCGAATTATATGATACGCCGGCAAGTAAATTATTTATACTATTCTCGCATTGTAATAATGCTGGATGGCAGTACGTGCGGGGTCTATAGCTCAGTTAGGTAGAGCGCCTGGCTTTTAACCAGGTGGTCGGGGGTTCAAATCCCCTTGGGCCCGTTGCCATGGGCGATGTCTATGGATTTTAATAAGGTGATGCATCTGATACGCAACTTTTTCGTCGGTGAGGTGTAAGCGATGGGCACTTCACTTGACGTACTTAACCATGAGATGGTTCCGGACCATCAGATTATGGACGAAGAAGAGGTCGCCGACCTCCTCGCGACGTACCATATCTCTCTAGAACAACTGCCAAAAATGTATCATGACGATCCTGCGGTAAAGGCTATCGGGGGCGATGTCGGGAACGTCATCCGGATTACTCGTGACAGTCGCACCGCGGGCAGAGCCGAAGCTTACAGGCTCGTCGTGAAGAGACCGAAGAAATAATTCAGAGGCCGGGGAGCTGATCCATCTGTTAGACAGAAGTGTTTTGTCGAGAGCATATTTTTCACGGGAACATGTAGCGCGCCACCAGTTAGACTCTTATAATAACTTTCTCCTGTACAACCTTCAGAAAGTCGTCGATGAACAACGCGTCATCGAGACCGATATCGAGACCCGTGGGAAGGGCAAAGAGGCCGTATGGGTTGAACTGGGCAAGATCGAGGTGAAGAAACCCCGGGTCCGCGAGGCGGACGGGTCGCAGTCCGAGCTCTTCCCGAGCGAGGCGCGCCTCCGCAACCTCACGTATGCGGCACCCATTCAACTCGAGATGACGCTTGTCCAGGGCGAAGAGCCGCAGGATCCGATCGTCACCATCATCGGGCAGCTGCCGGTGATGGTGGGCTCGGCCGCCTGCAACCTCTACAACATGAGTGATGCCGAGCGGACCGAGCACGGAGAAGATCCACTCGATCCCGGCGGCTATTTCATCGTCAACGGCACGGAAAGGGTGCTGATGACGCTCGAGGACCTCGCCTCGAACAAGATCATGACCGAGTTCACCGAGCGCTACAACGAGCGGATCTACGTCGCCAAAGTCTTCTCGCAGTATCGGGGTTACCGGGCGCTCGTGATAGTCGAGCGGAACCGCAAGAACCTGCTTGAGGTCTCGTTCCCCTCGGTTGCCGGGCACCTCCGTTTCGTCGACCTGATGCGGGCGCTGGGGTTGCAGGGCGACCACGACATCGTGGAGGCGGTCTCTACCGATGAAGAGATCCTCACCTTCATGATGCAGAACCTGGAAGAGAGCGAGTGCGACACAGTCGACGACGGCGTCATGTACGTCGGGAAGAAACTCGCTCCCAACCAGACCCGCGACTACCAGCGAAAACGGGCCGAGTTCGTCCTTGACAACTACCTCCTTCCGCACTTAAACTACCTGATGCCTGTGGGCTTAAAAGAGGAAGATCCCACATACCGGCAGACAGTCGAGGGCGTCCGCCTTGCAAAGGCGCATTTCCTCGGCCGCATGGCCGAGGCCTGTTTCGACCTGGTGCTCGATCGGCGCCGGATCGACGATAAAGACCACTACGCGAACAAGCGGCTGAAACTTGCCGGCGACCTGATGGAAGACCTCTTCCGGATCTCGCTCAACCGCTTAACGAGGGACGTGAAGTACCAGCTCGAGCGGGCAAGCATGCGCCACCGCGACCTCTCGATCGGCACCGCCGTGCGCGCGGACGTCCTGACCGAACGGTTGCTGCACCCGCTTGCCACCGGCAACTGGGTGGGCGGGCGCACCGGTGTCTCGCAGCTCCTGGACCGGGTGGACCACATGGCGGTGCTCTCGCACCTCCGGCGCGTCATCTCCCCGCTCTCCCGTTCGCAGCCTCACTTCGAGGCCCGTGACCTGCACCCCACCCAGTGGGGCCGGATCTGTCCGAGCGAGACCCCCGAGGGTCCGAACTGTGGCCTGGTGAAGAACTTCGCCCAGATGGTCGAGATCAGCAAGGGCGTTATCAACGAAGAGGAAGTGAAGAACATTCTGTATGATATGGGCGTCATCGCCCTCCGGAGAGAGACGGCATGAGACAGTCACGTGTCTTCGTTGACGGAGCTCTTATCGGGCTCGTGGATGACCCCCGGGAACTGGTCGGGCGGATGCGCGATATGCGCCGGCGCGGCGAGATCCCTTCCGAGGTCAACGTCTCCTACAAGGAGTTCAACAACGATGTCATCATCCACACCGATCGCGGCAGAGCGCGTCGGCCCCTGATCGTGGTCCGGGACGGCACACCCCTGGTGACCGGTGACGACATCGAACGCCTCAGAAACGGTGAGATGACCTTCGCCGACGTGGTGCGAAAGGGCGCGATCGAGTTTGTCGATGCCGAAGAGGAGGAAGACCTCTTCATCGCCATCAACGAAGCGGATCTCACCCCCGAACACACGCATCTCGAGATCGATCCCTCGCTCATCCTGGGCATCGGTGCGGCGCACGTCCCGTTCCCCGAGCACAACGCCAGTCCCCGTGTCACCATGGGCGCCGGGATGGTCAAGCAGGCGCTCGGGTTCGGCGCTTCGAACATGAAACTCCGCCCCGACACCCGGGGGCACATGCTTCACTACGTTCAGAAACCGCTCACCTTTACCCAGACATCCGACGTGATCGGTTCCGACGAGCGGGCCGCCGGCCAGAACTTTGTTGTAGCCATCATCTCCTACGAGGGGTTCAACATTGAGGATGCGCTGATCATCAACAAGGCCTCCATCGACCGGGGCCTCGGGCGTTCGCACTTCTTCCGCACCTACGACGGCGAGGAACGGCGTTACCCCGGCGGCCAGGTCGACCGGATCGAGATCCCGGACGAAGAGGTCTCCGGTGCGCACGGCGCCGAATTCTACGCGAACCTGGACGTAGACGGCGTCATCAATCCCGAGACGATCGTCCGCGAGAAGGATGTGCTGATCGGCAAGACCTCCCCACCGAGATTCCTCGAGGAGCCTACGAGCGAGTTGATCGCCGTCGAAAAGCGGCGCGACACCTCGGTCACGATGCGGAGCAACGAGCACGGTATCGTCGATACCGTCATCATCACCGAGGGCGAGAACTCCTCGCGCCTCGTCAAAGTCCGGACCCGTGACCTCCGGGTCCCGGAGGTGGGCGACAAGTTCGCGTCCCGGCACGGGCAGAAAGGCGTTATCGGGCTCATCCAGCCTTCGGCGGACATGCCGTTCACCGAGTCGGGCATGACGCCGGACCTGATCATCAACCCCCATGCCGTCCCTAGCCGTATGACCATCGGGCATATGCTCGAGATGCTGGGCGGCAAGGTCGGTTCCCTCGAGGGCCACCGGATCAACGCGACGGCGTTCCGCGGCGAGCGCGAGACGGATCTCCGGAATTCGCTCAAAGAGCTCGGCTTTTCCCACAACGGCCGCGAAGTGATGTACGACGGGATCACCGGCCGGCAGTTTGCGGCCGACATCTACATCGGCGTCATCTACTACCAGAAACTCTACCACATGGTATCGAGCAAGATGCACGCGCGGTCGCGCGGTCCCGTGCAGGTGCTCACCCGCCAGCCGACCGAAGGGCGTGCCCGCGAGGGTGGTCTTCGGTTCGGTGAGATGGAGCGGGACGTGATGATCGGCCACGGTGCGGCCATGGCCCTGAAGGAGCGGCTGCTCGACGAGTCTGATAAGGTGACCCAGTGGGTCTGCGCGAAGTGCGGCATGGTGGCGATGCTTGACCGGAAGAGGAAGGTCACGCGGTGCCTTGCCTGCGGCGGCGAGACCGACATCTATCCCGTCGAGATGAGTTACGCCTTCAAACTTCTCCTCGATGAGATGAAGAGCATGGGCATTGCTCCCCGCCTGAGACTCGACGATATGGTATAAAGATAAGGGGGCAGTTTCAAACTATGACCAGTCCAAAACGTGTTGGAAGGATCGAGTTCGGGCTCTTCTCCCCGAAGGAGATCCGCAAGATGAGCGTCAGGAAGATCATCTGGGCGGACACCTACGACGATGACGGGTTTCCCTACCCGCAGGGCCTGATGGACCTGAACCTGGGCGTCATCGACCCGGGCCTCCGGTGCAAGACCTGCGACCAGAAAGCGGCCGACTGTCCGGGGCACTTCGGACACATCGAGCTCGCGAAGCCCGTCATCCACGTCGGCTACACGCGGCTGATCCGGAAACTCCTCCGGGTGACCTGCAGATCGTGTTCCCGTCTTCTGATGACGGCCGAAGAGGTCGAGAAGATCGTCGGCCACGAGGACAGCGAACTCGCATCAGAGGTCGTCTCCGAGAAAGACATCAAGAAAGAACGGGTATGCCCCCACTGCGGGGAGCAGCAACTCAAGATCAACTTCGAGAAGCCCACCACCTTCTCCGAGGTCTTCGTGGAAGACGGGAGAAAGATCGAGCACAAGCTGACCCCGGCCGACATCCGGGCGCGCCTCGAGAAGATTCCGGACGAAGACCTGCGGGCTCTGGGGGTCAACCCGGACGTCGCGCGGCCGGAGTGGACGATCCTCACCGTCCTCCCGGTCCCGCCGGTCACGATGCGTCCCTCGATCATCCTCGAGAACGGGCAGCGGTCCGAGGACGATCTGACCCACAAACTCGTGGACATCATCAGGATCAACCAGCGGTTCAAAGAGAACCAGGACGCCGGCGCGCCCCAGCTGATCATCGAGGACCTCTGGGAACTCCTGCAGTACCACGTCACCACCTATCTCGACAACGAGGTGGCGGGGTGCCCGCCCGCCCGGCATCGGAGCGGTCGGCCCTTAAAGACTCTGTCGCAGCGTCTCAAAGGGAAGGAGGGGCGGTTCCGCGGCTCGCTCTCGGGCAAGCGCGTGAACTTCTCGGCCCGTACGGTGATCTCCCCCGACCCGAACCTCTCCATCGGCGAGGTCGGGATACCGCTTGCCATCGCAAACGAGATGACGCTTCCCATCCGGGTGACCCAGTTCAACATCGAGGAGATGCGGCAGTATGCCTTAAACGGCCCCGAGCGTCCCACCATCCGGTCGCCCTGCGGTGCAAACTACGCTATCCGGCCGGACAACAGGAGGATGCGTCTGTCGGAGGCGAACCTGGAAACGGTCGCGGAGATGCTCGAGCCGGGCTGGACCGTGGAGCGGCAGTTAAAAGACGGGGATATCGTCCTCTTCAACCGGCAGCCCTCGCTGCACCGGATGAGTATCATGGCCCACCGGGTCATCGTGATGGACGGGAAGACCTTCCGGCTGAACCCGGCCGTCTGCCCGCCCTACAACGCCGACTTCGACGGCGACGAGATGAACCTGCACATCCCGCAGACCGAGGAGGCACGGGCCGAGGCCGAGATCCTGGTCTCGGTGCAGGCGAACATCCTCTCGCCGAGGACCGGCGGCCCGATCATCGGGGGTATCCACGACCACATATCGGGCATCTTCCTCCTGACGCACACGGTCCGGCACTTCAGCAAAGAGGAGACGCTCTACCTCACCCAGCATCTGCCCATCGAGCACCTACCCGAGCCTGCTGCGATGGACGACGACGGGAAACCTCTCTGGACGAACAAGCAGATCTTCTCGCTCGTCCTCCCCGACGACCTGAACATGCTCTTCCAGGCCTCGTCGTGCCAGAACTGCGAGACCTGCCGGCGAGAGATGTGCGAGAACGATGCGTTCGTCCGGATCGTCGGCGGAAACCTGATCTCCGGCACCATCGACAAGAAGGGTATCGGCGCGTTCGACGGCCAGATCCTGCACCGGATCATCAGGCAGCACGGCATGAAGCGGGCCGCCCGGTTCATCGACGACGTGACCAAACTCTCGATCCGGGGCATCATGCTTGAAGGGTTCTCGTTCGGAATCGACGACGAAGACCTGACCCGGACCGAGTACGGCCAGATCGACGAGGTGCTCAACGGCGCTTTGAGCGACGTCGAGCGCCGGATCAAGATCTATAACGAGGGGCAGCTCGAACCGATGCCGGGCCGGACGCTCGAGGAGACGCTCGAGATGCAGATCATGCAGGTGCTCGGCAAGGCCCGTGACCGCACCGGTGAGATTGCCGGGCGGCATCTCGGGATGGACAACAGCGCCGTGGTGATGGCGGTCTCCGGCGCCCGTGGGTCGATGCTGAACCTGACGCAGATGGCCGGGTGTCTCGGGCAGCAGTCGGTTCGTGGCGAGCGGATCATGCGCGGCTACGAGGACCGGACCCTGCCGCACTTCAGGCGGAACGAGCGTGGTGCGGAGGCGCACGGGTTCATCACCAACAGTTACAAGAGCGGCCTCTCCCCCACCGAGTTCTTCTTCCACGCTATCGGTGGGCGTGAGGGTCTTGTGGACACTGCGGTCCGGACGTCGCAGAGCGGGTACCTCCAGCGGCGGATGATCAACGCCCTGCAGGACCTCAAAGTGGCATACGACGGCACCGTCCGGACGACGGGCGGCCGGATCATCCAGTTCTGCTACGGCGAGGACGGAACCGACCCCGGAAGGAGCAGTTACGGAGCCCCGGTGGACGTGAAGGGCATCATCGAGAGCGTCTTAAAGGAGGAGGTCAAATGAACAGCGATATGGAACAGCGGATCGATACCCTCGATCTGCCCTACCGGACCCGGGAAGACCTCAAAGCGAGTCTCGCGGAACGGGACGTCACCGACGGAGAGTTCGACCTGATCCTTGAGATGGTCTTCTCCGAGTACAGGAAGAGCCGTATCGAGCCCTGCGAGGCGGTCGGCGTCGTGGCGGCGCAGTCGATCGGCGAGCCCGGCACCCAGATGACGATGCGAACCTTCCACTACGCGGGTGTGGCCGAGATCAACGTTACCCTCGGCCTTCCCCGTCTCATCGAGATCATGGACGCCCGGCGTGAGCCGAGCACCCCCACGATGGCGGTTTACCTGCTCAACGACTGGGCGTTCAACCGTGACCGTGCCCGTGAGGTGAGCTGGCAGATCGAGGCCGCGCCGCTCCACGAGTTCGGGGACATCACCATCGACATGGAGAACATGCAGGTTCTGGTCATGCTGAACAAGGCGGTCTGCGACCGGCGGAAGATCGGGGTGGAAGAGATCCTTGAAGCCGCCCCGAGGAAGATCCGGGAAAAGCGGCACTTCCGTGACTTTGAGGTTGAAGGGGACCCGAAAAAGGTCTCGATCACATTCACCCCGAAGAACCGGGAGAGCTACCAGAACCTCTTCCAGCTCGCAGAGCACGTCAGGCACGTCATCGTCCAGGGTATCGACGACATCGAGCGGGTCGTCGTCAGAAAGGAAGGCGGAGAGTATATCCTTTATACTGAGGGCTCCAACCTAAAAGATGTCTTCGAAGTCGAAGGAGTCGATACCTCCCGCACCCGGAGCAACAACATCAGCGAGATCGCCGATGTGCTCGGTATCGAGGCTGGCCGGAACGCGATCATCCAGGAGGCTTTGAGTACCCTGAACGAACAGGGTATCGGCGTCGATGTCCGTCATATCATGCTCGTTGCCGATATGATGTGCATGGACGGCGAAGTCAAGCAGATCGGCCGGCACGGTATTGCCGGCGAGAAGGAGAGTGTCCTTTCCCGGGCTGCATTCGAAGTAACGGTCAACCATCTGCTGGATGCCGCAATCGCGAACGAAGTGGACGAATTGAACGGTGTCACCGAGAACGTGATCGTGGGCCAGCCTATCCAGCTCGGTACCGGTGATGTGAAACTCATCGCAAAACCCATAAACCTGAAAATCTAGGAGAATCATCTATGGACTTTAATGCTTCACTACGTAAAGCCGTGAAGACTGGTACAGTGCTCCTGGGCAGAAACAAGACCCAGGAATGCATCGAAGAGGGCAAGGCAAAACTTGTTGTGGTGGCCGAGAACAGCCCGGAATCTGTCAAGAATCTCGTGAAAGAGACCGATATCCCTGTCTACGTCTACGAAGGCTCGAGTGTTCAGCTCGGAAAAGCCTGCGGCATGCCGTACGTCGTCAGTGCGCTTGCCGTAGTCGAGCCAGGTGAATCCGATATCCTGAATGCTGCGAGAGTGTAGACAATGCCACAGGTCACGCTGACTGAGGAGTGCATGCGCCTCATCTCCCAGTTCGAGAGTCTTACCGGCGCAGGCAGCCGCGATTGTATCGTCGATAACCGCAACGAGCGGATCATCTTCGTGATCAATCCCGGTGACATGGGACTCGCCATCGGCAAGAGCGGGTCGAGTATCAAGAAGGCATCTGACGTGATGGGCAAACGGATCGAGGTCGTGGAATACTCCGCAGACCCGAGCCAGTTCCTCCGGAACTGCTTCCTTCCTGCCCAGGTCACAGATATCGACTTCGACACAAACGAGGAGGATCAGCAGGTTGCCCTTATCGAGGTTCGCGACGAGGACCGGGGCCTTGCTATCGGCAAAGCGGGGAAGAATATCTTCAAGGCAAAGGTCCTTGCTCAGCGGCAGCACGACATCGCCGATGTCCAGCTGATGCAGAACGAGACTGCCTGAACGCTCCCTCTTCTTTTTTGCACCCTTCCCGGTGAGGGACCGCTCCGGGCGATACACCGATCTCCGGAAAAGTTCTCCCGTGGCTGATCCGCGCGGGAGGTTTCGAGCGGGCTCCTATGCAGAAATTATTTATATCGGTGTGCGCTTCATGAGACTTCCATGAACGGAGGGTCCGCCCGGGTAGTGAAGCCTGCGCCATTTGCAGCAGAACCGGTGAACAGGGTTCATGGAGTTCCTGGATGCCGGGGGTGGCGCCGTTGAGGCGTCTGCTTCTCGCATCCGTGGTCCTGGTGATCTGTATCGGTATGATCGCCTCCCTCGCGCCCGCTCTCCCGGACCCCGGGGAGAACGGCACCGGAAATTCATCGGACGAAGGGATCGGCGACGAGAAATCCGTCGTTGCGAAGGTGCCGCCCATATCTGAAGAGACCCCGACACCTGAAGAAACGGACGAAAAGGCCGTAGAGGAGAGGGAGCCTCCCTCCCCGATAACCGGGGAGGCCACCTCGACGGAGATTACATCTCCACCCGAAGAGGTGCCGGAGACAACGGAACCGACTGCGGCGCTCACGTCTTCCCAGACCGCAACCACCCTGTCGGAGTCTACCGGAGCGACGATCACGAACACCGGCGATACCGCAGATGCGGAGACGGGGGAGGCGCTGACGGCAACGTCGTCTGGGAATGCAACAAACACTACTGAACCCGCCGCGACGGAGACCGCATACGTCGATGACTCCGACGACGAGGAGAATACGAACCCGGTCCCGACCCTGGAACGGTATGCCCCCCCGCGGCCGAGCGCAACTATGGCTAAAGCACACTATTCCCACGACCGGCCGCTGGTCCAGAGCGGCCACCCGCTCGCCAACCCTTCATCATCGTACGCCCCTGAGGAAAACGGGGCCGCCCAGGCGACCGGGGGCGTCGTGCCGCGCGACGGCCTGCTTGTCAGGGGCGTCGGGGTGATCCTCGACCGGACCCCGGAAGACGTCGCCCTCACCCGGAGCGGGGTGGAGATCGCGAACCTCGACTGGCTCCTCGACCCGGCCATGCGTCTCGGCGGCCGGCACCCGCGGGCGGTCTTCGAGGGGGAGACGTTCACCGTCACCGTGACGGTCGAGGCGAGGAACCTGACGGTCACGGGGGATAACCCGGCCTACGTCGTCCTGGTGCCGCCGCCGGGCGAGACCGGGGTCTACGAGATCACGCGGACCCGCGAGCCCCGGGGTCTCGGGGACGGGGAACGCGGCGTCTGGGAGTTCTCGGTCGTCACCCGCACCGGGAGGCTGACGCTCGCAAACCTCACCCTCCCCGAGGAGCGGCTGATCACCAACCTGACGTCGAACCCGGACGTCTTCGCCTTCCGGGCGTATGCCCTTGCCGGCAACCAGGAAGTCCCCTCGACGGGCGTCTCCGACCCGGTGCTCGCCATCCGGACCGACGGGGACGCGGGCATGGCGGAGGCGTCTTCCCTCCCCGAACTTTACGCGCTTGCAGGTATCCCGGACTCGACGCTTCGACCGTCGGAGACGATGGCCGGGGCGTGGGCGCGGGGCATCGGCCACGACACGATCGTTGCCGGGGCTATCGGGCACCTTGAAACCTTAAGTGCTCTGGGCGAGGAGGAGTTAGCGGCCGTTTATGGCTGGGAAGGAGGGGCCGAGGAAGGAGAGCCGTCCGCGTCCTCGTCGCTGTTCGACCGGATCATGGAGTTCTTCCTGGGAACGACTTCCCCGTAGGGGAAGGAGTTCGAGAAAACGCTTCGCGTTTTCTCAAGCTCCGGCCCTTCGGCCCGTCGCTTCTGCCAGAGATACGCGAGCCCGAAGCACCCCGAGAGCATCATGTCCCCGAAGGGTGCCGCCTGATATGCCTCCGGTAGCAGCCGGAGCCGGTTCGGGCCCGTGACGACCACGGTGGCGGTGGCGAGGGGTTTTCTGACCGCTGCCCCGTGGCCACCGTCGTCGAAGACCTCCTCCGAGGTCAGCGTGCCGTCGGCGAGCCGCCGGATGTAGCGCTGCAGTTTCGCGGGGTCGAGTGCGCCGGTATGGTGCTCGAAGAGCCCGTGGATCTCGCGCCCTTTCAGGGTGAAGCAGAGGGTGTGCCCGTTCCCGGCGTTGACGAGGGTCACCCCCGTCCGGGCCAGGCGCCGGACCATCGAATCGCAGAGCGCCCCGATGAGGGCGACCGGTCCGGTGTCGGTGACGAGCGCCCCCGGTGCCTGGCGCCGAACGGCCTGCATCCGGGTCATATCGGCGAGCGGGGGGTCGCCAGCGAGCGAAAGGAGATCCCAGTCGCCGGCGTCCAGCTGCTGGCGCATCAGTTCGAACCGGTGGATACGGTTGCTGCGGTGCGGGGAGTAGCCGTGGTCCTGGACCGCAATCGCCACGTTTTCCGGGTATTCCACGCCGAAGAGGGAGAGAGTTTTTCTGAGTTCCGGCTCCATGTAGTCGGTGGTACGGATGGTCACCGCGTCCCCCGGCGGGGCTGCCCGGATCTCGACGCCAGACGCCCGTACCCTTTCCGGGTCGTCGTGGATGGTTCCGGCGGCCTCCTGCGAGGCGTAGACGGGGAGGCCGCACGAGAGGTGCTCCCGTACGGCGCCGGTATTCGCGCCGCCGCCCATCAGGAACCCGTCCAGGAAGACCGGCCGCCCGGCCCTGGTTGCCTGCCGGATCTTCTCCGCCGTCACCACGGTCGGGGAGGGGAGGACCAGTTTGATGCTGTTCTCGATTGGCCGGCCGGGCTCGTAGACCAGGATGTCCTGGGTGCCCCTGCCGACATCGATGGCGAGGAGCGGTGTCTTCAGTTCGATCATATGTGGGCCCCATATACCGCCGTAACCCCATCATGGCAGGCGGCTCCTATCTGAGTCTCCCCGCAAAACCAAAAAAGGTGTGATCGCGGTCAGGCGTCCGCCCGGTCCGCCGCCGGAGATGCCCCGGCCGTCGTTGCCTTATCCGGATGGGCCGGCTTGAGCTCCCGGTACTCCTTGAGGGAGACCGTCAGGTCCCGGGTGAAGGCGAAGTAACCGATCTGGGTCGTCCGGCAGAGGTTCATCGCCATCTCCATCAGCCCCCGGGGATCGGGGCGCGCTTCCCCGAGCCATACGTGGAAGATGTTCCCGCCGTCCACGATGGGGAAGAAGATATGCTCGATCTCGATCCGTTTCGTGAGCGGAACCGGGGCTCCCGGGGCGACATGGGTTCCGTTGGTGTAGTAGATGGGGAGGTCGAGCGTCGTGCCGAGCATACCGAGCGCCGCATCAGCGTCGCCCTTGATGACCTTGAGCGCGTGGTCCCGGAACCGCTCGTCGAGGAGGTCCGCGACCGCGAACCGCTGGCCGGTCGTCTCCGCCGGGGTGCGGGCGAGGGCGATCGTCATGTTGTGCTTCTTCGAGAGTTCGCGGGCGTACATCTCGAGTTCTGTCATGGCCCGGACGGCGAGACGGAACGCCTCCTTCGACTCGTGGAGCTGGTGGCCGGTGAAGTGCTGCACCATCTCGTTGACCCCGACCACGCCGATGGTGTAGACGAGCCCCTCGAGGTCCACGGCAACCGCACCGCGCTCGCCGGTGTTCGGGTCCTTCGGCCGCTGCATCGCAAACGGCATCCGGCCGTTCGTCCGGATCAGGGACATCCAGCGGCGCTTGATCTGGTAGAGGTCGACGGCGATGTCCATGAACGACTTCAACTCGGCAAAGAGCCGTTCCTGGTCGCCTTCAGCCTTGTACGCCGCCCGTGGGCAGTTGATGGACATCACCTGCCAGGACCCCATCGAGAAGTGCTTTCCCTCACGGAAGTAGAGTTTGTCCTCGAACTCGTCGTCCTCGTCGGCGAGGGACGAGAACTGGTAGGCGCAGCAGTTCCCGGTCACAATGCCGAGCGCGTTTGCGAAGGTGTGGGTGCCGGCGACATCGACGAGGTCGTAGACGTAGTCATCATAAGGCAGCCTCTCGATAGACCTGATGCGGACCGGGTGAAGGTCACCGTTGATGAGCCGCTCAACGTCTCCAGTCTGTGCTTCCGGCCGTATAAGGGAGACCTGCGCGCTGTGGTGGCCTGATGAGGCATACTGGCTGGCATAGACGAGCCCGGTGTACTGGAGCCCGCTTGCCTCTATCGGGAGGCGGGTGAAGATCCCTCCTGTCTGCCTCGAAGATCCGGTGACCGCCGTCGCGCCGTATCCTGTCTTCTGAGAGAACCGCTGGATCTGATCCTGGGCCGTGATCGTACAGGTATAGGCCGTGAGAGCGTACGGCTTGCCGGTCTGGGGGTGTGCGACGGTTGTTTCCTGTTCCATGTAGTTCATCTGGACCCCGATGCGCTGTGCGAGCCAGACCAGTTTCTGAATTGCGTTCCGCGACACCAGTTTTATCCGGATGCCCCTTGCACGGTGGATGTATGACCCCTGTTGCCCCGCCTGGATGCTGATGTTGCCGTCACCACGGAACGCGGCATCGAGGTACGTGCCTACCAGATCCCTGTCGACGTCAAAGAGCAGATCCGGTACGTTCTTCTCGGCAGCGCATTTTCCACAGCCGATAGCGTCGAGGAGAAGGTAGAGAAGTTTGCTGTTGACGGTGACGTTGGTGGCCGTGGCCTCCTCGGAGATCAGCGGCTCGCATCCGAGGAAACTCTTGATGCATGCTGCGGCCTCCTGGATGAGATCCTTTTCGTGATGTCCAAACGAGAGCCGGACCGTATAGCGTCGTCCACTGGTGTCACTGCATCCCTCTGCGAGATAATATCCGAGGAACCTGATGAACTCCTCCGTCATGGGGAGAACCTGAGGCAGGCCACGGTGCTTTGCGTTCCGTATATTCACTTCCCCATTCTGGAGCACGATCTCATCGGCATGGCCGGCGGCGCAAAGCGTTTCTGCGACGCTGAGTTCCCTGACCGGTTGGATACCGAACTCAGCGGTTTTAACTACAGGGAGATAGTCGCCGTTACGAAGCGTCTGTGCCGACGTCTTTATGAACTTCCCCTGATCCAGGGTGAAGACGGGGTGATCCGGCGTGATGGTGATCCGGCGGCCCGATTCAAGGGTGATCCGGAGCATCTCTCCCGAATACTCTCGCCGCATGACCCCGCGGAAGGGGCGCAGGGATGCTGTCATGCCGGCGAGATCGACACCGGGGGTCTTTGCAGCAAGGCGGGCAAACTCCGTGCCGTACGGATCAGTTTGCCTGTCCTCTGCGGCTGTCTCTTCGAAGAGGTCTTTTATCGGCCGGATCCGGGTTCTGCCGTCCGTGTCCACTATGGGAATGAGTTCATCCCCTGCCAGGCACTGGTAGCATGAGATCCCCTCACCGGCGCCCCGGTAGGCGGGGATCTGGTTGTCGTAGTAGGGGGTGCCGTACTTGGACGCGAGTTCAAACGTCATCAGGTAGAGGTCCTGGTAGGTCGGGAGATCCGGGTGCTCGCCATTGAACTCCTCGTTCTCGATGAGGAAGTCGGGCTCGATGCTGATCTCGGGTTTCGGGAAGGAGAAGGGCTTGCCCCAGTAGTCGCCCTCGAGCATCACCTCCATCAGCGCCTTGAAGAGGAGCCGGACCTCCCGTTCGAACTCGCCATAGGTCCGGAGCGGCGCCTGGTTCCCGTCCCAGACCTTGCCGCGGTAGACGCAGGGCTTGTCCTTCCAGAGGGTGGGGACGCCCGGGGAGAGCTGGACCGACGAGAAGACCACCTGGCCGCCCCGGGCGACCATCATCTGGGTCATCTCGTAGACGAACATCTGCATCAGCTGCTTGATCTCCTCGTAGTCCATCCCCTCGAAGAAGGGCGCCATGAACGTGAGGAAGTTGTAGTAGCCCTGGCCGCCGGCGAAGTTCGTCTGGGCGGAGCCGAGCGCCTTGACCGCGTGGAGGACCGCCACCTCGGCCCGTTTCGCGGGGCCGGCGACCGATGCCTTCGTCCCGTTGCCATCAGGCATCAGGCCGTAGTAAAAGAAGTAGCGCAGGTCCCAATCCTGGCAGTTGTGGATTAAGAGGCCGTCGGATGCGAAGAACGTGTGGCTCTCCTCAGCCCCGTCGCCGTCGATGAAGAGATCGTAGACGTACGCACCGGTGGGGTCCGCCGGAGCGATCTCGACGACGGTCTCCTCCCGCTCGGCAGTCCGCCCTCCCTTCACTGCGGAGAGGAACCCGTCGATGTGGTCCTGCCGCGAGTCAAGGAACGTGGCGTACCGGGCGAACGCCTCGACGTTCTTGCGCCCGTTGATCTGGAGGCGGTAGAGCGTCCCCCTGTCCTCGTTATCGGCGTAGAGTTCGACGATGTGGGGTTTCATCCCGAGTGCGGTGAGGAGGAGCGAGAGTTCCTGTCGGAGGGTCGGCGATGCGGTGGTGTAGTTGACGATACAGTCCGACTTTTCAGGACGGTAGTATGCCGAGCCGTCGCCGGTGAAGAGGGCGGAGAGGAACTCGTGGAGGAGCACGTCGTTTAAGTGGTAGACGATCCAGGGAAGGCGTTTTCCGACTGCCCTCTCCGGGATGCCGAATACGTAGCGGAAGAGCAGGTAAGCTGCTTTTCCGCCGAAGTAGACCTGCAGGGCCCGGTTGCGCTCCGCCTCGACCCCGTAGATGGTCGTGGTGTCGGGGGTGCCGCCGGTGATCGTTGCATAGGTGTTCAGGACAGCGCATGCCGCGGCCTGGATCGCAGGCGCCTGATGGTTCTCGGTTATCGCGAGGTTGTACTGTCCGACCTCCGGGGCGACGTTGTAGTTGCCTTCCGAGACGAAGAACCCCAGGAGACGGATGAGTTCAGGCGTAAGCGCGAGAAGGGCGGGCAGCTCGTGCTCGCTCCCGGTGACTCCGATTGTGACCCCGGCATAGTCCTCGACGCCGTAACGGCTGCAGAACGTGCTGAAGAGTGCGACGGGCATGATTCCGCGTGTGTACCACTGTTTCCGGTGCTCGACGCCGAGCACCCGCGAGATAGCGGCGTAGGAGGCTGCCTGCCCGCTCCGGATCGTATCGGCAAAGATCTCCTGAGCGCCGCGGACGTAGACGTTCTCGAGGAGGTGGGCCGGCACCGACACGGGCAGTTCCCTCACGAGATCGATCGCCTCGATCGTCTCCCCGCGGAGGGCGTCGGTCGCGGAGATCCTGTAGAGTGTGTCCCCGGTGCGTACTTCGTCGGCACGGCGGACGGTCATCCCTTCGGCGGTCTGCACCGGGATCCGGTGCTCGCCGGTGACCATCAGCGACCGCCCGCCCGACGTCCGGATCCCGAGCATCTCGCCCGGGTTCACCCGGCGACGGGTCACCTTCGTAACGCGTCTCCAGCCCTTTGGGGTGAGCGCGGAGAGGTCATCCGGGCGCCATTCATCACCGTCGATCGGGAGTTCGTCGGGACGGATGCTCCGGGTGCGGCCCTCCATCCGCACGGGTATGACCGTGCTCCCGTCGATACAGAACGGGCGGGTCCCAAAGTATTCCAGGTCGTGGATGTGGAGATCGCCGCGGAGGTGGTGGTCGGCAAGGTCCGGAGGAAGCTGCAGGAGGTACTGCTCCTTGCTGATCTTGTCCGCCTTCTTCTTGTGCGAGGTCTCGGCGTTCTCCTGGAGGTTGGCGTTGTCGTGGGCTTCGAACCCTCTCCCCACGTCGATGAGGTGCGCGTCGAAGACCGGGGTTCCCACCCGGGTGCAGACGTTGCGGTAGGACGTGAGCCCGCGCTCAAGGAGCGTCATGTTGACGATCTCGCGGATCAGGGGGCCGGAGAGCGACTGGAGACCCAGCATCTGGATCTTCTTCTCGACCCGCCGGGCGATCTCCTTTGCCGTCTCCTCGTCGGCCCCCTCGTAGCCGTAGAAGACCTCCACGAGGCGGCTCTCCTCCACGATCTGCCTGACGATCCGGTTTCGGTTCCAGTCGAGGAGGTAGCCCCGCGAAGTCCGGACTTTCGGGAAGGTGGGGACGAACTCCCCGAATAGAGTCGCCTGCGTTGACTTGCGCGTCAACCTCATGCCTCCGCGATCAGGCCGGCGACAAGGTTTTCCTGGAACACGCCCCCGCGAAAGAGATCGCCGGACGTATAGAATGCGTCGCCCTTCTGCAGCACCGGCGCTTCCTGGACGAATACGCCGTTCATGCGGAGTTCCGTCAGCCCCTCGGCTGACGCCATGTCGCACTCGACGAAGTGAACGCCCCTGGAGGCCAGGAACTCTTTGAGTACTTCGCAATTCGGGCAGAATTCCAGTGTATATACGGTGAATTGCGCTGTATCGGAAATGGTAATACCCCCGGATTATTCGGTCATTACGTTTTCGCTCTGTACGGTTATAACAGATCTCATTCTATACGGAACGCTGTCTGTCATCCGGGTGCGCATTCCCGCACCCTCGATGCGGACCCCGGAAAAATTCCTGCAGGACTCGCTCCTCCGCCGCCTTCGGCTACGTTCCGCCGGGTGCGCCTCTGCCGGACAATCACCATTTTGTAGGGTGAGGCACGATAGTACGGTGATATGGTCAGGACGTTCGTTGCAATCGATCTGCCGGAGGAGATCCGCGAGAAGGCCCGTGAGTCCCAGGAGATCCTGAGACGGTCCGAAGGAAGGCTCGCCATCGTCGACCCTGCGAACCTCCACATCACGATGAAGTTTCTCGGGGAGGTTAGTCCGGCACTGATCGAGCCGATCGTCGAGGCGCTCCGGGCTGTCAGGGCCGACTCCTTCGAGATGACGGTAGAGCACGCCGTCTGCAACCCGTCACGGCGGCCCAGGGTGATCTGGTGCGACGTCGCGGACGCCGGCGAGAGCGCCGCCCTCGCCCGGCAGGTGGATGATCTCCTCACACCGCTCGGGTTTTCCCGGGAGAGCCGTCCCTTCCGCCCCCACGTGACCCTTGCACGGGTGAAAGAGTTCCACCCCTCGCAGTGCTTCCAGGCGGCGTCCACGCCTCGCGAACCGCTCGGGACGTGTCGGGTGGAGAGCATCAAACTCAAGAAGAGCACGCTGACACCCCGCGGATCAATCTACGAAGACCTTGCGGAGGTCGCGCTTTGACCCGGTGCCCCTGTGAGGAGGAGGTGCTCAAAAAGATCCGCCCCACGCCCGAGGAGCGGACCTACATCCGGGCGATCGGGAAGCGCCTGATCGAGGCGGTGGAGCTTTCGGGGAAGGCGAAAGCGATGATGGTGGGGTCGGTCGCCCGCGACACCTTCGTCCGGGGCGACCGGGACCTCGACGTCTTCATGCTCTTCGACATCTCTCTCTCCCGTGAGGAGCTGCAGGAGCAGGGATTAGCCCTCGCGCACCGGATCGCGGAGGAGTTCGGCGCGACCTGGCGCGAGAAGTACGCGGAGCACCCTTACGTCAACGCGACAATCGACTCGCTGGATATCGATCTCGTCCCCTGCTACGCCGTGCCGAGCGCCACCGAGATCAAGAGCGCCGTGGACCGCACTCCGTTCCACACCCGCTACATCCTCTCGCACATCGACGGCTACGCCGACGACGTCCTCCTGTTCAAGCAGTTCGCGAAGGCGGGCGGGGTCTACGGGTCGGACCACATGACCGAGGGGTTTTCCGGCTATCTCTGCGAGATCCTGACGATCCACTACGGGGGGTTCCGCCCGCTCATCGAGGCCGCAGCCTGCTGGAAGCCCGGGGAGGTGATCGACATCGAGGGGCACGGGACGAAGCGTTTCGAGGACCCGCTCGTCGTCATCGACCCTGTCGATCCGGAGAGGAACGTGGCGGCGGCGCTCTCGCTCTCGCGGATGTTCGAGTTCGTGGAGCTCGCACGCGGCTACCTCGCGGAGCCGTCGGAGGCGTTCTTCTGCCGGCCTCCCTCCCCGCCGCTCACCCGGGAGGTCTTCTCCCGCCTCCTGTCCGCGCGGGGAACACATCTCTTCGCTCTCACCTTCGCGACGCCCGAGCACACGCCCGACACGGTGGTCCCCCAGCTCCGCAAGTCCGCCGAGTCCATACGGGAGCTCCTTGAGAGGAGCGGGTTTCCGGCGAACCGCATCGACGTCTGCATGGGAAAAGAGCGGTGCATGCTCCTCTTCGAACTGATGGCCGATACCGTCCCGGCGATGCGCCGGCATATCGGGCCGCCGGTCTGGTCGCGGGGGAACGCCGAGAAGTTCCTTGCAAAATATGTCCGTGAGGAGGTCTTCGCCGGCCCCTACGTCGAGGACGGCCGCTACGTGGTGGAACTCCCCCGCAGGTTCACCCGGGCCGTCGACCTGCTGCGATCGAAGGTCCTCTTCGACGTCGCGCTGGGCAAGCACGTCCGCCGCTCGATCAAGCAGGGCTGGACGGTGAAGGCCGGCGCGGAGTGCTGGGACGAGGAGTTTTCCGGGTTTGTCTCGGGGTTCCTGGAGCGCTCGTCACCGCTCGCGAGGATAAAGAGGCTGACGGGGAAATAGGAGACTCACCCGGATCACGATAATCCTCTCCATCACGGCTATGCTGTATCGTCAGTCTCGACAGAGTGGTTGACGGGCGCGGCACGGACTATCCGTTGCTGTTCCCTTAGGCATCATCGACCGTCGCACCGGTTCTTCCGTTTCGTCGGGGGAGATTTTGGTCAAAAAAATCTGACAGACGGCCTGTGTTTTACGGGTCGGTCACCCCGCCTCGTTGCCCTCGTGAGGAAACATCACGACGCTCCGGGTGGTGTAATACCCGGCTACGGCCGCGATAGCGACGACGATCAGAATCTCCCACTGCAGGAAGACGAGCGCCACGATAGGGATCACCGCGGCCGGCATCTTGAGGACGCAGACGATCATCCCTGCCATGACGGCGGGAACGGCGACGGCGGGCGGGATCGCGGGAACGAGGAGGCTGACGGCGAGACCGAGCGTCCCGCCCGCAAAGATCAGCGGGAAGATAGGCCCGCCCTTGAAGATCGTCGCCATGCACCATGTGCTTGCGAGGATCTTCGCCGCGACGAGCAGGAGCAGCACGGCCGCACCGGCAGTTGCTCCCGTCTCGAGGACGGTCTTGAACTCGTTCTGTCCCGAGAAGAGGACGAGCGGAAAGATCGTCCCGGCAACACCGAGCCCGACACCCCCGGCAAGCCCCCTGACCAGGTGCCGCCCGGCGATGGGCGCCATGAGGCGGCTGAAGAGGCGGAATGCTCTGATGAAGAGGACGCCCGCCGCAGCACCGGCAAGCCCGAGGATCGCGGCGTAAAGGAGGTACAGCGGGAGCAACTCTCCGAGCGGCGGAAGCGGATAGAGGGCGCCGCCTGCGGTCTTGGTGATCTGAAGGTAGATCGCAAACCCGGCCAGGGCACCGACGATGCCGGCGGTCGAGAGCGTCCGCACCCGGCTCCGCAGTCGGTCGCCGGCAAGGGTGCCCATGCTCCCGCCCATATCGATGGCAGCCACCTCGGGTCCGAGGCTCGCCCCGAAGATCAGCGAGAGGTAGATGGCGAGCAGCCCGGCGGGAAGGTGCCGCGGCTCGAACCGGCCGGTCTTCTGAAACTCCATAAGACTCTGCTGGAGCAGCAGTACGTGGTCGCCGAAGACGTGCAGGCAGAGCCCGACCGCGAGGCCGCCCACGGTCGCGAGGATCAGGGCAAAGAAGGGGACGGGAAGCGAGTCCGGCCAGAGAAAAGCCTCTCCGAGGCTCTGTACCTCAAGAAAGAGCACCATCGCTCCGGCGGCCGCGATGGCGACCAGGATGGCGGCGAGCACGAACCTGAGGGAGTACCGCCCGACCCCGGTTCCGCCGGACGGGGCGGCGCTGCTGCCTGCGGGATGGTTCACATCTCCCCCTTTGGTCGGACTGATATATATGTCGACCGCGAGCGGCTCCGGGACGAGGGAAAATAGGGCGGATCCGGCTACGCGAGTTGCTCCCAGATCATGGCGTAAATGACGCCGATGAGAGGAAACCCTGCAACTCCGACGAAGAAGTTCTCAAGGTAGAACCCGGGCGGGTAGTTCATCGTCGTGAAGGTGATGAAGATGCTGGGCACCGTGTAGATCAGGATGAGTGCCGTACCATCGATCGCTCCCCTGGTGCCCGCCGGGCCCTGCAGGGACCCCTGCACGAGGTCGAACACGATGGCCGCGGCAAAGGACAGGACAAACGGGTAGGCGAAGAAGAACAGCATCAGCGGGTCTTCCGCCGCGCGCATCCCGCCCAGGGCGAAGCTATCGTAGGGGGCGACGACCATTATGAGCGCCGAGACGGCGAAATTCACGACCAGGAGGATGATACCGCCGATGAACCCTCCTGCAAGGATTTTTTCGCATTCATGGACGTTCAAGCGGCGGGTATCCCTTTGGAGGTCTAAAAACATTTCTTTTTAATCCGGTAGCGTTGCGCAATGCGTTCAAAATGCGATCCTGTTGCTTTTTTTCTCGCCGACGCGAGGGGTAAACGCATGCACTCACCAGAAGATCATCGTCGCACCCGTAGCGGTCCGCAACGGCTACTGCAGCCGATCCGGAGGGCATCGGAGCCGCGATCATCAGGCTCTCCACGGGGAGAGCTGCTTACTGTTCTATCCGGGGAACCATGCACCTTTGCGCGCTGTCATCGATCCGAGTTCCCGGGTCGCCGTGAGCGGCGTTGTGGAGCGTGAACCGGAACGCCGCCCCTTCCCCCGGGCGGCCCGGAACCCGGTCCTCCACCCATATGGCACCGCCGTAGCGCTCGATGAGCACCTGCACGAGGAAAAGCCCGAGTCCTTCGCCGACACCCCTTCTCCTCTTCTCGTAGCGGTGGAAGATCTCCTGTTTCTGATCGTCCGGGACCCCCGGGCCGGTGTCCTCGATCGAGACCCGGACGAACTCGTCTTCGTCTTCCACCCGGACGGCAATCTCGACGCCGGGACCGCCGAATTTGACGGCGTTGCCGATCAGGTTCGCAAAAACCTCGGAGAGGAGGTCGTCGGCCAGTACCCGGCGGTTGACCGCATCGTAACGGATGGTGCTTTCGGGAAATTGGGCGATCTCATCGCGGATAACCGTATCCAGGTCCACGCACTTGTGCCCGCCGGACGGCTGGTGAATCCGCCGGATCGTGGAGACGTTGCCCAGGATCTCGATGCTTTTTTTGATACTCCGCTGGAGTTTCTCCACGTATGTCCGTGAATCCCCGTCCAGGGTCTCGATGAGCAGATCGGTGTAGAGGTTCGCGACGTTCTCGGTGTTGCGGATGTCGTGGGTGAGGATGTCCAGGTAGAGGTTCGCCTCGCGGTTAGCTGAGGCGAGTTGTTGGTGGAGAAGGGCAAGGTCTTCGGTGTGGCGCTGGAGCGCTTCCTCGGTCTGCTTCCTTTCGGTGATGTCGGTGAACATGGCAAAAGATCCGGCAAACCCGCCGTTTCCATCTTTTCGGGCGGTGGCGGAGACCAGAACCCACCTGGCGCTGCCGTCCCTGTGCCTGAGCCGGCACTCGTATCTGCCGTCAAGACCCTGCTCTCTTGCCGCCATGCGATTCCGGTGCGCGTCGAGATCCTCGGTAAAAAGGAAATCGGTTACCGGCCGGTCGAGCATCTCCTCGACCGAATAACCGAGCATGCCGGCCATCGTGCGGTTGACGTAGGTGGTCGTGTGGCGGCTGTCTATCTGAAGGATGCCCTCGTTCGCCATCTCTACGATGGAGCGGAACTTCTCCTCGCTCTTTTGCAGGGCCTCCCCGGTCACCCTGCGCTCGTTCGTTTCGGCGACCAGCATCGCAAGAAGGGCCTGCCGTTTACGGAGGGCGAAGAAAGCAGCGGTCGTGGCGAGTATGGTGGTGAAGATGACGGTATGCAGGTGCGAATCCGCGAGCGTGATGTCGGGATAGAGGTAGTCCTTGAGGAACTGGTATACGCTCATCAGGACGAATACGAATACCCCTATCTTTCCGAGCGTTAGGTAGATGTTGGCCGGCTGGAACTCTTGATTCATATGCACCCCTCGGGGAAGCAGCACGGGATTTTCTGCATATCGCGGTATCACCGATTTACGGGGACTTCATGCAATGCTGTACCTGACGGGTTTGCCTGTCTGGAAATCTCTCCAATCTGCCTTATTTCGCGTATTGGGGCCGGAACCGGAGTGGCCGTAGTTGCCCGGTGCTTGATTGCATTCTTCCTCGTGACGCAATAAACCTTCCCTGGTGGTGCAGGATTTCATACTTCTCTCCCGGAAAAACCGTTGCGCCCGCTTCATACCCCGGTGTATTTCCGATCCATATATTGCGTCGAAGTGCAATTCTCCGGCGTGGGCGCGGAAAAACACACCAAAATCGTTGGTTTTGGGTGTCCCGCCTGGATTCTCCCCCTCCTGCTCTCGGTTTCTCTCTCCTCTCCAGGGGGGCGCCCTGATCGGCGGCGTATGGCTCGTCAACTACCCCCGACCGAAGTCGGGGGCATGATGCCATAGGTGGCACCATGCTCTTTACAGGCTTGCGATTTCATCTCTCCCCCGTCACCGGGGGAACGGACCGCAATAGGCTCGTTGACGGGAGCCCCGGCAGCGATATTCTTCGCCGCATTCAGATCGGCGTTCTCGGCGTGACCACACGCGAGGCGGCGAAACGCTGCCTGGGTCGGACGGTTGTCGGGGTGGACGAGCCTGCAGACGCTGCACTGCTGGCTCGTATACGCCCTGCCGATCACCCTCATCGCAACCCCGGATTCGCACCTCCGGTGCTCCTGCTCCGTTCCGTTGGAACGTCGCACCCGTCGGGCCTTGTAATCGACGAAGGATCGGAGCTGGTGGAATGCCCATTTGTGACGTCGCTCGCGCTGGAACTTCTTAACCGTGCTCCGCAGAAGGATGCCTTTGAGGTCTTCCAGGGCAATCCCCCGCTTCGTGCCTTCTGCCGCGCAAACGATTCTCTTGCTGATGACGCGGTTGGTATCGGTCTTAAACCGGCGTTCTCTCCCGGAGATCTTTCGCAGTTTCCTCCTGGCCAACTTTGTTCCGGTCTTCTGGAGAACCGCCCGGAGCCTGCCGTATCGATGCCGTCATCCTCCTGCCTCTCTTGGGGATGGACGCCGGCACCTACATGGCGCAGATCGGCCTTCGCGACCTCACCATCCCGATCATCGCGGTCGGGATCGGTTATGCGGCCGAACAGGCCGTGAAGGGAACCGGGTAGATTCCCGGCCTTCAGGTGCTGATCTTCCGGAAGAGGTACGCCCCGACGACGGTCATGAGTGTGGCGCAGCCGGCCATGACGGCGAGGCTGATGAGGGGGTGGATCTGGGCGGTTCCGGAGAGGCCGTAGCGGATCCCCTCGACGCCGTAGGTCAGGGGGTTGGCAAGCGTCAACGGCCGGAGCCAGGCGGGCAGGCTGTTGATGGGGAAGAGCGCTCCCGAGAGGCCGAAAATCGGAAAGATCACGAAGTTCATGATGAGCTGGAAGCCGTGCATATCCTCCATCCTCGATGCGATGGCGATCCCGAACGCGGTGAAGGTTACGCCGATCAGTGCCATGAATCCTATGGCGACCAGGAACCCGACAATGCCGGCGGGCTCGAGCCCGATGAAGAGCGCAAACACCATGAGGATCAGCCCCTGGATGACCGCCGTCGTCGCTCCCCCGAGCGTCTGGCCGATCATGATCTCGAGCCGCGAGACCGGGGCGACGAGCGTCTCTTTCAAAAACCCGAACTGCTTGTCCCAGATGATCTGGATCCCGGAGGAGACCGAGGTGAAGAGGACGCTCATGGCTACGATGCCGGGGATAATGAATTCCATGTATCCCTCTTCCATGCCGGGAATACTGACGATCGAGTTCAGCCCGAACCCGAGCATCAGCATGAAGAAGAGGGGCATCCCGAGGCTGCCGACGATCCTGCTCTTCGACCGCAGGTAGCGCTTGACGTTCCGCAGCCAGATGGTATAGACGATATCCATGCCTACCGCCTCCCTGCCCGGTGGAACATGCGCATCGCTTCTTTGCCGCTTACCTCCTCCTCCCGGATCGTCCTGCCCGTGTAGTGCAGGAAAACGTCCTCGAGCGTCGGCTTCCTCACCGAGAGCGAGGTGATACCGATGCCGCTCTGGTGGATGGCGGTCACGATCCCGGGGATGTGCCGATCGGCGTCCTGCAGGCGGATCGTCACCGATCCGTCGTGCCGCTCGATCCCGGAGATCCACGGGGCGGTCAGGAGACCGGCGACTGCATCGGGGTCGGGCGAGGCTATAGTGACGACATCGCCGCCGATGGAGGCTTTCAGGTTCTCTGCAGTGTCGAGCGCGATGATCGTCCCGCGGTCGATGATCGCCACCCTGTCGCAGAGCCGGTCGGCCTCCTCCATGTAGTGGGTGGTGAGGATGATGGTGATGCCCGTCTCGTCGTTCAAACGTGCGATATACTCCCAGAGGAGGTTTCGCGTCTGCGGGTCGAGGCCGAGGGTGGGCTCGTCCAGGAAGAGCACCTTCGGCTCGTGGAGCAGTCCCCTGGCAATCTCGAGCCGCCGGCGCATGCCGCCCGAGTAGGTCTTGACGAGGTCGTCTTTCCGGTCATCGAGCCCGACGAGGGCCAGGAGTTCGCCGATACGCCGTCGTCGTTCCTCCCCGCCGATCCGGTAGAGGCGGCCGTGGAAATCCATGTTCTCGTATGCCGTCAGTTCTTCGTCCAGGCTCTGGTCCTGGAAGACGATCCCGATGGACTTGCGGACGTCGTCTTCTCCGGTCACGATGTCGTGCCCGTTGACCGTCGCCGTGCCCGAGGTGGGCTTGAGCATCGTCGAGAGCATGGAGATGGTCGTGGTTTTTCCTGCTCCGTTCGGGCCGAGCAGCCCGAAGATCTCGCCGCTCTCGATGGTAAACGAGATACCGTCGACGGCAACGAGACCGTCGAAGGATTTCGTCAGGTTATCGACGCGTATAGCCAGCGTGGAGCCGGTTCCCTGGTTCAATGTGCCTGTGTGCATTCTATCCCTGGCAGCCCCCGCTCAGTCCTCTGGCGGCTCTTCCGGTTCAACTTCGAAGATCCGGAGCATCTCCTCTGCTATCCTGCGAAATTTATCCGCTTTGACGACGGCGAGCCCGTGGGCCTCGTCGCCGAGGATCATCAGCGTGTCGCCGGGTTTGATATCGAAGGTATCGCGCGCTTCTTTCGGTATGACGATCTGGCCGCGTTCGCCGACCTTGACCGTCCCGAAGATGTGTTTTCTGCCGCCATGGTCGTGGCAGCGGTGGTGGTCGTGAAACATGGTTCTGGTCACTTCTATCGGTGTGTTCTCAGTCTCCGGTCTATAGGGGCCGGCACCGCAGGTATTCCCTGCTCACCTCTTCGATCGCCCATAATCCCGCTTCCCGGAGGACCCGGCGCGTCTTCTCCCGCGACTGATGTCCGTTGTCGAGGATCGGGGTGCCGTCCGGCTTTGTGACCCGCTGGAGTTCAGCAAGGAGCACCTTCGGATCGTCGACCATGTGGAACATGTCAAGAGCGTAGACGAGGTCGGCGGCTGCATCGGGCAGACCCGAGCAGTATCCCTTCGCAAGGACGGGGATGACATTTACAAGCCCCTCTTCCCGGGCCCTCCGGGAAATGGACTCGACGGCCGGCTCGTGGACGTCCACTGCGTAGACGGTGCCGTTTGCGCCGACGAACCCGGAAGCTTTTTCCGTACAACTCCCCGGGCCGCAACCGTAGTCCACGATGGTCATCCCTTCCCTGACCCCGATCCTTGTGAACTGTCTTTCCGGAGGTCTGATGCGATCCCGGATACGGAACGCAGCCGACATCAACTGAAAGTGAAGATCCGGCATCCGGTCGATCGAGTCCGTAGCGTTATGGGCGAGTGTGGTCATATGTGGCGCTTCTTATTTCGACATAATTCATACTATTCATACTAGTATGATATGTCATACTATATGAACATCTTGTGTACGTCTCCGGTGCTGTCGTGAGTGTCATGAAGTCCTCGGGGGGCTGGCGGACAACGATCCACAGACTTTCGGCGGGACATGTATCGGTGTCCACTCCGCCCTGGCTTCTGCGAGTTCGTGAGCGCTCTCCCTGGCATCGAAAAGAGGGCTCCGGCTGAAGAATCGTGCCGGGAAACAATCCTGTCCGGCTCTATTTACTTCAATAGGTATTTATCTCATCGGATAAAAGTAGAAATCCACATGTCCCGTGATGCCATTTCCGCAATGCTCGAGCGCATCGAACAGGATAACGTCCGATTCCTTCGCCTGCAGTTTACCGACCTCCTGGGGCTGCCCAAAAACGTCGCGATCCCGGCCGGACAGGCCGAAAAGGCACTGACCGGCGGCATCGGGTTCGACGGGTCGTCGATCGAGGGGTTCGTCCGGATCGAGGAGTCCGACATGGTGCTCAGGCCTGACCCCTCTACCTATACTCTCCTGCCCTGGCAGTCCCGGGAGTGTGCGGAGGCACGCTTCGTGTGCGACATCTACAAGGCCAACGGCATGCCGTTTGAAGGTGACCCTCGCTATGTCCTCCGAAAGGCAATGGATGATGCGGCGAAGGACGGCTACGTCTTCAACACCGGCCCGGAACTGGAGTTTTTCCTCTTCCGGATGCTCGAAGGGAGGCCGACCACGCAGTTCCAGGACGTCGGGGGCTACTTCGACCTCGCGCCGACCGATCTCGCGGAGGACGTCCGGCGCGAGATCGTCCTTGCCCTCACCGAGATGGGGTTCGAGATCGAGGCGTCGCACCACGAGGTCGCCGAGAGCCAGCACGAGATCGACTTCAAGTACAGCGACGCCCTCCACACCGCAGACAACGTCATCACCTTCAAGTTCGCGGCCAAGACGATGGCGCTGATGCGCGGGCTGCACGTGTCGTTCATGGCAAAGCCCATCTACGGCATCTGCGGGAGCGGGATGCACACCAACTGTTCGCTTGCAAAGGACGGGAAAAACGCGTTCTACGACCCGAACGCCCCGCTGCAGCTCTCAAAGACCTGTATGCATTTCATCGGCGGGCTGCTCCGGCATGCGCCGGCCATCACCCGGCTCGCAAACCCGACGATCAACTCCTATAAAAGGCTCGTCCCCGGCTACGAGGCGCCCTGCTACGTCAGCTGGAGCGCGAGCAACCGGTCGGTCCTCGTCCGGGTCCCGGCACCGCGCGGCAACAGCACCCGGGTCGAGTTCCGGAGCCCGGACCCGACCTGCAACCCGTACCTCGCCTTCGCCGCGATGCTCGCGGCCGGGATGGAGGGCATCCGGGAGGAGATCGAGCCTCCGACCGGGGTCAACAGAAATATCTACCACATGACATCTGCCGAGCGGGAGCGCGACGGGATCGGGATGCTGCCCGGGGACCTCGCCGAGGCCCACCGGGCCCTGCTCGCCGACGACCTCATCTGCAAAGCGCTCGGTCCCCACGTCGTCGAGGCCCTCACGAACGTCACGGAAGCCGAATGGGACGCCTACCGGACGATGGTCCACCCCTGGGAACTCGACCGGTACCTGGCGACCTACTAACCTCTTTTTTCTACAGAAACCGGCGGAGATAATCCCGGTCGAAGTTTAACGGCTTATCGAGCTCCAGATGTGCCGTCCGGAGCGTGAGCATCACCCGGACCGTGGCAAAAAAGTATTATTCAGCCCGGCGCTGCGCCTTTCTCCTGGCCAGACGCTCGATGGCGGGGAGGTCGACACTGCCGTCGGTCGCAAGTTTTCCCCTGCGGACCGCATGGTCGACGAACCCGCTGCCGATATCGTTCCGGACGACGAGCGTCGTGTACCCTTCCGGCGACCCGACGGCGCCGGCCGAGATATCGGCGCTGATCGCCGTAAAGTCGGTGCAAACCCGGCACCCCGGCCTGACGGACTCTTCAAGGTCAGCCAGCGGGATGGAGATATGCCGCTCGTCCTGCAGGTAGACGTCCAGTTTTCCCTTGACGTCCAGACGGCGGATCTCCCAGGGGTCTATCCGGCGCTCGGACTGCAGTTTGCCCTCGATCAGGTTCGCGTAGTCGAAGATCTCCGTGCAGAAGAGGCCGATCACGAGCCGTATCGCCTTCGCGTAGGGCCGGAGAAGATCGTGGTCGCCCGCCCGGATCATCTGCGTCGCCCGTGCCACACAGGGCACGCCCACGACGGCAATCCGCCGGTATTTCTGCGTGACCGCCGCTTCTTTGAGGGAGGCGAGAAGCGGCACCCACCAGGAGTATCGGCTTCCGGCGTGCCGCACGAGCACCTCTGAGGAGGTGATCACCGCCGATGATGGTTTCATTGTCCAGGGGTCCGCCGTCACCGTAACGACCGCGTCGATCAACCCCTCGTCGAGGGCACTTGCGAGGATCGCCGTCACCGCCCCGCCGCTCTGCCTCTGCTCCACCGGGAGTACCGACCGGGCCGCAAGGATCTCCCGGTACGGCCCGAGCATCTTCCCCTGCGATGCGAGGTCGACCCGCGGACAGGCTGCGTAGCATGCCCCGCAGGGCACGCCGTCGGTCTCGGCCTTGCAGTAGCCTATGTTTACCGGTGTTGTGGTCTTCCCCGGTGCGAACCGGAGGGCGTCCGCCGGGCAGACCGCCACGCACGCTCCGCATCCGGAACAGAGGTCCGCAGCCCAGACCGCCGATTCCAGGTCCTTGAATGTCTTCGTCTCCATGCCTCTCACTCCCAGGTATACTTCCCCACGAAGGGCCTTGCACTTGCGGGGATGATCCGGGTGTATTCCACGTTGATCAGTGGTTCCGGGTCAAGCCCGAAATCACCTGCAAACTCCCGGATCACCGGGGCGATCCTCGCCCTGTCCTCATCGGTGAGCGGCACCTTCGTTGCCCCCGTGGCAAGGCAGGCGTCGTCCACGTCGCCGCGGATGATGATCTCTCCTCCATGGATTCCGCTGCCGATCTCGCGGGTTTTTATGGGTCCGTGCAGGCCGAGGACCAGCAGCAGCCCGCCTGCCATGTATTCGCCGAGGTACGCCTGTGCAGTTCCGCCGATGACCAGTATGGGGCACCGATCCTCGTATTGTTTCATATGGATCCCGCCCCGGTAGCCGATGTCTCCGCGGACGAAGACCTTGCCGCCCCGCATGCTGTGCGCCACCGCATCGCCGGCGTTTCCGTGGATGACCACTTTCCCGGCATCCATCGTGTTACCGGGCGCGTGCTCCGCGTTCCCGTGGACGATGATGGTCGGCCCGCTCATGAAGATCGCAAGGTCTCCACCGGGAACGCCGTGGATATGGATGGTAATGTTCCCGCGGAGTCCGTCGCCGATGAACCGCTGACCGAGGACGTTTGAGATGACGATCTCGTCGGCGCCGTCGGCCACAGCTTTCCGGATCTGCTGGTTCAAGGGTGTGTAATGCACTCCATTTCCATCGATCGCGACCTGTTTTGCCATGGGGTTCACGCCCCCACCTGCCTGACGTCGAGCACCTGCATCAGGCTCTCGTCCAGCATGTAGCCCCGGAGCCGGTCGCGGTTGCCCCGCAGACTCTCGATGCTGTTGATACCCGCCGCACCCAGCAACTCGGCGAGTTCCAGTGTCCACGCGTGGATCAGGTTTGCGACCTGTTCGGATGCCACATCGGGGTTTAAGCGCTCTACGAGGTCGGGGCGCTGGGTGGCGATTCCCCAGGGGCAGAGCCCCCGGTAACAGTTTCCGCAGACCCGGCACCCCATCGCCACCAGCGCGGCGGTGCCGATGTAGACTGCGTCCGCCCCGAGGGCGATCGCCTTCGCGACATCGGCACTCCCCCGGATGCCGCCGCTCGCGATGACCGAGATCTCGTTTCTGATCCCCTGGTCGCGGAGTTTCGCATCAACGCTCGCGACCGCCGCTTCGATAGGAATGCCGACGTGGTCCCGGAAGACTCGCGGCGCCGCGCCGGTGCCGCCCCGGAATCCATCGATGACGACGGCGTCGGCCGGAGACCGGGCGATGCCCGCGGCGATGGCGGAGGCGTTATGGACGGCGGCAATCTTGACGAAGACCGGTTTCTTCCACTCCGTAGCCTCTTTGAGGGCCCGGACGAGCTGGGCAAGGTCCTCGATGCTGTAGATGTCGTGGTGCGGTGCAGGGCTGATGGCGTCGCTTCCCTGCGGGATCATCCGCGTTCGGGAGACCTCTTCGCAGACCTTCTCCCCCGGGAGGTGTCCGCCGATGCCGGGCTTCGCGCCCTGGCCGATCTTGATCTCGATGGCGGCGCCGCGCTCCAGGTAATCGATGTTCACGCCGAACCGTCCGGAGGCCACCTGGACGATCATCCGATCCTGGTAAGGGTATATGGCGGAGTGCAGGCCGCCTTCCCCGGTGCCCATGAACGTCCCGGCCTCTTTCGCCGCCCGGGCCATGGCCACCTGGGCGTTGAGGCTGATCGCCCCATAACTCATGTGACCGATCATGATCGGGGTCTCGACCCGGAGGTTAGGGGCGATCGGGGTCAGGAGTTCGACGTCCCCGTTCTCCCGCCGCCGGAGGTCCAACTTCGCCGGCTTCTTTCCGATGTGGGTCCGCAGTTCGATCGGCTCGCGGAGCGGGTCGAGGCTGGGGTTCGTGACCTGGCAGGCATCCAGCACCAGGCGGTCGAAGATGATCGGGTAATCGAGCGCGTTGCCCATTCCCGCGAGGATGATCTTGCCGGTCCGTGCCTGGTTGTAGATCGCCTCCCGGGCCTCCCGGGTCCAGAGGGGGTGGCTCCGGTAGTCGCAGGGCTGCTCCTCGAGGCTGATGGCGTCCCGGGGGCAGCAGGCTATGCACCGGTGACAGGCGGTGCAGTTCCGGGAGTTGACGAGGATCCTCTCACCATCCCGCCGGAAGACTCCGTAGGAGCAGTTCTCGATACAACGTTCGCACTCCATGCACCGGACCGGGTCGATACTGATCCGGTACCGGGGGGGCAGACTTCCGATCGTCACGGGGCAACCCTCCCGATCACCGGTTCTCCTGCAGCCGGCATGGTGATCGATTCGACTTTCGGTTCCATGGCGCGGATCGCCGCCTCTTCGCTAGAGATGTAGAGGCGGTCGGCGCATTCGCCGACGACCATCGGCCGGAGTTTGCTCCGGTCGGTGAACCCGACCATCGTATCGGCATCCGCTGCCACGATGGCAAACGGTCCGTTCATCATCGCGGGCGCGTAGGTCAGCCGCAGGGCACGGTTCCACTCCTGTTTTGCCTCCGGCATCCGGTCGATCTCCTCCCAGAAGGGTGGAGCGAGCGCCCGGACCGCAAGGTCGAGATCGAGATCGTGCCGCCGCACCAGGAGATCGATGAGGTAGGCGACGACTTCGGTGTCGGTATACATCGTGCAGATGTAGCCGAGACTCTCGATATACCTCCGGTTGGTCCCGTAGGAGGTGATCTCGCCGTTGTGCACGACGCTCCAGCCCAGGAGGTTGAACGGGTGCGCGCCGCCCCACCAGCCGGGAGTGTTCGTCGGGTAGCGGTTGTGCGCAAGCCAGGTGTAACCCTCGTAGTCCTCGATCCTGTAAAAGTCCGCCACGTCTTCGGGCCACCCGCCGGCCTTGAATACGCCGACGTTCTTCCCGGAGGAGAATATGAGAGCGCCGCGCCGGGCGGTGTTGATCCGCATCACCAGGGCGCTGACGATATCATCTTCAGGCGACGTGCTTGCCGGCGCGAGAGAGGGATCGGGCTTGAAGAAGTACCGCCAGGGGGTGTGGACCGACCGGAGGTTCGGCTGGTCGTATGTGGGAATTGCTTCGTCGTGCTCGATTGTCCCCCACTGCTCCAGTGCTGCGTCGACAATTATTTTATTCTCGCGGATGTTATCGAAGAAGACATGAAGTGCGTAGCAGTCCCGGTAGTCGGGATAGACGCCGTATGCTACGTACCCCGCTCCCTCGCCGCTGCCGCGCTCGTTCATCATGGAGAGGGCCTGTCTGATGCCGGAGCCATCCATCGTCCGGCGCTTTCTGTCCATTACGCCAATTATACCGCACATCGCCATCACAAAGTTAACTGTTCCCTTTCTACCCCTGCAGTTTCCGATGCCCGTGGGTGAGGAGAGAACACTCTATACAGGTATAATCGCCAGGTATAAATATTAATGGAAGGAAGTTTCCTTCTATATGTCTCCCGACACCATCTCAGAGATGCTCAAGCGCATCGAACAGGGAAACGTCCGATTCCTTCGCCTGCAGTTTACCGACCTCCTGGGGCTGCCCAAGAACGTCGCGATCCCGGCCGTGCAGGCCGAAAAAGCCCTGACCGACGGTATCGGATTCGACGGTTCCTCGATCGAGGGATTTGCCCGGATCGAAGAGTCCGATATGCTCTTAAAACCCGACCCCGCGACCTACGCCGTCCTTCCGTGGCGCCCGCACGAGAACGCGGTCGCCCGGTTCGTCTGCGACGTAACCGGACCCGACGGCCGGCCCTTCGAGGGCGATCCACGGCACGTGCTCCGGCGTGCGATGGAAGACGCGGCGAAGGACGGCTACGTCTTCAACACCGGTCCGGAACTGGAGTTCTTCCTCTTCCGGATGTTCGAAGGGAGGCCGACGACGCAGTTCCAGGACGCCGGGGGCTACTTCGACCTCGCGCCGACCGACCTTGCGGAAGACGTCCGGCGCGAGATCGTTCTCGCCCTCACCGAGATGGGGTTCGAGATCGAGGCGTCGCACCACGAGGTCGCCGAGAGCCAGCACGAGATCGACTTCAAGTACAGCGATGCCCTCCACACCGCAGACAACGTCATCACCTTCAAGTTCGCCGTCAAGACAATGGCGCTGATGCGCGGGCTGCACGCGTCGTTCATGGCAAAGCCCATCTACGGCATCAACGGAAGCGGGATGCACACCAACTGTTCGCTTTCAAAGGACGGCAGGAACGCGTTCTACGACCCGGACGCCCCGCTGCAGCTCTCAAAGACCTGCATGCACTTCATCGGCGGGCTGCTCCGGCACGCGCCGGCCATCACCCGGCTCGCGAACCCGACGATCAACTCTTACAAGCGGCTCGTCCCCGGCTACGAGGCGCCCTGCTACGTCAGCTGGAGCGCGAGCAACCGGTCGGCCCTGGTCCGGGTCCCGGCACCGCGCGGCAACAGCACCCGGGTCGAGTTCCGGAGCCCGGACCCGACCTGCAACCCGTACCTCGCCTTCGCCGCGATGCTCGCGGCCGGGATGGAGGGTATCCGGGAGAAGATCGAGCCCCCGGCCGGGGTCAATAAGAACATCTTCCACATGACGGCCGCCGAGCGGAAGAGCACCGGGATCGCGACACTTCCCGGCGACCTCGCCGAAGCCCACCGGGCCCTGCTCGCCGACGACCTCATCTGCAAAGCGCTCGGTCCCCACGTCGTCGAGGCGCTCACGAGCGTCGCGAACGCCGAGTGGGACGCCTTCCGGACGGCGGTCCACCCCTGGGAACTCGACTGCTATCTCGCGACCTACTAACCTCTTTTTTGCAGAACTTCCGGGAGGATAGAGCCTCACGCGAAGCCGCGAAGAACGCGAAGGACGATGGATTGAACATCCGGAGTTTGAGCAACCGAGGTCATCCCAAAAAGATCTCCGAACCTTCGGCATACCCTGATCGGAGCCCATACTTCTCAGGTACCTACCATCTGAGCTGCATCCTGAGTCAGGAGGGTGAAACGGCTTTCCATTGGATATCACCACACGGGGGAGGGTCCGGGGAGGTGCGACCGAAGGGAGTTTGAGCACCGGCAGGTGCGAAGGGGTGTCCCCCTCCCGGTAACAGCGTTTTGGGAAAACTTCACCGTTAGGTTGCGAAGGGATATCGATGGTTTGCCCCCTGAAGACGGCCTCAAACATTTTAGCGAAGTACTGCTGCCGGATCAGTCCGATCTGCGCAGTGTCTCTCCCTGGTTCACGCGGTTGCTTCCTTTTCGTAGAACGGTGACGGAAGCGCAGGATAAGCGCGGTATATATGGCGGTACACATCGTCCGCTCTGGCCTCTACGTCGTCTTCGGTGTAGCAGTCCACAGGCAGACCGGTTGAGTCGCTCCACAAGAAGTCACGGATGGCAAGCCGGACGGCGTCGCGGGTGGCTTCCTTGTCACGCCAGTGATCGATACGAAGTTTCTCTACTTTGAGGGTTTTGAGCAGCTCGACGGCCACGTTCTTGATGCGCTGGATCTCAGTAGGTGAGAGATCCGGTTTCTTTAAGAGGTCGAAGATGGCCAGTGATTCCTCGTCAAGCCCTTCGCGCACAGCCCGGCTTTCTTCCTCTCCCATCTGGTTCATGAATTGCACCAGGGCCTCGAATGTCTTCTCGATGGTCACTCGATCTTTCTCCCGGTTGTATCCGGCTACGATCTCCTCGTAGTGTCGTTGAAAATCCGTGCGTAACGGGTTCTGCTGCAGGAGTCGCAGGAGTCGTTTATCGATGGCCTGTTTGAGATCCTGTACGATTGTGCGTTTTGCCGGGCTCCGTTCGAACTCCTGCCGGAGCCGGTCGAAATCGATCTTGCTGATGTCATACGGTGCGGTATCTTCGGTGACACTACCCGACCGGGTTTCAATCGCTTCGTCGACCACCCCGTGCAGTTGGCGAATAATCTCGGAGATATCCGCCCTGTCGCTGTCCTGCTGCAGGCTCCGGTAAACAATGGCGATTGCGTCGTAATCACTTCGATGAGCGTTGATCCCCTCTACGTTGATGCATGCCTTGAACTTCGTGAAGACTGCCCGGCACATGATCTCGAATCGTTTACGTGTCTTGTCGTTTTCATTGACCGCTTCCTTGGCGGCAAGGATGGCTGCGTTCCGCTCGAAGCCCGTCCATGAGATGATGTTCTCGAGCGATGCGCCGCGTTCGGCGAGAAACGTCCGGACAAGCCCGATCGCCTCGCTGAGATCGGCCAGCAGCTCTTCATCGGGTCTCGCGGGTCCGATCTCTCTCCCCTCTCCGGTTCCTGCAAACGTCGCCAGGGCTTTGCGCAGATTCTTGAGGATACCGCAGTAGTCCACGATCAGGCCGTTGTTCTTGCCCTCGTTCACGCGGTTGGCCCGGGCGATGGCCTGCATCAGTGTGTGCGCCTTGAGCGGCTTATCGAGATAGAGCGTGGAGAGGCTCGGGACGTCGAATCCCGTCAGCCACATCGCGCAGACGATCGCGATCCGGAACGGATGCTCTCCCTCCTTGAAAGCGTCGTCCAGCGCCATTCTCTGTGTGTTGCGGAATTGAGGCTGCTTTCGCATGAACTCCGGCAGGTCGATCCCGTCTTTGATCAGACGGCGGTGCGGTGTGATGTCCAGGTTCCACCTGCGGAACGTATCTATCTCGCCCTGCTCTTCACTGATCACGACGGCCATGCGGGTCTCGCGCATCCATTCGATTTGCCGCCGCAGGTAGATCTCCTCCTGCTCGCTGGTCGTCTCTGCGATCTCGCTCTCCAGATCGGCGATGCGTTTTTTCCAGTAGGCGCTGATAAGGCCGTGCATCCGCACACAGGTCACCTTGTCGATGCAGACCAGCATCGCCTTACCGGTCTCCCAGGCCGTCGAGTAGTGCTCGACGAAGTCGCGGGCCACCTGGTCGAGCCTTCTCTCGGCGGTGATGACGTGGTAGTCCCGCTTGAGTTCCCGCTCCAGCCGCTGCTCCACGTCGATATTGTCGATCTCCAGGTCTTCGAGCACCCCGGCGATCCGCTCGTTCAGGTCGCCTACGGCCACGCCGAGTTTGTCGCCCCGGGCGTCGTAATACAGCGGAACTGTGGCCTTGTCGTCGACGGCCCGCTGGAAGTCATACGTCGAGACGTAGTCTCCGAAGACCCGCCGCGTGATCTCATCGTCTTTCATCAGTGGCGTCCCCGTGAACCCGATGTAACTGGCGTTGGGGAGGGCGTTACGCATGTTCAGCGCCAGGGTTCCGTACTGCGTCCGGTGCGCCTCGTCCGTGATGACGATGATGTCGTCCCGCGGGCTGTAGGGCTGCTCCGGTTCGACTTCCCGGTTGAACTTCTGGATCAGCGAGAAGATGTGCGACTTGTGCTCCGCGAGCAGGCGGCCGAGGTGGTCGCCGCTCGCCGCCCGGCACGGGTCGCGGTCGTTATCCACAACGCCGCACCTGGCAAACGTCTTGTAGATCTGCGTATCCAGGTCGTCGCGGTCGGTCAGCACGACGAACGTGTAGTTCCCGCCGAGTTTGCGGTGGACCTTCCGCGTGAACATCACCATCGAGTAACTCTTGCCCGCCCCCTGGGTGTGCCAGAAGACGCCGAGTTTGCCCTGGCGGTTCTTGCGGTCCTTTACCGCCTCGACGGCGCGGTTGACGCCGAGGAACTGGTGGTTGCGGGCGAGAATCTTCTTCGGTTCGCCGAGGGGGTCGTCGAAGAGGATGAAGTTCTCGAAGAGGTCCATGAAGTTCTTCTTCTCGCAGACCCCCTTGAGCAGGGTCTCCATATCCACCACGCCCGGTTCGTCCTCTGCAAGCCGTTTCCACTCGTGAAAATGTTCAAAACGGCTGGTCACCGAGCCGATCTTCGCGTCCACGCCGTTTCCGAGCACGACGAAGGCGTTGTGGTGGAAGAGGTGCGGCACCGTGTCCTTGTAGTCCTTGAAGTTCTGCTCGTAGGCCGCCCGGATATCCCGGTGGACGTTCTTCAACTCCATGAAGAGCAGCGGCAGGCCATTGACGAACCCGACGATGTCGGCCCGCCGGCGGTAGAGGTCGCCCCGCACCCAGAACTCCCGGACGCAGAGGAAGTGGTTCTTCTCCGGCTCGGCGAAGTCGAAGACCCGGAGGCGCTGCCGCACCCGCTCACCCCTGTCGTTGCGGAACGTGACCTGGACGCCGTCGCGGACGAGGTCATACTTCTCGCGGTTCGTCGCCGCCATCGACTGCGTCGCCGATGTCGCGACGATCTGCCGGACGGCGTCTTCGTAGGCCTCGCGGGGGAGGCCGGGGTTCAGTTCGACCAGTTTCTCCCGGAGGTAACGCGTCAGGACGACTTCCCGGTCGGATGAGCGGCCGAGGAGGCTCTCCGGCCCGAAGTCTTCGTTGTTGTAGGCGTACACCGAGTTCCACCCGAGATGCTGCTCCAGGTATTCGGTCGTGGTCTGCTGGACGAGGGTGTCCTCGGTGTAGGGGTTCATTTGCTGGGCCTCTCGAAACGAATGCCGAGTAGGCTTCCAGATGGTGTTGCATCCGAAAGTGTCAGTCGGACATGCTGCTGGAAATCAAAGTCATCGCTGAAGTCCTCGGTCGGCACCATGTCAGAATTGATGGTGCAGATATACTGTCCACCAAGCGAATTTGTTACCTCGTGAGCGCACTGGAAGGCCAGCGCCCGCTGCCGGGTGTCCACGGAGTCATACATCAAGGTGTCATGAATAATGAAATCGATGCCATGGTGGGCTTGCATCTGCAATTGGAGTACGGTGAGGTCGAAGCAGAAGATCTTCATCTTATCGATGCCCTCGCTGCCGCTACGCTCGATCTCAACATTGTACGTATAGCCCTTTTCGTTGACATCGATGACCAGCCTCCCGGCAGTCTTGTAGAGTGCCTGAGAATGTTCATTGAACAAACGTACGGCCTCAGACCACACCTCCCGGCGTTGTTCGTGGTCCTGCTCGGCAGTCTGAACCAATTCTACTTTTTTTGCTCTGATTTCTCGTTTGGTGATATTGAGGTTTTTTACCTCTCGCAAACGGGTCTGCACATGATCGAGTGATCCCTTCAATACTACATATTGTCCTTGGAGTTTGGTCATTTCCTGCAATGCGCCGTGCGTTTGGAGAACTTCCATCAATTCAGCGCGCTGGTTGGTTAACTCTTTAATCCGCGCTTCACGTTCATCGATATCTTTCTGGAAGCGTACTATCTCAACTTCTAAGAAATCATGTCGATTAGATATGATCTGGTGATGAAATGTTCTCGCCTCATTCAATGTCCGCTTGACCGCATCGGGAAATATCAAGCCGAACTCTTCATACAGGCGTTCAAGCGACATCCTCGCCGGGGGCTTTTCTTCTTTGATGGATTCCTGGTATCTGCCCAAGCGTCGTTTGTCGGTGACGTTATGATTAATCAGGTCGTGGATCTCCTTGGTTAACCTGTCTGCATTTTGTTGTACGGAATCATATTGTGGATGAACCTTGAAGGTATCCAAGGCCTCTTTAGCAGAGGCAGTCTGTTGTTCCAACTGGATGCGCTGCGTTTCCAGTTCACCGACGGTACCAATAGCACCGTCCATCGCGCCTGTCTTGATGGCCTTCTCGATGGCTTTGACACCATCTTCGCGATCTTTCAGACTACGTAAACGGGCTGGGAACTCCCAATTCATTCCCAAAAGGTAGGCAATATGAAGTTGAATATCCCAATTTTGTTGTTTTATGTTATGCTGAAATGGGCTGATGTAGGCATCTGGCCCACGACGAACCATATATGAAATAAGGCTCCGGAAACTGGGTTTATACGGCAATTGATCGGCCGACCGGGGGAGACTGAATAATGCCCAGCCGAGCAGCTGTCGCCACCGTTCTACCTTGAAAATTAGCTCGCCTGATTTGTTGTCGCAATCCGGTTGTTCAATCCAGCCATTGGTAGGACCATTGATGACAATGCGCTTGTGATCCGCCACCGCCCGCGTGACTTTGACCCGGTTACCGCCGAGAGTGATCTCGAGGGTGAAGGCCCACTGCTCTAGCGGTTCGATCAGCAATCCTTCGCCCTTATTTACGCCGCTGCCCAGACAAAAATCGATAATTTCAATTAGCGTCGATTTGCCGAGACCATTACGTGTATCCTTCTCGGTCGAAACCTCGGAACGCTCGGCAAGGACGACATTAAGACCCGTGGTGAAGGTCACTGTGTGGAAGGATGAATGATTAGCAGACACGCTGTGAATCATGGTACCTCCCGTTTGAGGATGCCTTGAGAGAGGTTGATAACTCCCATGATGTGGAGTAAGTCCAATGCCAGCACAAAGCGTTCGTAAGTGCCAATAGATCGGTCATCTCGCACCCTGTCCCAGAGGCTGGTGACTGTCTGTGGCTGGTCTAAGTTACGTAGTAAGACAGCGCCGACGCCGAGTAGGGCTTGCTCCTCGGAGATATGTTTCGATGGCAAGATCATTTCTCAAACACCTCACACATTTCGAACAGATAAATCAGCACAGCTAATCCGGCTGAACGCTGAGCCTGGCGTTGAAACCCCTGCTGGGCAAACCGACACATTAACTCGAAAAGATCTCCGCCGGTGACACCTTCTTTCTTGAGACGCCAGTACTCCTCAAGGAAACCGGCTTTGAGGCGTTCGGGGAAGTCAACGTCAGTCTGGGCCACGCTTTCGATGTATCGAGATACTTCGCTTGCAACACCCAGTCCCATTGCGATAACACCGCGTGCATCACTATCAAGATCGTTCTTCTTGATTTTATCTTCGAGTTTGAGTAGCGAGTAATCCTTGGTGACAGCAGATGGTGAAATTGCTACGGCCCACTGTGTTGCCTCTTGCAGTTCTGGGAATCCAACCTCTGCGAAGGCATCGAGCATGCCTTGACGCACCTTTGCCTCGTGCTCAGCTTTGATCGCACGCAGGCGCTTGACAGGATAGTCATTCTCGCCCTGGGGTATCGCATCGATGGTGGTATGACAGGTTGCGCAAAGGTAGATCAGGTTGTTGTAGTGGTTGCGTTCCTCATCCGTCATATTTGGGTCGTAACGCGCAGATATCTTGTTTCTACCACTGCCATTATGCTCTCCAGCGATATGGGCGGCCTCACCGATATTGATAGGATCACCTGATTCGCTATTGAGTGTGAGCCTACGACCACAACCAGGCAGTGCACAGGTGTCGCCACTTCTGTAGGCCAACAGCAACTTAGTTGGGTAAGATACGCTCATACCGCCACCTCTCCATTCATCAGACGGGGGAGGAGGAGGTCGCGGGCTCTCGCTGCTTTGGTGTTCTGTATCTGCAAAGTGGTAATCTGCTCAAGTGAGGGAGATATCGCGACATTAAATAGATGCCGGATTGATGCATCTGGGACCAAAAACAGTTCTTTTGAAAGCACCTTGGTTGACAGAAATGGAAGGGCGGCTCCACTGGCATTACTGGCGATGTCATAGTTGGAAAGTAAGTAGTACAGAAAAGGTTCATCAACTACGTCTCGATTCGGGATAGCTCCCATCATGTTATTGTCTATGAGGGTATCTCGAACGATAAACCTGACACGGTTCTTTTTTATCGCCTCTCCTATTTTTGCAAAAACACTTGTCCCTGGAGGAAAAGGTTTCCCACGAAGCTCATAACACTCATCTGAAGTTATCCAGTTGTCAGCTTCGGTAATAGATATCAAATTCCCGGCACTGTTCATATCCCTCACTTTTATGAAGGGGTAATCTCCCTCAACCTGACCCTGATATTTGGGTTTGAATGTTATACCCGCTCTGAGTGTACATAATTCTCCCAGCGCCTTCCTCTTCCACCCCTCCGGCACGCCGTCGTTGATCGCAACGTGCTCGTGGCCGGGGAAGTGGAGGTGGATGAACCATTCCCGGTAGAGCAGTCGCGCCGCCTCTTCGAGCAGATGAATCCGGCGCCGGTTGTTCTCGATCAGGTCGTCGTAGGCGGAGAGGATTGCGGCAATGGCCTTTTGTTGAGCGAGATCTCTGGTGACGGTTACTTTGCGAGCGTGAAGGTCATTACGGTTCACGCCAGGAACTGCGGCCTTATCGCTCGATGTGCCAGTGAGGATAGTCTTTAAGAAATAAGCTGAAAAGCGCGGGTCATTCCCTTTGAAATCTTGGACGTAAAGAGCGGTATTCAATGGCCAGAAGTCCTCATGAATGAAGAATACCTCGCCAAGCGTGCCGTATCGCCCAGTCACTACTCCAGGTCCCTCGACCTTTGCCACGTTGTGATAACCTGTGACCCCTGAAGAGGACACGACAGGGATGTCTCCGCTCTCTCTCTGCGATGACGGCAAATCATACCCTCTCTTCAGCGTCAAGAAGTCCCCGAGGCGGATTGTCTCCCAACTCATATCCCCGGCTCCCAAAAGTTCCTCATGTTGGTTCCCGCCGTTCGCACTGCCCCGCAAACCCAACCACCCCTCATTCCCCATCCTCCAGCAGCCTCGCAATCTCCTCCGGGCCGGGGAGCTGATCCCGGAGTTCCCGGGGCAGTTCCCTGACCGTCCGGTAGGTGGCGACACCGATGGGCGAGGCGGAGGACTGCAGGGCGTACTCAACGATGGTGCGGCTCTTCTCCTTGCAGAGGATGATGCCGATGGAGGGGTTCTCACCCTCTTCGCGGACCTGCCTGTCCAGAGCGGCCAGGTAGAACTGCATCTTGCCGACGAACTCGGGCTGAAACTCCCCGATCTTCAGTTCGACGGCCACAAGGCAGCGGAGCCGCCGGTGGAAGAGCAGCAGATCGATGAAGTACTCCCTCTCCTCGACCTCCAGCCTGAACTGGCTCCCGACGAAGGCAAACAGCCCGCCCATGGCCCGCAGGAAGTCTTCGACCCGGCCGATGAGGGCACGCTCCAGCTCGCGCTCGGAGTGCTCCTCTCCTAGCTCCAGGAAATTGAAGGTGTACTCGTCCCTGACCGCGAGTTTTGCCTGCGCCCGCAGTTCCGGCGTGAGTGCCCGATCGAAGTTGGTCTGGCCGAGGAGCGTCTTCTCGTAGCTCTGGTTCTCGATCTGGTGGATCAGCACGCTCCTCGACCACCCGAACTTGCGGCTCATGCGGAGGTAGAACTCTCGTTCCAGTGGATCGGAACACCGTTGCAGAATAACCAGGTTGTGACCCCAGCCAATTTCTCGCACAAGTTGTGCGAGTTTTTCAGAACCCGCATACGCCTCAAAAAAGGACTTCATCCGCCAGAGGTTGGAGGCGGAAAAGCCGCCGATACCGGGAAACTCCTCTTGCAGATCTCCAGACAACTGTTGGACGATTGACTTACCCCAGGTGTCGCCGGCCTGCCGCTCCACGATCAACTGCCCGATATCCCAGTATAGGCCGATCAGTTCCTTGTTGACCGCCCTGAGCGCCTGGTACTGGCCGGCACGAATGCGCTCTTTGACTTCGAGGAGCAGCGAGCCATAGTCCTCCGGCAGGTTCGAGATCGTCATATCCCCAGTTCCCCGAAGTTCTTCTTGATCGTCGCCGCCAGCTGCATCGCCTCGGTGTTGAGGTCCTCCAGTTCCACATGGATCTCACGGAGGGCCTCCTCGAAGTCGAAATCCTCGTCCTCCTCCTCGGGGGCGACACCCACGTATCGGCCGGGTGTCAGCGACCAGTCGTTCTTCTCGATCTCGGCCCGGTCCACCAGTCTGACCAGCCCCGCGACATCGCAGAGCTTCGCCTCGGGGAACCGTTCAGTCAGCCAGTGCGCCTGCCGCCAGAAATAACGCACCTGCTTGAGTTGCTCGACGGCCACCTGCCGCGCCTCGTCGGCACCCTTCCGGGCGCGGGTGATCTCGCGGTTCACCCACGCGCCGCTGTCCCGGGCGGTGCACTCGTTCTCGCAGGTCTCGATGAGGCGGCAGGCGAGTTTGTAGAGGAGGTCGCTCTGCTTGATCAGGTCCCGGCTGCACTCGGCCAGCGGGGCGAGACGGTCGACCGCCTTCTTGAGCTCGCCGTTGGAGGTCTTCTGCCCCTGCCACGCGGTCCGCTGCCCGGAAACCGCGTTTCGGAACCTCTCCACGTCGCCCTTGAACGCAGGCATCGCATCTTCGAGTTCCTTGAGTACCCCGGCGTGGGGGGCATTGGTGGGCAGGGTCGAGAGGAACGGCCCCACCGCCTCTTGCAACATACCCAGAGAGGAGATGAACGACGGCAACGGTTCTGTATCTTCACCGTTCCGGGCGGTGAAACATCCTTCCCCTTCGTCCAGCATGCGCCGGCAGTAACCGGCCACGAGATCGAGGTATTTGTCGGTGTCGCCGCGGTAGAGCCAGACGATGGCGAGGAGGTTTCGCTCCTGCTCAGGGGAAAAGTCGTAAATCTTGCGGGTGACCTTGCGGTAGATGTTCCGGGCGTCGATCATCAGCACCGCATCACGATACTCCTCGGGCCTGTCGCGGTTGAGGAACCAGAGTTCGCACGGCACGGAGCGGGTATAGAAGAAGTTGGAGCGGATGGCAAGCATGATGTCCACATCGCCCGTCTCTATCAGCTTCTGCCGGACCCCTGCTTCAGCATGCCCGGCGCTGGAAGCCTGGGAGGACATGACGAAGCCTGCCCGCCCGTGCTCGTTCAGGTAACTGTAGAAGTAACTGATCCAGACATAGTTGCCGTTGGAGACCTTGCCCTTCTGGTTAACCCCCGGCAGGCCGAAAGGAAGGCGCGGGTCTTTCTTGACCTTGTCCGCATCGATCTCATCGACGTTGAACGGAGGATTGGCCATCACGAAGTCGGCCTTGCCCAACAACTCGTGAGGGTCCTCGTAGTAGGTGATGGCCTTCTGGATATCGCCTTCGAGGCCGTGGACGGCCAGATTCATCTTCGCCAGGCGGATGGTGGTGGCGTTCTTCTCAAGGCCGTAGAAAGTGAGTTTATCGACCGGGTTCTCGTTCTTGAGCTCGACGAAGCGGGCGCTCTGGACGAACATGCCGCCCGAACCGCAGGCCGGATCCAGGACGGTGCCGCCTTCGGGTTCGAGCACGTTGGCGATAAATGAGACCAGCGAGACCGGCGTGAAAAACTCGCCGGCATCGTGGGCTTTCTGGTCGGCGAACTGGGTGAGGAAGTATTCGTAGATACGGCCGAACACGTCCCCTGAGACATGCTTGAGTTCATCAGGATTGAGCGTGCGGAGGAGTTGGCCGAGCACACTGTTATCCAGTTCCTGGTATTCGCTCTTGGGGAGAACTCCCCGGAGGCTGGAGTAATCGCCCTCGATAGACTCCATCGCCTCGATGATGGCTCTCGCGCGATCGTCGCTGTCGGTGAGGGAAACGAGATGGTCGAACTGTGCCTTCGGCTGCAGAAAGATGGCGCTCTTCTGGGAGAAGTCTTCCTTGGTCAGCGCCCGGGTCTTCCCGCCGCGCTTTGGAAGGTTGGCTTCAACGTCCTCTTTCACCGCGAGAAACCGGCTGTATGCGTGCCGCAGAAAGATCAGGCCCATGACCGGCAGGAAATATTCGTTGCTTGCGTAGTTCGAGTTCGCCCGCAACGTATCCGCCGCGTTCCAGAGCCGTTTTTCGATTGCTTCGATATGTTCCAGTTGAGCCATTTGTAAACCTTTTTATGTGCGGACCCGGCGACGGCCGATCTGGAGAAGGAGTATTCTTCTACCAGATCAGACCCCTTTGAATCCATAACTATTGACCCTTTAATCCTGGCTAATTTGTAGCATCGGCCATGACGTCGGTTACTTTTATCAAAAAGTCCGTGTGTCATGCAATAAATATTACTATTGGTTATTATAGCCCGGGTTCACAATCGATAAGCGGGGGCTAACCCCGGGCGCCGTAATATTTGCAGTTATCCAGATTTAATTGACAGGATGAAAGGATCGTTCTCAGAACAACACGGTTCACGTGCTTACTTTCGGAGACAAAAAGCATCCCGGTCGATCGCCCCGGGAAACGTGGTATAGCCCGATGAGCGGCAACATCGGTGAGCATGCTCATGAGAAAAAAAGGGTTGATCGGAGATGGTGCATCACTCCGGGGGCCACTCGAAATGCCCGCCCGGGCCGCCCGGCTCAGCAGCACTGCTGCTTGCCGCCGGCCTCTTCTCCCTCGAGGAGGAGCCTGCCGAAGAGCACCCTCTCAAGTGTCGAAGCCACGTACTTCATCCGCTGGGCCGCTTCCATGTCCTCGTAGCGGTGGATGTCGGCGTAGACCTGCAGGCGGACGAGGCCGAACCGAAGGCGGTTGAGGTCTTCGTCCTCGAGTTCCGACGCCTCGCGGTAGATTGGCTCGAGCAGGAAAGGGAACTCCTCGTAGTTCTCGAGCGCCTCGACGACCCTTGAAAATATCGGGTGGGGTTCCCCCTGCCCGGCAAGAATCCTCGAGTAATCCATCTTATCCCTCGATCTCTTCTACCAGGGCCTGCATGATGGCATCGAAACTCTTCCAGGTCGGGCTTTCCCCGGCCCCGGCATGGCGGATGATGAAGGGCCTTCCTTCGTCCGCAGCCTTGCGCATCTCTGGATCGAGCGGGATGGCCCCGAGGAAGGGCACACCGAGGTCCTCCGCCTCTTTCTTGCCGCCGCCCCTGCCGAAGATATCGATCTCCTCCTTGCAGTGGGGGCAGACGAACCCGCTCATGTTCTCCACTATCCCGAGCACCCGGAGTTCGAGTTTCTTGATGAACTCGGCCGCTTTGCTCGAGTCGAGGACCGCGACATCCTGCGGGGTGGTGACGATGACCGCTCCGGCGATGTTCGGGGCGAGCTGGGCGACGGTGAGGGCCTCGTCGCCGGTGCCGGGCGGAAGGTCCACGATCAGGTAGTCGAGGTCGCCCCAGTTTACGTCTTCCAGGAACTGCCGGATGACCGTCATCTTCATCGGCCCCCGCCAGATCACGGGAGTACTGCGCTCCGGGAGCAGGAATGCCATGGAGATGACCGCGAGGTTGCCGGTGACCCTGACCGGTTCGATGATCTTTCCGTCGTAGGACTGGAGACGGGCATCCTCGATCCCGAGCATCTTCGGGATGTCCGGGCCGTGGATGTCGAGGTCGATGAGACCCGTGTTATAGCCGCGGTTGGCGAGGGCGTAGGCGAGGTTTGCCGAGACCGTGCTCTTCCCTACTCCACCTTTTCCGGAGAGGACGAGAACGACGTGTTTTACGCTGACGTCGGCTTTCGGGGGGAGGCCTTTCGGGGCATCCGCGTTTCTTGGATCGTCGCACTTGGTCGTAGACGGGCAGCTGGCGCAGTTCCCGGTGCAGGTTTCCTTATCGGGTTCGTTCGTTTGAGTCATAAGAAATATCCTCTGCGGTAGAGTAACCTTCTCTAGAAGGATCTGAAGCTACTATATATTAACGGTAAACGTAACAAAAAGGTATAGTTTATGGCAAATCATCCCGTTCGGCCGCCGGGAGACTGTTTCATGCACAGGTCATCCTCCGCCGGCGGGGGGAAAGAGGGCGACAATGTCGCCGTCCTCGAGGGGTGTTTCGAGACCTCCGCTGAAGTGGATATTCCTGCCGTTCTTTAAGATGTTGACGTAGGCCCCGAGCTCCCCGGCAGGGGTGAAGAGGGCGTCGCCGAGACCGGGGTGCCGGAGAGAGAGGTGTTCGAGCAGGTCGCCGACCGTCGCTCCGCCGGCGATCTCCACATTGTGCTCTGCCGGGATGATCTCCCGGAGCACTGCAAACGCCCTGACCTTCACCGTTATGGTGCCTTCTTTGCCTGTGTCCTGAGGAACCGCCCTTCCCTCCTGCACACCCAGCTGATGGGGGTGTGCGGTCTTATCTGTATCGCTTCCGGGTGCCCGGTAAACCATGACTTCTTTTCTTTTTGGGTTGAGTTAACCATTTTCTCCGTCCAGCAGTCTTATTACCCAAAACGAGGTAATGTGGGTACGGAGGATAACCCATGAACGGTTACGCAGAGAAGATCCTCCACGTCGATCTCGCGAGAGAGCGGACGATGGAAGAACCGTTTCCCGAAGAGTGGAGGCGGGCATACATCGGGGGCAGGGGGCTTGGAGTCCGCATCCTCGAGGATTTGGTGGACCCAGAGAGCGATCCTCTCGGTGCTGAGAACGTGCTGGTCTTCGCCACCGGGCCGGTTGTGGGGAGTGGCCTTCCCCTGGGGTCCCGGTACGACGCCGTCACGAAGTCCCCGCTGACCGGGACGCTGACCAGCGCGAACTCCGGCGGGAAGTTCGGCGCCAGCATGAAACGCGCCGGTTACGATGCGATCGTGATCCGGGGGCGGGCACAGAGGCCTGTCTACCTCCTCCTCGACGACGGGCATGTGGAGGTCCGGGACGCCTCGGAATTATGGGGGCTGACGACGAGCGAGACGACTGCGACTATCCAGAAGGATGTCGGCGACCCCGGTCTCAGCGTGGCCTGCATCGGCCCCGCCGGCGAGCGCCTCGTCCGGTTCGCCGGCATCATCAACGAGACCTCGCGGGCCGCCGGCCGCGGGGGCGTCGGCGCCGTGATGGGGGCGAAGAACCTGAAAGCAGTCGCCGCCCGGGGGAGCGGCCGGCTCACCGTCGCCGATCGCGACCGGTTCCTCGCCCTTAAAAAGGATATCGCCGAAAAGATCCGGGAGAACGCCATCTCGGGCGGAGGACTGCCCCGGTTCGGGACGGCGGTCCTCGTGAACATCATCAACGAGAACTACATCCTCCCGACCCGGAACTTCCAGAGCGCACACTTCCCCGCCGCAGAGAACGTCTCGGGGGAGCGGATGGCCGATACCATCCTCTCCGGGAAGATGGGATGCCAGGCCTGCATCATCCAGTGCGGCCGCGACGTCGAGGTCGGAGGGAAGCGGACGGCAGGCCCCGAGTACGAGACGATCTGGGCGTTCGGTCCTGACTGCGGGATCGACGACCTTGCCGCCGTTGTGGAGGCGAACAACCTCTCTAACGACCTCGGCCTCGATACGATCTCCGCCGGATCGACAATCGCCTGTGCCATGGAACTCTCGGAGAAGGGCTACATCGACGAGGAGATCCGGTTCGGCGACGCGGAGCGGATGGTCGACCTCGTCCGCCGGATCGGCTACCGCGACGGCATCGGCGACGAACTCGCCGAAGGATCCTTCCGCTTCGCGAGGAGGCACGGGCACCCCGAACTCTCCATGAGCGTCAAGCGGCAGGAACTTCCTGCCTACGACCCGCGGGGGCTGCAGGGGCACGGCCTTGCCTACGCCACCTCGGTCAGGGGCGGCGACCACGTCTACGGCTACATGATCGCCCCCGAAGTGCTCGGGTCGCCGGAGAAGCTCGATCCCTACTCGAGCGAGGGGAAGGCAGTCTGGACAAAGACGTTCCAGGACCTCACCGCCTTCATCGACTCGTCGGGGAGCTGTCTCTTCACCTCGTTCCCGCTCGGAGCGGCGGACTACGGGGCCATGGTCTCGGCGGTCACCGGCTACGACCTCGATGCCGGCGAGGTGCTCCGGATCGGCGAGCGGATCTGGAACATGCAGAAGGTCTTCAACCTGAAGGCCGGGTGCACCCCGGAGGACGACACCCTGCCGCCGCGCCTTCTTTTGGAGCCGCTCACCGAAGGCGCCCCGAAAGGCCGGGTCTGGGAACGCCAACCCCTTCTCGACGAGTACTACCGGGCCCGGGGATGGGACAGGGAGGGCCGTCCCACACCTGAGAAGCTCCGCGACCTCGGTATCGGGCAGGAGGGGGTTCCTGCACCCTGACCCCGGACGCTCATTTTTTGATATGCCAGCCGCCCGTCGCTTCCGGGATGCAGTCGATCTCGGGGGAGTAGGGTTTGATGTCCAGCACCGGGGTCCCGTCCAGGGCGTCGAGCCCCCGGACCACCAGGACGCCGCCCTCCCGCCGGACCAGGTCGACGATCCCGAGACCAATCGGGTTCGGCCGGGCGGGCGATCTGGTCGAAAAGACTCCCCGTTCCCGGTCCTCTCCCGGCGGCTTTGCATGGAGTTGTCCCCGCTCCGCCCTGTCGAGCCAGTAGAGCACGATGAGGTGGCTGCTCCGCTCCACGTCCTCAAGCCCGGGGATGTAAACGTCATGGACGTGGATCTCCACGACGGTACCCGCGAGGCGCCCTTGCCGGGGGGCGTCGCCGCGGACCCGGTAGGGCGACCGGACGACGCCGATGGGAATGCACTCAATCGCAGTCATACAACTACCTCCTCAGCCGCTCCGCATCGAGCGTCTCGTTGCAGAGGCGATCCGCGACCCGGATGCAGGGGTGCTCTCTTGGGACGCTCTCGAACCTGACCTCTGCGAAGTTGTGCATCCGCTGCCGCACCTCGTCTGCGAGGTCTGCAAGGTGCTCTCTGGTGATGCGGTACCGGCCGGTGAGCTGGCGGACAACGAGTTCCGAGTCCGACCTGACTTCGAGCCTGCCGCTGGTGAACTCCCGGGCGGCCGTAAGACCGTTGATGACGGCATGGTACTCGGCCACGTTGTTGGTCGCCGTCCCGATAAACCCCGAACGGCCGGCCACGACGGAGCCGTCCCGCACGATCACGTATGCCCAGGCGGCGTCTCCGGGGTTTCCGCGTGATGCGCCGTCGGTATACAGCGTCACCGCATCGGTTGCCGTCACCGGTGCCCCCTCCGGTGTCTCTCTGTGAGTATCATCTAACCGGTTGATAATCGATCTTTTGAGAGTTATTGGTATCGTTCCCCGGGGCAGGGGGCCGCCCACCGGAAGACGTTAATATCCCGGTGCAGTAAAGACGGACCTATGCTGGATACGGGCCGAATCATTGAGGATAGATCAATGCGGGACCGGCTGAGCGTTTTTGAAGACCGGACCGACGCCGGGAGGCAACTCGCGGGGACCCTCTCAACGCTTGAGACGATCGCCGAACCGGTGATCTGTGCCATTCCTGCCGGGGGGGTGCCGCCGGGGCTTGAGGTGGCACGGGCGCTCAAGGCCCCGCTCCGGATGGCGGTGGTGCGGAAGGTGCAGATCCCCTGGAACCCGGAGGCCGGGTTCGGCGCCGTGACCTGGAACGGGCGGGTCTTCCTGAACCGTCCCCTCATGGCCGGGCTCGATATCTCGGAGGCCGAAGTGAACGCCGCCATCGCGAAAGCCAGAAAGAACGTGGAGGAGCGGATAGAGAAGTTCGCCGGCGGCCGGGAAGAACCGGAGATCGAGGGACAGGACGCGATCCTGATCGACGACGGCCTCGCAACCGGGTATACGATGTTCGCCGCCATCGAGGCGGCCCGGGCCGGGTCGCCCCGCCAGATCGTCGTGGCGGTTCCTACCGGCTCCCTCCACGCCGTCAACTTCATCGCCCGGCAGGCGGACCTCGCCATCTGCTTGAACGTCAGGACCAGCCACACCTTTGCGGTGGCGCAGGCATACGAGCGGTGGCACAACGTCACCGACCAGGAGGTGCAGGAACTGCTGATCCAGGCCCGGGACATGAGACTCTTATGATGGATGTGATATACGGCTATGGAGCCTTTAACGGTGATACCGGGTTTCGGCGTATTCCCGCCGGAGCATACCTGCGACGGAGAGAACACCTCCCCGAGGGTACGGGTTCTCGGGTCGAATGCACCCTATCTTGCGGTCATCGTGGACGATCCTGATGCTCCGCGGGGCACGTTCACCCACTGGCTTGCCTGGAACATTCCGGCGGCCGGCGAGATCCCGGGCGGGATCCCCCCGGAGTCCCGGGTCTCCCGTCCGGTCCCTGCCCGCCGAAGGGTGCGTCACACCGTTTCTTCATCCGGGTCTGGGGCCTCGGGCGGGAACTCGACCTCCCGCCGGGTGCCGACCGGTCACGCCTGGAGGGTGCGCTCGCGGCCGCCGCCACCGGGTACGGAGAGACGATGGCGATTTACGAACGCGGGAAGGCCTTCGGCGTCCGGCCCCGGGCCGGACACCGGACCTGAGGCGCTCAAGGCTTCCGCAACCTTTTTTATTACCCTGCTCCGAGAATCTCTGCATGGCCCCCGGTGTTGCCAAGCTGATCGTTTCTCTCCGTTCGGCGGAGTTTCCCATGTGGAACACCTGCGACGGCCCCGATCTCTCTCCCGAACTGAGGGTCCGGGAATTCGCCCCGGAGACGCAGTCGATGGCGGTCTTTGCTCTGAACCCCTTCGAACCCGGCTGCTCCTTTACGACCTGGATAATCTGGAACCTCTCGCCGTCGCCCGTGATCCCGGAAGGCATCCCGCCGCAGGGTGTCGTGACGGCCCCGGTGGACGCCGTCCAGGGGACGAACGACTACGGAACCCTCGGCTGGCGCGGTCCCTGTCCTCCCGAGGGAGAGACGCACCGTTACCTCTTCAAGGTCTACGGGCTCGACGCCATGCTCGATCTGGAGGCCGGTGCAGGCAAACACGACCTCATCGGCGCGATGCAGGGGCATGTCCTCGGGTTCGGCGAGACCGTCGCCATGTACTCCCGGTGACCGCACGCACCCTTTTTATATCTTGATTCCGGAAGGAGAGTATCGACGGAGCCTGATACGATGCCGAACCTGGTAGTGAAACTGGATTATGAAGAGTTCCCTCCGGAATACACCTGCAGGGGGGCGAACCGGTCGCCCCCGATCCGGGTCGAGGGGATCCTCCCGAACATCAAGTCGCTCGCGATCCTTGCGACGACGAGCCCCGAGGAAGGGCCCTCAAGGGTGGTGTGGGTCCTCTGGAACCTCCCTGCCGTCCCGCTGATCCCGGAAGGTTTCCCGGACGGGGGGGTGGTGGAGTCGCCGCTCCATGCCGTACAGGGCACGAACGACTTCGGCAGCATCGGCTACCGGGGTCCCTGCCCAAAGATCGGGGAGGCCGAGGCATACCTCTTCCGGGTGTATGCACTCGACCTCGACCTCGCGCTCGCGCCCGGGGCGACCTGGGAGGAGATGGTCCGGGCGATGGAGGGGTCGATGAACCAGTCCGGGGAGGCCGTAGTCTTCGCCACCGGGTAGGGGGGGGCAGGGCTGGAGCCTTCACCCGGGAAAAAGGGGGGTTCCGGCCCCCTCACATGGGTATGGGCGCGCTCGGTTTCTGCATGGGCGGGCTTTGTTTCTCGATGTTCTTTGCAATAGCGGCCATCTCCTCGCCCAGCATGCGGACGATATCGTCCATGGTGACGATCCCGATCAACTTTCCGGCGTCGTCGACGATCGGCATCCTCCGGATACCTGCATCGGTCATCTTCTGGATGGCCTCGTAGATCCCCATGCTGTCCTGGAACGTGATCACGTCCCGGGTCAAGACCTCCTCCGCCCGGACCTCGCCCGGATTCTTCTCCTGCGCCATGACCCTGACTGCGAGATCGCGGTCGGTTAGTATACCGGCGGGCCGGTTATCGCCGGTGACGACGACGACGCTTCCGACGTTCTTCTCTCCCATGATCCTCGCCACCTCCACCGCCGGCGTGTCCGGCGAGACGGCGACCACCTGCTCACGGCAGCACTTCACAAGTCCCATATCGTTACCTCCGTTGACGACGACCGACTCATGCCGGTATGGTATATGAACGTAACCCGTGCCGCCCGGCCGCTTCTCCTTATATGCGATCGGCGACAGACTGTACACCACGCAAAATGGACTGGCTGCTGATTATTTTGACCGTAGCGGGTCTCTCTGTCTTCGAAATTGTCTCAAGCATCGATAACGCCATCATCAACGCCGACGTCCTCGCGACGATGGGGGAGAAGGCCCGCAGGTGGTTCCTTCTCTGGGGCCTGATCTTCGCGGTCTTCGTGGTCCGGCGGGCTCCTGCCGTGGGTGATCGTCTGGGCGACGAACCCGTCGCTCGGGTCGGTCGAGGCGCTGCTCGCAACCTTCTCGAGCGACCCCGCAGTCGTGGCTGCGATCGAGGAGTCGGCCCCGCTCCTCCTGATCTTCGGGGGGACGTTCCTCGTCTTTCTCTTCTTCCACTGGCTCTTTGCGGAGGAGAAGAACAGCGGGCTCTGGAGCGAGCGATTCTTCTTCCGGCAGGCCGTCTGGTTCTACGCAACGGTCTCGATCCTGCTTGCCGTCCTTGTCTGGTTCGCCCTCCAGATCAACGTCATGATGGGGTTCGCGGCCGTGCTCGGCTCCACCGCCTTCTTCATCGTCCACGGGTTCAGGCAGAATGCCGAGGTGCAGGAGGCGCGCCTCCGACAGCCCGGGATGTAGGACCGCTCGAAGATCGCCTACCTCGAGGTCCTCGACGCGACCTTCTCGATCGACGGCGTCATCGGGGCGTTCGCCTTCACCCTCTCGGTCCCCCTCATCCTGATAGGGAACGGTGTCGGGGCCGTCGTGGTCAGGGAACTGACCGTCCGGGGCGTCGACCGGATCAGGAGTTACTGTTACCTCAAGAACGGGGCGATGTACTCCATCCTGGTGCTCGGGACGATCATGCTCGCGGACAGTTTTGGGTTCCATATTCCCGCCTGGCTCTCGCCGGTGACGACATTCGCCATCGTCGGCTACTTCCTCTACCGGTCGGTGCAGTTCCAGAAGAAGGGGGCGGCGGGGACCGTGTGACCGGACTCGCCGTTGCACCGCACCCGGCGATTCGAAAAGGTTTATCAGGGTCGGAGGACGAAACGTAGCCCCATGACGAAGCAATCAATCGGCCCACGGACACTCCTCTACCCCCACCCGGACCTGATCATCGGGACTTACGATTCGGCCGGCCGGCCGGATGTGATGGCCGCTGCATGGGGCGGCATCTGCTCTTCCCGCCCACCGGCGGTGGCGGTTTCGGTCCAGAAGGCCAGGCAGACCTACGCGAACTTAATAGAGCAGCGCGAGTTCACGATCAGCATACCTTCGGCGGACTACGTCCGGGAAGCGGACTACTTCGGCATCGTCTCCGGCCGGGATACGGACAAGTTCGCCGCGACCAATCTTACGCCGGTGAAAGGCGACCTTGTGAACGCTCCGTACGTCGGGGAGTTTCCGGTCGCCCTTGAGTGCCGGCTCCTCCAGACGGTCGAGATCGGCGTGCATACCCAGTTCATCGGGGAGATCCTGGACGTGAAGGTGGACGAGAGCGTCCTTGGAGAGGACGGCAAACCCGATATCGAAAAGATCCGGCCGTTTGCCTACGACTCGATGCGGCAGGAGTACTACGGGTTCGGCGGCGTGCTCGCGAAGGCCTTCTCTGTGGGGAAGGATCGCAAGCAATAACCGCTTTTTCGGATCTGAGCGCTGCCTCGTGTTCGCCGTCGGTGCGCCCCTCTTCCGGATAGTGCCGGGCGCAGCCGTTCCGTTCGGGCTTCGTGGGGGCTGGTCGGGGCGGCATCCGGCCTTCGGATGTTCTGTTACTATCGTGAGCACCGGTCCGGCAGGAACGATGTCGCATAATGGAGGTGTGTGCGGATAGGTGCCTGGAACGGCGATTATCGGCAAATAACCCTATATTTATGATCTAACTCTGAAATTCTGCATTTCAAAGCCGTTGTAATATTCCGATAAGTTATTAGGGGGTAACTCTGGTATAATCTGGAACTGGAAACGTTGCAGATGGTTCAGTATTCCGTACTCTACGTCGATGATGAACCAGCCCTTCTCGAAGCAGGTAAGATATTTCTCGAACGCTCGGGTGCGCTCACTATCGAGACCGTGCCCTCCACCCGGGAGGCCCTGAGCCGGCTCGGGGAACGGCCCTGCGACGCCGTCATCGCCGACTACCAGATGCCCGGCATGGACGGCATCGAACTCTTGAAGGAAGTACGGCAGCGCTTCGGAGATATCCCGTTCATCCTCTTTACCGGGCGCGGCCGCGAGGAGGTCGTCGTGGAAGCGCTCAATTGCGGTGCGGACGGCTACATCCAGAAAGGAGGCGACTCCCGCTCCCAGTTTGCCGAGCTTGAGCACCGGGTCGTGCAGGCGGTGGAGCGCCGGCGGGCCATTCAGGCGCTGCGTGACTCCGAGGAGCGCTACCGCGCTCTCTTCGAGGGGGCGAACGATCCGATATTCATCTTCGAGGAGGACCGGTTCGTCGACTGCAACTCAAAGGCCCTCGAGACGTTTCAGTGCACCCGGGAGTTCCTTATCGGGAAGACACCCTGGGAACTCTCCAGCCCCGTCCAGCCGGACGGTCTCCCGGCGTTTACAAGCGCCGTCGAGAAGTTGCGGGCGGCGTATGCCGGGCAGCCGCAGTTCTTCGAATGGCGGATCGCTACACCGAGCGGAAAGCGTTACGACGTGGAGACGAGCGCGAGCCGGGTGAACGTGAAAGGCCCGCGCCAGGTCCTGGCCATCGTCCGGGATGTCACCGCACGGAAGCGGACAGAAGCCGCGTTGATAGCCGCGAACCGGAAGATGCACCTGCTCTCCGGCATCACCCGGCACGACATCCTCAACCAGCTGACCGTCCTTCAGGGCAACCTGGAGTTTGCGAGAGACCGAACACCTGATCCGGTCCTCCTCGGATACCTGGACCGGCAGCAGCAGGCTCTCGGGTTCATCAACCGCCAGATTGTGTTCACCCAGGACTACCAGGACCTGGGGGCCCGGGCTCCGGAGTATCAGGTCCTCCGTGAGTGCGTGGCCCGGGCGGCGGAAGGCCTCGGTTTCCGGGGCCTCACCCTCGTTACCGAAGCCGACGGGTTTGAGGTCTACGCCGATCCGATGATGGAGAAGGCATTCTACAACCTCTTTGAGAATGCGGTCCGGTATGCCGGGCCGGCCCCGACGGTCAGGGTCCGGTGCCGTCGCCAGGGGGGGAGCCTTGTCGTCGTCGTCGAGGACAACGGTTCCGGGATACCTGCAGGCGAGAAAGAGAAGATATTCGCACGTGGTTTCGGCAGGAACACCGGTCTCGGTCTCTTCCTCGTGCGAGAGATTCTCTCGACCACCGGGCTCGTCATCCGGGAGACCGGGAAGCCCGGGAAAGGGGCACGGTTCGAGATACTGGTGCCGGAAGGCGGCTGGCGGGTCCGGGATGCCGGTCCCGCCGCCGGTGCCTGAGCCCTCACCGCCGCCGGTCCCGCTTCACCTCGACCCACCGCTTTCTCTTCCCGCACCGTTCGCACCGCTGCTCCCACTCGATGACGTTTGACGAGTATTCGTCGTATCCCCGTTTCCTGCCCCACCGGTGGAGCCCGATTCTGCAGAGGATGAGGCCGATGGTTGTCATGGTAGTCTCTACGTTGTCGTCCCTCCGGCCGGATGAACGTTGCCCCGGAGGCAGGTCGCCGGACACCTCACGGTATGATCTCGCAGCTGTTGTACTTCCGGTGGGCGAAGTCCTCCATCCGGATTGTTCCGGCCCGGAGCAGAGTCCGGACCTCCGGGAGCGCCTCCGAGAGCGCTTGATGAAGGTTTTCAACCGTCCCGCAGACGATCCGCCGCCCTTCTTCCGGCCAGGGGTGGGTGATGTTCGAGTAGAGGCACCGCCCGCCGCAGAAGCCGAGGAGGCTGCACTCCGTGCAGGGGCTCCCCACGTTCGTCACCGGGAGGCGGAGCGGGTCGGCGGTGGCGATGTGCCCGGCGTAATAGTCCTTCATCCCGACCATGATGGGGCAGGGGGCGATATGCCCGTCGGTCATGATGCTGTAGTTTGCGTGGCCACACCCGCACCGGAGCATGCCTGGCCGCGCAAGCAGCATGTCCTCCATCGGGTCCATGAAGGGATACCACCGGAGCACCCGCCCCTCCGTCCGCATCGTCTCCACCCAGAACGCAACAAGCGACCTGATGCCGGGATTGTAACTCTCCTTTACCCACGCGGCGTAATCCCGCAGGTGGTAATCGTTCCAGAAGTTCGCATCCATCTGCCAGTGGACGGCCCCAAAAGAGAAACGGTCGTTCTCCGTGAGGTAGCGCACGGCCTCCACGATATCGGTATCCTCGGTCACCGTCATCCGGGCGATCAATTCGCCGGGAAACCCTCCCGCTGTGAGGCGACGGAGATTCCCGATGATCCGGGCAAACGCCCCCTCCCCGCGGTGAGCGTCGGTGAGCCCCTCGGGACCGTCGATCGAGACCAGGATCGTATCGAACCTGTTAGCGGTCTCGGGTTCGAGGCGGTCGAGGAGGGTGCCGTTGGTGTGCAGCATCAGCCCCGATACCGGGGCGTCGCGGACGATCTCGCGGACGAGATCGACGGCGAGCAGGGGCTCCCCGCCGTAGAAGGTCAGCACGGCGCCGGGGTCCTTTGCGAGGAACCGGTAGAGGTCGGTAAGATCGATGTCGAGGTCCACCGGGAGGTCTTCGTCGACGGCGATATCGGGCAGATCCGGGGGGTCGACGGTGAACGCCTTCCCGCGGCAGTAGGTGCAGCAGAGGTTGCAGTTGTCGGTCAGGATGAGGTGGTAGTACACTGGAGGTCTCTTACTATTTGGGAGCCGGGCGGGAAAAAGGTGAGGCTCTCGAACTTTCTAACTGCTTTTCGGAGTATTCCTGTGGCCTCTTCACAGATCAAGAAACTCTTCTTTTGTAAGGCGGGCCTGCTTCAGGATTGAGAGAAGCGTCCCTCGGGGCATGGGGTCGCGCCGGGGAACGATGACAAGTAATTTGTTCCCGTCTTCCCCTGTTTTATAGAGAGCTATATGACTTCTTTTTCCTCGGTGAGGAGCGTAATCGAATCCAATCGTTCTCAGCTTCTTTATGACGTCGTCGGAAGAAACCTGGGGCGGCTTCGTCATGCCTCGACCTCAATGACCGAGGTGAACTTATGCCGTGATGTCAGGATTGGTTCAATGTCCTGCAACATCCCGAGTTCTCTTGCATTCTCGAGATAGAGTTCGATCGCCTCACGGATGTTATCCAGCGCTTCCTCTGGTGTATCGCCGCAGCTGGCGACCTCGAGTTCCTGACACTTTGAAACATACGTCCCCTCCTCCTCCCAGATCAGAACTGTTAGCCGTACCTTTGTCAATCACATCACCTTCGACCATTAACAGTTCATTCACTCGTTATAATATTCTTCTCACCGGGGGGATCGGGTGGCAATCAGGTTAAGCAAGTTATATCCCTGGCCTATCCTTCGGGGTTGGGATGTCGTATGCCCGTTCGTCACCCCGGGGCGCAAAGCAGAATACCCTGCAGGAGCAACCGACCCGTATGCCTGAAACAAAGAAAGAGAACCTTACCGAACGGGTCATCGACCCGCGCGACCTCGTCGCCTATCAACGGGGCTCGATCGTCAGCCGGATGCTCGTCTACACAAAGTCCGGCACCATCACCGTCTTCGCCTTCGATGCGGAAGAAGGCCTCTCGGAGCACACCGCACCCTACGACGCCGTGCTCCAGATCATCGACGGGGAGGCCCTCGTCACCATCGCGGGCACCGAGTATTCCCTGAAGGCGGGCGACCTGATCATCATGCCGGCGAAGAAACCCCACGCGGTCCACGCGGTCACGCAGTTCAAGATGATGCTGACGATGATCCACGCCTGATCCGCCGGGATGAGGGACCCTCGCGGGTCACTGCCTGCAGGTATTATATGGTGACTGACCTATCAAGGCCATACTCCGGGAGATCGTTATCGACGGCATTCCGGGTCCCCTGCGATGCATACCCCGTGAGACGATATCATGGAACCCCTCCTCTCCCCCGACGAGTCGCGGACGACGGCGTGGCACGCCCTTCCGGCTGACGACGCAGCCGAACGGCTCGCATCCCCGGACGGCGGCCTCCCGGATGAGGAGGTCGCCCGGCGGCGCGAGGTGTTCGGAGAGAACGCTCTCCCGCAGAAGCGGCCTCCGACGGTGCTTGAGGTGTTCCTTCGCCAGTTTACGAGCCCGCTCATCTACGTGCTCCTTGTGGCGGGGATCATCTCGGTCCTCTTTGTCGATCTCACCGACGCAGCCTTCATCTTCATCGTCATTCTGGTCAATGCCGTCATCGGGACCTTCCAGGAGGTGAAGGCGGAGAGGAGCGCGACGGCCCTGCAGCAGATGCTCAAGATCCGTGCTCGGGTGAGGCGGGGCGGCCGCGAGGCGACCGTACCGGCCGAAGACCTGGTTCCCGGCGACCGCATTGTCCTGGAGTCGGGCGACCGCGTCCCTGCCGATATCCGCATCCTCAGGGCACGGAGGCTCACCGTCGACGAGTCGCTCCTGACCGGTGAGTCCCACGCGGTCGGGAAGAACCCCGATCCCGTGGATGCGTCCCTGCCCCCGGGCGACCGCCTGAATATGCTCTATGCCGGCAGCACCGTCATGAGCGGCCGCAGCACGGGGGTCGTGGTCGCGACCGGCCGGCATACCGAGATCGGGCAGATCGCCGAGACGGTCACGGCGTCGGAGGCGGGCAGACCTCCGCTCGTCATCCGCATGGAAGACTTCTCGCGGAAGATCAGCATCGCCGTCCTTGCCGCAACAGGGCTGCTTGCAATCATCGTCCTCGGGCAGGGGATGCCCCCTCTTGAGGTATTCTTCCTTGCCGTCGCTCTCGCGGTATCGGCGATCCCCGAGGGGCTGCCGATCGCATTGACCGTCGCGCTCTCGATCGCAACGTCACGGATGGCCGGGCGGAACGTCATCGTCCGGTTCCTCGCAGCCGTGGAGAGTCTCGGGAGCTGCACGCTGATCGCGAGCGACAAGACGGGTACCCTCACCGTGAACCAGCAGACCGCCCGGGTCGTCGCCCTGCCGACGGGCGAGGCGTTCTCCGTTACGGGAGCCGGGTATGCGGGCGAGGGGGACGTTCTCGACGGGAGCGGCGCCCCGGTATCCGGCTCCGCCCGCGGCCGTCTGGAGCGTCTGGCCCGGGCAGCAACGATCAGCAACGAGGCCGTCCTGGAGCGGATCGATGAGGGGGACTGGGCGCACCGGGGCGATGCGATCGACGTGGCGTTTCTCGCGCTCACCTACAAACTGGGACTCGATCCCGCCGATATCCGCGAGGGTGCGCCGTCCGTTGCCGAGATCCCTTTCGAGTCCGAGCGGCGGTACGCTGCCGTCTGGTACCGGGAGGCCGGAGAGATCCGGGTGGCGGTCAAGGGGGCCGCCGAGACGGTCCTTCCCTTCTGCCGCACCATGGCCGCGGAGCAGGAACGGGGTGTGCCCCTCGATCGGGACCGCGTGCAGGAGGAACTTGACGGCCTCACCTCCGGCGGTTTTCGGGTGCTTGCCGTGGCCCGGGGCCGCGTGGAAGGATCGTTCTCTGCAGAGGACCCGGAGGTGCCCCCTCTCGAACTCCTCGGCCTGGTCGGGTTCATCGACCCCATCCGGCCCGACGTACCCGATGCCGTGCGGCGGTGCCGCGATGCCGGCGTCGACGTGGTGATGGTGACGGGGGACCACCCCGCAACGGCTCTTGCCATCGCGCGGGAACTTGCGATCACGGACTCTCCCGACGAGGTCGTCACCGGCGCCGACCTGGGAGATTCCGAGATCCCGACACTGCCCGAGTTCATCGACCGGGTGGAGCGGGCCAGGGTCTTTGCCCGGGTGACGCCGCTGCAGAAACTCCGGATCGTCGAGGCTTACCGGGAAAGCGGGGCGTTCGTTGCAGTCACCGGGGACGGGGTCAACGACGCGCCGGCGCTCCGGAGCGCGAACATCGGGGTCGCGATGGGCTCCGGGACCGATGTTGCCAAGGATACGGCGTCGCTGATCGTCACCGACGACGACTTCGCCTCGATCGTCGCCGGGATCGAGGAGGGCCGGTACGCCTACGACAACGTCCGCAAAGTCGTCTACCTCCTGATCTCGACCGGGTTTGCAGAGGTCCTCCTCTTCCTGCTCGCCCTCGTCGTGGGCCTTCCGCTGCCCCTCCTTGCGGTCCAGCTTCTCTGGCTGAACCTGGTGACGAACGGCATCCAGGACGTGGCGTTGGCGTTCGAGGGGGGAGACCCTCGCGTTATGAACCGGCCGCCGCGAAGGCCGGAAGAGGGGATCTTCAATCGGCTGATGGTAGAGGAGACCCTCCTCTCCGGGGCGGTCATCGGGCTGGTCGCGCTCGGTGCCTGGTACTGGCTGCTTGGAAACGGGTGGGACGAGTTCGCTGCCCGGAACCTGATCGTCCTGCTGATGGTACTCTTTGAGAACGTCCATGCCTTCAACTGCCGGTCGGAGTACCTGTCTGTGTTCCGCGTCCCCATAAGCCGCAACTACTTCCTGCTCGCCGGCGTCGTTGCCGCGCAGGGCATCCACATCATCGCGCTCTATGTGCCGTTTCTCCAGGACGTGCTCCAGGTGCAGCCCGTCTCCCTGGTTGAATGGCTCGCGCTGCTCGCCCTCGCCTCCCTGGTCGTGGCCGTGATGGAGGTCTTCAAGGCGGCGAGAAAGCACCGCCCACAGGGTCACCAGACCGGGTAGGGGGTCGGGTAGGCCTCCCACCGGTAGGGGAGGAAAACCTCGTTGATCCGGCTGCCGTCGTCAAGGTTGGTCATGACGATGCTTCTTGCCGAGACGGTATAGAGGGTGTCGTCCATGAAGAGCGACCGCCGCACCGCGTCGGGCGAGTTCCAGGAGTAGGAGGGTCCCTTCTCGGCGTGGGCGACCGTGCCCTTCAGGGTGAACCCGGAGGCGGGGTTCACCGAGTAGGCGTAGGCTCCCTGCCAGGTCGTGGTGCTGTAGGAGCCCGGGTAGCTCGACGAGGGGTTCTCCATCCTTTTGACCTCGCTCACCGGGATGACGAGGAGGTCCTTTTCTTTCACGAAGAGGAAGGCCTTGTGGTCCCGGAGGGCCTCCGAGTCGGTCCCGGCCTCTCCGATCACGACGGTATCGACCGGGACGGGGTTGTTCACGTCCGAGACGTCGAAGAGGGCGATCTTGAGCCCCCGGGTCGAGACGCCGCCCCAACTATTCTCGCTCGTCTCTTTCCCGACACCGATGATGTGGTCGGCGTCATAGGGGTGAAGGTAGTCGGAGTAGCCCGGGATCTTGAGTTTCCCGAGGATGCCCGGGTGTTTCGGGTCCGAGAGATTGATGACGAAGAGAGGATCGATCCGCTTGAACGTCACCAGGTAGAGCCGGTCGCCGACGAACCGGGCGGCGTATATCCGCTCGTCCGGCGCGATATGCTCGAGCGTCCCGATGATCTTCATCTCCGGATCGAGGACGTAGACGTTGTTGTACTGGACCGAGCCCTCCCGCGTCCAGCCCTCGACGGTCGTCGCCACCCGGAGGTTGCCCGCATACTCGTCGAGCGAGAACTGGTTCAAGAGGTGTCCGGGGACTTCGCCCATTGCCTTGTAGTCGATCTTTCCTTGCTCGATAGCGAACCGATGGATGATCGTCCGGTCCCGGGCGTCGTCGGAGTCCGACGGTGTCCCGGAGAAATACGCCGATCCTGTGTTCCGGTAGCCGATGTAGAGGTTTTTCTGCGATGCAAAGAGGGTGGTGTCGTAGCCGAGAAGGAAGGTCTCGGCATCGGGGGTGCCAGAATCGTTCCGGACGGAGAAGGCGCTCGCGGTGTAGAAGACGTAGTTCTGCAGGGGGCTTTCAGGGCGGTAGACGTCGGGCCGGAGCGGGGGCGCGCTGCCCGTCCTCACCTCGGGGAGGACGATCTCGTCCCGCACCCAGACGGGGGACTCCCGCGTGAAGGCGTAGACATAGTCCCCGACCATCCGGGCGTCGTAGTAGTCGCCGGTGAAGGTCAGGGTCCGGACCCGCTCCGGGTTTCTCCGGTCGCCGATATCGTAGACGCAGGCATGCGTCACCGTCCGCCAGACCGGGACCGGTGTTACGCTCCCTTCCACGGCGGTCATCTGCTCCTCCGTTGTGGCGGCAAAGACCACCAGGCGGTCGCCCGCGAGGAAGAGCGCCGTCGGATGCCCGTCGATCCGTGTCTCGGAGACGATCTTCGCGTCCTCTTCCGGGAACGCTTCGAGGATCGCGAGCGTCTCCCCCGAGATGATGTAGATGTACTTCCCGTCGTTCTTCAGGAAGTCGGCCTCGTCGACGCCCTGCACCTGCACGTTCGTGGTGGAGTAGTCGTGGGCGGCTGTCGGGGCCGACGGCACGCTCGCCGGTGCAGGTGCGTCCATGACGTTCTCCTGTTTGGTAGCTCCCGGGGCCCAGGTGTAGCCGCCGTCGCTCCATCCTCCCTGCGCGTGCTCGGCTAAGAACGCCTCGATCTCCTCTTTCGATGCAAACTTCCGTAAATCTCCCCGGGTCTCCTCCCCGGCGTCCTCCGACGCGAGGGCGGTCCCGATGATCGCTGCGATCACGAAACACCCGAGGACGACCGCCGTCGCCGGTTTCCAGTTCCTCATATCCGTTCACCTTCCGGTAGAGGGAGATGCACGTCCCGATGCATCATCTTTGCGTAACCTACGAATATTTTCGAAGTCTTATGATGGGATTGAACACGAATCCAGGAAGTGAACTCAAGCATATTACGTGGGATACCGTATGACCTCCTGAAGGGACAGATCCCCTGATGCGCCTCGTTTTCACGCGAACTGATATTACCTACTCTGGAGGGACCGGGCATGAGTTCCACTGGTGCTGCATGTTCGATTCGATGCCTTTCCAAGTTGTCCCAATGCAGTGGACCGTGGGGACTGCGCACCTCCGGTGCTCGAGCTCCGTTCCTCCGGAACGTCGCTTATCACAATTGGGGAGTGCGACTGGCCGAAGGGCAGGAGCATGAGCACCGTTAGGTGCGAGGGGTTGCAGGGGAGGGGGGCTCGCCCCCCTCCCCTGTCCCCACCCCCCAGACGCGATACCCGGTGAAAATTCGTGTTCGGGTTTGTCTGAACGGATGGGACGTGAGCACTTAATGAATGCATGACGTAAATATTCGCAATCGTGAGATATTGTCAGGCTAAGAACAACAAAAGTTTTCAGTTACGCGGACCGGGCACGGACCCGGAGTGGGTCGTGGATATGCCCGGTCAAGTGTTTTCGTGGCGCCTCTCTCACCCCGGCACCGCCCCGAAGCTCCAGGCGATGTAGGCGACGTAGCCGAGGAGCAGGAGGGCCGACCAGCTCCGGACGACGGACGGGCGGGCAAACAGCAGGGGGAGGATCGCGACCGAGAAGAGGACGACGGCGATGATGTCGAACGCGGACCCGATGGTGACCGGGGCGAGGAGGAGGCTTATCCCGAGGACCAGGAGGAGGTTGAAGATGTTGCTCCCGAGGATGTTGCCGATGGAGATGGCGCCCTCGTCCCTGATTGCGGCCACGACCGAGGTCGCGAGTTCCGGGAGCGACGTGCCGACGGCGACGACAGAGACGCCTATGACGAAGGCCGGGATCCCGAAGACTTCTGCGAGCGCAACAGCGCTGTCGACGACCAGCTGGGCCCCGATGACGACTGCGATGAGCCCGAGGCCGATGTAGAGGGCGTCGGCCCACCCGTGGGATTCGATCTCGACGTCTCCCTCCTCGCGCCCCTCCCGCAGGAGAACGAAGAGGATACCTGCGAAGAGGATGAGGAAGATCGCTCCGGCAAGGGCGTCGAGCGTGCCTCTCACGGCGAGCAGGGCGAACGCCGCCGTCGCAACGAGCATCAGCACGGTGTGCCGGGTGAGCGCGGAGCGCGACGTCCCGGACGCGGCGATCATGCCGGGCCGGATGAAGGTGCAGAGGGCGAGAACGAGGGCGATGTTTGCGATGTTGCTCCCGATGACGTTTCCGAGTGCAATTCCCGAGTTTCCTGTGACTGCGGCGTTCGTGCTGACGACAAGTTCCGGCAGGGAGGTGCCGAACGCGATGATCGTGGACCCGATCAGGGCCGGGGAGATGCTGTACCGGAAGGCAAGGCCGCTTCCGCCGCCTACGAAGAGGTCGGCCCCTTTGACGAGGAGGGCTACGCCGACGACGAATATGATAAAGGTCACGATCACTGGAATGCCTCGAGAGTAGTGGTACTAATTGGACGGGGTCTGCTAATACGTTTCCGAATTTTCGTCCCGGAGGCTGCCGGGAAAGTGGAGGTGAACGTCGGGCAAAAGGATATGTACCTCCTGCATCCACCGGGCCGCCATGTTCAACCCCGGTGCCCGGTCCCTGCGCGGGGCAGGAATGGAGTTCATGCGGAGGACGGGGTACGTAACACAGCCGCCGTCGGACCGGATGCCGGGCCGCCCGCCGCTCCCTGCACCTGGACGCCGGCCACGTCTGCCGGAACCTCTACCTTGCGGCGTTGAGCGCAGGGTGCGGTGTCTGTGCGATCGGCGCCTTCGGCGACGCGGCGATGAACCGGCTCCCCGGCATCGACGGCGAAGGGCAGTTCCTGATCTACGTTGCGACGGTAGGGAAGAAGCCGTGATACGACGGAGGCCGAAGGGCATATCCCCCTCCCCGTCAAACACCTGAGACAACAGTCCCGGCATTCGTGCCGGGCACGATGACGGAGGCTGCCGGTTACGTTCACGTTCGACGAACAGATTGCTGCCCTTGAAGCAGAATTCGAAAGACTTCTCCTGTTCCCGGAAGGCGAGTTCATCGAGATCGTCCGGGACGTGGGGTTCTCCTGCGACTGCTGCGGCCGGTGCTGCACCCGGGAGTTCAACGGCCACGTCTTCCTTCTGGAGGAGGATACCGACAGCGTTCGCACCCTCCGGCCGGACGCCGTCGTCCCGGCACCCGATTTCGATGCCTGCGATCAGCAGGGGAGGTTTTACGTATCGGGCTATGCCCTCAGGACGAAGCCGGACGGCTCCTGTATCTTCCTCGAGGGCGGCAGGTGCACCGTCTACGACCGGCGGTTTGCCATCTGCCGGGTCTACCCCTACATGCTCCACCGGGAGGCCAACGAGACGGGCGCCGTCGACTGGCGGCAGATCAGCGGTTTGAACGAGCACGGCTGCTACAACACCCCGATCGACGATGCCGAATGCGCCCGGATTGTCCGGGAGACTCGTGCATACGAAGCGGCGTTCCTCGACCAGGCGATCCGGTTCCGGAAAGCCCTCCGGGATCTCTTCGCACAGGAGGGGCTGCGCTACGTCCGGCGGACCTACGACCTCCTGATGCGGGACTTCCGAAAAGGCGTAGAGGTCGAGGTCCGGGTCTTCCACCGCGGGCGGTTTGAGCCGCACCGGGTCACCCGCGACGTGTACGGGTGGTAGGAGTTCCGTCCGTTTCGAGATAGCCCGTTCGATACCGCCCCCGGGGCCGCCCGCACCTTTTTCTGCTCCTCTCACCCGGGGTGTCCGATGGAGACCGGGGTCCTCCTCACCCTGCTGGTGCTGGCCGCCGCCTTCTCGCTCGTTATGTCGAATATCGCCGCCACCGTCCTCCTGGTCCCGCTCGTGCTGGTGATGGCGGGTCCGTTCGGGCTCGATCCCCGGGGGCTCGCGCTCCTCGTCGGGATCTGCACGTCGAACTCCTTCCTCCTCCCTACGCACCCGGTGAACGCCCTCCTGATGGGCCCCGGGAACTACCGGACCCTGGACTATCTCGTGGCGGGGGGCGCTCTGACGGTCGCTTCATTCTCGTCGCCGTCGGCATCGTCTCCCTCCTCTACTTCTGATCTCCCGTGCCTTCCTCCTACGGGGCAACCGGCGGTGCCGCATCCTCCCTGCCCGGGTAAACCTTTATGCCGGTCTGTGGCGACCGGGGCCACACTATGGAGCGGGAGTACGACGTCGTCGTCATCGGGACCGGGGTCGCCGGTTCCGACATCGCCTGGCACTGCAGGAAGGCCGGCATGGAGGTTGCGATCACCGATTACCGGGACTACGGGGGGACGTGCGCCCTTCGGGGCTGCGTCCCCAAACGGGTGCTCGCCAGCGCCGCCGGGGCGGTTGCCCGCGTCGGTAACCAGCAGGGGAACGGTGTCCGGGGAGCGGTTGCGATCGACTGGTCGGAGCTGATCGCCTTCGAGCGCACCTTCACCGACCCTGTTCCCCGGCGGAAGGAGGAGGGCTTCCGGGAGGCGGGGATCCACACCTATCACGGGCTTGCCCGTTTCACCGGCCAGAACAGGATGACAATCGATGGCGATGTGCTCACGGCCCGGTACATCGTGATCGCCGCCGGTGCGCATCCCCGCCCCCTGAAAGTCCCGGGCGAGGACCTCATGACCCCAAGCGACGACTTCTTCTACCTCGAGGGGCTCCCGGAACGGATCGTCTTCATCGGCGGGGGCTACATCTCGTTTGAGTTCGCGCATGTTGCCGCCAGGGCCGGGTCGGCGGTGACCATCCTCCAGCGGAGCGGGCGGGTCCTCTCAGGGTTCGACACCGATATCGTCGACCGGCTGGTGCTGGCGTCGGGGGAGATCGGGATCGACGTGCAGGTGAATATGCCGCTTCTCTCGATCGAGAGGAACGCCGCCGGCCTCCGGGTGCGGGCCGGGAGGGAGGGGGAGGAGAAGACCTTCGGTGCCGATATGGTCGTCCACGGTGCCGGCAGGGTCTCTGCGATCGAGGAGCTCGACCTCGCTGTCGGGAACGTCGAGACCGACTGCCGGGGGATCGTGGTCGACGACCATCTCCGGAGCGTCTCGAACCCTGCCGTCTACGTGGCCGGCGATGCGAACCAGAAAAGCCCGCAGCTGACGCCGGTGGCGGTTATGGACGCCCACATCGTCGTCGACAGCATCCTGGGCGGCAACGCCCGGGTCGCGGACTACTCCGTCGTCCCGAGCGCCGTCTTCACGACGCCGCCCATTGCGTCCGTCGGGCTCACGGAAGAGGCGGTGAAGGAGAAGGGTATACCCTACGTCGTTAACGCCGGCGACCTCTCGGCACGCTTCACGAACCGGAGCGTCGGCCAGAGGCATGTCGGCTACAAACTCCTGGTCGCCGGCGACTCCCGCCGGATCCTCGGCGCCCATCTCATCGGGCCCCACGTCGAGGAGGTGATCAACATCTTTGCCCTGGCGATCAGGCACAACCTGACGGTGGACGACCTGACACTGGACGCGATCCCGTGGGCCTACCCGAGCAGCGTCTATGATATTATTCATATGGTGCATCCGCTGGTGAGGAAGTGAGTGATGGGGACAAAGGCGTGGTACGGTTCTCGCACCCCGAGGGTCGCATCCCCTTCTTTGCGCCTGATGGTGATCGAATCCATATCGATCACGTAGGCCCATCCACGGCTTTCCACCGGTTATCGCCGTGACTGCCCCCGCCCCTTGGGCGGGGAACGACTTCCCCGAAGGGGAAGGAGTTTGAGCACCGCAGGTGCGGAGTGCGACGTGCCAGCCATAGGGCCGGAGCATGAGCACCGCAGGTGCGGAGTGCGACGTGCCAGCCATAGGGCCGGAGCATGAGCACCGCAGGTGCGGAGTGCGACGTGCC
>JAHDQM010000056.1 GCA_018433835.1 Methanoculleus sp.
TCGGGTCCGCCAAAGACGGCATCTTCTGGAAGAAGACGCTCTGCGGCCGGTGGCTGCTGATGTCCTCCCACCAAATGACCGAAGAGACCCTGCCGACCTACATCGACCGGATCCGAAGGTTCAGGCCCAGGTTCATCCAGGCATATCCTTCGGTAGCCGTGATCCTGGCGCGGTATATGCGGGAGCACGGCATCGAGCCGTTCCCGACCGTCAAAGCGGTCCTCTGCGGGTCCGAGAACCTCTACCCCTGGCAGCGGGACCTGCTTGCAGAGGCGTTCGGGTGCCGGGTCTTCTCCTGGTACGGGAACTCCGAGCAGACGGTGCTCGCCGGCGAGTGCGAGGAGAGCACCCGCTACCATATCTTCCCCGAATACGGGATCGTCGAACTGATCGGGCGAGACGGCCGGCCCGTCGAGGGGCCGGGCGCGATGGGGGAAGTGGTCTCGACGAGCCTTACCAACTTCGTCTGCCCCCTCATCCGCTACCGGACCATGGACGTGGCGATTCTCGGGGAGGCCCCCTGCACCTGCGGACGTGCCTATCCAATGCTCGAGAGGGTGGAGGGAAGGCTTCAGGAGTTCATCGTGACAAAGGATCATCGGTTCATATCGATGACGGCGGTGAACATGCACTCCGACGTCTTTGACAACGTTGCACAGTTCCAGTTTTACCAGAGGAGAGAAGGAGAGGTTCTGATGAGGATCGTGAAGAAACCGGGGTATACCGACCGCGATACGGAACGCATCCTCCGGGAACTCGACAAAAAATTTGAAGGCGACGTGGATGTGACCATCAGCTTCGTCGAGACTATCCCCCGCACCCGGCGCGGCAAATACCAGTTCCTGCTACAGGACCTGCCGCTGGGCCAGTGGGGCATTTCGGTGTGAGAAACATGCAAAAACTCAGATTAACGGCAGTAGGAGATATATGGGTTCGGGCAGCGAACAACCGGTACCCGTTCGGGGAGGTCCGTCATCTCATCCGGGACAAGGACGTCCTCTTCGGGAACCTGGAGACCACCCTCTCTGACACGGGAGAACCGGCAGAGAAGCACCACGTGATCTTCACATGCCCGGATGCGGCCCGGCATCTGGTGGAGGCCGGGTTCGACGTCATGAGCGTTGCAAACAACCATTCCGGCGACCTCGGCGTCGAGGGCTTCAGGAATACCCTGAATGCGCTCGAGAGCCGGGGCATCCTCGCCATCGGAGGATCGGCGACCGAGGAGCGGCAGGAGCCGGTCATCCTCGAGAAAAACGGCATCTCGATCGGGTTTGCAGGCTATACAATCGGCAAACTCGCCATATCGCGCGAGGTTTCGGTCAACCGGCTGGTCGAGGAGGATCTCTTCAAGGATATCGCAACCCTCGCGGGCCGGTGCGACCATATCGCCATCTCGCTGCACTGGGGGACGGAGATGGCCTACTACCCGTCCCCCGAGCAGATCGACCTCGCTCACCGGCTCATCGATGCAGGGGCCACCCTGATTCTCGGGCACCACCCCCATACCATGCAGGCGATCGAACGCTACCACGGGGGCCTAATTGCCTACTCGCTCGGCATGTTCCAGTTCGAGCCCCGCTGGCCCCACAACATCTCACGGGAGGCGATCACGCTCTCGGTCGACCTGCAGAAGAACGGCGTCGTCGGGGAGTACGAAGCGACACCGCTCATCATCGACGACGATTTCATACCCCATCCCGTAGAGGGGGCCCTGGGTGAGGAGATCCTGGACTTCCTTGGCGAGATCTCGCGGCCGGTCGCCGAGGGCAGGCTCACCAGAGCCCGATGGTTCGAGGAGATCGCGCCGGTCTACATGAAGATGAATATAGAGAGTTACCGTTACCGGATACGCCGCAAAGGCATCTTCCCCCTCCTGGAAATGGGTGCCTGGTTCTTCACGCCCTTCTGCCTGAAGTGCTACGCCGGCCTGGTCCGCCGATTGTTTCGCCCGGAGCTGGCGCGCAGGAGGCGCGCTCCCGGGCAGAACACCGGAAACTGAGCGGGGATGATGGGGGCGGGCAGGGTCCCGGTTTAACCGGACTCCGCTCCCGGCTCGTTTTTCGACGCATACTTCATTCCGAAGTATTTTTACCGGCCATTCCCCGGGAAGGCCCCCGGGTGCCCGGGAACCGGATCGCAAAACTCTCATTACAATCGATGACAAATATAAACGAGAGGAGTGTAAACAATTTGTCAGCGATTCCAAAGGAGGAGTATCTCTATAAATGTACTTCCGCCTGTGCGGGGTGCAGCTCTTCCCTGTGCCTGCGTTATGTGCTCAAAGCTGCCGGCCCCGATTCGGTCCTGGTCGTGCCCGCCTGCTGCACCAGCGTCATCCAGGGGATGTATCCCGGCACGGCGATGAACGTGCCCGTCTATAACATAGCGTTTGCCGCAGCCGCCGCCTGCGCCTCCGGCATGAGCGAGGCGTTCGCGTCGCTCGGAAGAGAGACCAACGTCATCGTCTATGCAGGTGACGGCGGGACGGTCGACATCGGGATCCAGGCGCTCTCCGGTGCTTTTGAGCGTGGCACCAATTTCCTCTACATCTGCTACGACAACGAGGCATACGGCAACACCGGCATGCAGCGGTCGGGATCGACCCCTCTCGGAGCGCGTACCACCACGACCCCCGGCGGCAAGCCCACGGCCAAGAAGGACCTCGACCGGATCGTCGAGGCGCACAACCCCCCCTACATGGCGACCGCCTGCAGCGCCTACCCCCTCGACCTCTACAAGAAGGTGAAGAAGGCACTCTCGATCGAGGGGGCCAAGTTCATCCATATCCTGGCGCCGTGCCCGCCCGGATGGCGTTACCCCACGGAGAAGACCGTCGAGATGGGGAAACTGGCGGTGAAGACCGCCCAGTGGATCCTCTACGAGCGCGAGTTCGGGAAACTCGCGATCAGCGGGCCATCGAAGGCCGCGATGAAGAAACCCGCGCCTCTCGAGGACTACATCAAGGGCCAGGGCCGGTTCAAGAACCTGAGCCCGGAGATCTTTGATGCGATGCGGCAGCAGGTAGAACACAACATCCAGCGCCTTTCCCGCGAGGAGGCCGGCGTATGTTGACGATCGCGACCGGCAACAAGGCGGTGGCGGCCGCGGTGAAGGCCGTAAAACCGGGCGTCATCGCCGCGTATCCGATCACCCCCCAGACCGAGATCGTCGAGCAGATCGCCGATTACGTCACCGAAGGCGATCTTGCGAGCCGGTACATCCCGGTAGAGAGCGAGCACTCGGCCATGGCCGCCTGTATCGGGGCGAGCGCAGGAGGCGTCCGGACCTTCACGGCGACGAGTTCTCACGGCCTCCTCTACATGCACGAGATGGTCCACTGGGCGGCGGGAGCGCGCCTGCCGATCGTCATGGCGAACGTCAACCGCGCCCTCGGACCCGGGTGGAACACCTGGGCGGAGCACACCGACGCCTTCTCCCAGCGCGACACGGGCTGGCTGCAGGTCTTCGTGGGCACGGTCCAGGAGGCCTACGACGCCACCCTGATGGCCTTCAAGATCGCCGAGAACGAGAGGGTCCTCCTCCCGGTGATGGTCAACCTGGACGGGTTCGCGCTGAGCCATATCATGCAGTCGCTCGAGACGGTCGAGATCGGCGACTTCCTGCCCCCCTACCGCCTCCCGCACGCCATCGACACGGAGAATCCCTGCGTCTACGGCCCCATGACCGGGCCGGCCGACTACTTCCGGTTCCGCTGGGATATCGAGCGGTCGATGCGCGACGCCCGGGGCGTGATCGCGGACGTGGAGCGCGAGTTTGCGGAGCGGTTCGGCCGCTCCAACGGTCCCACCGAGGATTACCGGTGCGAGGATGCCGACGTCGTCGTCGTCGCCATGGGAACGCTCGGGAAAGAGGCGGAGGTGGCGGTCGACCGCCTCCGCGGCGAGGGCGTGAAAGCCGGGTCCATGCGCCTGCGCTGGTTCCGCCCCTTCCCGGACCTCGACCTTGCCGGGCGGGAGGTCGTGGTGATCGACCGCGACTACTCCTTCGGTTTCGGCGGGGTGGTGGCACATTCCATCAGGTCGAAGACCGGCATCGAGCCCTACAGCGTGATCGCCGGCCTCGGCGGCCAGGAGGTCACCTACGACGATATCGCGGATTTTGTTCGGAACCGGCATCCCGGCGAGGAGACCTGGTTCGGGGTGAGCGACCATGTATGAGATCAGGATTCACTCCCGGGGCGGGCAGGGCGGCGTCACCGCCGCGAAGCTCCTCGCCCTCGCGGCGTTCAGGGACGGCAAATACGCAACGGCCTGCCCGTTCTACGGGGCGGAGCGGCGCGGAGCGCCGGTCGTCTCGTTCGTCCGGATCGATGATCAGCCGATCAAGATCTACAGCCAGATTCACGAGCCGGATCTCGTGATCGTGCTTGACGCGAGCATCATGGACGTGGTGGACGTCCTGCAGGGCTTAAAAGACGGCGGGACGGTCCTCTTAAACAGCGCCCACCCTATTGCCGGGTGCAACGGGATCTGCCGTCACGTCGACCTGACCGGGATCGCGCTCGCACAGAACCTGGTGGTCGCCGGGAGCCCCATCCTCAACACCCCGGTGCTCGGGGCGCTCGCGAAGATGGGTATCGTCACCCTCCCCTCGGCAGAACAGGCGATCCGTGAGATGTTTGCCGACGAGCGGAACGTCAAAGCCGCCGAAGCCGCGTACGAGGAGTTGAAGGTATGAGAAAGAGACTTGCGCTCAGCAGGCCGACGGAGGCCTCTTCGGGAAAGACGGGTTCCTGGCGGACATTCCGGCCCGTGGTGGACAAGGAGGCGTGCAACGCCTGCGGGCTCTGCGCCCAGTACTGCCCGGACGGGGTCATCGACGAGGAACTGAATATCGACCTCGACTACTGCAAGGGGTGCGGCATCTGCGCGAACGAGTGCCCGAAACAGGCCATCGCTATGGTGCGCGAGGAGCGCTGACCACTCCTTCGTCGATGGGACAACTGGAGATATACTCAAGGTTGAACCGGTAGAAGTGCGCGTAACCGCAGTTCCGGCACCGGGTCGCTAGGTGACCGTACCCGATCGTGAGGTCGTGCGGGCCCGCGACCCCGCAATATTTACACGCCGCATCGGCCTCGATGCGCCAGATATCATACCGCCCAAGCGGAGTGCAGACCCAGGTCGCCCCGATGTTCTCGAACCTGGGGACGAAGATCCGCGTAGCACCGCAGGACGAACAGGTTACCTGCGCCTGCGCGGATACCGCTTTGATGACCTGATCGGCAGCCTCGCCGCAACGGTAGCACCTGGTGCGGTGCCGGGTGAAGACGAACCGCTCGCTCATGCATGAGACTCAACGACCGCAAGATAAAACCTCTGTTCGGGGGTCCAACCGCCAGTCCCGCGCGAGGGTCGGAGACGCGCCCGCCCGGACCGGATCGTGGCCGAAGGCAAACGTTAAATAGCACTCCCGCCCCTCTGTTGCCGTCGAGGAGGTTATGAGATGGCAGCATTGAGAGTCGCACCCTATGTCTGTGCTTACTCGGATGAGAACGGAGAGAATCTTCACATCGAGATCGAATTGCCGGGCGTTGAGAAGAAGGATATCACCTTTAAGATGCAGGAAACCAGCTTCTCCGTCGACGCGTCCCGTGGCGACGTCCGCTACGTCGGCACCTACGCGGTCGGCTGTCCCGTCGATACCGACAAGGCAAAGGCGACCTTCAGGAACGGCCTGTTGACCGTGGACGTCCCCTATATGCAGCCGGTCGCGGAGGAGACGAAGGAGATCCCCATCGCGGAGTGAAGGGGGCTCTGGATAGGCCGGAGCCGGGATCTTCTCCTCATTTTGCCATGAGCACCCGTTGGGCTTTCTTTGCCTCCGGCCTGCAGAGACCGATGTCTTCCGGTAGCGCCTCTCCCCGCCGGGAAGACGACTACAAAGTCCACCGCCCTGGTTCTTCGTTTCAGTCCTCTGTCGATTGTTCCATCGTGTCTGTCACCCGGATCCGTTTTGCGTGTCCGCAGGATGCACTGAGAAAGGCGACCTCTGCCGCATTCTGGGTGCCGTGTGCCCATCGGAGATGACACGCTGGACTCCGATTCACCTTGCCGGAGTACGGGACGACCGGGAAATCCTGGGAGCGGGGACAACCGGCTGTAAGAAAGAGACGTTCTGATCGAGACAGTTCGAAGACCTCAAAGCACGAACCACCAGGACCGCTTTGGGGACATAGCGTGCTCCGTCGTGGGGGTGTTCCCAAACGAAGAGTCATTGATCGGGCTGATCGGAGCCGTTCTGATGGATGTTGCTCCTGATTGCAGATCTGGAGCGGTTGTACTTCCAGTGCAACTCAACGAGGAGCGGGTTACCGGCAGAAGGTATTTGACGATAGAGAGGGAACGATCACGTAAAGGGACGGGGCATGGGCAGGTTACAAAAAAATTAAGACGTTACCGATTTCTGTTGAAAACATGTCCAACAATTTCGGAGTAACAGGAGAAAAAAGACTATGGAAATTCAAGAATTGCAGGTATTGTTGCAGTACGCCGCATCCACATCACCTTCGCCCATGCAGGCAAGCGTGCCGTGGATGCCCGCCACGGGCAGGCTGAATATTTCCCTGCTGAATCCGCAAGGCGCCTACTGCAAACAGATTATCGTTGCAGTCCCTTACGGGAACACGCCGGACTCCCTTTTTGCGTCCATGCCTTCCATTGCCGCCAACAACGCCGATTGGTCCCTGCTGACAAAGGAAGAGGACGCGGGCGGCAGGCTGGGAATCAGAAGCGCAACACCCTATGCGGCTTTCACGATGGTGTGCAGGGATGAGAAACTGTATAAAATCAGCGGCAATCAGACGTTTTCCATCTTCGGCGACATCAGCGGGCAATGCGGCAGTTCCACGATACAGATCCAGGAGACATCGTCGCCGGACAACCAGCAGGAGATGCAGGACAGGCTATATCAATTCAACTGTGTCAAAGGCGAACCGGAGTTTTACGCCAACAATTTCATCACGACCGCTGCCGATCAGTACACTGTTCCTCGCAGTGAATTTCAAAAAGGAGAAAAAATCCGTTTTGCCTGGGAGAGCAACGGTACCTATTTCAAACTCTACCAGAAAGACGGGAAGGTTGTGTACCAGGGAACACAAACCTCCTGTGTGCTGCAGGAAGGCGTGCAGAATGATACCGCCTTTGTGCTCGTGGCTTCCATGACGGGCGATTGGGATGAGGACCAGCCGCAGGCGGGATACCGGTCCGTTTATATCTACCGGCACCTTACGGTGACGGTGGCAAATCCCGTGCTTCAGCCGTCGTTTCTTACCGTCGGTGAATGGGCCGTGTTTAGCGGGCCTGCGGCTTTTGTTCAAAAAACCGAGTTTAAAGAACATGCAAAGTTTAGCGGAGGCGCCAATATCAGCGGAGGCCTGAATGTCAACACTTCGCTGTATGTGAATGGCAATTTGACTGCAATCGGCGCGACCGTGGAAGATTCTCTGCACGTGAAAGGAGAACTGACCGCAGCTTCCGCCACAATACAGCATTCGTTGGAGACGCACGGGGCGAATATTCACATCGATCTGTTTCATCAGGATATGCATACGGTATGCAAGGGGCCAAATCCCTATGCGTACTATCAGGCCGATGCGGATGGATTCCTGGTTGTTAACATCGCTTGCAGTGAAAAGCCGGGCCAATCCATAGCTCAGTGTACGGTACAGGTCATAAACTTCTGTTATCTGGTGATAACAAATATTCCCGGCAATGACGAAAACACCTACAGCGGGTCAAATTCCGGGATGATTCCGGTGAAACGGAATCAAGAAGTGCTCATCACGGGGAGAAATTATATCACGGAAAACAAGTCGGAAATCGAAGTTCTCTGGATACCCATTGGAGATGCCGCGCCGAAAAGGGAACCGCGGTGCTGAGGCGGATCCATGAGGGGCGGCGCGATGGGTTCGATACATATTAGAGTCATTGCGCTGGGAAGTTACAGCGACGCGTTCGTGCGGGCACGGCAGCAGGAAGAAGCGCGATTCAACGCCTTAAGGCCGGAGTTGAATGCGGCAATCACGGCTGTCAGAAACGCCGGCGACGATGCCGATTTCGGCGCGATCCTCGACGGCGTCCTTCCTCCGGAGCTGCGCCCGCCGCTGCAGGAGCGCCCGGGTCCCGGCGGGGACCGCCGGTCGTTTCTGCACTGGCTGAAAAAAAAGAGACAGCTTGAGTGGTTTTCATGGTATGAGGATTTTACCTGCGAACTGCTGCAGGAAGCGCTTGCCAACGCACGTGTAACCGCCCCCAAAAACACGCTGTTTATCATTCTTCTGGCGGAGTCGTACTTTACCGATATCAATGACCGACCCGGGCATACCACCGTTTCGCCGTTTTACGAGCCCGTCATGCAGGCTTTTTTAAACGGGACCCTGCCCGAAGTCGAGCGGTTTTTGGTGACGCGGCGGCTTCGCAACATGAGCACGGATCCCGACGTTGTTACCTTTGCGGGTACCGTGATGTGGAAAAGGAGAATTGATGAAAAAGAGGAAGTGATCAATACCCTGCCGGTCTTCCACCGGGGCGATCTTGTCCTGCTGTGGGATAAACAGTTCACCGCACCTGTGGACGGAGTAAAAGAGTTGAAGCGTCATCCGGAAATGAATCCGCCGGACAGCATTTTTCACAGCGGTTTTACTCCCCGGGTGAACCCCATGCTCTCTCCCAGTTTTCGCATACCCTTCCGGGATACCGTGATCCGGTTTGGGGTGGATATTTGCCTGGATTCCATGGACGGGCACCGGGTGATGAAGGCGTGCTGTCCCGATCCGCCGGACATTCATGTGGTGATTGCGGCGGGCGGGTCGGCAAAACAGAATCTGTACCATGCTAAAAAATTGTTCCTTTTATGCGACAACGGATTAAAAGAAGCCCACCGCAGCGGCATTGTATTTTGCAAATTCGAAGGGGGAAGCTGGAGCGAAGTGAGCTTCAAACCTCTAAAATGGGCGACTCCCCTTATCTGGGGGCTGGGCGATTTTGAGATCTGAGGCGGGTGCGGATGACGGATCTTGAGCGGTTGAGCGCGTATTTAAACTCCTTACTCCCTCACATCACCCTGACGGCGGAGGATGGGCATCTGCCGGAGGAACTGCGAGAAGCGGTCGGCACTGCACCCGGCAGGAAAGTCTCCCTTGTTCTGCAGAGGGACGGCCTGGCATGCTCCGGTTCCGTGCTGGAGATCCGCGGCGGCAGTGAAGATGTATGGCCCATCCAGGGGCTCGACGACGCCTCAGTTGCCCTCGCGGAGGTACTCATCAGGCTGGAGAACGGGGCACAGGAAACAGTTGTTTCGTGGAGCGCAAAAGGAACGGCTTCGTTTTCGTGCGGGCTCAAATTAGGGGTTCAACTCCGGCGCGTGGAAGGGCAGGCGGGCGCGTGGCGGCTTACGCTAGATCAGGATGCACCCCTGTCAGCGCTGCAGCTCATGCAGATCTGCGGCGAGCTTCCCTTTGCCCCGCCGGAAAAGCTGAATTTTATGAACGATGCGGTGAACGTATGCAAAGACCGCTTCGCCGTTACATTTTACCCGAATACAGAAACCACCTTTTGCGAGGAGTTCGGTCTCTCCAGCAGCGCCTCTTTGGAGTTGATCCCGGGGCTGCTGTGTTTCCAGGGGCTGGAGATCTGGGTCAATGCAGACACCTTCGGCTTCTGCATCAATCTCGTCGGCCGCCTGAAGATCGGCTCGATAGAGATGAAAGCAGGAGCGGGCGTAAGTTTCACCGAGGAATGGACGGTGTGGCTGGTCCCGGCCCCTCCCGCCGAAACGTTCCCCGGCCTGGCCGATATAACGGCGTGGCTCGCCACGGCATGCAACATCAAGAATGGAGAGATAGGGGATGCATTCGGGCGGTTGAAACTGCCGGCGGATGCGTTCGACGCGGCCGTCAGCGCGGTTCGGGTCCGGGTGAACGCCAGAGAGTTTACCTTCATAGGGTTGTTGCTGGACAGCGTGATCAGGATCGGCGCCCTCGAACTGGGGGTGACGCTGAGCCTGCCTGAATCTGCCGTGCGCGGCGGGATGCGCAATAAAGAGTCGCTGAAAGCGTCCGATCTCCTGCAATCCCTCCTCCCCGAAACCGGTGCTCTTCCCGGCGAACTGACCGTCGTATCCGCAGATTTTTACGCGGCCCTGCGCGAAGGCCATTACGGGCTGTATCTGGCGCTTGCGGGGGTGTGGAGGGTCGGTCCCGTTTCCCTGGATAGCCTTGCTCTTTTATTGCGCTACCGCGATGAACTCTCCGGCAGCATACGGGGCCACATTTCTCTGGGGGATACGCACGTGAAGATGTCGGCCGAATACCGCTCCCCCGACGCAGGATGGTGCTTCAGCGGCGGTCTTGATCATGGCAGTACGCTCAAGATGGAGGACGTGACCCGGCTGCTGGAAGAGACGTTCGGCGTGCGGGAGGTTCCCGCTGCGGTGCGTTCTCTGCGGCTGGCGTCCTTTTCCATGGAATGCCAGACCGGTACGGGAGATTTCGATCTCCGGTGCGGCGGCAGCATCGAGGTGGACGATCGGGAAGTGGAGATAACGGCGGCAATCGCGTTAACGCACCGCTCTAGCGGTTATTCCGGCTTTTTCTCCGGTGAGGTTGTACTTGCGGGACACGTTTTTGACATGGCGTTTTATGAAGACGCCGATACCGACATGATCATCGCCTCCTATCAACAGACGAAACAGGAGAAATGCAAACTCGGGGATCTTATCGCCGGTGTTTCGGCCCGCGCCGCCCGGGCTATTCCCGATAGTCTGGAGCTGGGGCTGGAAGAGGCGAAATTCGTATTCTACAGGACAGCCGGGGAAAAGAAATTTACGCTTGCGCTTTGTCCGGGCATGGAGATCGGCCTCTCCAACCTGCCGCTGCTCGGAGGGCAGCTCCCGCCCGGGTTCTCGCTGGGAGTGGGCCGTCTGCAGGTGGGCTATGCCTCCGCTGCTTTTACCGGGGAAGAGGCGGAGCAGATTAACGCCCGTCTTCCCGCCGCCCTCTCTCCTCTGGCGGCGGACGGCCTCAGCGCAGGAGTATACCTCTCCGGCGATTTGATGGTGGGAGGCACGCCGCTGCCCCTGCTGCTTGCTGCAGGAGCGGCGGAAACAAAAGACGGCAAAGAGGATTCCCCGGCGCCGTCGCAGGAAGAGAAGATCAAATGGATAGACGTGCAAAAGCAGTTTGGGTTTCTGCAGTTCCGGCGTGTCGGGATCACGCTGGAGGACAACAACCTGCTGTTTTTACTGGATGCATCACTCCTGCTCGGCCCGGTTACGCTCTCCCTGGATGGACTGACGGCGGGCGCATCCCTCTCCGGTTCGACCCCGGTATTCGAGTTGCGGGGGCTCGGAATCGCATATAACCAGCCGCCGCTGCGCATCTCCGGCGCCATCCTGAAGGTTCGGCCCGCCGCCGGCGTCAGCTTCCAGTATGACGGCATGGTGACAATCCAGGCGGAAAAGTGGACGATGACGGGAATCGCTTCTTATGCGCAAATCGGTGACGGTTTACCTGCCTTTTTCGTCTTTGCCCGATTGGAAGGCGCCCTGGGTGGTTTGCCGGCCTTCAGGATTGAAGGGTTGATGGGCGGTTTCGGCTTCAACCGGGAGCTTGCGCTGCCGTCCCTTGAAGAGCTGCCGGATTTTCCCCTGCTGGATGGAGGCGCTGCCCGCGCCGGAGGCCGCAAGGAGGACGCGCTTGCCGTTTTGCAGGTGCTGGAGGGGAGGGCGGCCTCCCCATCCGGCAGGATAAAGCAATGGATCGCTCCCAGGCCGGGCAGCTACTGGCTGGCCGCGGGCATGCGCTTTTCATCCTTCGAATTGATTTACGGCAACCTGCTCGCTGTTGCCGAATTCGGGGACGATTTGCATTTTTCTCTGCTGGGTCTGGCATGGATGCGCCTGCCGCAGCAGGCAAGCGACGAACAGAGTTATGTGTATGCGGAACTTAAAATAGCCGCGGTACTGCGTCCCGGGGAAGGAATTCTCTCGATCCGCTCCGAACTTACGCCTGATTCGTACCTTTTAACAAAGGACTGCCGCCTGACGGGAGGGATTGCATTTTGCCTGTGGTTCGGCGATAATCCCCACGCCGGGCAGTTCGTGCTGACCATCGGCGGGTACCATCCCGCGTTCCGCGCGCCCGATTTTTATCCGTCCGTACCTGAAGTCGGTTTCAACTGGGCGGTAAGCGAGGGCGTGACGATCAAAGGCGAAACGTATTTTGCCCTTACCCCGTCCTGCGGCATGGCTGGAGGCAGCCTGGAGGTGCTTTTTGCCAGAGGAAACCTGTGCGCGTGGTTTACCGCGCACGCGAACCTGCTGGTGGCCTGGAGCCCGTTCTCGTTCCTGGCGGAGATCAGCGTGGAGATTGGCGTCTGCTGCCGGCTTGAACTGTTATGCTGTCATAAGACGATCACGCTTTCACTGGGAGCCGCACTGACCTTATGGGGTCCCCCGCTGGGCGGCAGGGTCAAGGTGCATCTGTCGTTCATCAGTTTTACCGTTCACTTCGGGTCGGACGGCGCCCTGGATAGAAATTACGAACCTCTGGCGTGGCAGGACTTTCGAGCCCTGCTGCCACGGGACAATATCTGTACCATAGCGGCCGGTGCAGGTCTTTGCAACGTGCTCGACCGGGGTGATCACGAAGAAATATGGGTGGTGCGCGGCGGGGAATTCACGTTCTTTACCCGGAGCGCCATTCCCGCAAGCCATGTGCAACTAGGAGACGCCACGCAGCACGATTTTACCGATGAGAGCGGCGGCATCAACATACGGCCGATGAACAAACGGGGGGTTGTTTCCGCCTATCGTCTGGAAATACTTCACCAGGGCGTCCCTCTGACGAGAGCGGAGCTGGGGCGCTGGGCGGCAAGCCCCCATACCGAGGCCCTTCCCCGGGCGTTATGGGGCGTCCCGTTAACAAGGGACGACAGATTTGTCCAGAATCCGACGACACCCGGGGCGGAGTTGCTGCCCGACAGGCTCTGCGGGTTGACTGTTTCCGCGCCCGCACCCGAATTGAGTGATGTACTTGGCCCGGTGCCGGGCCGGGTGCTCATGGTGGAATACATCGATTTGCCCGAAGGCCCGGCGCAGATGCCGCTGCACGAGGGCGTGGCGCCGTCCGATGATTTTGCCGGGGTGTACAACGACCGGTCGGTGGGGGAGATTCTCGGGATTGCAGCGGCCGGGCGGAAGCGCGTCCGAATCTACGAGGCACTGGCGTGCGGCGGCATCTATCGCGGGCGCAGCGATGCTATGACGGAGATGGCCGTGCAGGCGGAGACGCTTTTTTGCGATGCGCCGCTGACATTGACCGGGGAGGAGTCATGAGGATGAATTCGGCAAAAACAATCTGGGCGGACGAACTGTGCATCTACGACAGTTGTACTCCCTCCTTGAAGGGAGGGACATGGGAGATTCGTCTGACGCAGGAGCTGGTCGAAGACGGTGCTCTGCTGGCCGGGGAGCCGATCGGGGCCCGTCAGGAATTTGTCGTGAGTGCGCCCCAGTTCGGGCTGGAACCGGACCTGATCGTCGGCCGGTATCCGCCGCCGGGAAGTGTGGGGGCATGGTCCGGCACTCTGCCCCATATCGTGCTGAAGGACCCCACGTTGCCCTGGGCGCGGCCGCTCTCAGGCCGCAGCGATCCTCGCACACCGTGGCTGGCCCTGATGGTCTTTAAAGACCCGGAACTCAAAGGGGATGACGGCGGGCAGGACGCAACCAGAGCGATCACCTCCACGGTGAGAGACTTCATGCATGCCGGGTCGACAACCCTTGTTCCCCGGCTGGAAGTATCCCCGGAGAGCAGCCTCGACGACCCCTGCACGTACATAAAGATCCCGGTGGAGCTGTTCCTTAAGATTGCGCCGCGCCTTGACGAACTGAAATTTTTAGCCCACTGCCGGCAATCGGGAGTGGAAGACAAACCCGCCGTGAATCTTCCTCGCGACGGCCTGACGGCGGTTTTGCTCGCCGGACGTCTTCCGGCGGTGTCGGAGCGGGATGGGGAAAAGCCCGTTAAGCATATCGTCCATCTGGTTTCACTCGAAGGAATGGAGCCGTATCTTCCCGGTGAAGCGGATATAGGGTCTTTTCAAGACGTGGCGCTCCTTTCGCTGGCAAGCTGGTGCTTTTACACCACTCCCGGCACTCCGGGTGATTTTAAATCCCTCATGCTGAACGTTGCTGCAGCCGCTTATGAGCACGGGAAAGCAAAGCCGGAAAATTTCAGCCTGCATCTTCCTGAACTGAAGGTTGAGGGGGACGGCGACGAAGCAGCCGCAGACGTAAACCGGAGATTGCAGGCCGGTTACGTGCCGTTGTGCTATCACGCACGAACCGGGGAGGAGAGTTTCGCCTGGTATCGCGGCCCGCTGGCGCCGTTTCAACAGAAGCCCCTGCTGAAAACAGCGCCGTTCTTCACGGCCGACGCCGCCATGATTTACGATCAAACAAACGGGATATTCGACCTTTCGCTCGCGGCTGCGTGGGAAGCCGGGCGTACCGCGGCTTTGTCCGATCCGAGCTTCGGCCGGCACCTGCTGGTATTGCGTGCGGCGGGCCAGCGGTTCGTGGATACGCTGCAGAATCGCTTGCGCAGTTCTTATTTCGGCGAAAGGAACGTCGAAGATTTCCACAAAGAAAACACCATGAGCGTACAGTTTGGCACTCTGCTGGACGGACGGCTCTTTGAGGAGATCGGCAGGCCGCCGGTGCCGGGCCAGGCCGGAACGGCGCTGCAGAGGGCTGTCTACGGGACGGACCCGGTGCAGGAGATGAGAGAGTGCATGGACGATCCGGAAGTGCGGGAGAGGGTATACGCGGCGGTTCAGGGGGAGCTGGAGCCGGTGGCCCGATGGCTGGGGAAACTGCTTCTGCTTTATCCGGTTCCCTTCGACTATCTGGTGGCGGATGAAAGACTGTTGCCGGTGGAGTCGCTGCGCTTCTTTTACCTGGACATGGATTGGCTGGACGCCCTGGTAGACGGGGCGATGAGCATCGGGCTTGAGTCCAGCCGCCAGACCGCGTTTTCCGGAATGATCAAAAAGGTGGCGCAGGACGCAGCGCTGCGCTCCCTCTGTGCGCTACGGGGAGGAGCTTGCGGTACCGCCTCGTCCGGCGCCGCTCCTCCCGGGCCTATGTGCGGGTTTTTGCTCCGCTCTGCAGTGGCGGCGGGGTGGCCCAATATGGTCGTGCGCCCGTACGACGGGGCGGGGAATGCCCTGCGCATTCTGCGCCTCGACCACCTATCCCCAAACGTGCTTTTTTGCGTGTTTGAGACCGTTCCGCACCGCATCGAGTTCGGCGAACCGCAGGACGGATCGGGCTTCGGCGTGCGGGAGGACGGCACCGTAACCCTTCGTCAGGCCGTCCCCGGGTACGACAACGGCGGCAGGAGCATCGGCACCCGGATAGGAAGTTTCCCGCTGTTATCCGGGCCCGGCTGCATGCGGGACGGACGGGTGCTGAATCTGCTGCCCGGCTCACCCGACGGACTGCTGGGCAGGATGGCGGCGGCCATGGGTAAAGATACGCTGCCCGGGGGCGTGCTGACACCCGGCGCACTATCGATGCAACTTGGCAAGCCGCCCGAGACGATGGTCTTTCACTGCCCGCAGCAATGAAAAATACAAAAAGGAGGGATTGCATGCAAGAGACCCTTATTGTCCCCGTTGACCTTGACGCGCTCGCGGCTAACGAAGCGGTGATCAGGCGGGACAGTTTCCGCTGGTGGACGTTCAACTACAATGCGCTTTCCCGGTATAAATCGGCCGAACCGCTGGCCTTTAACCAGTATGTCGGGGGGCAGAAGCCCGGCGTATATCTTCACTGGGTGCTGCCACGTGCCCTGCGCACCGGCTTTGAGGAGAAGAACGCTGTCCGCTATCCGCTGGTACCCAACCGTTGGCTGGTCATCCGCCGCGGCAGCGACACCACAAAAAGCTGGGTGCTGGAGAGCGACTGCCCCACATGCCCGGAAACACCGCCGGAAACGGCCGCCCAAACAAGCGCTTACTTGATCGATCCCGGCATCCTGGCCATGTGGAAGGACTGCGCCGATTCCCGGCGGAAAAACGCCAATATCTCCTCGGCCGATCCCCATGAGCCCATTACCGTCAACCTGGGTATTCCTTTCCCGCTGGAGAACTGGCGCGAGCAGGCTTCCGAAACGATGTTTTTGACCGCTCTGGCGCCTTCAAACGCGGAATTCAGCATTTACGTGGCGCATAACCGCAATATTTTCTCCTTTTACGACGACCTTGCAGGGATCGACAAAGATACACTCAGTTATTTTGTAGCGGGCTGGTACTCCGATCCCGGCAAGGATGTCGTTCGTACCGGTCCCCGGGGCTTTACCGGCAAGGATACGCAGGCGGAAGTGCTGGAGACGCTCGGATGGTCTTTGACGGAGGGTGAGGTGCCCCAACAGATTGAAAGAAGCATCTACTCCGGCTCGGTGTTTTCGATTGCCTGGGAACGGGCGGGCGTAGCGCCGCAGGATGACCCCCTGGAGGAGATCAGGCAGAGCAAAAAACTGAATGTGGCCGTTGGGAACAACACCGTCGACGCCTTCAGCGCTCTGCTGGCCAGCCAGCTTTCCGGTTATCAGGACGCCGGACGCACCGCTGCACTGCTGCGCGCATTCCAGTACAATCTGCTGCACGTCCTCGACGAGCCGGGTGGCGAAGCGATGCTGGACAAAAAGGTGCGGGACGCGTGGTTTTCCTCCAGACCGGGAGGTTATCGGTGGGAACTCGCCGCACGCCGTGCCGAAGGCGGCAATCACGGCGGAAAAGAACTTGAACTCACCGGGCGGGAGGAGGATCTCCTGCTCCGGCTCAATGCGGATCAAAACGCCTACGAGCGGGAGGCGGCGGAACTTGTTCAGCTGCAGTGGGATCTGCACGCGGCATGGTGGAAGAAAGGACATCTCCGGAATATTTTCCCGAACCAGACCGGCTATCGCAGCGAAGATTTCGACGGGCTGCTGGATGCGGCCAATCCCGCTTCCCTGTTGTCCCGCGTGCGCCGGCAGCTGGAGAAGGTAGATGCACTTGCGCAAAAATTGCCACGCCCGCTTCCCGAAGGGAACGGGAAAGAAGGGGAACAGGCGGCTTTTTTAAGGGGTATTGAAGCGTTCGCGCAGAGAAACAGCATCGACCCCGAGAAACAGTTGAAAGCGGTGGCCAAGGCACGTTACTGGCAGGGAACAGATCCGGTGATGGTCATTGCCGGAGTACAGCCTGCGAAAGAAGCAGACCCCGGCGTGAACCTGAACGTGCGCCTGGGCAGCCAGTTAATCACTGGATTCAGCATAGCAGGGATCGACGTCGAGGCCTCCCGGCTCGTTGAAAAGATGCCGCCGTTGCCCAACCGGGAGGCCCTGCCCGGGGCGGCGGCAGATCTTTTCGTAGAATTTCTGCTCTTAGACCCGGAAAGCGCACAATTTGCGGCCTCGTTGCCGGGGCAGTCTGTGGGTGCGCTGAAAGAAAGGATTTGCCGGCATAATTACGGGGATTACCTGGGTGTTCTGCCGCAAAAGGGGCTGGAGCAGTGGTCCCAGCCCTGGAGCCCCATCTTCATGGAATGGAGAGTCAGGTATATCCACGTGCCGCACGAGGCGGAAGGGAAGAAGAACTGGCTTTTCGACGGGATCGATTATATCCTGGACGACAATGCCGCTGGCGACGGCAAAATCGTTCAGATCGGAGGAATTTCCCCGCTGAGTACGCATATCAGACACACCTTCAAAGAGCGGCTGCGGGAATTCATAAGCGGCGGCGGGGAGAGCAAAGGGTATGCGCAGCTCGACGAATGGATGCGCAAGGTGGACGGCTGGTGTTTCGTATCGCAGGAGTTAACGGGCTTTCGTGCGATGCTTGCCCAGCGTGACGCCCGCACCTTTCGAGCGCCCGGCGGTGGCATGAAAGAGGCAGTGGCGGATACGGTTCCGTTTTTATTGAACGATGTGCTCTCTGATTTTTACGGGATTTGCCAGGGCCAGATCTTCTTTACCGATTTAATGTTGTACGATAAATTCGGACGGGTGCTGGATCTGACGCGCTCCGAAACCGGATCGGGGCTCTATAAACACGAGAATTTTCCGCTCCTGCGTGACGCGGCCATGCTGCCGCCGCGCAGCCTTCAGCCGGCGGTTACGGCTCCCGCGCAGCTGCCGCCGCGCCTGCTTCAGCATATGCGCCTGGAGGTTCTTTTAAGCGATCAGCGAGACGACAACCTGATTTTAGGAGAAAGCCCCCATGTCAACCCCATTTGCGGATGGATACTGATGAATCATCTGGACCACGGGCTGCTCCTTTATGCACCGGATGGTTCGGCTATGGGAGAATTGCGCTTGTTGAAGCCGGTCCGGGGGGAGAAGCACGTGGCCTGGTCGCCCCCGGTACACGGTGAAATACGGACGCTGCTGCAGATTCGTGAGTTGTTCCCCCACCTCGGTGCATTTGTTGCCGGGCTGGTCGGACGGGGAGAAGCGGAATTTTCCGCGTTTTTGGAGACGATCGACAGGGCAATGTGGACGTTGGAGCCGCTGGGGGAGCGGAGCGACCTGCATCTTTCCCTCCTCATCGGCAGGCCGCTTGCATTGGTTCGCGCCGGATTCCGTTTCCAACTGGAGGGGCCGCCCCTCATCGACGCAGGATGGCAGGCGACTTTCGCGCCCGTCGAGCCGCCGTTCTTAAAATACCGGTTTTCCCTGCGGTTAGGGGATCAAATCGCCCGAAATGACGGAACTATCGGTTACTTTACCGGAAACGACTATACATGCTTCCACAGCGTGGCGGTCCCGCCACCCCATAACGATTACGTCTGCCAGATAGGGCCCCCGGGAAGGCCGCAGGGAAACTATCTCGAACTGCAGGCAGGAGCGTCGGCTCCGACGTGTGTCACGTTGCTGGTGGATCCACGCTCACCGATCCATGCTTTCACCGGGCTGCTCCCGGTCAAAGACTTCAAAATTCCGGCACGGTTTTTCGAACCGGCACTGAAAACGATGGAGGCGTCCTTTCACGCCGGTCCGCTGCTTACCAAAATAATACCGGTAGAAACCACCGGAGAAGAGAAACAGGCCTTCCAAAACACTGTTGCCGTCTTACCGCCGGCCGAGCAAAATGGGACCTGGTCATGGTGGGAAAAGGAGCGAGCACAGGACGGGGAGGTGCAATGGCATGGCTATGGGTTGAGGGACGCTTCACCCGACGCGCGGATGGAAAACGCATCCGTGTCCCTGCGCGAGGGGATATTGCAGCTGATCGTCGCTCTGAACGAAGAAAAAAAGTAAAGATACGGTTTGACAGAGGGGGAGAGAGGCGGCCGGGTACGCACACGCCCTCTGCGTCGGCACCCGTGCGGTCGGCTGCCCTGTCGATATCAACAAGGCAAAGATTCCTTCCAGGAACGGCCTGCTGACCGTGAATGCTCCCTGATTACAACCGGTTGCAGGGAGACAAAGGAAACCCCCATTACAGAGGGGAAGGGGGGGCCTGCCGGGCCGGAGCCGGGACCATCCCCTCATTTCGCCGCGAAAACCCACTGGGCCTTCCTCACCCCGGCCCGATAGGATCGAGGTCTGTACTCCGAGAAGAGTCACCTTTATTAGCCTGCATCAGCACGTCAGGAGTATGAACCCGGCACGCGGACACGACCCGGAAGCGCCAGGAGCGCCGGTGCGGGAGAAATCGCCACCGAACCGGTTGATCCACGAACAGAGCCCATATCTGCTGCAGCATGCCCATAACCCCGTCGACTGGTATCCCTGGGGTGAAGAGGCATTTCTCCGGGCGCAGGAGGAGGGTAAACCGATATTCCTCTCCATCGGCTACTCGGCCTGCCACTGGTGCCACGTCATGGAGGAAGAGTCGTTTGCAGACCCGCAGGTCGCGAAACTGTTAAACGAATTCTTCGTCTGCATCAAGGTGGACCGCGAGGAACGGCCGGATATCGACCAGATCTACATGGCGGCCGCCCACACGCTGACCGGGGCCGGGGGATGGCCGCTCACCATCTTCATGACCGCCGACAAAAAACCGTTCTTTGCAGCGAGTTACATCCCAAAGGAGAGCCGCTACGGAATGACCGGCCTCCTGGACCTCGTCCCCCGGATCAACAAGGTCTGGCAGAGCCAGCGGCTGGAACTCGAGAACGCCGGCGGCCAGGTGCTCCAGGCGCTGCAGAGCGCGGCCCGCACTCCCCGGGGGGAAAGCGAACTCCCCGAAGCGGTCCTCGATGAGGCCTACGACACCTTCTTCCGGATCTTCGACGGGGAGAACGGCGGGTTCGGGGATGCGCCCAAGTTCCCGACCCCGCACAACCTCATATTCCTGCTCAGGTACGGGAACCGGACCGGGAAGGAGCCGGCGTACTCGATGGTCGAGAAGACGCTGCATGCCATGCGGCGGGGCGGGATCTTCGACCACCTCGGCTACGGGTTCCATCGCTATTCGACGGACGCGGAGTGGTTCGTCCCGCACTTCGAGAAGATGCTCTACGACCAGGCGCTTCTCGTCATAGCATACACGGAGGCTTACCTCGCGACGGGAAGGGAGGATTTCGCGAGAACCGCCCGGGAGACGATCGCCTACGTCATGCGGGAGATGACCGATCCGGGCGGTGGTTTCTACGCGGCGGAGGACGCAGACAGCGAGGGCGAGGAGGGGAAGTTCTACGTCTGGACGAAGGACGAGATCCTCCGGGTTCTCGGGGAAGAGGACGGGGAGCGGTTCTCCCGGGTCTTCGGCGTCACGGATCCCGGCAACTACCGGGAGCAGCCCGGCGGGAGAAGGACGGGCAAAAACATTCTCCGCCTGCGGCGGCCTCTGGCATCCTGGGTCCACGTGTTCTCGATGTCGGAAGAGGACCTGGCATGGTTCGTGGAGAGTTGCCGGCAGAAACTCTTTGCAACCCGAGAAGAGCGGGTCCGCCCGGGAAAGGACGACAAGATCCTGACCGACTGGAACGCCCTCATGATCGCTGCTCTCGCGAAGGCGGCCCGGGTCTTTGACGACCCGGATTACCTGGCGGCCGCGGAGAAGGCAGCCGCGTTCGTCCTCACCGGTCTTCGCCGGCCGGACGGGCGGCTCCTCCACCGCTACCGGAACGGCGAGGCCGCTCTCGCCGCGACCCTCGACGATTACGCGTTCATGATCTGGGCGCTCATCGAGGTCTACGAGGCGTCGTTTGCCCCCCGCTACCTCCGGACCGCCACCGAACTCTCCCGGGATCTCGTCGCCCACTACTGGGACTGCAGCCACGGAGGGTTCTTCTTTGTGCCGGACGACAGTGACGTCCCCGTCCGCCAGAAACCGGTCTACGACGGGGCGATACCATCCGGCAACAGCGTGGCCATGTATGCCCTCTTCGCTCTCGGCCGGATGACGGCGAACCTCGAACTCGAGGAGACGAGCGAGCGGATGCGGCAGGCCTTTGCCGATACCGTCCGCGAGTCCCCTCCCGCCTACGCCCACTTCCTCACCGCCCTTGAGTTCATGCTGGGGCCGAACTTCGAGGTGATCCTATTCGGGGTTCCGGGCGAGGAGGATACGAAAGCGATGGTCCGCACCATCCGGTCACACTATGCGCCCGACGCTATCGTCATCTTCCGCCCCGCCGAGGAGGAGAACCCGGAGATTACGGAGATAGCCGGGTTTACCCGGGATATCGAGATGGTCGAAGGGAGGGCGACGGCATACGTCTGCACCAATTATGCCTGCGACATCCCGACGACCGATCCCGAGGAGATGCTGCGGCTCCTGAGGTCGACGGGAAAATCGCCGGAACCGATCGTCTGACGATGAGGATTTGAGGGAGCCCGGTACGATGATGCGAAACGGGGTCGATATGGAGAGGGTGAACGCCCTCATGAAGGCAATGCGGAAGGATGCGGCGGCGGGCAGGAGAACCCTCTCCGGCATCACGAGCTGGAACGGCGGTGCGCACTCCACCACGATCGTCCGGAACTTCGCCGTTCCGGCCGACGAACCGGTCCTCCTCGGCGGGACCGGCCGGGGGGCAAGCCCGACGGAACTGGTGCCGACGGTCTTTCCGCCTGCATCGCGGTCGGTATCGCCTACAGCGCGGCCGAGGATGAGGGCGAGGTCGATGCGATCGAGATCGACGTCGAGGGCGACCTCGATCTTGCGGGGTTCTTCGAGGTGCGACGGACCGAAGGTCCGGAGCACGAGAAAACGCGAAGCGTTTTCGAGCGGCGACTGTCCGAAGGTCCGGAGCACGAGAAAACGCTTCGCGTTTTCGAGCGGCGACTGTCCGAAGGTCCGGGTCTCGCGGAGGTCCGCCTGACCGTCCGGGTGGATGCCGACGCACCGCGGGAGAAGATCGAGGAACTCGTGCATCACGGCTACCGGCGCTCGCCGGTCGCGGCTTCGCTTGAAGGCAGGGTGCCGATCAGGGTCTGCATCGGGTGGGAGGAGACGGGGGCCATAAAATAGCCGTTTTATGTGGATCCTCGTCACCGCCTCACGCGAAGTGCGACTGCCGGGACGTGCGACGTTCCGTAGGAGCGGAGCATGAGAAGCCGTCAGGCTTCGAGGCAGGAGCGTGAGCACCGCAGGTGCGAATCCGGAGTTCGAGCTCCGTGGGGCTGCAGTGATGATCCCGGGCGTTCAGAAAGGGTTATCTTTTAGTACCTGTAATACGCAAACATACAGACTTGTTTCTCCGCTTATAGCGGAAGCTTCAGGGTCGAGGTGATGGGATGCACAAGCAGAAGTTGATCAATGCGTTGCTGTACGCAGTGGAGCACGACCGCCGCATCGGCCGGACGAAGCTTCTGAAGTTCATCTTCTTCGTGGACCTCATCTACTACAACCAGAGAGGAACAACGCTCTGCGGGACGACCTACATCCGCATGCCCAAAGGTCCTGCCGAGGCTGCGGCATTCCAGCTGACGTTTGAGCCGAGCGCCTACCTGGACGTGAAGGCACCGACAGCAAAGGCGTATCCGGGAAGGCGGACGTCGGGCGGCCGTTCCCGGAGCAGGAACTACGAACCCTACGTATACCGCCCTAAGGTCCATGCGGATCTCTCGCTGTTTACATCCTACGAGCGGGTGCTTCTCTGGACCGTGCTCCAGTGGATGAAGTTTCAAAAGGCAGACCACATCAGCGGCGTAACCCATCAATTCCGCCTCTGGAAGGAGTTTTCTGACGGTGAAGAGATCCCGCTTGAGCGTTTCCAGTTGAATCCGACCGAGCTTGCATACCTGGAGTATTGCGGCCTGCACACCGACGGCTTCGAACGCACGTTCTGTACGGAAATCCTCCCCCTCTCCACGGAGGTTGCCGGTGCGCTTCACCCCCTGAAGGCAGAGCGGATCGCCACAGTCGAGGAAGTTTTAGACAGTTTCATTGCGGCGTATCCGTTGCCCGCCCTCGAGGTCTTCTACGACGCATATCTGGCGTGGGACGACGCATACCGCTCGACGCTCCGCCACAACCCCTCGCACGCCCCCGCACTTGCGGCTGAGGGGTGCGATGCGCTCTGCTTCGTCTCGCACGTCGTCGCGACGAAGATGATCCCGATTGTGTATAGCGAGGAACAGTTGCAGGAGTTCTGCGATACCACGGAGCGGCGCTTCAACAGAGAACGGGACGCGATCACCCGCGATGAACCGCTCTCTCTTCCCCCGGATTCCGACGGCGAGGTCCCGGCTCTTGTCGATATGGCGATGCGCATCTCCCGCGATCTCGCGTGCAGCGAGTCTCCGGCAGGGAGGAGGTAGCCTGCCCTATTTTCTCGACAGCAACGTCCTCATCGGGTACTATTTTCACGTCGCCGACACCTGGGGGGCCGAGGCCGCAGACGTCTTCGACGACCCGGAGCCGAACCATTCCAGCACGGGGGTCTGGGTCGAGTGTTTCGGCGACGGGACGGGAGGACGGTGCCGTACCATTCAGCACGTGATCGTCCGCGAGTTCCGGCGGGCGGTTGCGCACCTGAAGCGGGACGGTTCGGCGGAGAGCCTCCTCGCCGAGGCTGAGGCCCGCGGGTGGCGAACTGTTCCGCTTCTCCTGGATGTTGCCGGACTCTTTCGCGAGCAGCCGGGAGCGGCTCTGAAGACGCTTCTGGCGGTGAAAGAGCAATATGAAGCGCTCTGCCGGCGGCGGCGTTCCGTCCTTGAGGATCAGAAGGTGCTGGCACTCCACGCGCGAACGGAGCCCTATCGTGAGATCTGGGCGCGGTTCAGTGCGGTCATCGACGACTACGACGACTGCGAGGTGCTCCTCGATGCCCACCACGTCGCCGCGGCGATCGACGGCATGGTGCTCTACACCGGGGACTACCGCCACATCATCGCCAACCGGGATCTCATTCTTTCCGCAACCAGCCTCCACGATGTCCGGTTCCTGGGCGAGCGGACAGGCGGCCTTCTGCCAACGTAGGAACCGCGGGGCGTGGTGTCGGCGTTGTGTCATTGGGGTTCCGCAGGAGCCGGAGGGGGCGGTCCAGCGAGCGAGAGGGAAGAGATTGGTTCAGTCGACCTCCGGCTAACTGCAGATTCTGTATCCTTTCCCCCACTCTGCGCGAATCAATGCTAACCTTTTTGCCGGGCCGTTTTCCATATTCATTTGATCCCATGCCCGCTCCGGTGCTCTTGAAGACCATCCCCATCCGCACCATCGATTTCTCCGATCCCGCCGACGTCGCCCGCCACGACCGCATGGTCGCCCTCGTGGAGCAGATGCTCGACCTGAATAAGCGCCTCGCGGCGGCGAAGGCCCCGCACGAGAAGGAGGTGCTCGCCGGGATGATCGACGCGACCGACCGGCAGATCGACCGGCTGGTGTATGAACTGTATGGGCTGACGGAGGACGAGGTGGCGGTTGTGGAGGGGGTCAACGCGTGAAGGATCCCGCCCTTACCAAAGACGCGCTCAACCGCCGTATCTTACTGAAAGGATTCTGGCCTGAAGTTCGTATGTGGAGAAGCACGGTAATTCCCGACGAATCTGAAATGCGCACGTCCACAGTGGCATTTATAAATCAGGATAGCCAGAGAGGTACCGCGTTGAAGTGCACCATAAGATGTCGGATCGAGAGTACGATCAGGAGAGGCTAGACGTGAATTTCGAGATATATGAGGAGGATTTGGTCGATGCGGGACTCAGTCTGGAGGAAAAAGAATATCCTGCTGTAATCGAGATGGACCACTTGCTCGTCGTCGGCGCTCCGGGAGGTATTACCGTCCGGATCTTCAAGGTCGGCCTGGAGTACCGCGTGGAGATCCCCGACGAGGTCGTCACTCAGATCCAGTTCGAGGACTCAACCTACGAGCACCCGCTCCCTGCCTATATTGATATCTCCGAAGGAAGGATCGGCCTCATCTTTCCCTGACCTTTTTTATAATGGGCTCGTGTTTCCCCGCTGGCCGATCTGATCCTCTGCTGGAACAGAGACCGCCTGCCCGCCGGGTAAAACCGCTCCGCAGATGAACTGTTCCCAATTCGACGGTGAGCCGTGAGGGAAGCATGCCGGGAGAAACGTCGTTACCGGGATGGTGAATGCCTGCCTGCACAACCCTGCGACCGGCAACCCGGGGGAAAAGCGTTATCCTGATGGGCGGGTAACAGGAGTATGATGGGATATGCGCGATGGTCCGGTAGGAATGACACTCCGCGGAGCGGAGTTCGAAAAGACCGAAAGTCTTCGAGGACCGGAGCGCGAGCACCGCCAGGTGCGAGTTGCGACGGGCCATGGGGCCGGAGCATGAACACCGCAGGTGCGAGTCTTACGGCTGATGGCATCCTCGGTGCGCTGGCGGAACACCGTGAACGGATCAGGAGCCTGGGCGTCCGGCGGATCGGGGTCTTCGGATCGTTTGCCCGGGGTGAAGAGCGCGAAGAGAGCGATATCGATATCCTCATCGAGTTCAAGGAAGGAGGGCGCTCCTTTGACACGTACATGGACCTCAAGTTCTTCCTTGAAGATCTCTTCGGGAGAAGAGTTGACCTCGTCGACCGCGATGCCATAAAACCGGCTCTCGCACCGCATATCCTCCGGAGTGTCCGGTATGTCCCGGGAATATAATCTCTATCTCCGCGATATCCTTGAGGCTATCGGGAGAATTGACCGATACACCCGGGGAATGGACTACGAGGAGTTTCTGGCAGACGACCTGGTGCAGGACGGAGTGATCCGGAACCTCATGGTCATCGGTGAGGCCGTGAAACTCATCCCCGAACCGCTGAAATGCGAACACGCCGATATTTCCTGGAGAAAGATTGCAGGAATGCGAGACATCCTCATTCACGCATACTTCGGGATCCATAACGAGATCGTGTGGGACGTTATCAGGAACAAGATCCCGGAACTACGGGTTGCAGTCAGGCAGATGCTCGATGACGAGGCCGCCGTGACCGCATGATCGCCCTCGTGGAGCAGATGCTCGCCCTGAATAAGCGCCTCGCGGCGACGAAGGCCCCGCACGAGAAGGGGGTACTCATCGGGATGATCGACGCGACCGACCGGCAGATCGATAGGCTAGTGTATGAACTATACGGGCTCGTGGAGGAGGAGATCGCGGTTGTGGAGGGGGTTGTGTGAGATTTTACAACGATCCGGTAGAGATCAGCGCTGACGCCTGGGCAGAAGTGCTGGTAGACAGAACGGTGACAGAAGAATCCGACTTAATTGTGCTACGGCTGGTGTATGAGAGCGTAAACTACGAGATGCACGCATCAGAGATAGCGCCTCATTTGAACTAGACGGGGCATGCGCCGGTGAACGCGCGAGTTGCTCGATTTAGCAAACGAGTTGTTGGAAAAACCGGAGTCCGGCTTCCTATGAATGACGATGGAGCACTTCGATGGTGGAATGTTCCCTTTTGGGGCTGCGATAAAGATAACGGGATGTGTTCCTGGATCATGCGGCCTGAACTGGTGGAGGCGTACGAACGGGTCTTTGGTCAAAGCGACTCAGAACTCGTTTATCCCGGAGAGATGACCGTTCAAGATAGCAGCACCGTGTTATCCGAAGGGACCGTGAGTCAGGTTTTTGTAAACCGTTACGAACGGAGCAAGCAGGCACGAACCGCATGTATAGAACATCATGGTTGCAGGTGTGCCGTTTGCGGTTTTGATTTTGAGAAGGTATACGGCCCTATTGGGCAGAATAAAATCCATGTGCACCATCTCATACCCCTATCCGGAATACGACAGGAATACGAGATCGACCCTGTGCGAGATCTACGCCCAGTGTGCCCGAACTGTCACCTCATAATCCACAGTAAGAGAGAGCCTTTCACAATAGAGGAGATGAAGGGAATGATCAGATTCAGCAGTCAGTGAGTGCTTGTACGAATTCCCATTCGCTCCGTAGACCATCCGTCGATCGGTTCATAAAGACCCTCTAGGCTACAAAAACAGAAAACTTGCTCCACCTCAAGTTTCGGCACTGCGAAGCGCCGTATCTCTCTTCAGAGATACCGGGCAAAATCCTCCGGATCTACCTTCGCCAGTTTCAGGACGCTGCGAAGCGTACCGATCTTCAGCTCGTCATGCAGCGGGACGACCGTGCCCACCTTTCCATCGGGCGTCGCCTTCGAAAGGCGCACATGACTCCCCGATTGCCCGCTTACGACGAAACCATAGTTTTTCGAGAGTATTTTTATCACTGTCTCGCCTGAGGTGGGTTTAAGCCCGGGCACCCTCGGCCACCTCGAACGTCGTGATGATCGGCTTTCTCCCGTCTTCCAGCGGAAACTCTTCTAAGTACAACTCCGTGGCCTCCTTGAGGTTGGCCACTGCCTCCTCCACCGTCCTGCCCTGGCTGACGGTGCCGACCTCCGGGCACTCCGCGACGTACATATCCTCTTCCCTGTAGAGCACGGCCGTGAACGTCCTCATGATCTCACCGATAGAATAGCATCTCCCTTCAGGGTGATAATACTGACCGACGCACCCCATGGTCCTCCCGGCAACTTTGAAGGGTTCAAACGCGGGTTCAAACCCGCTCCGCCCCACGAGCGGAGGGAGACGAGGCTCCTGGCATCTGCCGGGACGTGCTCGCCGTGCCATGCTCAGCACCGTGCTCCTCGCACGGAGGGCGGCCTTGCGTCACCCCTCAAACGACCCCCACCGCCCGGCGCTTCGCGCCTCCTCCTTCGCACCTGATGGTGCTTCAACTCCTGCCCCGCACCTTCGGTGCTCAAGCTCCGGACGTTCCGTCCGTCGCACCCTTCGGCCAGTCGTTCCGCCCCCCAAGGGGGCGGGCAGTGCGGGGCGATGGGTCGTGGATGGGGAGACACAACCAACTGAGCCGAACCGATCCCTCTATGGCGCTCATAATAAAGGGAAGAGGGTCTGCCGGCCAGAACCCCGCGGACCAACCGCCACACCTATGAGTCAGCCCTTGATGAGCGGATAATTCGCCGCTTCCCAGCCGATGGTGCCGCCGAGCAGGTTTATGACGTGCCGGAACCCGTGCTTTTCGAGGATGCTTGCCGCAAGGCTTCCCTTGAACCCGGCGTCGCAGTGGACGACGATCTGCTTCTCCTCCGGGACCTCCGCCAGGTGTTCTTCGATCTCTCCGACGTAGATATGGTGGGAGCCCTGGATGTGACCGTCCTCCTCCCGGTGGTTGATGTTGCGCACATCGAGAACCCAGACCAACGGGTCGTCCAGGTGCTCCGCGAGGTCGGAGGGGGACCAGGTGCCGGTCCTCTCGATCTCCTCGCCCTGCTTGAACCAGGCCGGAAACCCGCCCGCGAGGTATCCCGCGATGTTGTCGTAGCCGAGCCGCACGAAGTGGCGCACCACGCGGTCCATATCCAGGTTGAAGTCGTCCACGAGGACAATCGGGTCCTCGTAGTTCAGGTAGTAACCCATGTAGAGGGGCAGGCCATTCCGCCAGATGCTGATGGTCCCGGGGATATGCCCGCCGGCGAAACTTGTCGGCGACCGGATATCGACGACCTGCGCCTTCTGATCAAGGAGAGAGTGTATCTCCCGGGCCGTATAGGCCCGCAGGTACGGCAGGTTGTAGATCAGGGGCGGGCCTTCCCGGTTGAGTTTTCGCATCATCGTAAAATACGGCGGCTCGTAGAGCCGTTCATTCACCTTGTACTCGACGAACTCTTCCCTATCCATGACAAGCAGCCGGTTAGTTGCCTTTTCAAAACCGATGCTCGTGTATTCCCGGTCGCTGATATTCCCGCCGCAGACCGAACCGGCGCCGTGGGCGGGGCAGACGATCACGCCCTCAGGGAGGGGAAGAAGTTTCTCGTGCAGGCTCGAGTAAAGCATCTCCGACATCTCCCGCCGCCGGTCCTCGCCGGCAAGATCGGTCCTCCCGACATCCCCGGCAAAGAGCGCATCACCGGTAAAAACCATCAACGGGTCGTCGGAGACGGACCGGTCACGGAGCAGGAGCGATATGCTTTCTGCGGTGTGGCCGGGTGTCTCCAGGACCACAAGCTCGAGGGGGCCGAGCCTGAACGTCTCTCCTTCCCCGATGGGGGTGCCGAACCCGAACTCCTCCCGTGCCCCGTGGAAGATCTCCGCCCCGGTCGGGCGGGCGAGCTCCCGGGAGCCGATGACGTAATCCTCGTTCTTATGCGTCTCAAAGATCTTCGTGATCCTCATGTTCTCGTGCTCGGCGATGTTCACGTAGACCTGGCAGTCGCGCCTCGGATCGATGACCGCCATCTCTCCGCCCGCCCCGATGACATATGAATTGTGAGCAAGGATATCGGACTTAATCTTCTCAAACAGCATCCGTGTTCATCTCCCGGGTGATGGAACCCGTCATTCGTTCTGATGAGGCGGAATACGGAAGGGGTATATAAAAGGTTTCCGGGAATACGGAGAGAGGGACAGACATTACCGCCCGCCGCCTGGATATCGGTCGTCACGGGACAGGCGGGACCGCTCACCCTTTCCGGGCGGTCCTGACCTCCAGGATGCTCCCCACCGCCTTGAACGCATCCTCAAGCTCTTCGAAGTTCGGGATCCGGGAACCCCGGAGGATGCGCAGGCCGCTCCTGATGCTGTCGCCGCCGAGCATGCAGCCCACCACCATCTTCTTCGTGTTCCGGGAGAACCGGACGATCTCGTTTGCAACGTGTGCCGGATCGACGAGCGTGGTCGGCACGGCGATCACGAACGCGATATCCCAGAAATCCTGGTGACGGATCAGCACGTCGAAGAGAGCGGCAAACCGGGTGGCGTCGGCATCCCCGAGGATATCCATGGGATTCGCATGGTTCCAGAACGGCGGCAGGAACGCGTTGAGTTCACGAAGCACGTCGTCCGGGAGGTCGACCATATCGACCCCATGTGCCTCGGCGTAATCTGAGGCGAGGACTGCGAACCCTCCCGCACTGGTGACGGCAATCGCACGATTTCCCCGCGGGCAGCCCTCGGACGCCAGGAGCTCCGCCAGGTTAAAGGCGTCACGCAGGCTCCGGGCCGGGATCACCCCTGCCTGCCTGAACGCCGCGATATAGACATCGTAACTCCCAGCAAGCGAGCCGGTATGGGACGATGCCGCAGCCTTGCCCTTCCGGGACGACCCGGACTTCACCGCCACCACCGGCTTTCTCCCGGCAACCTCACGCACGATCTGGGCAAACCCGCGCCCGTCCTGGATCTCCTCGACGTACAGGGTGACCGACCGGGTCTTTGGGTCCTGCTCGGCGAACCGGAGGTAGTGCTCAAACCCGAGATCCGCCTGGTTGCCGACGCTGATGACGGTTGAGAACCCAAACTCCTCAGAGAGGCTCCAGTCGACGACGGTGGTGATGATCGCGCCGCTCTGGGAGATGAAGGCGACGTCACCGGGCCGCGGCGAGACCGGATCGAACGTGGCGTTGATCCCCTGGTGCGGCATCATGATCCCGAGGCAGTTCGGGCCGATGATCCGGATAGAGTGCCTGCGTGCGATCGTCACGACCTCCTCTTCGAGAGCTGCACCCTCACCGCCGATCTCGCGGAACCCTGCGGTGACGATGACGGCGAGCCGGACGCCTTTCTCCCCGCACTCCTCCATCACCCCCGCGACGAGGCGGGCCGGCACGGCGATGACCGCCCAGTCGACCGGGCCCGGGATCTCCGTAACGGATGGGTACGTCTTTCGCCCGAAGAGTTCCGTCCGCGCCGGGTTGACCGGATAGAGGTTCCCGGGAAAGGAGAGCAGGTTCCGGAGGACCGAGTAGCCCACCTTGTTCGGGCTTGCGGAGGCGCCGATCACGGCGATGGAGTCCGGGTAGAAGATCTCCGGGGGTGCCCGGACCCTGAGGCGGGCGGCCTCGCCCCCGACGGTATCCTCGACGATGATCCTGGCATCGACGACGCTGGCTCCTTTCTCATACACGATGACCGGGTTCAAGTCGAACTCCCGGATCCGGGGATCCTCGATGAAGACGCGGGCCATCGCGGCGATGACACCGACGAGCGCCTCCTCGTCCTTCGGGGGCTCCCCCCGGTATCCCCGGATGAGCCGGTAACCCTCAATCTCCCTGATCATCCTGCGGATCTCGTCGTCGCTGACGGGGAGCACGCGGATGGAGACGTCTTTGAGGAGTTCCACCAGCTTGCCTCCGAGACCGAACGTGATGACCTTCCCGAACGACGGGTCGGTCTTCCCGCCGATCAACACCTCGAGCCCCGCCGGCATCTGCTTCTCCACGATGATGCCGGTGACCTTCGCCTCCGGGGCATGGACGGCACTGTTCTGCATGATGGCCCGGAACGCTTCTTCAGCCTCGTCGGGCCTCTCGATCCCGGTGACGACTCCGCCGACGTCGCTTTTGTGGACGATCTGCGGAGAAACGACCTTCATGACGACGGGGTAGCCTATCCGTCCGGCGGCCGCCCGTGCATCGTCGGCGCTGGTAGCCAGGTGATGGGGCGGCACGGGTATCCCGCACGAGTCCAGCAGGCGGTATCCCTCAGATTCGGTTAACATTCTCTCCGGCATGATTTCTCCTCACGGTACGCCGGTCGTGCCGGGGTTGCATGACCGGTGTCTGATTTCAGGGATTAGTCCTGTCGCCCATAATAGTTATCCATCTTGCGGGAGTGGACCCGATTTCCGCCGGAGAGAGCGACAGATGCGGCATACAGGGTTTGAGTCCGTGAACTGGCAAAAGGCCGCCGGGCCCGGAGTCTGAATCTCGGCAGGATCCGCGACCTGCCACTCCGAACAATTGCATGTTTATTCCCATCAAGTAGAAATAATTTAGAAAATTATAATAACCGGTGTTACAACCATTCTTGATCGTATGTATACCTTGAGATATACCGGATTGCTCACGGCCGCAGTGCTTGCGGCCCTCGTTGTGCTTATAGCCGCCGCCGGATGCACCGGCACCGATACCGGTTCGACCGCCGCCCAGAGCGGCGCCGGCCAGACCATCACGATCACCGACGGGTTCGGCAGGACGGTCACCATCCAGTCGCCCCCGGAGAGCGTCGTCTGCTCGGGCTCCGGGTGCCTCCGCTACCTCGTCTACCTGCAGAGCCAGGACCTCGCCGTCGGCGTCGACGATATCGAGAAGGAAGGGCGGGCAATCGAAGGGCGCCCCTACACCCTCGCTTACGGGTCGCACTTTGCGGGTCTCCCCCTGATCGGAGAGTTCCGGGGCAAGGACGACCCCGAGAAGATCCTCGGCATCGGTCCCGCAGTCATCCTCAAGACCGGCTCCACCGGAACGGCATACGCAACCAGTGCCGGCGATGCCGACAAACTCCAGGAGAA
>JAHDQM010000010.1 GCA_018433835.1 Methanoculleus sp.
ATCGTGCTTCGAATTACGACTGGCCTTTTGAGGGCAGGAGTTCGAGAAGTCATCGTGCTTCGAATTACGACTGGCCTTTTGAGGGCAGGAGTTCGAGAAGTCATCGTGCTTCGAATTACGACTGGCCTTTTGAGGGCAGGACTGGAGGTATTGCAGGTGCGTCCCCCAGCCACGATCTCCCCACAACCCCACCAAACCCCCTATATCGCCGGACTTCCAACACTCCCTTAAGAGAACCGGAGTGGAGGAGTTCATAGAGTGACGACCGGCGGCCGGATCATCATGCACGTGGATATGGACAGCTTCTTCGCCTCCGTGGAGGTCCGCCGCGACCCCGCTCTTGCCGGGAGGCCGGTGATCGTGGGCGCCGACCCGAAGGGAGGGGCTGGCCGGGGGGTCGTGAGCACCTGCTCTTATGAAGCCCGGCGGTACGGGGTCCACTCCGGCATGCCCATATCCCGGGCGTACGACCTCTGCCCGCACGGCGTCTACCTCCCGGTGAATCGCCTGCTCTATTCCCGGGTCTCGGGGGAGATCATGACGATCCTCTCCCGGCGCGCCGGCCGCATCGAACAGGTGAGCATCGACGAGGCCTACCTCGACGTCAGCGCTGCCGGGAGTTTTCCGGCGGCAGCGACGCTTGCCGCCGCAATCAAGCGGGAGGTCCGGGAAGAGGCGGGGCTCACCTGCTCGGTCGGCGTCGCCCCGGGCAAGGCCGTGGCAAAGATCGCCTCCGCCTACAAAAAACCCGATGGACTGACAGTCGTCCCCCCGGACGAGGTCGCGGGATTCCTCGCCCCCCTGCCGGTGGAAAAGGTGCCCGGCGTCGGGAAGAAGACCCGCGATGACCTCCGGCAGATGGCCATCCAGACCATCGGCGACCTTGCATGCCATGACGTCCAGGACCTCATTGCCAGGCTGGGAAGACACGGCGTCCTGATGCACCGCCTCGCCCGGGGCATCGATGACGGGGAGGTGCAGGGCCGGCAGCGGTGCAAATCAGTCTCCCGGGAGACGACGTTTGAAGCGGATACCGCCGACCCGTCCGTCCTCTCCGGGACCCTCGCCGAACTTGCGGACGAGGTCGCGGAGACACTTCGTGCCGAGGGCCTCCGGTGCCGGACCGTCACGGTCAAGGTCAGGTACCGCGGATTCGAGACGCATACCCGGTCCCGAACGCTGGAGCGGTTCACCGCGGACCCCGAAGCGATCCGGCGGGCCGCATCCGCCCTGCTCCTGCCGTTCCTCAACGGGACGGACGTCCGGCTCCTCGGGGTCAGGCTCTCGACGCTGGAGGGTGGGTACACCCGGCAGGCGTCGATCGACGAGTTCTTCTCCTGAAACGCCCCCACAAGGCGAACCTTCTTTACGTCGCGTGCGCACCAGGGTGCCGGTATGCCCGATATCTGGACCGTGCTCCTCGTCGCCATCCTTCTCCTCCTCTTTGCGGTGCCGGTCGTCCGGCAGCAGCTGACCCGGGCCCGCCGCCTGAGGGCGATCCGGGACCTGGAGGTGGAGCGCCGAACCCGGGTCATCGTCCTCATCCACCGGCAGGAGCGGATCGGCTTTCTGGGCATCCCGCTCTTCCGCTACATCGACATCAACGACTCCGAGGAGATCCTCAGGGCGATCCGGCTCACTCCCCCGGAGATGCCGATCGACTTCATCATCCACACCCCGGGGGGCCTGATCCTCTCCTCCGAGCAGATCGCGATGGCGCTCCGGCGCCACAGGGGGAAGGTGACGGTCTTTGTTCCCCACTACGCCATGTCGGGCGGGACGCTCCTCTGCCTTGCCGCCGACGAGGTGGCGATGGACGAGAACGCCGTGCTCGGTCCGGTCGACCCCCGGATCGGGGAGTACCCGGCGGCGTCGATCCTGCGGGTTCCGCGCTTAAAACCGCCGGAGGAGATAGAGGATGAGACCTTCATCCTGGTCGACATCGCTTCAAAAGCCCAGAACCAGATGCGGGAGTTCGTGACCGGCCTGCTCGGTGGCCGGATGGACGCCGGGCAGGCGGACCGCCTCTCCCGCCTGCTCACGGAGGGGAAATGGACCCACGACTACCCGATCACCCTCGAGCAGGCACGAGAACTCGGGCTCCCCGTCACCTCCGGTATGCCCGCCGGGATCTACCGGTTGATGGACCTCTTCCCGCAGGCGATGCCCCGCCGCCCGTCGGTTGCCTACGTCCCGATCCCTTACCGGGAGGAAGAGAAGAAGGGGTGATGTTTCGCCGTCCTCCCCGGGTTCTGTGGAAACGCCGGTGAAACTCATTTTAAAATTCCGGAACCAATATTGACCCGTTCGCGGTGCGCGCCCGCAGGGACTCCTGTGCCGGTATCCCGTGGGTGCGGGACCGACAGGGAGCGGTAACAAGGACTTCGACCATAACACGTGCATCGCTTGTTTGCCTGTTCCTCGCGGTGGTGCTGCTCTCTGCCGGATGCACCAGCGGGGAGCAGCCTCCCGCAGGAAAGGCGGCGGATCCGGACTTCCGGGGAGAGACGCTGAGCTACGACGACCGTGTGGTATTCCGTCTCATCCCTGAGGCCGATGAGGCGGCAGCCTACAGCGTGACCTGTACGATCGAGCGGGACATCTCCCGGGGAACGACGATCGAGACCCGGGCGAACGTGCTGTACGAGAATATCTCCCGCGGCAACCCCATCGAGATCGTCGTCCCGCGTGAAGATCCCTCGGACGGCGCAGCGATCGAGATCGAGATCCGGAGCACGACCGGCGAGGTCCAGTACCGGAGCAGGACGTCCGTGGCCCCCGCGGGACGGGGGTTGTTACCCAGCCCTTATCCCGTCCCGCGACCTACCTTCTTTTGATCGTGAGCGCTTACCTCCAGCTGCGCCTGGACGCATTCGACCGTTCTCTGGACCCTCTCTGCAACGATTGCCCCGACCGAAACGGTTTCCGCCGGCTCTGTTACCAGTGCCCGTTCGCCGTGAGAACCGCAGGCGCCGTCTACTGCGAACGGTTCGCGACCCGCATCCGGGCGCAGGAGAAGTATACCCTGCCGGGATGGAAAGCGATACGGAACGCGATCCTGGAGCGGGACCGGCAACGGTGTAATGTCTGCGGTGGAGAGCAGGACCTTCACATCCATCATCTCGACCGCGATCCCACGAACGACGACCCGGCCAACCTGCTTACTCTCTGCGGCATCTGCCATGCCCGGGTGCATACCGAGCTCCGCCGGGAAGGCGGGGCCGGCCGGGTGGCGCGGGTGCTCCCGGCGGGACGGCGTCGTGCTGCCCGCACGACGCGATCCCCGGTGAGCGGGGAGACGAGACATTCCTGAAAACCGCTTCTCCCGCCCAGTCACCGTCAGGGGCGGGGGAACGGTTATATCGTATGCCCGCTACCAGTAGCGTGACCATGGGGGGAATGTCCGGAATGAGTATTACAGGAAAGCTCTTCGGCAAGGGCGATCCCGAAGGCCGGGAAGGCGCCGGCACCGATACCTCAGTGAGCAGAAAGGCGGTCTCCCTCGCCCAGCAGGGACGATTCGGCGAGGCTATAGGTTGCTTTGACCGGGTGCTCGAAGAAGATCCGGCCAACGTGAAGATGTGGAACAACAAGGGTGTCTTTCTCGATCTCATCGGCAGGGACCAGGATGCGCTTGCCTGCTGGGAGAGAGCACTCTCGATCGACCCGGGTTTTGCTCCGGCATGGGTCTCCCGTGGAATGCTGCACCGGCGCCGCAACCGGCTCGAGGAGGCGCTCGCCTGCTACGACCGTGCCCTGGAACTCAACCCGGACTCCGCGGTCGCCTGGTACAACCGGAGCGGCATCTTTATCGCGATGCACCGGCTGGACGATGCAATCGCCTGTTACGAGCGGGTTCTCGCGATCGATCCCCATTTCGTGGCGGCCTGGACCGATCTCGGCTACGCCCACTTCCTCGGGCACCGGCACGAGGATGCCATCGCCTGTTACGACAGGGCCATCGCCGACGATCCCGGGAGTGTCCGGGTCTGGAGCCTGAAGGGGGGTGCCCTGTATGTGCTCGGGGAGTACCGTAAAGCCCTCGAATGTTTCGATCAGGTGCTCGCGATCGATCCGAGGTATGCCGCCGGATGGAGCATGAAGTGCAGTGTCCTCTACCACCTCGGCATGTACCGGCATGCGCTTGCGTGCGCCGACAAGGCGCTTGAGATGAACCCCTCCTGCGAACTGACCACCCAGGTCCGAAAGATGCTCCTCTCCCTCATCCAGCAGTGGTGAGGCTCCCGACCTTTTCCTCCGGGCCCGGCCCTCCCGGATACCTGGTGGAAGAACCGGAGGCCGGGGCAGAGGAAGGCGAGGACGGCGGCGGCCCGGTGGCGGTCGGGCGGGAAGGCTGCCGCCGCCCGGTTCTCGAGGAACCGGACGGATCTTCGCTGGTATTCCAGGTCAGCCCCGAAGTGTTCCCGCACCGGCCGTGACTTTCCGCTCCGGAGTCTGTCATAGAGCCGTTTGTCGTAGGTGTAGTCGAACCCCTGCTGCTGGAGCGTCCACTCGAGGTCCCAGTACACCTCCGCCACGAAGACAAACCCGGGATGCTCTCTATGGACCTCCCCGATCGCGCGGGGCCAGAACGGCCCCATCTCCCGTCCCCAGGTCTGCCGGAATACCTCCGGGAGGACGAGCATCGCCATATCGCACCGGAGCCCGTCGCACCATCGCGCTATCCTCTGCAGCTCGGCGATCATCGCTTCCTGTACGGCCACATTGCCGTAGTCGAGCTGCAGGGTGTCGGGCCAGCCGCCGGAGTAGGGGTCGCGGCCGTGGGCGAGGACGGCCGAGCCTCCGGGGGAGGTCCACCTGGACGAATTCCTGCGGCCGGCGGGCGAGTTCCTCTTCCGTGCCGGTGCAGGCGGTCGCGGAACCGGACGAGCGCCTCCGCCTCCCCGAGTTCGGGGTGGAGCCGGTAGCTGGCGACGGCAAAGGGGGAACCGCAGATGTCCTCCTCCCGGAGGTCGGGGAGCAGGCTCCGGTACTCTGTGAGCCACCGGTCGTTCGAGCGGGAGACCCGGCGCCCCGCCTCCCCGGTTTCCCAGACCCCCATGAGGTAAACCCAGGAAAAACCGCACCCTGCAAGTCCCGCGACCCAGGCGTCCGGGAGATCGTCGAGCGTGACACGGCGCCCCGCCTCCCGGGCGAGGTGCCGGAGCCGGACGCGGGCGTTGACCTCGTAGAGGGAGGGGTAACGGGGGGTGTTCATGGCTGCGGCGTTCTGGACGTATGGATGGATAATGGTATCCGCCGGACTGCCCCGTGGGGCGTCGCACTTCGGGGAAGTCGCAACTCGCACCTGGCGGTGCTCGAACTCCGCCTGCCCCTGGCGGGGCACGCGTCGTTGCTCGAAAACGCTTCGCGTTTTCTCGAACTCCCTCCCCTGCGGGGAGGTCGTTTTCACCACACGGCGGAATGAAGGCCGTCGTCCCGCCGGAAAACCCGGAACGACCGGGACCCCTGCACCGCGTCGACGACGCGGTTGCTCGTCGCCCTCATGAACGCGGCAAGCGGCACCTGCATCCGGGCGTCCAGGCAGCCGTAGAGGAAGTTTCGCAGCGCCGTTTCCGCCCGCAGTTCGGGGATGAGACGGCGCCGGAGGAGGGCGGTGTAGGTTCCGGCAAGCTGTGCGGCGGAGGTAAGGTGGCGGTCGACGGCGTGGGCGGCGAGCTCTGCGGTCCGGTGAGCGTAGAAGATCCCCTCGCCGAGGAGCGGGCTTGCAAACCCGGCCGCATCCCCGACGAGGACCGTCCCCTCATGGGCCGGAGAGGGGATGTAGTTCCCCAGCGGGAGCGGAAAGCCAACAGGTTTCCGATCGGTGAATGCAGAAAAGCCGACAGTCTTCAGGAACTCTTCGAAGCGTTCGGGGAGGCATTTTTCGTTCATCCGTAGCAGTCCCCCTATCCCCACGACAATCGCCTCCCTGTTCGGGAAGACCCACCCGTAGCCCCGCCGGCAGGCGGCAAAGACCAGGTGGGGTGTCGCGAGGTCGGCGTCCAGGCGGATCGACCCGTCTCCGTTCATGAGCGTCTCCGCCTCTTTGCGGGGGATCGCGAGTTCCAGCGCCCACCCGAGGTTTTCGCGCCACCGCTCGGTGTCGACGATGCTCTCCGGGAGGGAGCGCCGGACCCGGCTATGGACCCCGTCGGCCCCGATGAGGACCCGGGCGGCATACCGGTCCCCGTCGGATGTCGTGACGGTCCGGCGGGCGTGGTCGATTGCGGTCACCTCCGCGCCCGTCTGGACTTCCACCCCTGCTCGTGCCGCCATTCCGGCAAAATAGGCATCGTAACGCTCCCGGCGGGTGAAGTAGACCGGCTCCGCAAGGTCTTCGGCGAGGATGCGGCTGCTCCCGATGTAGAGCGCGTATCCTGTCCCGGTGAAGTCGAGCAGCCCTTCCCGCCGGAGGGCACCGACCGGCAGATGAAAGACCCGGTCGAGAAACCGGACGGATTTCTGGCTGAGGCAGCCGCCGCAGACCTTATCCCGGGGATACGTCCGCTTTTCGAGGAGCGCCACCCGGTGCCCGGCCTCCCCGAGCAGGCAGGCGGCGGTGCTCCCGGCGGGCCCGCCCCCGACGACGACAACATCGTAATCAGGCCGGCTCCCCATCTCGGTCTCTCCTCGCGATGACAGGGTCCGGCACATACCATAGTTTTTTCCCCGGCGTGAGGAGGCCGCTCCTCCCCGGACACTTTCGCACTCCGCGCGACAGGCTCTTTATTCCGCGAGCCGATGTTTCAGGCATGTCCGTTGCGGAGCAGAAACTCGCCTACCTTACCGCTGCCGGGCGGTTCGACCTCTGCAGCCCCGGGGAGTGCCTCCGGCTCCTCTCGGCGGCGAGTTACATCACCTACAGCCGCCGGACCGGAGGATGCGGGCGGATGCTCAAGATGCTCCTCCACGGCACCTGCTCCTACGACTGCGCCTACTGCTCCGTCCGCCTTCAGCGGGAGCGGGTGGGGTTCTCCCCCGGGGAGTTCGCCGACACCTTCCTCGACCTCTGGCGGGAAGGGCTCGTCGGCGGGCTCTTCCTGAGTTCCGGGATCGCCCGGGACGTCGATTGCGTGATGCACGATATCGTGGAGACGGGGGAGATCCTGCGCCGCCGGGGCTACGACGGCTACCTTCACCTGAAGGTTCTCCCCGGCGCCGCCCGGGCGGATATTCATGACGCCGCCCGCGTGGCGAACCGGATCAGCATCAACCTGGAGGCGACGTCCCCCGACCGCCTCGGGCGCATCGCCGGGGTGAAGGACTACCGGCAGGATATCCTGAAGCGCCAGGCCTGGGTGGCGGAGGAGAAACCCGGGGGCCACACCACCCAGCTCGTTGTCGGGGCGGCAGACGAGACCGATGCGGAGATCCTCTCCTGCCTCGCCGACCAGTACCGGCGGGTCCGCCCCTCCCGGGTCTACTTCTCGGCGTTCCGCGCCCTCCCCGGAACTCCTCTCGCGTCGCATCCCGATACCCCGACATGGCGGGCGATGCGATGGTACCAGGCCGACTACCTGCTCCGTGAGTACGGCGTTACGGCCGACGAACTCCGGGCGGTCCTCGATGAAGAGGGATTCTTTCCCGACCGCGACCCGAAAGTCGTCCTTGCGGACGGCAGGATGGCGGTGAACGTCAACCTTGCCTCGCACAGCGACCTCCTTCGGGTTCCCGGGATCGGGCCGAAAGGGGCGGACCGGATCCTCTCGCTGCGGAGAGAGCGGCCGTTTACCGGGCTCGCGGACCTTGCCCGGGCCGGTATTCGGGGTAAGGCCGCCGGACGCTACCTCGTGTTCGGCGGGCGGGAGACGGTGCAGACGAAGCTTGTCCTGTAGCGTGCGGACGGACGCGGTTTCCCAAAAATTGGTGAGGATTACCTGACCTTCCCGAACTCGGTGCCCACGTCTGCGGCGGACAGGTAAGTCCGGTCGCCGAACCTCTCAAGCGCCGTGATCACGCTCTCCGGGGCATCGTTTTTCCGGGCGTGGGTAATCAGGTCCTGTCTGCCCGCCGGGTAGTCAATGCCCTTAAGGTAGACCTGCAGGTCGGCGGCGGAGAGATGCGCGAGGGACGGCGCTCCCGGGGTTGTCGCGGGCCGTTCAACCGCCGCTCCCTCCCCCTCGGCCTTCATCATGGACTCGAGCGTCGGAGCATGAGCCTCTGTCACCGGCCGGGCCTCCACCTCCTCGGCTTTTATCGGCATTTCCTCGCGGGCGTCTCTCTCACGCACCTCCACGCGCTCCGTCGTGACGACCTCGCGGGGCGGGGCCTCCGTCCGGGTCACGGCCCGGGCCTCCTCCTGGCTCGGGGGGCCCATGGGCCGTCTCGACTCAATCAGGCTCCAGTTCGCCTCTCTCGGCCAGTCACTCTCCGAGAACCCGGGCTCGTTGTCGAGCCTGTACTTGCTGATGTTCGCCACGAAGACGTCGTCCCCCGGCCGATATACCATGGCCTCGATGGGGATCGCGAAGAGTTTCGTTCCGAGGCCGAACATGCCCCCGGTCCTGAGCACCGCGTATGCCACTCTTCCCGTGGGCAGGCCGACCCGGAGGCTTGAGATCTCACCGAGGTCATAGCCCTCCGGGTTCTTCACCCGTTTCCCCACGACATCCTCGGATGAGAAGAACTCATGCCCCTCCCCCCTCCGCACCTGCTGTTCCAGAATCGTTTCAGCCATTGCAACCACCATATCCCTGGTATGCTTCCGAAGGCGATCTTCACCTTCGCGCAGAGCGGGCGATGCGTGTTGCGACTATTTAAGAGTTCCCCGGCCCCTGGACCGGGGCGTCGCCAGGGGATTCTCCACCGCACAAAGAGCATACTGGGGGAGCGGGAGGGATGTTTCCCGGCCGCCGCCCGCAGCGGTGGAATTTGTCCCCTCACTTGACGTTGCCGAACTCCGTGCTCACGTCTGCGGCTGACCGGTAGGTCCGGTCGCCGAACCTATCGAGCGCCGCGATCACGTCCTCCGGAGCGTTATGCTCCCGGGCGTGGGAGATCAGGTCCTGTTTGCCCGCCGGGTAGTCCATGCCCTTGAGATTGACCTGCAGGTCGGCGGCCGAGAGGTGCGCGAGGGACGGCGCCCTCGTCCGGGCAACGGGGGACTCCTCGCGGACCTCCTCCAGGATGGTCTCCCCTGGCCGGGTCTCCATGTCGCCCGGTTGTTCCCCACGGGTCTCTCTGCCGAACTCCACGCTCACATCCGCGGCTGACCGGTAGGTCCGGTCGGAAAAGCCCTCGATCGCCGCGATCACGCTCCCCGGGGCATCGTTTTTCCGGGCGTGGGTGATCAGGTCCTGTCTGCCCGCCGGGTAGTCCATGCCCTTAAGGTAGACCTGCAGTCCGGCGGCCGAGAGGTGTCCGGGAGCCGGCCCCGGGATTGTCGTGGGCCGTTCGGCCTCTGTTACCGGCCGCTCCTCGGCACGCTGCCCCGTCGGCTGCCCTCCCCAGCCGCCCGCGACCGTCTGGACGGGCGGCGGGACCGGAACGGTTCTCTCTCTGCCCGGGGGCGTGGACTCCGCCGTTGCCGCTGCGCCTGTGGCCGCCGCCGCCGCACGCGCCGGCGGTGGTGTCCGGATCAGGCTCCAGTCCCCTTCAAGAGGCATCCTGTCACGGGAAAATCCGTGAGTGGTGTCCAGTGTTCGCTTATCCGCATCCACGACGGCGACCCTCTCCCCCGGGCGGGTAAGAACCGCTTCCCAGGGAATGGCGAAGTGTTTCTCGCCGAACCCGAGTATTCCCCCGTAGGAGAGCACGGCATACGCGATGCAGCCGCTATCGCGATCAATGGCGACATCGTTGATATCGCCGAGGCTCTCTCCGTCCGGGTTTCGTACCTTGATATCCCTGATGTCGTGTGCGCGCATCAGGTCCACTATCTCTTCCCGTCTCGGCCGGGTCTCCAGCACCGACCCTGCCTGTCTCTCAGCCATCGTCTCTCCCTCCAACTCGTTTGCCTGCGAAGGGGTACCCCTTCAAGGCGGGGGAGTAGAGAATCGAAGATACTTAAGCGTTTCCCGTTCGGACGAATCGGCCGGGATCCGGGGTTTCAACGAAGAGAGGAGAGAGGTTGCCGGCCCGAACTTACGCCCGGGCGTACCGGAGGATAAGTTCGGTCGCCGCCCTGATATCCCGGCCCTGCTTCCTTGCCTCGGCGAGGTAAACAGAGTAGACCTTGTCGGTCACGAGCCGCGGCTGCGGGCGGAACATATCGGCATGCGTCATCAGGTCGAAGCACCGGGCCTCGCTCTCGGTGAGACCGAGCGTCCGGTACTCCCCGGCGTGCGGCACGAAAACCGGATTCTTATCACGGGGCGTCCTGACCACGAGGTCGGCGAGCGGTGTCCCGGGAATGGGCTCGGCGCTGCTCACGAAGACGTCGTCGAGGCAGAGGGCGGCGATCAGGTCCTTCGTCGCCTCGTAGTCCCGTTCCGTCTCCCCCGGGTAGCCGACGATGAAACTTCCCGCAACCCGGAGGCCGTGCTCCCGGCACCGCTCCACCGCCTCCTCGACCTGCCGGACGGTTGCGCCCTTGCCCATCAGCCGGAGCACCCGGTCGCTCCCCGACTCGATCCCGAAGAAGACCCACCCGATGGTGTACTGCCGGATGGCGTCCAGGATCTCGTCGGTGATGCAGTCCACGCGGATGTCCGGTGAGGAGACGTTTTTCGGTCCCATCACCTCCGCCATCCCGCGGAGGAGGCCTATGAAGGCTTCCGGATTCATCTCCCCGCCGCTGGAGCCGTAGAGCGACCCGGTCCCTCCGGAGACCGAGAGCCGCGTTGCCCCGTGTGCCGCAAAAGCCTTCACCTCCTCGACGATGCTCGCGAGCGGCCGGCTCCGGACCGTCCTCCCGAAGAACCGGGGCACCTGGCAGAAGGTGCACCCCCCGATGCACCCCCGGTGGGTCTCGATGTAGGCGCTCGCGCCCCGGATGCTCTGGCTCCCGATATCGTCCGGGATCAGGGGAAGCGGCCGGTCTATCGGCGCCGGCGGGGCGGGAGGCGTCACGGCCGGCCGGCCGCCGTCGAGAAACGCTATCCCCGGGAGGGTATCCGAGACCCCCTCCTCGACGAGGCGGACAACCGTCTCCTCGCCCTCGCCGACGACCACCGCGTCGGGGGCGAGCTCCCCGAGCACCATCTCCGGCGCGGCCGAGACCGGTCCCCCGACGTAGACCAGCCCCCCGCGCTCGCGGTGTGTCCGGACCAGATCGCGGATCGCGGGGTCGAGGAGGTGCTGGGTCGAGAAGAGGCTCGCGAGCAGGATTGAATCTGCCGGAGCGGCAGGCGTCCGGGTGAGCGTCACCCGATGACCCGCGTCGCGGAGGACGCCGCCGATCAGCATGGCGCCGTAGGTGTAGATGCCGGGGGAGAGGATCGTGATATCCATGATAGAGTATCGGTGGAACAATATACAAATGGTGGGGATCTGCCGGTCCCCCGGTCAGAGCGGTGCAGGCTGCCTGAACCGCCGGGCTTCGGCGACGGTGTGGGCGCTCCGGTCCGATGCGGCGATCAGCCGGACCTGAAGCCGCAGGATGTCGGCGATGACGGGCTGCGGGTTCTGCTCCAACGTCTTCTTTACCACGGCGCGGGCCTCCCGGAGCCTCCCCGCCCTGCGGAGCAGGTCCGCGAGGAGCGCCTCGTCCGTCCCCGGCTGGGGTGCCAGGCGCTCGCCCTTCTCCCACGCCCGCCGCAGAAGGTCGGCAGCACGTGTCCGGCAGACCCGTGCGGGCACGTCCGCTCCCTCGTCGTCGCAAACCCACGCAGCGTGGAGGGATGCCCATGCCGCCTTGGCCGGGACGCCGAGATCCTCCTGGATGATCGACCAGCAGAGGAAGGTGTTTGCAATCTTTGGGAACTTCCGGGAGTCCAGCTGCCAGCGGTAACGCGGGAGTTTCACCGCTTCGGCCGCCCCGTCCGGGGCTTTGCCCGGGTCGGGGGCGCAGTAGCCGCAGGACGGGCACCGTTTCACCCATGCGTAGATGGTGGAGCGCAGGGGTTCGGCGGGACGGGTATCGAGGTCGCGCGACCCGACGCTGCCTGCTGCCTCGGGGATGGTGAACCGGCAGGACTCGCCGCAGACTGCACAGGTGGTACTGAGGTAGCGAAGTTGGGTCATCGATGGGCTGAATTGCATAACTCTCGATATATATTTTGCTCCGGATAGAATCCGGAGAAAAGGTGGCTATGCCCGAACCCCTCCGCCACCAACCCCGGGGACGGGCCGGCGGGGGGCCTCACCGGGCTGGCGGGGTGGCTTCCCCGATCCGCCGGGCGTAGGCCGTCGCGGCCCATCCGAGGAGCGCCGTCGCGCCTGCGACCAGCGCGAGGATCAGCCAGTGGATGGGACCGGCGGTGCCCACCGCGAGCCTTACCATGAGGTTTAAGGGGTTGTAGGGGACGGCCATGACGAGGAGGAAGACCACGACGAGCGCTGTCGAGAAGATGAACTGGGCGCTCGTCCGCTCGCGGTAATAGAGGGCGACGAGGGCACCGAGCAGGATGAGGAAGAGCCCGCCTGCCGAGGCGTGGAGGAGGATCGCGGCGGCGTTATCGATCGCGATGCCGTTCACGCCAAGGAGGAGGAGCCACACTCCTGCCTGGACCGGGACCAGAACCTCGCAGGCGGCGATCTTCCCCCAGACCATCTCCGCGAACGTGACCGGTGTCGAGATGAGCGTCTCGAGCGTCTGGTGCTGGTACTCCTCGGTGATGAGGTCGATGATCAGGGCCGCCGAGACGATCGCCGGGAGGAAGACGAGCAGCGGGATCAGGAGGCCGTAGACGAACTCGAAGAAGTTCTCGCCGCCCCCGGATTCGGGGAAGTTCAGCCCGACGGGGAAAGAGGTCATCCGGTCGGCCCGGACCTCCCGGAGCTCCTTCTCGTAGCCCTGGAGTACCTCTTTTACCTTGACGTTGATGACGCTCGACTGCAGGTCGTTCTGGATGAGGTAGAGCGTGACCGTGACCGGTTCTTCTGCGTCCGGCGGCGTATCCGGGACATAGACCACCGCCGCAACCTTTCGTTCGCGGAGCGCCGCAAGCGCCACATCGAGGTCCATCCGGTGGAGGACGAGGTCGTCCCTTTTTGCGAACTCGTCGATGAGCGGCGAGGCCTCCCCGGCGTAACCGACGCCGTAGGTGACCGTTGAGTAGCCCTCGATCGCCTCCGGGTCGTACATGGCGGTGAGCCCCACCATCAGAAACGAGGAGAACATCGCGATGAAGACTTGCAGGAGGATGGCGAAGACGATCGTCTTCTCCGACGAGAGCCCCGAGAGTTCTTTCTTCGCGACGATAGCGAGATGGCGCGCGTTCACAGGAGCGCCCCCATGAGGAAGTGAAGGTTATAGAGGCTGTGCACCACGCTCGCCGCGACGAGCCCCGGCCCGTAGGCATGCCGTCCCCAGAGCAGGAGGAAGCCGCCGGTGATCAGCACCCCGGTTATGTGGAGGAGGAGCGGCATCCAGAGCACCTGGAGGGAGAGGAAGAGGACGCTCCCGAAGATCGACTCGGTGATCTGGGCGAGCGTGGCGAAGAGGAGAAGTTTTTCCCCGGCAAGGAACCCGAGGCCGATGACGACCGCCCCGAGGAGCAGGTTTTTCGGTGTCAAGAACCCGGGGCGCTCCCTTGCTACCGCATAAAGCCCTATCGACTTGGCAAATTCCTCGATGAACGCCGCAGAGACGGTCAGGAGGATGAGGGAGAGCGGCATCGGGATGTTGAAGAAGAGGACGAGCGTCAGCATCTGGGCCATGAAGACGAACGGTATCGTGAAGGCGGCAAGGAGGAAGAGCGAGAGGTGCGGATGGTCGCGGTCGATCCCGCCCGAGACGAAGTCGGCAAGCCTCGACGTGAGGGTTTTTTCCGAGAAGAGCCGCTCCTCCCGGAAGTTCACGATCCCCGCGTAGAAGAGGATGATGCTCGTTGCAAAGAAGAGCACGGTCGAGTAGACGTACTCCATAGCGGTAAACCCGTCGCCCTGAGTCTCGAGGACGATCAGGGTGAGAGGGGAGATGATGCTTATGATGTGGGTGTTCGCAAAGACCGCCGGGAAGAAGAGGTACGACGTGGCGAGGGTCGAGAAGAAGATCGAGACGAACGAGAGTTCCTTGAAGCTCCGGGCGGCCATCCCGATGATCAGGGCGTTTGCGAGGAAGAAGAGGACGACCGGGATGAGCGGGAGGAGGATTGTCATCGGCGCCCCGGCAAAGAGGGTGATCGCGGCCGAGATGAGGATCATGATCGTGAAGTAGGGGAGCGCTTTGCCGACGACGATCGCAGATGCCCTGAGGGGGGTGGAGAGGAGGGCCTCCCCGGCCCGTCCCACCCGCTCGTTCATCACGCTCATCATGAAGAACTGAGAGGTGAAGTAGAGCGGGAAGATGAAGACGAAGACCAGAATGATCGCGTCGAAGGGAAGCGGCGCCGAGAGCTCTGAGGGCGTCCGGAACCTGTCCATCGCAGAATCGCCCGAGACGATGCCGGTGTAGCGTTCGAGGGGATGACCGCCCCCTGCCTCCGCGAGGTGCTCCCGGAGGTCGTCCTCAGAGACCGGCATGGCCGACGGCGGGAGGGTCACCGCTTCGACCGGGCCGGCGGGGGTGAGAGGCACCCGGGCATCCGCCGGGGCGCCGACCTGCTGCCCGCTCTGGGTCGCCAGGAAGTCGATCTCGCTCTTCACGTACTGAAGATCGATCCAGAGCGGGTAGGCGGCGAAGAGGTCGGGCTCTCCGGCGGCCACGTGGGAGACGTAGCCTTCATAGTCGCGTTCGAGCGTTTTTAGGGCCGCCCGCCCTTTGTCCGTATCGGCGGCGTAAACCTCGCCGTTCAGGATGACGATGTCGTACGCGAACCGGTTCTCCCAGAGGGCCGGGCCGCTGTCGAGGTAGGCGGCAAAGCGGCTGTCCGGGGCGACGACCCGGGCGACGTCGGGATCGTCGATGCCGATGCGATACATGCCGTCCTGCATATGGACACCGCTCTGAGCGGCAAACGCCGTCACCAGCACCAGGAGGACGAGCAACCCTGCCGCGAGGGGGAGGACGTTTCTCCCCATCGTGGTCATCGACCGGTTCATCTCCCAGACGGCGACCGTCCGGATGGAGGAGGCAAGACTCATGGTAATCCCTGAAGGCTTCGGAGAACCATATCTCTGTGCAGCAACCTATTAGTAGGCATCGGAGACATAAGGGATACCAGATGATCACGGCCCGCTCTCTTGTCAAGCATTACGGCGACTTCCCTGCTCTCGACGGCGTCACCTTCGACCTCGACGATGCACGAATACTCGGGGTGATCGGGCATAACGGCGCCGGCAAAACGACGCTCTTGAAGATCATGGCCGGTCTTATCGCACCGACGGCAGGCAGCCTCGTCGTCGACGGGATCGATGTCGTGAGAAGACCGCTCGACCTGAAACAGAACCTGGGCTACCTTCCCGAGGAGTCACGGCTCTACGAGACGATGACCACGGATGCGTATCTCGCGTTCTTCGGCGAGATCTACGGTCTGTCGAAGCCGGCCATCCGGGGACGGCGCGACGAACTCCTCGCTTCGCTCGCGCTTGAAGCGGACGGGAAGAAGATCGGGGAGCTCTCGAAGGGGATGAAGCGGAAGGTCGCGATCGCGCGGTCGCTGATGCACGACCCCGGCCTGCTCATTTACGACGAGCCCACCTCCGGCCTCGACCCCATGACCTCGCGGTCGGTGCTCGACTACGTCAAGGGCCTGCGCGACCGGGGCAAGACGGTGATCTTCTCCGCCCACAACCTCTTCCAGGTGGAGGAGGTCTGCGACCTCGTGCTGATCCTGCGCCGGGGGAAGGTGGTGGCGAAAGGCACCATGCCCGAACTCAGGGAGACCTTCGGCTCGCTCACCTACCAGGTCTTCTTCCGGGTGCCCGACCCGGCGGCGTTCGCGACATCGGTCGGCTACTCGGCTTCCGACGGCCGGTACCTTGCGGAGGCCCACTCCGTCGAGGAGTTGAACCTGACAACCGCGGCCCTTGCGGAGGACGGCGCAGTTATCGAGCGGATTGAGTCACACTATCCGACGCTCGAGGAGATGCTCTTGAAGATCGGGCGGTGAGCATATCGTGCCGTCGTAGTTGTGTCATTCTTCCGTCCGCTCATACGGTTCCACTCCGGTTTCACCGGCGACCGGGAGAATCCCCGTATAAATGTCGAATCTTCCCACTCCCGGCTGAGTGAACGCCCTGTGCGACCATCGGACCGATAGCTGTTCGCCGGCCGTCGCCGGGACCAGATCAACGAACGGCTGTTCGGTGCCGCCGGGGCCCATGCAGGCCGCTCCCTGTCTCGTGCATTCGATCAGCGTCCTGTATTGTTCATTACACCAGACTATGCGGCTGTCGTCGTCCGCAACCACGATCAGGGCGTCGACCGCTTCGAGGACGGCGGTGTTGAATCTCCGTTCCCGCTTCAACAGGTCTTGTGTGTGGCGCAGGATCGAGATGTCGTGGACGAACTCGATCGCACCGAAGACTTCCCCCGCACTACCGTAGATCGGGACGGCTTTTTCCAGGATTATCCGCGAGTAACCGTCGGGCGGTGAGATGGCCCGCTCTGCGGTGAGACAGTTATCTTCCTCCCCGATGTTGCCGGTGTACCCGTCTCCTGGTGCGGTCCCGGTCCCGGCCGCGCGGTCGATGAGCATGGGCACCCGCTCCCGGTAGAACGGGAGTGCATACTCGTAATTTCCTTTCCCAAGCATATCCGCCGCTCTGATGCCGGTCATCTTTTCCATGGCCCGGTTCCAGGCTATGACCCTGCCCCTGCGATCGACGGCGAACACCGCATCGGGAATGCTCCTGACGATCTCGTCCAGAAGCCCGCCGGGCGATCCCGTCGGGGATTCTTCGAAGGCCTTCCGGAACACCTCCCCGTTTTCCCAGAGGACCCTGTCGGGCATCGCGGCCTCCGGAAAAATCCGGATATACGCGCAGCAGTATCTCATGCCGTTCAGTTCGAGGTGTAGTGCGGTAATTTCGGCAGGGAGAAACGTTCTGTCGATCCGTCGGAGTGTCGACTGGATGCGGCACCTGCCTTCGCGCCGGAGTATCTTCCACATCCGCTCAAACGATTCCCGGTTGCAGCGGGTATCGATCTCCGCGTAATGCATTGATTGCAGTTCGTCCTGCGCATACCCGAGGCTCCCGCACAGTGCCCGGTTCGCGTAGAAGATGCGGCCGGACCCGTCGATCCAGCAGATTCCGTCCGTACTGTTCTCCAAGGCAAACCTGGCGAACCACGACCTGGTTTCGACCCGTTCCCGGCATGCGATGTCCTCGTAGTACCTGATTTTGCTCTCCTGGAGGCTGAGTTTTCTGGCCGAAGCCTGTTTATCGAGTTTTTCCTTGCACTGCAGGAATTCGTCCCGGGTTGCCATGTACCCGCTGATATCGTGCCCCACCAGCTGGTACTCCAGCAGCGTTCCGGACGGTCCGTGCAGTCCCCGCAATGTCCAGTGCTGCCACCGAGAGGGTTTGTTCCGGGTGCCGACGTGACATTCGATCGTCGATACGGGGTTTGCAGCAGTAAGAGAACGGAGTTGCCTGTCCCACTCTTCTCTCTCGTCCCCGACGGCGGGAGGCCTGAACCGCTGCCCGAAAAGACTCTGCATTGTCTGATCCGTCATCCTGCAGTACCCGGGGTTCGCCCACCGGATGTATCCGTCCGGGGAGAGCCTCACGACGTATTCGCTCTGATCCTCGAAGAGTGCCTGAGAACGCAGCTTATCGAGTTCACCTTCGTTGCCGTTGCGATCGCTCTCGGTGACGTCGTCAAGGACCAGCGATGCCGCCGGGCGCCCGGATTCGAGCACGGTCGGTATGAATGAGACCGTAAAAACCCGGTTTCCCTGGTGCCTGCCGGTCGACCACCGGATCGTCTGTTCCTCGTCCCTGAGTGCTGAACGCAGATATGTCTGGAGATTGGGAATTCCACGCAGACCGGGGAACTGGTCACAGACCCGGCGGCTTGTGCGTTCCCCGGCCGGCATGCCCAGGCTGACCGGCAGCGACGCGGATGTTTCAACCAGATCGAGGATATGGTCGACGATGACGTAATGGCGGCAGAACCTGCGCACGGCCGAGATCGGAATGCGATCGGCCAGGTAGTACACCTTCGCCACGCCGACCTGCCGCATGCCGACCGATCCCTGGCTCTGCATGATCCCAAGGTACTTCACGAGGGTATTCCGGTTGATCTCGGATTGGGATGCTATCGACGTAATGCTCAACCCTTCGGGGTGTAACCTGAGGAATACCCGTATTTTCTCCGTGATCTCCAGTAAGTCCATACCCATATTTTGTACTGGCACCCGCTTTCCAATCCAACATACTGCAGGTCCGGATAAATACTTCGCATACTGCACGGCACTTTTGCATGGCAAATAAGCTATTTGAAACGTTTTCCTGAAGAAAATCAGTTGTCAACGGTCGAAACGGCTGTTTCTTCCCCTGGGAACCGGCGAAGGGGAGTCGGTCCGTTTTCCCGGAGAACGGATGTGTGAGGTTGAGGTTAATTGAGCAGGGAGTGATCTTTGTCGGGAGAGAATGGGACATGGTATCGGGCAGTGCTGGACACCCTGCCCGGTGCGGTGCTGCTGGTTGAAGACGGCAGGTGCATCGATGGAAACGCCGCCGCCGCCGAACTTTTCGGCGTTGCCGGATCGGAGGGGATTGTTGGACTGGACATCTCCCGGTTCTTAGCTCCGGTACAGCCGGCCGGCAACGAATTCGAAGAGATGATCGATGCCAGGATCCGGGATGCGATGCAGGGCGGGCCCCGGAAATTTTTATGGCGGTGCAGGCGGGCCGACGGTACGACCTTCGATGCGAAGATCACTCTGGTGGCAATCCATATCGACGACTCCAAAGCGGTCCTGGTACTGATCAGGGATGCCTTCAGCGAGAACCGTCTGTTTGCCGGGGTTGCGGAACGGGGGGCGGAGGCGGCAGTCCCGGGGAGTTCCGTGTCCGTCGTCATCTGGGATCCGGAAATGAACATCCGGGCGGTGGACAGCACGTTCCTGTGCATGACCGGCTGCGAAAGGCGGATTGTAGAATCGATGAGCATCCGTGACTTCGAGTCCCTCGACCGAACTGCCGGAAGCATCGCAGATGCGATCCGGTCGGGAGGAACGGTCGTTGAGGAGGTCACGCTTGATCTCCCTGCGGGACCCCGCACTCTGATCCGCTCCAGCACTCCCTTTTTTGACGGAGATGGAAATGTCTCAGAGATTTTGACCGTTTATCGGGATATTGCCCCCTGGTCGAAAAGATATCCGTCCCTCTGAGGGTAACGGCAACGGATTCCCTGTTGCCTGCTTCCGCCTGAAACCTTTCTCACCGGCGGTTGTGCCTGTTCCGTCCTCGTCTCCCCAAAGCCACAAGCGACACGTCAAAGTGTCTCAAAAGTTGTGTTTGGAGAGAACCTCACCCTCTTCAAGGCCTCTTCGGCGCGTCTCTGTGCCGTGATGTCACGGATCAGTTCGATGGCACCGGTGCTCTCCTCGTGCTCGTCGTAGAGCAGGGCAGCCTTCACCCACCAGATCCGGGGAGAATCATCGTCTTCGTGCGTGATCGCGGTCTCTGCGATGATACTGTTCCCTTCCACGAAGGTGATGGTGCGGTACCGATTGTACAATGTTTCATCGGGCTTGAGTATCTTGTCCACGAGCAGCGGCACCCTCTTTCCGTAAAACGGCAGGGCATATTCATAGTCCCCCTTACCGAGCATCTCCACTGCAGGGATCCCGGTCAGTTCCTCCATTGCCGGGTTCCAGATCGTGACGATGCCCTGCCGGTCGATGGCAAACATGGCATCGGGCAGGTGTCTGGCGATGCCGGCCAACCGTTCGTGCGACTCCCGGAGCACCCTTTCCGCCAGAACCCGGCTGGTTATGTCAAGCATCTGGATGAGATATCCCTCCGGGGATCCGCTGTCCGGAGACCCGAGCCGGCCGATAACGCCCCTGACGTGGACGGACCCGGTCCGGGTCGTCGGGAGGAGGTCCCGGCCCCGGACCGCGTCAAAGTCGAGGCGGCATTCGAACGACGTCGCGGCATCTCCGGGTGGCAGGAGGTTGAAGTTCCCGAACGTCCGGCAGATCTGCAGGAGGCTGGTTCCCGGGATCTCATCGGGTCGGGTGACCCCGAAAAGCCCGAGGCACGCCTGGTTGACGTGAAGCAGTGCCCAGTCGCGATCGCAGACTGCGATCCCGATCGGTGACTCTTCAAAGATGCTCCTGAACCACTCTGCATGTCTCCGCGAGACGTCTTCCGCCTGCTTCCATGCGGTGATGTCGCGTGCAATACCCATGACGTACCGGCACGTGCCGTCCCGTGCGCTGATCGGGATGAGCCGGGTGTCGTACCAGACCTCGCCGTCGGGCAGCGGCAGCCGGCTGACGTTGTTCTTGATCGTGCAGGTTGCCGCCACCGATGCCACATCCCGGCAATAATTCTCTCCCTGGTCGCCCGGGAAGAGATCGGTGAGTTTCCTGCCGAGAACATCCTCCGGAAGGCGGTGCATCAGCCGCGCTCCGAGCGAGTTGACATAGACCAGGTGTCCGTCGGGATCGATCAGGAGGGCGACGTCTGGCAGCGATTCCGTCAGTGCCAGGTACTGTCTCTCGGTATCGAGCCGCGCCTCCTCGATCTCTCTCAGCCTGGTGATGTCGCTGAAGACGGCGGCGACCTGAAACGGCCTGTCTTCACCGTGCCGGAACCGGGGAACGGCCAGGATGTCGATCCAGCGATGCTGGCCTTCCCGGGGGTTGAAGATGCCGAGGATCTTTCTTTCCGATCCGCCGCTCGCCAGAGCCGCCATGTGTGGGAGCGGTTCTTCCGGGTGTTCGAAACCGTCTTCACCGATGACCCGCCGCTGAAGTTCGCTGCACGTTTTGCGCTGCAACTCCGGGAGAGAGTACCCGAGAATGCGTTCTGCGGAGGGGCTGGCATCGATGATCCTTCCGTCCGTTCCCAGATAGACGACACCTTCGGCCAGCGTATCGAGAAGATGTCTGTACCGGGATTCTGCCTCGCATGTACCTGCTTCCGCCCTCCTCTGTCCGGTTATATCCTGGAGTTGCAGCACGAATGTCGAAGACACCCCGTTCTTCCGACAGGATACAGGCGACGCCACGCCCTTCAGGCAGATTGTCTCGGACTCTTCTGCCGTGCAGCAACTCCGGTTTCGGTGTTCATTGCGGGAATATGGAATTATAAACCTCGCCGCCTTCCCGCCCTGCAGGCGGGACCGCATGGCCGGGGAAATGTTCAGGTACTCAAAGACGTTCCGTCCCTCAAGTTCCTGTCTCTTGCCGGTGCTCAGGGTCGCAAGGAATGCTTTGTTGACGTGAAGCAGGGTGCCGTCCATGTTGCAGAGCGCTGTCCCGGCGGGTGATTCTTCGAAGATAGCCCGGAACTTCTCTTCGCTCTCGCGAAGTGCGGCCGTCCGATCGCTCACCTGCTGTTCGAGGGCTCGCTGCTGCCGGAACAGCGACTCCTCGAGTATCTTGTGTTCGTGGATCGAGGAGCAGAGATACTGGTACTCGATCGCTCTGCCGTCCGGGCCGCAGAGGATTCGTCCTCTCCACCTGTACCAACGGACACCTTCGTCTGATACGACCATCCTGCAGTCGATCGTTGCTGTCGGGTTGTCCGGCGTGAGGTTCCGGACAAACTCCTTCCATGCTCTGCTGTCTGTTGCGGCAACGGGCGGCTGAAACGGTTTTCCGACGAGGTCGTCCCGGATGCTCTTGCCCGTCGTCCGGCAGTAGGCGCTGCTGGCCCGCCGGATGCGGCCGTCCGGCGAGACGTTGACGATGCCTTCGGTTTGATCGCTCTGGAGTGCTTCATGCCGCAACGCATCGAGGAGACGCTCCTCCTCATGTTCATCCCCAGCGGAGTCCTCTTCCAGGACAAGAGAGACCGCAGGGTGCCCCGAATCGAGCACGGTGGGGATCAGGGAGAACCGGCAGGTGCTGCCGGTTCCCCGATCCCTTCCCGGGCGCTGGAGGAGGATCCCCTCCTCACCCCAGAGTGCCTTCCTGAGCGGGGAAATTACCTCGCCGGAGGAAGATATGCAGGGGAACAGGGCCGAGATCGGCTGGTCGGAGAGGGCCGCTGGCGTCATGCCGATGGGGCCTGCAAGGGCGTCGGAGACTTCCAGGATCTTGAGGTTGTGGTCGACGACGATCAGGTTCGACGAGCAAAACCGGCGGACAGCCGCGACCGGAAGGCGCCGGGTCGGGTAGAAGATCTTTGCTGCGCCGACCCGGCGCATGTCGACCAGACCCTGTCGCTGGAATATCCCGAGATACTTTGCAACTGAGTTCCTGTTTATAGAGAGCAGAACCGCGAGATCGGTGATACTCAGTCCATTGGGATGCTCCTTGACGATACCGAGTATCTTTGAGGCGCTGCCGTCTATATGGTTGTCGACCACGGGGTAACGACCAATAGTCCATTGGCATCCCATCGTATTTATGCATAAATGTTTCCAAAATGCAAAGCGAATATGCATGGCATAAAGTCTCTTTTAAATGATAATATGGGGATAACTTTGCATTAACGGCAAAAATCGGGTTGTCCGATTGCCGTGGGCATCAGACTCCGCCCACGCAGGCCGGATCTCCGCCGTTCTTCTCCGGCCCCTGCGGAGTTTGCAGAGAGTCCATGAGTCGCACATAGAGGTAGAGTATGACATCAGTTGAACCAGAATCCAACAGTCCGGTCTCCACTGCGGCAGAAGCCATCCTGCAGGAGAACCCGATGCCCATTATCATCTGGGACCGCGACCTGCACGTGAAAGCGGTGAACAAAGCGTTCCTGCAACTCACCGGCTACGATCGAAAGAAAGTCGAGTCGATGACACTCAAGGAGTTCAGCCGGGTCGGTGACGACCGGTCCGACCAGGAGATGGCGGATGCCTTCAGGACGAAGCAGGAGACGTCCGCAGAATTGACTGTTGCCTTCCCACACGGCACGTTCTCCCTTGTCCGCTACAGCGTCCCGCTCCTGAACGGGTCGGGCGACGTCGAGAGCGTGATGGCGGTCTACAAGGACGTCACCGATCAGAAGCAGCAGATCGAGCAGATGCGGGTGCTCCAGCAACAGGCCGATGCGATAATCCAGGAGAACCCGATGCCCATCCTCCTCTGGAGCACCGACAGAACGGTGGAGATCGCGAATAAGGCGTTCTGCAGACTGAGTGGCTTTTCCGAGGAGCAGGCCGCGCGTCTCACCCTTGGGGATTTCAAGTACGTCAGCCAGTCCGGAAACAGCGTTACGGATACGCTGAAGAGCCGGAAACCCAGCAAGGGTGAAGCCATCCTCGAGTTTCCGGCCGGCGTCCGCATCGTTGAGCGTTACAATATTCCTCTCTTAGATAAGGGAGGAGATCTCGCGAACGTGCTCACCGTCTACAACGACATCACGGAATCGCGGACCCTTCAGGAGCGGCTTAACAAGAGCATCGAGGAACTCGCAGGAAGTCTCGGCGCGATCGCCGTCGGCGACCTGACGCGGCTGGCACCCACTTATGCGGACGATCCGCTGGACAAGATCAAGAAAGACCTGAATAAAACCCTCCAGACACAGAAGGAGTTCTTCCGGCAGACCCTCGAACAGGCGGACGCACTCGAGCATGCGATCATCGACGTCGGGAAGGGTGCCGACGAGATCGCCCGGGCCTCACAGCAGGTGGCGAACACCGCCCAGAAGACATCGGACGGCGCGAAGGAGCAGATCCGGCAGCTCGACCGGGTCACCAAGGAGATCGGCGACCTTTCCGCAGCGGTGGAGGAGATTGCAAGCACGGCCCAGGAGGTCCGGGACCTATCGATGAACGTCGCAAAGGCCGGAGAATCCGCCGTCGGGCTCGGGAACGAGGCGAGCTCGAAGATGCAGGCGGTGCAGCGGATCTCCGAGCAGGCCGTCGAGGAGATCACCAACCTGAACGCGAAGATGCAGGACATCAGCCACATCGTGAAGTTGATCACCGATATCGCGAACCAGACCAACCTCCTCGCACTCAACGCCGCGATCGAGGCAGCCCGTGCCGGGGAGCACGGCCGTGGGTTTGCAGTCGTCGCAGGCGAGGTCCGGAACCTTGCCGGAGAGTCGAAGAGCGCGACCCGGCAGATCGAGGAAGTGATCGGCGGCGTCACCGCAAGCAGCGGAAAGACCGCCGAAGCGATGCGGAGTGCGCATACGGAGATACTCAGCGGGATTGAGAGCGTGAACAAGACGATCGTGGCCCTCAACAAGATGGTCGCCGACGTCAACGGGTCCGTTAACGGCATCGCCGACATCTCCCGTGCGACCGAGAACCAGGCCGATGCGGCGAACGTGGTCACGACGAGTATCGAGGAGGTCTTCTCCCTGATCCAGGAGGGTGAGAAGGGCACGGAAAGCCTCGCTGCGCTCGCCGAAGAGTCGTCCGCCTCGACCGAGGAGGTTGCCAGCGCCTCGAACGAGATCCAGCAGATGGCTCAGCAGCTTCGCGATAGAGTTGCCCTGTTCAGGTTCCAGTGAGGCCGGAGCATGATCGACGTCGTCGAGTTCGGGCTTGGGCAGGAACTGTACGCGATGGATATCCAGCTTGCCCGGGAGATCGTGGAGATGATGCCCATCACCCACATTCCCCGGGCGCAGGACTACATCGCCGGGATCATGAATCTCCGGGGCGAGATCACCACTGTCGTCGACCTGAAACGCCTGATCCTGATCCCGGGCGAACCGGGGGGCAACCAGAAGATCATCGTTCTGGTCGCCGAAGCGGCTGGTGGGTCGAACCTCGGCATCATCGTGGACGACGTGCACAGCGTCATCCAGGTGGCCGAGGAGGATATCGAGTTGATGGACGAGGGGATCTCCTCCGGGGTCCATGCCTTCGTCAAGGGGATCATCAAACTCGCGAAGGACGAGGACGACCGGAAACCGGGCGACGCCAGGTCGCAGCAGGGGACCGGGCTCATCCTCTGGATCGACATCAAGAGGATCCTCGACGACCTCGTCCAGAAGAGTCAGGTATAGTCGCCCGGTCGATTGCACCTGCAAAACGTAGCGTATCCGCAAACCTCTCTTTTTTTTGACCCTGCCGCCCCACCCGCGGCAGGGAGTGTGGAACAGGGAGGCCCCGGGATTCCCTACCCTGCACAACGCTGCTGTGGTTTTTCCTTCAGAGCATGATTTATATAGCAGCGGCATACATGTGCCTTCGGAACCCCGTTACAATCGCAGCAACCGGCCTCCCGTAAGAAACAATGGTGCTGGCTGAGACTGATGGAGGTTGACCGGCCGGCCGGGCGCCCTGCCTGCAATGGAGGAACCACTCGGAGGGGTGTCACTGGAGGATCGATGCCGGATGCGAACGATGGAAAGAATCGAGAGTTCGACGGGCCTGAAGGGATTTGAACCCTTGGCCTACGGATTAAGAGTCCGTCGCTCTGCCGAACTAAGCTACAGGCCCATGTATCTGACCTAATAGTATAGCATGGGTACGGGTATAAATCTTATGGGCCCCTCCCGAAAATCGCCTAAATGGAATCCCTTAATACCATGAGAAGTTACACCATTGTACGCATGCCTGAGGCGGTCCAGAACGTTTCGAAGGAACGTATCAAATACATGATTTTTGGCTGCGGGAGCACCGGCTATAATGTCGCAGAGGAGCTCGAGCAGGAGAACGAAGATCTCATCATCCTCGATAAGGACGAAAAGCGGGTGGAGGATCTCCGGGACCAGAAATACGAAGCGCTCGTTCGCGACCTCCGGGACCCGGACCTCATGGATGGGTTGCCCGTGCCGGAGGTCGCGTTCATCCTCGCGAACGACCGTGAAGCCAACCTCGCCGCGCTCAAGACCGTCAAGATCCGGTACCCGGCGACCTACGTCATCGCACGCGCCACCGACCCGGTCAGCGTCGACCTCCTTCAGCAGGAGGGCGCCGACATCGTCCTCTATCCGCAGGAGGTGGTGGCCCATACCGCTATCCACCACATCAGGAAGCTCCACTCGTCAAGGCTCGCCCTGCGGCTCTACGATATGCTTGCCGCCTGGGAGGGGACGCTCTGCATCGTCACCCACTTAAACCCCGATCCCGACTCGATCTCGAGCGCCATGGCGCTTTCGATGATCGCGCGGCACGCGAGCCGCAACAAACTCAACTGCCGCATCCTTTACGAGGGGGACATCGGGCACCAGGAGAACCGGGCGTTTATCAACCTCCTCGAGATCAAGATGGAGCGGCTCACCCCCCAGATCCTCGAGGAGTGCAACTACATCGCCCTGGTCGACTCGTCCGGACCCGGCGTGAACAACGAACTCCCCAGGTCCACCCGGGTCAACATTATCATCGACCATCACAAGAACGGCGAGCACCCTTCCACCGTCGCCGACTTCATCGACATCAGGCCGGGGGTCGGCGCCACGGCGAGCATCATGACCCAGTACCTGATGGAGCTCGATATCCCGGTGAACAAATCGGTAGCCACCGCGCTTCTCTACGGCGTCAGGGCTGACACCAGGGACTTTAAGAGGAACGTCACCCCGCAGGACCTCAACTACGCGGCGTTCCTCCTCCCCCTGACCGACTCGGATCTCCTCGACAAGATCACGTCTCCCTCCATATCGCAGGAGACGGTCGAGATCATCGGGAACGCCATCCGGAACCGGCGGGTCAAGAGCGGCTACCTCTTCTCGAACGTCGGCTACATCAGGAACCGCGACGCTCTTCCGCAGGCGGCCGACATGCTGATCCACCTCGAGGGTGTCAACACGGCGCTGGTCTACGGTATCAGCGACCAGAACATCGTCATCTCCGCCCGGAACAAGGATATCAGGCTCCACCTGGGCAACGTGATGGCCGAGGCTTTCGGCCCTATCGGCGAGGCTGGCGGCCACGCCACGATGGCCGCAGCCATGATACCGCTCAGTTACTTCTCCATGGTGAAGGAGAAGGAGGACCTGCTCGATCTCATCATCGACCCGATCCTGAAGCGGTTCTCCAGCATCGTCGGCCTGGACAACGAGGATAAACAATGAGGTTTGCGGACTGGGAACCTCACTACACTGCAATTCTTGAGTATTTCGGGTTTGAGCGCGAGGCGGACGAGGCGGCCGCCAGGCTGCTCGCGGATCTTGCCGACCGGGACAATGTCGGGCTGCTTGAAGCGCTCATCCGGGGAAGAGCGGTGACGGTCTGCGGGAACGCGCCCTCTCTCCCGGATGAGCTCGATCAGGTCGAGGGGACGGTGCTCGCCGCCGATGCCGCCGCCGAGGTGCTTGCTGACCACGGGATCCGGCCGGACGCGGTCTTCACCGACCTCGACGGGGCGACCGATGTCTTCATCGACCTCTCGGAGCAGGGGACGGTGATGGTCGTGCACGCTCACGGCGACAACGTCCCGCTCCTCCGCCACTGGGTCCCTCTCCTCCCGGGACCGCTCGTCGCCACTACCCAGGCGGCCCCCCTCCCCCGCGTCCACAACTTCGGCGGGTTCACCGACGGCGACCGGGCGGTCTTTGCCGCCGACGAACTCGGGGCGGCGCGGATCCGGATCGTCGGGTTCGATCTTGCCGACAAAAACGTCGACCCTCTCAAGCGGGGAAAACTCTACTGGGCGGGGATTCTCCTCCGCCTGATCGGGTATGACCTCTAACGCCCTCATCATCGACGGCTACGTCGACGAGCCCGCGTGCCTCGGCGTTGCGCCCTACATCTCCCCCTACGTGAGAGAGGTTGCCGGCGTCCTCGCCGGGCACGGCTACGCTCCCCGGTACGTCACCATCGACCAGGTCCGGGCCGATCCGGCTCTCGCGGCCGCCCCCGGCAGGGGCGATCTCGTGGTGATGATCGCCGGCCTGACCGTGCCCGGCGCCTACATCGGGGGGAAGCCCGCGACCCTGACGGAGATCCAGCAGATCGGGATCGTGCTCCGGGAGCCGGCCTCCGCTATCGGCGGGCCGATCGCCTTCGGCTACGCTCCCGGGGGCGGGAAGAAGGCGATCCGGCAGGCTATTGCCGGCTTTGACGTCACGCTCTCGGGGTCGCCCGCGGTCGCGCTGGATGCCTGGCTCTCGGGCGGTGAGCCAGCCGGAGCGGGCGATTACTCCCTGACCGACTCCTGGTGCGTGGCGGGCGCCGGGATCGTGGGCGAGCACCCGGCGTTCCCGTACGTGGTGTGCGAGCTCGAGACCGCGACCGGGTGCTCCCGGGCGACGGTCGGGGGTTGCTCCTTCTGTACCGAACCCTTCTACGGGCTCCCGCGCTACCGTGGCATCGAGGGGATCGCGGAGGAGGTGGCGGCGCTCCGTGCGGCGGGCGCCCGCCACTTCAGGCTCGGCCGGCAGCCGGACCTCCTCGCCTACCGGAGCAGCGGCGGCGGGGAGTTCCCGGTCCCGCGCCCGGAGGTGCTCGAGGACCTCTTCTCGGCCATCAGGGAGAGCGCCCCGGACCTCAAAACCCTGCACATCGACAACATCAACCCGGGCACCATCGCCCGGCACGAGGATGCGGCCCGGGCGGCGCTCGCGGCGATCGTCGCCGGCCACACCCCCGGCGACACGGCGGCCTTTGGTATGGAGACCGCCGATCCGGCGGTGGTGGCGGCAAACAACCTCAAAGCCATGCCGAACGACGTCTTCCGCGCGATCGAGGTCGTGAACGATGTCGGGGGGAAGCGAACCCACGGCGTCCCCGAGCTCCTCCCGGGCCTGAACTTCATCGTCGGCCTCGTGGGGGAGACGCCGGCGACCTTCGATGCGAACTCCGCGTTCCTCCGGAGAGTGCTCGACGCCGGACTCCTGGTGCGGCGGGTGAACATCCGGCAGCTGATGCCGTTCGAGGGGACGGCGGCCTATGAAGAGAACACCATCGGGAGGCACGACGCCCGGTTCCGGGCGTTCAAGGAGTGGGCCCGGACGCACTTTGACGAACCGATGCTCCGCCGGGTCTTCCCCGTCGGCACCGTTCTTTCGGAAATCGTCGTCGAGATCACAGGCAGGCCGTCGTTCGGACGGCAGATGGGCTCGTACCCCATCCTGGTCGGGATACCCCTCGAACTCCCGGCGAGGACGGTGCTCGACGCCGTCGTGGTGGACTGGGGGATGCGGTCGGTGACGGCCCTCCCCTGCCCGGTGGAAGTCAACACCCTGCCGGTAGCGGCGCTCCGGTGGATTCCGGGCGTCGGCAAGAAGAAGGCCGCAACCATCGCCGCCCGCCGGCCGTTCGGGAGCGTTGAGGAGTTCCGGGCGGTTGCCGGGGAGACGGGGATTGAGAGTGTGATGGTGTTTTAGTTCAGGGGTGCCCTGTGCTGGCTGTTGCTTCCTTTGGGAGTCGCGTTTGCACCTGATGGTGCTTGAACTCCGGTCTTCCCGTCTTGTGCTCGTGGGAATAGGTTCAACTGGTGCTGGAGACCTCGATCCTGGGTACCCGCAACCTTGTGGATCGTGAGGCACGGCTGGAAGGATTTATTCAGGGGGTTACAAATACCGGAGTAGCCTACTCGATGGAAAAGCCCGGTACACTGGACCGTGGGGATATCGCCATTGGGGGTGGGGCTGACGGGGAGTGCGATGCTCCGAGGGAGCGGAGCACGAGAAGCCGTGAGGCTTCGAGGGGGGCACGCCCCCCTCCCCTGTCTCCATCGTATTGGGCATATCTGTAACCCCCCACCGCCCGCGCTTCGCGCTCCTCCCGCCCCCCCTAGGGGGGGGCGGGCAGTGCGTGGCGATATCCCCTCGAAAGCCGTGCGTGGTGATAAGCGATGTTCCGATAGGAAGCGGCTGTCCTGCCGAACGCCTCCCCCTACTCATCCTCCCGCAGTTCCATCACCCGGAGCACGTCCGTCCGGGTCACGATTCCGACCAGGTTTCCGTCCGCGACCACCGGGATCCGCCCGATATCCTGGCCCGTTATGATTCTCAGCGCGTCGATGAGCGGTGCCGACGGCGGAAGAGTGGTCGGGTTCCGGGTCATGACGTCCCGCACCTGCATCGCCTCCCGGTCGGCCGGCGAGATCTTGTGGACGTCGGCGAGGGCGACTATCCCGACGAGCGATCCCCGGTCCACCACGGGAAAGCCGAGGTGCTTCGTCTCGTACATCATATCCACCACCCGGGGTAGCGGGGTCGTCGGTTCTACGGTGGCGACCGGGGTGCTCATTGCGTCCGCCACGGTGACGTCCTGCAGCAGGATGTTGTAGCGGAGGTAGTTAGCCTCCTGATTCGCCCCGATGTAGATGAAGAAAGCGATGATGATCAGGATGGGGTTCAAGAGCAGGAGCCCGACGATCCCGAAGACGACGGCAAACCCTTTCCCGACGTCGGCGGCGATCCGGGTCGCCCGGGAGAGCGGCATCCGTCGGGCGAGCCACGCCCTTAGCACGCGTCCCCCGTCCATGGGGAACGCCGGGAGAAGGTTGAACCCGAAGAGCAGGATGTTTAAGAGCCCGAGGTAGCCGAAGGTGAAGACCAGGACGCCGGCGACGCCCGGGTCCGGGACGACCGCCGCAAAAACGTAGACCAGGGCGCTGGAGATCACGCCGACCGCAAGGCTCGTGAGCGGGCCCGCGAGCGCCATGGGGAGTTCTATCTTCGGGTCCGGCATCGTCTCCTCCATCTGGGAGACACCACCGAGGATGAGGAGCGTGATGCTGTGGATCTCGATCCCCCTTGCTCTCGCGATGAGCGAGTGGGCCATCTCGTGGATGAAGACGCCGACAAAGAGGCCGAGCGCGACGACGGTCCCGAGGATGTAGGGGTTGAACCCCGCCGTAATCAGCGTCACGTCGATGGGAACACCGAAGAGAACCGCGATCAACTCGGTCGTGAGCAGGATCTGGCTCCCGATGATCCATGCAAAGAGGGGGATCACCAGAAGGAAACTCCAGTGCAGTTTGACCGGGATTCCGGCCAGCTTTCCAATCTGTAGCGACGCTTCCATGAAAAGGAGTATCTTTTTATCATTTATAGTAATATACCTTCAGAGGATACCGATGAGAACACAGATCACAGAGATGTTCGGACTGCGCGTCTATACCGACAGGGCTGTCTATATCGGGAGCGTTGACGACGTCGTGCTCGACGTGGACCAGAAAAAGATCGACTCCCTTGCAGTCGGCGAGCTCAACCCCGAGATCGGCGAGGTAAAGGGCTACGCAGGAATGCAGATCCCCTTCCGCATCGTGAAGAGTATCGGAGATATCGTCATCGTCCGCCACATCCCCGGGATCTTCAGGTCGCCGGCAAAAGAAGATTAACCGCGATGTACAGCCTGTCCGGGGCTCCCTGCCGATAGAATATGGATACCAGAGACCGTGAGATCTTCTCGAATCTCACCATCTTCCCCCCCGTTTTTGTCCGGCTCGACGGCCGGGCCTTTCACCGTCTGGCCCGAGCGCTTAAGCTCAAAAAGCCGTTCGATCCCGCATTTTGCGCGAGCATGCGGTCGGTCTGCCGCTACCTCCTCACCGGGAGCGGCCTATCTCCCGCGTTCGCCTACACCTTCTCCGACGAGATCAGCCTCTACTTCAAGACGCTGCCGTTCTCCGGGCGGGTGGAGAAGCTCGACTCCGTGACCGCCGCGGTTGCGGCGAGCGCGCTCACGATCGAACTCGGGTGCGGACAACCCCTTGCGTTCGATGCCCGGACCATCCCCGCAACGGGGGAGTTTGCGGTCGAGTATCTTATCTCGCGGCAGAACGAGGCGTGGCGGAACCACATCAACGCCTACTGCCAGAATACGCTCATCAAGGAGGGGATGAGCCCCGGGGAGGCCGCCGCCGCGCTCCGGGGGATGCAGTCCGAGGCGATGCACGAGATGATGTTCGAGCGGGGCGTCAACCTGGCGGCAACGCCGGCCTGGCAGCGGCGGGGGACGCTGCTCTACCGGGAAGAATGCATAAGGGAGGGGTACAACCCCCTGACGGAGGAGACCGTGCAGGCCACGAGGACCTGCATCCGGGAACCGGAGGAGACGCCTCTCTTCTCCACCCCGGAGGGTGCGGCCCTGATCCGGTCACTCACCGGCGCGTGAGATGCCGATCTGCATCTGCACGCCTTCGACGTCCCAGTCCCTCTCGAGCGCAAAGGATTCCGCCGGCCTCTCTCCGTCGGTGCGGCGGACGGTGAGGGCTGCCGCCCGCACCTCGCCGGCGATCTCCTTCTGCCACTCATCTTCCCCGATGAGTGAGGCCACCCGCTCGTCGGCGACATCCACGGCAGCGACGATGAAGTCGTCGACGTTCAGGTCCAGCTGGCGGCGCATCTCCTGGATCCGCCGGATCACCTCGCGGGCGTAGCCTTCGGATTCCAGCGCCGGCGTGAGGGTGACGTCGACGTAGACCGTCGCGTCCTTCATGGGGGCGGCAAAGACGCCCTCGGGAAGGCCCTCCGCGAAGGCAACGTGGCGCGCGGCGATCTCGTAGCCGTCGAGTTCGGCCTTTCCTTCCCGCTCGATCGCGGCCTTCAGGGCGGTACCGTCCGCCTGCTCGATCAGCGCTTTGACCTTCGGCCCAACCCTCCCGAACTCCGGGCCGATGGCCCGCATCACCGGCTCGGCCTGCCAGAGGATCCGCTCCCATGTCCCTGTGACGACCCTGACCGTCCGGGCGTTCGCCCGGTTCAGGGCGAGGTCGTTTAAGCCCTCGAGAGCCGCCTTCACGTCAACGCTTTCGGTGACGACCACGGTCTGGGCAACCGGCCAGCGGAGTTTTCTTCGACCTGCCTGCCGGGCGGTGGCGACCGCGTCGTCGAACGACTGGACGATCTCCATAGCGCCCTCAAGATCGGGCGCGATCAGGAGGTCGTCCGTCTCCGGCCAGTCGAGCATATGGACGCTCTCCGGGTCGTTCTCGAGGCGGAGGTTGCCGTAGATCTCCTCGGTGATGTGGGGGGTAAACGGCGCGAGGAGCGCTGTCAGGCGGCGCATGACGTAGTAGACGGTCTCGTAGGCGTACCGCTTCTCCGGTGAATCCTCTTCAAGCCACATCCTCGGCCGGACGAGCTGCACGTACCAGCGGGAGAGGTCCTCGAGGATGAAGGCGGCGAGCGCCCGCGTCACCTTATGGAGCTGGTACTCCTGCATGTCCTCGGCCGTAGCCCGGGCGAGCGAGTTTACCCGGGAAATAATCCAGCGGTCCTCGTCCGGCATATCGTTGATATTGGCCCGAACGAACGACCCGTCCCACCGACCGCCGTCGCCGGATGCCGGCTCGAACGAATCCAGGATCATGTACGGGAGCGGGAACCGGTAGACGTTCCAGAGGATGTTGAGCGTCCGGTGGATGGTCTTTACGCTGTCCCAGTTGAACTTCAGGTCGTCCCAGGGGGCGTTCGCCCAGAGGACGTAGAACCGCAGAACGTCGATGCCGAACTGGTTCATCACCTCTTCAGGCGTCACCACGTTTCCGAAGCTCTTGCTCATCTTGCGTCCTTCGGCATCGAGAGCGAACCCGTGCATCAGGACGCTTTTATAGGGGGCGCGGCCGAACGCCACGGTGCTCGCCCCTAGCTGTGAGTAGAACCAGCCCCGGGTCTGGTCCTGCCCCTCGGTGATGAAGTCCGCCGGCCAGTAGCGGTCGAAGGCCTCGCGCTCCCTGGGGAACCCGAGGGTCGCCCATGACGCGACCGCCGAGTCGAACCAGACGTCGAAGATGTCGGCGACCCGGTGCATCTCCCCGCCGCAGGGGCACGGGACGGTGACCGCGTCCACGTAGGGGCGGTGCGGGTCGGCGACCTTCGTCCCGGACCGTTCTTCGAGCTCGGCGACGGTGCCGATGACGGTGTGCTCCCCGCACTGCTCGCACTGCCAGATGGGGATGGGGATCCCCCAGTAACGCTGCCGGGAGATGCACCAGTCACGGGAATCCTTGACGAAGTCGTGGAACCGGGCGCTCCCCGCCCACTCCGGGTACCACTTCACCTTCGCGATCTCCTCGAGCATCGGGCCGCGGATCTCGGTGGCCTTCAGGAACCACTGGGCCGTCGCCCGGTAAATGATGGGGGTCTTGCACCGCCAGCAGTGGCCGTAGCGGTGGGTGATCGTCCGTCGGGCGAGGAGGTAGCCGCCGAGCGCGTCGATGACGAGATCGTTTGCGTCCCGGACGTACATGTCCGCAAACGCCCCGGCCTCCGGGGTGAAGCACCCGCCGGAATCGACCGGGCAGAATACCTCAAGCCCTTCCCGGATGCCGACCAGATAGTCGTCCCACCCGTGTCCGGGGGCGATGTGGACGAGACCGGTGTTCTCGAGCGTGACGTAGTCGGCCGCAACGACCCGGTGCCGGATCTCCGCCTGGCGCGGCACGTGGCCGGCGAGCGGCGAAGCGTACTCCGTCCCGAGGAGGTCGTTCCCGCTGCCCCTCTCAAGGACCGTATAGTCCTGGTACCGGCCCATCTTCAGGACGGACTCGACGAGTTCGTCGGCGATCCAGAGGATCTCTTCGCTGCCGTCCTTCTTCGCCCGCACCCGCGCGTAGGTGAACGCGGGGTTGACCGCCACCGCCACGTTCGCCGGGAGCGTCCAGGGCGTCGTCGTCCAGATCACCAGGTACTCGTTCTCGCGCCCGACGATAGGGAACTTGACGAAGATGGAGGGGTCGGTCTCGTCCCAGTACTCCACCTCCGAGTCGGCGATCGCCGTCTCGCACCGGGGGCACCAGTTCACGACCCGGTGGCCGCGCTCGAGGAGCCCGCGCTCGTCGGCCCGCTGGATCGCCCACCAGGCGGACTCGATGTAGCCCTCGTCGATTGTCTGGTAAGGGTTGTCGAAGTCGAGCCAGACCCCGAGCCGCCGGAACTGATCGCTCATGATCTCCATGTGCGTCACCGCAAACGTCCGGCACTGCTCGATGAATGCGGCGATGCCGTACTCCTCGATGTCTTTTTTGGAGGTGAACCCGAGCTGGTGCTCCACCTTTACCTCGATGGGGAGGCCGTGCATGTCGTAGCCGGCCCGTTCGATGATGTTTCTGCCCTGCATCCGGTGGTAGCGGAGGATGGCGTCTTTTATGATCTTGTTCCAGGCGGTGCCGAGGTGGATGTGGCCGGTGGTGTACGGCGGCCCGTCGACGAAAAAGAACGCTTTTCCATCCTTGTGCAGCTCCTGAACGCGTGCATAGGTGTTCTCCCGTTTCCAGTAGTCCTGGACTCCCGCCTCAAGCTCGCGCGGGTTATAACTGCCGGTGACTTCTTTCACCTCGTATCCCTCATATTCAGCACTCTGGTGTACCATTTGTTGTTGGGGGACAAAGTGTTTTGCGCGACGGGCCGGAGGGCCGGAGCGGGAGAAAACGCGAAGCGTTTTCGACTCGCGATCGGTCGCTTGGCAACTCCTTTCGCGTTCTTCGCACCTGCGGTGCTCAAGCTCCGGGCGTTCACACCTGACGGTGCTCACACTCCTGCTCGAAGCCTGGCGGCTTCTCAAGCTCCGGACGTTGTCCGTCGCACCCTCCGGCCAGTCGCGTTCCGCCCATCGCTCTTCACGAGTTCGCGTGAGGTAATGCAGTGAGGATGGCAAAGAGATGCCGGGTGCCCCGAAGATCCGCAACCCCGCCCAACCCCTTTATCCCCTACCCCCCCGACTTCTCCTCCATGCAGATCGCGGTCATCGGGAGAGGGGACTGCTCCGAGGAGGAGTACGAAGCGGCGGAGACCATCGGCTACCTCATCGCCGGCAACCATGAGACCGTCTGCTGCGGCGGCCTCTGCGGGGTGATGGAGGCCGTCTGCAGGGGGGCAAAAGAGGCCGGCGGGACGACCGTCGGCATCCTCCCTGACACCGGGGAGGGAAACCCCTACCTCGACGTGGTGATCCGCACCGGGATGGGCCACGCGAGGAACGTCGTCCTGGTCAACTCCGCGGACGCGGTGATCGCCGTCGGGGGAGGCTACGGCACGCTCTCGGAGATCGCAGTCAGCCTCAAGACGGAGAAACCGGTCTTCGGTCTTTTGACCTGGAAGATAGAGGGGGTGTTTGCCTGCGCCACGCCCGAGGAGGCGGTCATCCTCGCAGTTCGCGCAGGACGCCTGTCTCGCCCGTCTCGTAGCCCCCGAGGTCCAGGAGGATCTGCCTGAACGCCTCCGACGAGATGGTTTCCACGAGGGCAGCGATCCGGGGGTCGTCGAGCATCTCACGGTGCATCACGAGCTCGTAACGCTCCGTCGCCACCGGGACGAACGCGAGATCGAGCGCCTTTGCCGCGCTGTAGACCCCAACACCTGCGTCCGCCTCCCCGGTCCGGACCGCAAGGGCCACCGCAAGGTGGGTCGTCGCCTCGCGTTCGTACCCGGAGATGGACGCCGGGTCGATGCCGCGCTGTGCGAGATGGTGGTCGAGGAGCATCCTGGTCCCGGACCCCTTCTGCCGGTTGACGAACGCCCGCCCCGGCAGGTCGTCGAACGAGAGGCCGTCGCGTGAGATGACCCCCTGCTGGCGTTCTGCCACGCAGAGGAGGACGAGGTCGGCTCCGGGCATATAGCGCTCCAGGTAATGAGTGTTGTAGGTGCCGTCGGGGGCGAGGAGGTGCATCGGGGCAGCGTGGCACTCCTGCTTCTTCAGCGCGATCACCCCGCCCATGCTCCCTACATGGGTGGAGTGGATATCGACCCCGCGCGGCCGCACCAGGTCGGCCAGGTAGTCGAGGGCCGGGTCGTGGCTGCCGGTGATAAGCACCGCCTCCTCCGCCTCGGCGCGGGGGACGGTGAGCCGGACGTCCACGGTCTCCCCTGCCTCGGCGCCCTCCTTCTGTGAAGGGATCTGCATGTAGCCGTTCGCCCGCACCACGCTCATCTGGACTCCCGCGCCCCGTGACTGGGGAACCGCCACCCAGCGCTCATCGATCCTCCCCGCCGAGAGGAGGACGAACTCGTCGGTCCCGATATCCGAATGGAGACTCGTGGTCAGCCGGGCGGCGACGCGCTCCGGCTCGCGGACGGGGAGGCCGTAGCGGGTGATAAGCGGCAGGACGATCTCGCGGAGCACGGTTGCCGCCGCGAGCGGGTAGCCGGGGAGCCCGATCACCGGCTTTCCCTCGATCCTGCCGATGATCACCGGCTTTCCGGGCTTGATGGCGACCCCGTGCGCCAGCACCTCGCCGAGATCCGCGATGATATCGGCGGTGTAGTCCCGTGTCCCGGCGGACGATCCCGCCGAGACGAGCAAGACGTCGTTCTCGGCGACGCCGCGCCGGACGGCGTCCCGGATCAGGTCGTAGTCGTCCGGGACGATTTCGTAGCGGTGCGTCTCCACGCCCGCCTCCGCAAGGACGGCCGCGGCCATCAGGGTGTTGCTCTCCACGACCTTTCCCGGCGGCGGCATCTCGCCTGCCGGTATGAGTTCGCTCCCGGTGGGGATCAGGCCCGCCCGGACGTTTAAGACCGCAACTTCCGTGACCCCGTAGTTCGCGAGCGCTCCTGCGTCGTGCGGCCGGATCCGGTGCCTCCTTGGGAGGATCATCTCCGATTCGCCGATATCCTCGCCGACCGGGCGGACGTGCTGCCAGGGGCTGACCGGCTTTCTGATGGTATAGGTCTCGCCGTCGCGACGTTCCGTGGGAGCGGAGCGGGAGAAGTCGTCAGACTTCGACCCGACCCAGACGTCCTCGATCATGATCACCGCGTCGTAACCGGGCGGGACGATGTTCCCCGTGTTGACCCTCGCCGCATCCGGGAGGGTCACCGGGCGCTGCTCGCTCGCCCCGATGGTATCGGCGCTTCTCGCCGCGATCCCGTCCATCGCCGAGATGTGGATGGCGGGGACCGAGAACCGGGCGAATATGGGCGCGGCGGTGATCCTCCCCACCGCCCCGGCGGTCACCGGGACGCGGATGGTCCCGGGGACCGCCGGAAATGAGCGCTCTACGAGTGCCAGCGCCTCGCGAAGCGTTATGACCGAGAGGTAGCGCTTCACCACAGGATCACCTCCACCTCCTCGCCGACCTCGAACCCCTCGCTCGACGCCGGGACCCGTACCAGTCCCTCGCTCTGCACCAGGGTGTTGAGGAGCCCCGACTTCCCGAAGACCGGCGTCGCCTCCCCATTGCTCGTGCTGACCCGGACGTAGTCCTCCCGCCCGCGGGTCGAGGGGACGTTCTGCGTCAGCCGTGCGCGGACGGTTCGCCGGGAGACAGCGGTCTGCCGCATCGCCGCGAGCAGGTGGTCGACGACGGCGACGAGCACGACGAAGGCCGAGGCCGGGTGCCCGGGGAGCCCGATGACCGGCTTTCCCCGCGCTGTCCCGATGATGGTGGGTTTTCCGGGCGCGAGGGCGATCCCGTGCACCAGCACCTCCCCGAGTTCCGCGATGACCGCTGCGGTGTTGTCCCGCTCGTCCTTCGAGGACCCTCCCGAAACCAGAACTGCGTCGCACCTCTCAAGCGCCGAAGAGACCGCTCGCTTCAGCACCGCCCGTTCGTCCCTGACGATCCCGAAGTAGACCGGATGGCAGCCTCGCTCCGTCACGAAGGCGCCGGCGAGGTAGGAGTTCGCGTCCCGCACCTCACCCGGCCCGGGGGTCTCGACGACGGGAACGAGTTCGTTCCCCGTGGATATGATCCCGATCTTCGGCATCTTCACCACCGAGATCCGGTCGGCGCCGACAGCCGCGGCGACGCCGATCTCCCGGGGCGAAAGCACGCGCCCCCGTTCCAGGACCGCCTTCCCTGCCCCGAAGTCTTCGCCCCGGAAGACCACGTTCTCGCCGGGCGCCACCGGGCGGTGCACCAGGACGTCGTCCCCGATCTGCTCGGTATGCTCGATCATCACCACCGCGTCCGCGCCCCCGGGGAGAGCGCCGCCGGTGGGGACGTACAGGCACGATCCCCGGGAGACTATCCCCGCATCCGCGCTTCCCATCCCGACCCGGCCCCGGCACTGGAGCATCGCCGGGATGGCCTCGGAGGCCCCGGTGGTCTCGGCCGCGGCGACCGCGTAGCCGTCGACCGTAGACCTGTCGAATCCCGGGATATCGATATCGGCACGGACGTCCCTCGCGAGGACCCGGTGGAGGGCGTCTTCGAGCGGGATTTCCTCGCACCCGGGCGGGGGCGCGATCTTCCGCACCGTTTCCACGGCCTCGCTGACGGATACGACCTCAAGGAAGAGGCTCATCTGAAGCAGCCCAGCTGACAGCCCCGGATCTTAATTCTCGGTTCGCGCTGGTTGCAGTACCGGGCGATATCCATCTTCGGTATATCGTACTTCTCCGATATCTCGAATGCCTGCGGGCAGGTGATCTCGTCCGTTATGCCGTATGCCTCGAATGCTTTCAGTATCTTATCTTCATCCATGGTACTCACATGGTCTGTCTGCAGGAAGATAGGATTTACTATCGCGCCAGTCAAGCACCATCATTTAGCGTGCAGCCGACCCACATGTACTCGATGCGGATCGCGCTGATCAACTCAAAACAGGACGCTGCGGGGGTAAACATCCGGGATGACCTCCGAACCCTGCTCGCGGCAGGCGGGCGATGGCCGCTTGCGGACCGTCATGCGCTGACGTTTCACGAGGTCGCAGGAAGGCTGATCCACCAGGACCGGATCGACCGGGAGGTCGATGCCGACCTCATCATCTTCATCTCCCGGCACTCGAGCGTGCAGCCGACGCCCTGCCTGACCGTGCACGTGACCGGCAACTACGAGACCGCCGACCTCGGCGGGGAGCCGGGAATGCTCGCGCCGGCAGCCCCTGCATGGATGCATGCCGTCCTCGGCAACCTCGCCGCCCGGGCCCCGGAGGGGTACCGGGTCTCCTACGAGGTGACGCACCACGGCCCGACGGCGCTCTCGACGCCGTCGCTCTTCGTCGAGATCGGGTCCACCGCCACGGAGTGGGCCGATCCGGCCGCCGGAAGAGCGGTGGCGGAGAGCATCCTCTCCGCGGCACCGGGAGAGACGATCAACCTCATCGGCTTCGGTGGAACCCACTACGCCGTGCGGCAGACCGGGATCGCCCTCTCCTCTCGGGGTGCCTTCGGCCACATCGTACCGACCCGGCAGATCGGTGCTGTCAACCCCGGTATTTTCCGGACGATGCAGGAGGCGAGCGGTGCCGTGGCAGCCTATATCGACAGAAAATCGCTTCCCACCGATGAGGTGGGGCGGATCGAGCGGATGCTTGACGACGCCGGGTTCCTCCTCCTCTCCGAGTCGGAGATCCTGGAGGCCTCGCGCCTCGAGTGGGCCACCTACCTCGAGGTCAGGGCGCTCGCCGAAGAGATCGCTCCCGGGTCACGCATTCGTATCCACGATCTTGCAGGACAGGGAACTCCTGTTGCGGTGCGGATAGCCCCCGAGCTGACAGAAGAGGTGATAAAAAGCGATAAAGCCGGATTTATTAACGGCCTCGATGAATTACCGGTCGTCCATCTATCAAAAGATTCCACAGAAGTTTTACCGATGTTTATCTGCTTTGAAAACGGGTCGTCCCGACTCGCAAGTGATATAACTACCCTGTGTGTAAAACTCTTACTTATCTGTGAAAATGCTGTTATCGACGGTGATCACCTCGTCCTCCGGAAGGTGCGGTTCGACCCCGAGAAGGCGCGCAGACACGGGGTTCCGAAGGGGCCGCTCTTCGCCATGCTTGCCGGTGGGAAAGCGGTTGAGATCGAGGGACGGAGGATCACACCCGATGCAGTGCAGACAACCAGCGTAAAGCGGATACATATCCCGGGATTGGAGAGTTACATATGAAATCCATCGTAGAAGAGGCACTTTCACGGGCGCGAGAGGAACAGCGCTTTGCCGAGCCCACGGAGGTCGACAAGGATCTTGAGGATGTCCTCATGGAGCTCCGTACGGAGATCGCAGTCGTCGGGTGCGGAGGCGGCGGTTCGAACACGGTCACCCGGATGGCGGAGGAAGGCATCAACGGGGCGCGGCTGATCGCTCTCAACACCGATGCCCAGCACCTTATCCGGACACGGGCCGAGACCCGAATTCTCATCGGGAGACAGAGGACCCGCGGCCTTGGTGCAGGCTCGATCCCCCAGGTCGGCGAGGAGGCGGCCCTCGAGAACGAGGACGACATCAAGCGGGCCGTCGAGGGGTGCGACATGGTATTCATCACCACCGGGCTCGGGGGCGGCACCGGTACCGGCTCCGCACCCGTGGTCGCGAAGTCCGCACGGGAAGAGGGCGCCCTGACCATCGCCGTGGTCACCCTGCCGTTCACGGCCGAAGGCGCTATCCGGGGACAGAACGCCGAGGCAGGCCTTGAGAGGCTCCGTGAAGTGGCGGATACCGTTATCGTCGTCCCCAACGACCGTCTGCTCGAGGTCGTGCCCCGCCTTCCGCTTCACGCCGCCTTCAAGGTCTCGGACGAGGTGCTGATGCGGGCGGTCAAGGGCATCACCGAGCTGATCACGATGCCCGGGCTCGTGAACCTCGACTTCGCCGATGTCCGAACCGTCATGGAGCGTGGAGGCGTCGCGATGATCGGGATGGGCGAGAGCGACAGTGAGGACAAAGCCGCCGACTCGGTCAAGAAGGCGTTGCGCTCCCCGCTGCTCGATGTCGACATCTCCGGCGCGACCGCAGCGCTCGTCAACGTGGTCGGCGGACCCGATATGACGATGTCCGAGGCCGAAGGCGTCATCCAGGAGGTCTACGACCGTATCGATCCCGATGCCCGCATCATCTGGGGTGCCCAGGTCGACCCCGATATGCAGGGCAAGATGCGCACGCTGCTCGTGGTCACCGGCGTCCGGTCACCACAAATATATGGGAGAACTGAAAAGAGTATGCCACGCATGATGAAACAGTTTGAGATCGACTTCCTGAAGTGAGCCGGTATGATGGACTATAAAGAAAAGTTAGAGGACGTAAAGTCGTTCAAGATCGAGGAGGAACTCTTCAAAAAGTACTGGCGCGTGCTGAAACTGGCACGGACGCCGACCCGCGATGAGTTCTCCAAGATCGCCATCGTGGCGGCGGCCGGGATCATGCTCATCGGCCTTGTCGGCTTTATTATATACGAAATCCTGCTGGTATTGCCCAAATGATGGATATGGCTGAGAGCGCAAACAGAGTATACGCGATCAAGACGACCGCGAAGCAGGAGCGGACGGTTGCCGACAATATCGAGAAGGTGACGAGGGAGCAGAAAGACATCCATGTGGTGGCCGTCATGGTTCCCGAGGAACTGAAGGGCTACGTCCTCGTGGAGAGCCCCGATTCCATCGCCCGGATAGAGCAGATGGTGGAGTTGATCCCCCATGCGCGCGCTGTGGTGCAGGGTTCGACCGCGCTCTCCGAGGTAGAGCACTTCCTGGTGCCGAAACCGGTGGTCAGCGGCATCACCGAAGGCACCATCGTCGAGATCATCGCCGGTCCCTTCAAGGGCGAGAAGGCAGTCGTCAAGCGTATCGATTCCGGAAAGGAAGAGATAACGGTCGAATTGTACGAGAGCATGGTCCCCATTCCGATCACGGTCCGCGGCGACTCCGTCCGTGTCGTGGAGCGGTCGGAAGACGCCATCTGAAGAATATTTCCCCCCTTCTTTTTTGCCCGGGCACGGGTCGTTGCACTGCCGGCGATACTATTTCCATCGCCCGGGTGCGTCCGTCCGTGCGGGGCCGGGGTGTCGCCCGGGTACCATACTTTAAATCCTCTTACGTTGACCTTAGATAACCCAGGCAACTATTCCCCTGAGGAATAATAAGCTGGTGAACTTGTATGGCAGAAACGGTCGAGGTATTGGTACCCGGCGGCAAGGCAACAGCAGGTCCGCCTCTCGGGCCTGCGCTCGGACCTCTCGGTATCAACGTGAAGGCTGTCGTCGACGAGATCAACAAAAAGACAGTCGACTTCAACGGCATGCAGGTGCCGGTGACGGTCACGGTCGACGACAAGCGGAACTTCACGATTGAGGTGGGTATTCCACCCACGACGGCTCTCGTCATGAAAGAGGCCGGTATCGGGAAGGGCTCGGCGGAGCCGGGTGCTTTGGTGGCAGGAGATCTGCCGCTGGAGGCCGCTGTCCGTATTGCCCGTATGAAATTTGATGACATGCTCTCGTACGATCTTAAATCGGCAGTCAAAGAGGTCGTTGGAACGTGCGTGAGCGTCGGTGTCACCGTCGAGGGTAAGAAACCCCGCGAGATGATCCTGGCTATCAATGACGGGGAATACGACGGCGTGCTCGTCGCATAGATGTCAGACAACCATAGAAGATCATGAGGTCGTGTACTATGGAGGCAAAGGATGGTTGATAAAACCAGTATACAGGGAGCCGTGAAGGCGGCCCTCTCAAAGGCTCCGGAACGGAAGTTCAAGGAGAGCGTGGATATCACCGTCAATCTCAGGAATATCGATATGTCCCAGCCCAAGAATCGTATCGATGAGACGATTCTCCTCCCGAACGGTTTTGACAACGTCAAGATCGCCGTTCTCGGGAAGGGGGACATTGTCACGCAGGCAAAAGAGGTGAATGTGGACCTCATTATCGGACCTGAGGAGATCGAGCGGCTCGGGGGAGAACCCCGGGAAGCGCGTAAGGTGGCGGAAGAGTACCGGTTCTTCCTTGCCGAGACGGCAATGATGCCTCTCGTCGGCCGTTATCTCGGTGTCAGGCTCGGTCCGCGCGGGCGGATGCCGATGCCGGTTCCGCAGGGAATGGATATTCGGCCCGTCGTTCAGCGCCTGCGCAGTTCCGTGAAGATCCGGACGAAGGACAAGAAGGTTTTCCACACCAAGGTCGGAACTTCCGGAATGGAGCCCGAGCAGATCGCCGAGAACATCGACACGGTTCTCCGGAGGGTTGAGTCCGTCCTGGAGAGCGGGGCGATGAACATTCACTCGGTTTACGTGAAGACGACCATGGGGCCGGCAGTGAGGGTGATCTGATGGCACTCTATACGCACCACCTGCCCCGATGGAAGAAGGAAGAAGTAGAAGAGATCAAGCGCGGCATCAAGGAGCACACGCTCGTCGGCGTTGTGGACATGTACGGCATTCCCGCCTCGCAGGTCCAGCATATCCGGCGGAATCTCCGCGGCACGGCGAGAGTGAAGATGGCCCGCAACACGCTGATCGAGCACGCCTTGAACGAGCTCGGCGGCAGCGTCGCGGCCTTAAACGACCATGCCGAAGGCCAGAGCGCCCTGATCTTTACGAACGAGAACCCGTTCAAGCTCTTCAAGCTGCTCGAACAGACCAAGACGAAGATGGCGGCGAAACCCGGCGAGACTGCGCCGGAGGATATCGTCATCCCGAAGGGTCCGACCAGTTTCAAGCCCGGCCCGATCGTGGGCGAGCTCCAGCAGGTCGGCATTCCCGCAGCCATCGAGGGTGGAAAGGTCAAGATCCGCGAGACGAAGACGGTCGTGAAGAAGGGCGAGGTCATCAACAAGAAGGTTGCCGGTGCCCTCGTGAAACTCGGCGTCAAGCCGATGGACGTCGGCCTCATCCTGCAGGCCGCATACTACCGGGATACCATCTTCACGCCGGACCTCCTCGCTATCGACGAGGAAGTCTACGCCAGCAACATCATGATTGCGGCTCAGCAGGCGTTCAACCTCTCGGTCAATGCCGTCATCCCGACCAGACTCACCGTCGGCGCCATCATCGGCAAGGCGGTGCGCGAAGCCCGGAACGTGGGCGTCGAGGCGAGCATCTACGAGAGGGATATCGTCGACCTGATCATCGGACGGGCACAGCGCGAAATGCTGGCCGTCGCGCTCGCGGCGCAGGGCCGTGGTTTCGAGCTCGATGAGGCGACCCTGAAGGCCGCGACGGCTGCGACCGCTGCACCTGCAGCCGCTGTCGCGCCCGCAGCTGAGGAAAAGCCCGAGGAAGAAGAGACGGAAGAGGAGAAGAAGGAAGAAGAGGAAGAGAGCGGCATGGCCGGCCTCGGCGCCCTCTTCGGCTAATATCATTTCAAAAAGAGGTGAATGAACTATGGAGTATATCTACGCTGCACTGCTCCTGCACAACGCAGGCAAAGATGTAACTGAAGAGAATGTGACTGCTGTCCTGAACGCGGCCGGTGTCGCCGTCCAGGATGCCCGCGTGAAGGCCCTCGTCGCCGCACTCGAGGACGTGAACATCGAGGAGGCCATCAGCAAGGCCGCCGTCGCGCCCGTCGCCGCTGCACCCGCAGCCGCTGCCCCTGCAGCCGCCGCCGCGCCCGCAGCCGAGGAAGAGCCCGAGGAAGAGTCCAAGAAGGAAGAGGAAGAAGAGAGCGGCATGGCCGGTCTCGGTGCCCTCTTCGGCTAAACCCTTTTTTCTTTTGCCGGTAGCTGGCCGGTGTTTTATCGATCCGTGTGTCATCGTAGTCATTCGTTGAGCCGTATCTCCTTTGGCAGGTTGGAGATTGAAGACCTGCTGCTGGACAAGGTCTCAGATGCACTGAACGAGGAACAGAAACATCATTCCATCAGGGATTTGCTTCAAGAGATGCGCAAAGATGGGACAATTATACCTATTGGGAGGACTAAGGCTGCAAAGTGGGTTCTTGTTTCTGATCAGGTGCATGATGCATGATTGTTGACTGGATTGTAGATGATTGTAGAAATGATCTCAAATTCTTTGTCACTTTTTACTAGATTCAGGCTGGATCTTGTGTAATTTCTAACTGCAATTGCATCGCATTGTATCATACCGGATCATATTGTATCGGACGGTAAAGACGAAAGGATAGTGAACAAAGGGAGTATTAAATTTTTGCTCAGTTGGGGGGATGTTTTGGTTCTGGAGATCGGAATTAAGGGGCGTGTGGATGTCCAGAGTATGAACACCGTCAGGTGCGAAGTGTGGCAAAAAGAGTAGTCAAAACGGGGAAAATATCGCGGTATAGTGGACCGTGGAACTATCGCCACGTGGGGAGGGGCTGACGGGGAGTGCGACGTTCCACAGGAACGGAGCTCGACCACCGTCAGGTGGGGAGGGGGGATGCTCCCCCCTCCCCTGTCCCCACCCCCCTCATGGCGATATCCCCTCGGAATCCGTGTCTGGGACGCCCTTAGGCATCCTTGGCCCACGGGTTCTCCTACAACGGGTCATCACGAGTTTTTGATATGTTTAGAGATATCGTATTTCAGTCGTCATCATCCGTTCGTCATTACTGCTAAATCTGGATCGGAGTATTCTTTGAAAGACCGGGTTCCCCCTCACTCCTCCGTGCTCCCCCCGTACACTACCTGCCCGAAGCTGATGCACCCGTCGCCGAGGGGGTAGTCCCGGTTGACGACGAACTCGAGCCCGGTGGCCAGCACCTCGGCCCGGATCGTCTCCCGGATCGCCCGGTTGTAGGCCACGCCGCCCGAGAGCGCTACCCGGGTGATCCCCCGCTCTTCGGCCGCCCGAACGGCCATCGCGGCGACGCCCCGCGAGAGGTTGTACTGGAACGATGCCGCGATGTTACCCGTCCGCTCGCCGGCGACGGACCTCCGGCAAGCCTCCGCGAGGAGCGAGCGGGTCGAGAGGACCTCGCAGCCGTCTTCGCGCAGGAAGTCGAGGTCCCAGGCCGAGGGCTTCCCGGCGTATGCCGCCGACTCGAGTTTCATCGCCGGTTCGCCGTCGTAGGTCCGTTCCCGGCAGATCCCGAGGAGGGCTGCGGCGGCGTCCAGCACCCTGCCGGTGCTCGAGGTGGCGGCAACGTTCAACCCCCGCTCCACCTGCCTGGTGAGGACCGCGAGTTCGATATCGCTCCACCCCCGCGACGCCAGCATGTCCCGGACCCCGGGCGTCGGCAGGATCCCGTAGAGCATCCGCTCCGGGAACCGGGTGGCGAGGTCGCCGCCCGGCATCGGGACGACCTCGAGGTGGGCGACCCGGTCGAGGCGGGGGACCTGCCCGGCAAAGATCTCGCCGCCCCAGATTGTCCCGTCGTCGCCGTAGCCCACGCCGTCGATTGCAATCCCGACGCACTCCTCCCGGGTCGTGGCGGCGATATGCGCCCGGTGGTGCTGGACGGCGAGGAGTTCCGCCCCGGCTGCTTCGGCAACCTCCCTCGCGTAGCGAGTTGAGAGGAACTGCGGGTGGAGGTCGTGGACGACCCGGCCGTACCGGGCGCCGGTGAGCCCGCCGAGCCTCTCCGCCGTCTCCTGCAGGTAGGCGAGGGTCTGGGGGTTCCGGACGTTCCCGACGTGGGGGGAGGTGATGCAGAAGCCCTTTTTGTAGACGGAGATGTTCGCGTTCAGTTCCGGTCCGACGCCGAGGATGCACGCATCGCCGAGGCCTATCGCCGCCCGCTTCGGGGCGAGGCCCCTTGATAAACGGATGATATAGCCGTCTCTCGTGACGGAGTCGTCGCACCGGTTGACGATCCGGCGGTCGTGGGTGAGGATGTAGTCGACCTGCCCCGAAAGGCGCTCAAGAGCGGTCGCGAGGTCGGTGATCATCGGGTAGCCCGGCAGGTTTGCACTCGTCATCACGAGGAGCGGATGGGCGAGGTTCGCGAAGAGGAGGTGGTGCAGCCCGGTGTAGGGGAGCATGAACCCGATGGTGTGGAGGCTCGAGATCGCAGGATGGGATGCGGGGTCCCTTTTTGCAAGCACCACGATCGGCCGTTCCCGGGAGTGGAGGATCCGCCGCTCCTCGTCCGATACGACCGCGATCCGCTCCACCTCTTCAGGGGTTGCCATCACCGCGAGAGGCTGCTCCGTCCGGCCCAGGCGGCGTTTCAGCTCCCCTGCCGCCTCTTCGGTGCAGGCGATATGGAATCCTCCGATCCCCCGGACGGCGACGATCGAGCCGGCGTCGAGGAGGGCTGCCGTTTCCCGGATGGGGTCCGCCGCCGCAAGCAGCGTCCCGTCGGCCTTAAAGAGGGTGAGATGCGGTCCGCAGGCCGCACAGGCGATCGTCTGGGCGTGGTGGCGCCGGCACGACGGGTCGGTGTACTCGCTCCCGCAGGCAGGGCAGACCGGGAATTCCGCCATCGAAGTCCGTTCACGGTCGTAGGGGATGGCGGTGATGATGCTGTACCGCGGGCCGCAGTTAACGCAGGACGTAGCCCAATAGCCTTCGTATCGTCCGCCTGGTGTGGAAATGTCGGCGATGCAGTCGTCACAGGTGGCAACGTCGGTCGGGATGAATCCCGAGAGGCTCCCGGAACCACTATCGAGGATGGTAAACGTATCGGGTGGGTTGCCGCACAGATTCTGGACATCTACGGAATCTATGTGAGATAACGGCGTCCCTTTCGAAACGGCCTCCAGGAACACCTCGAAGCGGTCCCCGAATGCATGGATCTCCACCTCGCTCCCGAGGTTTTTGACGGTCCCGGTGATTCCGAATTCCCGCGCCTTTGCATAGACAAAGGGACGAAACCCGACCCCCTGAACGATGCCCCGGATGATGATTGTGCCATGTGTACGCATTGAAATTTCAGCAAAAATTTATGGAGTTATACAACGATATAACAATAGGGTATCGCAGTGACGGGACATATTAAAATTCTTAACGATCCGGTGGAACTGGTTCCTCTTCTCATAACGTTCAATAATGCTGATTATAAAAGGATCTACGAACTCTTAAACAAGGCCTGGCTGACCGAGGAGGATCTCGAGGCGTACGCCGGGACCTCGACAGTGACCGAGTGCCTCTCTATCCTCAAGAAAGGAAACCTGATCGAAGAGCAGTGGCGGATGCCGAAGCCCGGAGAGAAGCCGACGAAAGAATACCGGGCGACATACAGCAAGTTCAGGGCTAATTTTCAGTGTTCTATGGGCGATATCGGGGACCTGCTGCATATCGCCGTATCGAACGACGAAGGTCTCCGTACAATCGTGGACTCGGTCGAACAGGAGATCGTGGGCGGGACAACTTCCATCGGCGATATATCCCGTAAATATGGAGTCAGTCCGATCTTCATCAAGGGGCTGGCGAAAAGGATCCCCGGTCTCGACGTGAAAGGACAGGGAATGGTGTTGCTTGACCGACCTCACTGACGATCCCCTTTACGTCATCCTGCGCAGCAAACGGGAGGCCACCCGGTTCCAGATCCTGGTGGAGATCGCCGAGCACCAGCCGGCCGTCCGCCAGCAGGAGATCGCCGGGAAACTCGGCGTGACACCCCAGGCCGTCTCCGAGTACATCCGGGAACTGGTGGACGAAGGACTGGTCACCGCTCACGGCCGGGGCCGGTACGAGGTGACGAAGAACGGGATCGAATGGGTCCTGCGGCACGCCGAGGCGCTCGAGTCCTATGCCCGCCACATCAACCGGGACATCATCCAGCAGGTGGCGGTCTGGACGGCCATCGCCCGGGACGAGATCCGGAAGGGAGATACGGTCGGCGTCGTCATGCGGAACGGATGGCTTTATGCGACGAAAGAAGAGCAGAGCGCCACCGGCCTCGCGACCATGGACGCCCAGGCCGGGGAGGATCTCGGTGTCGCCCAGTTAAACGGCATCATCAAGCATGAAGAAGGGCTCATCCATGTCTGCAAGGTCCCGCGGGTGGAGCGGGGCGGGTCCCGGCAGGTCTCCACGGAGCTCCTCCGGGATGCCCTCCGGGACGCGGAGATGGTGGGCGCCGTCGGCCTCGAGTCCTATGTCGCTCTCAGGAGGGCGGATATCGAGCCGGATATGTTCTTCGGCTCCCGGGAGGGCGTCATCGAGGCGGCGTTCCACGGCCGGGAATGCGCAATTCTTATCGTTGATGAGGAGTTTACCGATTTCCTCAAGCGCCTGGAGACGGTGGGGCTCACCTATACGATCCACGACCTGATTCCGCCATGAAGGTCATCGTCCAGCCTCAGAAAGGCACGTATAAACTGCTGTTTGTCGAAGGCGGCCGCGTCGAAGGTTCTGGATTCGTCGACCTGGCCGCGACCCCGAAGGGCCAGCGGCCCAAGAACTTCAAGATGCGCCGGCGGGGCAAACAACTCAAGCCCACCCCTACCCGGGACCTGATCACCCTGCTGCGCCGGTCCTCGGTACACCTTGCGGCGAAGAGCCCTGAGTTCGAGTCGTTCCTTGCCGACCTCCAGATCCCGTCGTCACGGATCGATATCTGCCGGTTCTGCCAGCTCGAGGACCGGTTCGTACCCGTCGATAAGGCGACCGGTGTCAGGTACGGCGGGGAGTGGATCTGCATGGAGTGCGCAAAGCGCGAGATGCGCCGGGAACTCGGCTACCTGGGAAAATTCGGCGGCTCGGTGCTGGTTCATCTCGAGAAACTCCTTACCCAGGTCAGGGACCTCGACCGGGTGCTGGCATCGGTTGGGCCCGACCATCCCGACCGGAAGCGGACCCTCTTTGACCGGCTCGAGGCGCACGAGGTCCAGAAGACGGCCCATATCACCGATCTGGCGCTGCCTCCCGCGTTTGCGAAGGCCGCCGGGGTCGAATACCTGATGCCGGTCCAGCAGCTCGCCGTCCAGGACGGGCTCCTCGAGGGGCAGCACCTCCTCGTAGTCTCGGCCACCGCGAGCGGCAAGACCTTCATCGGGGAGATGGCCGGGATGAAGAACTTCCTCGAGGGGCGGGGAAGGATGCTCTTCCTGGTCCCGCTGGTCGCCCTCGCGAACCAGAAGTACCAGCGGTTCCGTGACCGCTACGGCCACCTTGTCCGGGTCACCCTGCAGGTCGGGGTGAGCCGCCTCAACCTCCCCGAGACCCGCCCGGCGGGAGACCGGGACGTCAACGCTCCCGTGGTGGTGGGGACCTACGAGGGGATCGACCACGCTCTCCGCACCGGGCGGTCCTTGAAGGACATCGGGACCATCGTCATCGACGAGGTCCAGATGCTCGAGGACCCGGAGCGGGGCCATCGTCTCGACGGGCTGATCGCCCGGCTCAAGCACGTCGCTCCCGACGCCCAGTTCCTCTACCTCTCGGCCACGATCGGGCTCCCGGGGCTGCTTGCGGAGAAGCTCCAGGCGAACCTGGTCCGCTACGCGGACCGGCCGGTCCCGCTCGAACGCCACCTCATCTTCGTGGAACGGAGCAAGAAGATCGGGTTCATCAAGCAGATGGTCGCCGAGGAGTACAAGGTGCGGTCGTCCAAAGGCTACCGGGGCCAGACGATCGTCTTCACCAACTCCCGGGCCCGCTGCCACGTCATCGCCGACGCTCTCGGCAAGAAGGCCGCCCCCTACCACGCGGGGCTGACCTCCCAGGAGCGCCGCGACGTTGAGCGGCGGTTCGCGAACGGGGAGCTTGCCGCCGTCGTGACCACGGCGGCGCTTGCCGCCGGCGTCGATTTTCCGGCGTCCCAGGTGATCTTCGATGCCCTTGCGATGGGCATCCAGTGGCTCACCGTCCAGGAGTTCCACCAGATGATGGGCCGGGCCGGCCGGCCGGACTTCCACGACCTCGGCCGGGTGGTCATCATGGCGGAACCCGGGGGGTCGTATTCCCGGACGTCCGGGATGACCGAGGAGGAGGTCGCCGTCGGTCTCCTGCGGGGCGAGATGGAGGAGGTCGCTCCCGAGTACGATATGGAGCAGAGCACGGAGGAGTTCGTCGCGAACGCCGTGGTCTCGAACGGCGAAGAGCAGCAGGTCATCAAGATGACCCGTACGATGGTCGGGACGCTGGAGCCGGCCCTGCCCACGCTCCTCGACTACGGGCTGGTCCGGCGGCGGGCGGGGCGTATCGAACTCACCGATATGGCCCGGGTGATGGCCGAGCACTTCATCGGCGCCGAGCGCCTGATCGAGATCAAGGACCTTGTCCGTCGCATGGATGATGCGGCCGAGATCGTCGCGGAACTCGAGTGCGCCGAGGAGACGACGCCGTAGGGTTTTTTCGGGATTGTTGGGGAGCCGGCCGGAAAAGATGGCTCTCCCAAAGATCCGCGATTATTCGTGCTCTTCAAGTTTTCTTGTCCCCCAGTTTCACGTTTCGGGACGTTGCAAACCCCATGCACGGATTTCCACTGGCTATCGCCACGTAGGGGTAGGGCTGACGGGGAGTGCGATGGGCGGAACGCCCGGAGCTCGACCACCGTCAGGTGGGGAGGGGGGAGCTCCCCCCTCCCCTGTCTCTACCCCGTAAGGCTAACCTGTAACCCCCACTCGAAGATCTTTGGTCTTCTCATGCTCCGGTTCTAACGAACCGTCGCACCCCGCCCGGCCTCCGGCCTCCTCCTCCGCACCTTCGGTGCTTAAACTCCGCTCCTCCGGAGCGTCGCACCCCACACCTCGGGGCGGGGGCAGTGCGTGGCGATAGGCGATGCCCCGACGGGCCATCGCTGGAGAAGGCCGAAGGTGCGTAGCCCGATGGAAAGCCGTGCATGGGGTTTGCCACATTCTTAAACATGAACCCGGTACTACAGGAAATTGAAGAGCGCAAGTGACCACGGGTTTTAGAGGTGCCAGTCCCTCACACCCCACGGCAGTTGTCCAACCCCCTACCGATACCTCTCCAGGTACTCCCGCACCTTCTCCGACTCGACCCACCCTTCGTCGAGCTGCCGGAGGATCGCCTTGATCTGTCTGACCTGTTCCCGGATCCTCTCTGCCCGCGGATCATCGATGAGGTCGGCCATCCCCTGGACGACCTGAAGGGGGTTTCTAATGTGGTCGGTCAGGACCGCGAACTGCTCGATATTCCTCTCGATCTGCCGATATGCCTCCATTCTCTCCCGCTCCATCCTCTCCCGCTCTCTCATCTCGCGTCTGAGACTCTCGTTTGCCGCCCGGAGTTCTTCCGTCCGCTGTGTCACCAGTTCCTCCAGGCGGTAGCGGTAGTCCATCAGTTCCTTCTCAGCCCGCCTCCTCTCCGTCACGTCCCGGGCGATGACGAGGATGGCCGGCGTACCGCCGAGGGTGATGCGATGAATGCTCGCTTCAACGGGGATCCGCTCGCCCTCCCGGGGAATCAGGTCGGCGGAATGCAGGCGGTGGTCGTCTCTCTTGAAGTCGCTCCTGATGAGGATGACCGACCGGGGAGCAAGGGCGAAGAGTTCCTCCCGGGCATACCCGAGACACCGGCAGGCAAGCGCGTTTGCATCCAGTATCCGGTAGGGCGTCCCCTCCCTCCCGACTGCGCATACGAGCAGGAAGTCGTTCCCGCTGTCGAAGAGGAGACGGTAGCGGTCCCGGCTCTCCTGGAGCTCCTGCCGGGATCGTTCCAGTTCGTCAAGCATCAGGTTGACCTCGTCGACAAACCGCGAGACCGGATCGCCCCCGATTGCAGGGAGGCTGCGCGGGACACTGTTTGCTGTCTTGATGCCCTCGATGCTCGCGTCCATGCCGGCGATGCGGGCGGCCACATCCCGCTCCTTGAGCCAGATACCGAGCACCCCGAACGCGATGCCGACGAGAAGGAGTTCGGCGAGCAGGATGCCCAGGGAGATCTGGACCTCCCCCGGAAGGCCGAACGGGAGGGTGAGCGCGAGGGGCGGGGTAGCCGCGGGCAGCGGCGCATTTTTGCAGAGGGCCATGTTGTTGTACTGTGTCACCTGTGCCGGGCAGATACACGCCCGTGGTCTGCGGGGTGTATCCGGGAGGTCATCCAGTCGCCCTGCAGGTGTTTATCGTGGCGATTCCGGCGCGTTCTCCATCCACGCGCCATTGTACCCCATGATGGCGCATGTAGTATATAATAGTTTCCCAAGTGTGGGGGAAATTTACGGTCGGAATACCTTTTTTCAGTCGGAAGAAGGGACATTCCCGAGCATCGGAAGGGGTATGTCGATCTTTCTGCTGACGGCACCGGGGCCGTGAGACGGAGGATCTATCCGGGCCCGGGAACGTCTCTGGCTGCGCCTTGCCGGGCGCTTCTCCGCATCAATACGGCGAAAACTCCGGTCCCAAGGAGGCTTATCGCCCCGGCCACATAGAAGACGGCGTCGATACCGACAAAGTCCATGAAGATGCCTCCTACCAGCGGTGCGATGATCATGCCGATACCAAAGACCGTGTTGTAGGCACCCATCGAAGTTCCCATCCCGATGGTCCGGCCCGCATCGACCGTCAGGGCCATAATGGCCGGTTGCTGGACGGCACTCCCGACGCCGATCATGGAAGTTGCCGCGAGCAGGGGCCAGAATGACCCGGAGAAGGGAATTGCGACGAGCGCTATTGCTATTATGGTCGAGCCCGTGACGATCAGAGCGACCTTGTTCCCGGTGTCGGTGATCCTCCCCATCGGCACCTGGAGGAGCGCCATCAGGAAGGTGTTCATGGAGAGAACGATGCCCACCTCGAAAGGGGTGATCGCGATCAACGGGCCGAAGACCGGGATGAAGACCATCATGCCCCCGCGGCCGAGGGCGCTGATGAAGGTAAAGACAATGATGCCCCGCATGCTCGGGAGCGCGAGGATCGAACTCATCGGGACGGGTTTCCCGTCCGCGACCGTGAACGAACCCGGTTTTGCCTCGGGGAGGGAGATGCCGACGAGGAGCGTGGCGAATGCCGAGAGCGCGGCCATGACGTAGAAGACCGAATCCAGCCCGAATGCATCGTTCAGGAATCCCCCGAGCAGCGGCCCCACCCCCATGCCGAGGAACATCGAGATGGAAAAGTTTCCCATATGACTTCCCTCCTTACCCCTCTCCGAGAGGTCCGCAATGTAGGCCATGGCTATCGGGACGACCATGGCCGATGCGACCCCGTGGACGAAGCGGACGGCCGTAAGGGAATAGACGCTGTCGGCGATGACGTAAGCGAGCGACATGACTGCGTAGGCGAACATGCCGATGAGGATGATCCATTTCCTCCCCCGCCGGTCCGACACCCGCCCGATGATGGGCATGAAGATCGACCGGGAGAGCGCGAAGCTCGAGAAGATGATGCCGAGCCAGATGCCGGTTGCTCCGAGGTTCTCCGCGTAGATGGGGAGCAGCGGGCTGACGACACCGAGCCCGAGCATGGTGGCGAAGACGGAGATGAATAAGACGTTATAGATGCGCTTGGCGGTATTCATGCAGGTTGCACCTGATATAGTTCAAAGCCGCAGGGCCCCGTCTGCGGCCGGGATTTCACAATTGTGGAGAAGAAAAATTGGTGATACTGCACTATATATATTGGGTCGCCGGCCGGGATCACGCCCGCCGCGCGACGCAGCACCACCGGTCGTAGAGCGGGTCGCGCCGGTTCTCGAAGACCTCGGCGTCCCGTCCATTCCCCGTACACCACCCTTCCACCCGGGCCGCCTCGGCCTCCGTGCCGACGGTGATCAGCGTCTCATCGGTGAGGGCGAGAAATCCGGTGAGGATCGACTCCCAGAGGCCCGCATTGTAGGAATAGATCTCCCCGGCCATGAAGGCAGCGCCGAGGGGCACCGGTGCGATGTAGCGGGCGGCCTCTCGCGCGTCGATGCACATGGTATCGGAGGGCACGAGGCGGCCCTTCGAGAGGCCGAGCGCGAGGAGAGACGGGTCGTTGTCGTAGGCGAGCGCCCGCACCCCGCCGGCGCGGAGGGCCGCGGTGCCGACCCCGGACCCGCAGCAGCAGTCGAGGCAGGGGGTTCCCGCACGGTCGCCCCAGACTTCGTCGAGGAGGTCGCGGATCATCCCCGTCCGGTCGGGCCGCAGGTCTTCGAGGGCAGGGACCACGGTTGCCAGAAGTTCCGTGCTGTAGTACTCGCGGACTGCCGAGAGCCACGTCTCCCGGTTCTCCTGGTAGATCTCGCCGCCGACGGCCTCGAAGCATTCGATGGCGGCGAGCGTCGGTTCCCTGAAGAGGAACGAGACGGCGTGCCATCCCTCGCCGTCGTGGAGCGCGAGCGCGAGGGGCTCCTCTTCCTCGTCGACCAGGAGGCGGGCCTCGTCCGGTGCAGCCCGGAACAGCAGGGCCGTACAGGCATCTGCCGTTAGTTCCGCAAAAGACGGTTCAACCAGCCGGCACCCGTCGACCTCAAGGATATCCGCAACCTTCATGCTGCCCGCCTCTCGATCTTCAGGCCCCCCGGTGCCCGGATGACGCCGTCCACGCGGGCGTCCTCGTGCAGGGTGAGACTCCGGCAGGAGACGTTCCCAAGGATATGCACCTCCTGCTCGACCACCACGTCGCCGTTGCTCTGGACGTCGCCGTGGATGACCGTTCCTCTGGCGATGTTCGCGTCCTCTCGTGCATGCAGGCTCCCGAAGATCGTCGTCTCCTCCCGGACCGCTATCGAACCGGCACGGATGTTCCCGTGCAGCCGGCACCCCGTCCCGACGGCCATCCTCTCCGGGACCGAGAAGGTCTGCATGTTGAGGACGGCACCGGCCGGGATCATCAGCGGTGTGGCGCCGGGCGCCTCGTCGTCGCCGAAGAGTTTCTCGAGGACGGAGCTCAGTTCCTCCTCCTTCTCGAGCCCGAGGACGGCCACCAGGTACATCATGATATAGATGATGACCGGCATCGGGTTCCTTATGGAGATCCAGCCTTTCGCCTCGAATCCGCGTTCGATCTGGACGTTGTCCCCGATATCGAGGTCCCCTCTGACGACCAGCTTCCCCTGGATCTTCACCCCTTCGCCGAGGTAGGCGTCCTCCTCCACGACGACGTCCCCGTTGATCTCGCACCAGTTATCTATTCTGGCGTCACCGCCCGCAACGATGTCGCCGTTTATCTTGCTGAATTCACAGACCACGACGTCGTTTCCGAAGAGGCCGTAATCTATCCGGCACCTCTCACCGATGACGATGTCCTGCCCGGTCTTGAGCGTCCTCTCCTGGAGTTCGGTGTGGTCGGGGAGGGTGCAGGCCCTGATCCAGTCGTGGTCTCCTTTTGGTTCCATTTACCTGGTATAATCTTCATGCGCCATACTTATGACTCTTATTAATTAGATCCAGGGCGATCGGCATGAGATCGCAGCCGCGGATACGGTGGAGGCCTCCCTCCGCACACGAGACTTCGTCGAACCGGTCCGTCCGGTCCGTTCGGACTCCCGGGCCCCGGATGACGACCGGGACCGGGTCTGCGCTGTGATCCCTGACCGAGCAGGGGGTGCTGTGATCGGCGCAGACGACGAGCAGGGTATCGGAGAGCGCGAGCAGCGGTTCGAGCGCCGCGTCGATCACCTCGATGAAGTCTCGTTTCTGGATGCTCTTCCCGTCGTGGCCGGCCTCGTCCGCGCCCTTGATGTTCATCAGCACGAACTCCTTCCGGTCGAGTTCCCCTATGGCCGCCTTCACCTTGGCGTCGAGATCGGAGTCGACCGACCCCGTCGTCCCCGGCACCGGGATATGCTCGAGCCCCACGACCTTCCCGATCCCGGAGATGAGGGTGGCCGCGGAGATGACGCTCCCGGAAAGGCCGTAACGCTCGGAGAACTGTGGGAATGCGCCCATCTTCCCTGCGCCCCTGATCAGGAGGAGGTTTGCGGGGGGGAGTCCTTCTTCCATCCGCCGGACGTTCGCCGGGTGGTCGAAGAGGATCTCCCGCGACTGGCGGATGAACTCGTTGCAGGCATCGGCGGTCTTTCTGTCCGCCGCGTCATCGGTGCAGGGCCGGACGGCGGGCGGCCGTACCCCCTCCCCCTTCGGGTCGTTCGAGGAGACCTTATCCCCGAGCCCTTCCCCGGTGAGGGCGAGGGCCGCCCGGTGGCCGGCGCCCGACTCGAACCTGAACCCGAGACCGAGCGATGAAAGGTCCACGCCGTCCCGGATCGCCTCCGAGAGGGGTTCGGTCCCGGAGATCCGCCCGGCCCGGCGGTCGGTGACGAGGCCGTCCGCGTCCACGGTGGCGAAGTTGCACCGAAATCCGATCATCCCGGCGGTCATGTGGATGCGGGTCCCTTCGGCCTCGAGCGGGCCTCTGCCGGTATAGTACTCCTGCGGCGGGTAGCCGAGCAGGGCAAGGTGGGAGGTGTCGGACCCGGGACGGATGCCGGGCGCGATGGAGTCCATGATCCCGCATACGCCTTCGGCGGCGATCCGGTCGAGAACCGGGGTCCGTGCGGCGGCGAGCGGGGTCAGTCCGTCCAGTGTTTCACAGGGACGGTCGGAGATCCCGTCCAGTACCAGGAAGAGAACCTTGTGAGCAATCATCGAGAACAGGTGCGATCCAGAACGTGATTACTCTTCCCGGTGGACGACGAATACCCGGGTTGCCAGACCGCCTCCTCTCTTCTGGACAAGCGTCAGGCACCGTTCGACCTGGCGGAGCGCCTCCTTCGCGAGGGCGTCGCTCTCCTCGCGGCACTCCTCCCCGCAGCCGAGCATGATGAGGACGTTCGTGGTCTTGATCATATCGGCCGAGAGGCACCGGATCTCCACGGCGAGGTCTTCGCCGAGGATCGACTCCATCTCGCATATGACGTCGTAGAGCTGGTGCGAATACCGTTCGAGCAGGGTGTTTGTGGCGAGAATCAGGGCCTTGCCACTCTCCCTGCCCTGGAGGTCGGTCCACTCACGATGGAACTGGACGAGCATCCTCCTGATGATCTCCCTCGCTATCGTCTGCTGTTCGTCGAAAGGCCGCTCGCTGAGCAGAACCCGGTCTGCCCGCCGCGTACCTGCATGCTGCCCCTGGGCCGTCACCATGATCACCTCTTTGTCGCGCTCCGGCGGAGGTGTATCCGGTCATAGGGCATATACCCTTCGTGTCGTCCCCGTCACCGGGATCGAGAGAACGGCGAAGATGGGACGATTGTAAAAGTGGGGTGAGCAGCCGGCCTTATACGGCCGCGACCTGCTCCAGTTTGGACTTGGTGATCTCGACCCGGCGGATCGGGTAGATCGTCTTTACGACCTTGAAGACATCCCGTGCCATGTCGCCGGAGACGATATCCCTGACCAGGGTCTCAAAGTCGCTTTCCGCCGCCCGGGCGGAGAGGGCCTGCGAGATCGCCTGCCGTACGGCGTGGACCTGACTCTGGTCGGCCCTTGAGAGGGTGAGACAGACGACCGTCACCCGGAGGAGTTTCTTGTCCTTGCTGACGATCGGGTGGATGGTGTCGATGCGGGATGCCCGCCGCTTGACCATCGACCGGAGGTAGTCCCGGGTCACCTCGTGACCGACGAACTCGGTGTACGCGGCGTCGCCGGCCACGTTGTTGATCTTGAACCTCATCTTGATGTGGGACTTCGAGTAGTCCTGCACAACTTCGCCGAGCGTCGCGGTCATGATGCGGCCGACCATGTTCTCGGGGTCGGCCGAGATGGCGTCGCCGATCTCGGCTTTGCCGAAGGCGTCGGGTACGTAGACACGGTACCACTTCTTGGCCTTCCAGCCTTCCAACCTTCTTCCAACCTGTTTCTTCCTTGCCATGGTATCACTTCTTTCTGTTATTATCGATTTTTCAGCCCACTAGATCCTGATTCCACTCCGGAAATCTCCGATCCGCCCTGCCGCCTCACGGCGGCGGTGCATACGTCCTCCGCTATCGCCAGGTTCATGAGGTAGTCGTCCACCGAAGCGATGATCGACCGGAGCCTGGTCCCGTCGATCTCGGCCCGCACCCCTCCCTCGATCGGGCTGGTCCTGATCAGGGTGAGGTTGTCGGGCTCGAGTGCCGCCGCCACGCATTCGGGATGGTTGTGCGGCGTCTCGATGGCGCCTTCGATCCGGATCATGCGGGAACCGCCTCCAGGAGTTCCTGCCTGAACCGGTCCACCTGGCCGGCGCCGATCCGGGCGCCGGCCCTCCGGCGATGTCCGCCGCCCTGGCCGCCGCACGCCTCTGCGAGCCTTCGCATCAGCGCCTCGAGGTCGAGGTCGATGCCCGGCGGGCAGCGTGCCGATACGGCGTAACGGCCCCCGCTCTCTCCGATGACGAAGACCGGGCCGTTCTGGACGAGGTCGTTTGCGAGCGCATCCGCGACGTCGCTTGCCACCCCTCCGTCGTCCACCGCAAAGAGGGCGACACGCTCGTCGAGACGGCGCACCCCGCGGATGCCGGCGATGACCGCCTGCCGGTAGCGGGCGGTGATCTCCCAGGCTTCCTGGAGCGCGTGGGTCGAGCGGAGGCAGAGCGATGCGCCGATGTCCCCGGACCCGGCCTTGCCGCAGGCGTCGACGACGGCGGCGAGATTCAAGGCCTCGTCGATCACCTCGCGGCCGAGGCTGTAGGTGGTGCCCCAGATTCCGCATATGGCGGAGACCGATGCGTTCGGGGCGGCCGCAAGGACGATCCGGGAGAGGAGGGACTCGATGTCCACGTCGTCCTCGTCGGTGACCTGCGCGACCAGTGCCCGGGCGGTGTCGGGAACGCCTGAGAACCCGGGGAGGTAGGGGTTGACGGCGAGCGCGAGCTGCTCGACGAGGCCCCTTCCCGGGAGGCGGAGGCCGCGGCGGGGTGCGATGAACCCGTTCGCGATGCCCTCGCTCGTGATCTCCCGGTTCGGCCCCTCGAGGGCCTGGCCGTCCCCGATGATCCCGAGGAGCGCGAGCCCCGCGAGATCCCGGTTGTCTCCCATGCGCTGGGCGACGAGGTAGGCCGCACCGGCCGCCGAAAGGTTCCGGTCGCCGTCGATCCCGGCTAGGTGCGGGTTGACGTGGAAGTCACCCTCGAAATGGGGCAGGTGGTGGTCCACTACCATCACGTCGCCGGGGAGGTCCGTGAGTGCCGATCCGAAGTCGCAGAGAAGCACGCTGCCGTCGCCGGGGAGGTCGGCCGTGGTGATGCCTGAGCGGATCCTCAGCCGGAACCGTCCGCCCTTGCGGAACATGGCGTGGCAGAGGATGGATGCGGCGGCTATACCGTCCGCATCGTGGTGCGCCAGCACCTCCACGAACCCCTGCTGAAGCAGGTGGTCGGCGAGACCTGCAGCAGCGGCGTCAAGCGACATGGATCATCAGCGGGTAAGCAGGATCTCTGCGGTCTCCGGTTTGTAGGTCCAGCCTTTCGGCATCCGTCCGGACCTGACGTAGTACTTGACCAGTCTGCGCACCTTGGACTCTGCAATCTGCAGCTGCCGGGTGTTGTGCACGTCCTTCTTGTTCTCCGCAAGGTGCTTCCTTATCCCGAGCGCTTTCTGCATCAGGTTCCGGAGATCTTCGGGGATCTCCGATTCAAGGCCCTTCTCGCGGAGGATCTCGTTCACGCGCTTGCCGGTGGCGAGCTTGACGTCGGGGACGGCGTACCTGTCACGCAACGCAAGGCCGATCTGGCTTGCCGACATGCCGTCTTTGCGGAGCTCGACGATGATCTTCTCGATCTCAGCTGTGTCCGTGTTGGACCACTCGGGTGCTTCCTTCCGGTAGGGTCGGACGGAACCGCTGGTTCCGCGGCGCCGAGCGTACATTCTTGCCATTCATACACCTCCGTTGGATATACTATGTTAAGTCCAGAAAAGAGTCCTTTTACTGACTAATCTCTGTAATCCCGAGCCCTTACGGGCAGTGCTTCCGGGAGCACGTCGGACTTACCATAGCCAGCACATATTGTGCTGCATCATATTCTCCGGGAGGCACCTTAAGGGTATCGGAGATGTGCCCGGCTCCATGACGGAGAGCGATTCGTGGGGATTTATTACGGTTTACATCGACTTCCAATGCGTGAAGGAAGGGCACCCGGAACACCATTTCTCCGACGCGTTCACAAAGGAGAGCCTTATCGACTTTAGCATCGCTGCTTCCGCCCTGGTCGCCTTCGGTGCCACGACGTACTGCCTCTCCACCGGGATATTCATCGTCTTCTCCCACCTCTTCTACATCCCGATCGTCCTTGCGGCCTACCGGTATCCGGAGCGGGGCGTTGCGTTTGCCGGTGCGCTTGCCGTCGGCTACTTTGCAGAGGTGCTGTACTTCTCCCCGGGCGATTGGGCGGAGATTGCAAACGCCCTGCTCCGCATCGCGATATTCTTCGTCGTCGCCATCGTCGTATCGAACCTCTCCAGCCGCCTGCAGGCACGGGAAAGCCGGTACCGGGGAATCTTCGAGACCTCCGGGGCGGGGATCTTTCTCTTCTCGCCCGGGACCGGGAAGATCGCGGAGATGAACCGGGAGTGCTCTGCAATGCTCGGGTATCCGGAAGGTGAGGTGCCGTCTCTGGAGGTGCCCGCGATCTGGCCCGGGTACCCCGGGCTCGCCGGCTCTCTCGATGAGGGTGGAATCGAAGGTCTGGACTGCAATCTTGTCGGCCGGGACGGGACGCCCTGCCCGGTGCTCCTCTCGGCAAGCCTTCTCCCCGGCCGGCAGGAGGGCTGCGTGGCGGTCACCGGAACAGCGGAACTGAAGCGGATGGAGAGCCGGCTCCGTCGTTCGGAGGAGATGCTCCGGGTCATCCTTGACACCACCGATGTCGGGATCCTCCTGACCGGTTCGGGCGGGGAGGTCGTGGAGGCGAATGCGGCCGCGATCCGGCTCTTCGGCGGGGCCGGGCGGGAGGACCTGATTGGGCTGAACCCGTACGACCTGGTTGCCGCGAGGGACCGGGAAGCCGTCCGGGCCTACCGGGGACGGGCCCTCTCCGGGGAGGCGCCTGCCTCGGGAGAGTGCACGTTGTGCAGGCTCGACGGCGCCGAATGGCCCGCGGAGGTTACGATCACCCGCTTCGCACAGGACAGAGCTGCCTTGGGAAGGCTGGTCGTCTCGCTCCGGGACATCACAAAACGGCGTCGGGCGGAGGAGGCGATTCGGGAAGAGAACCAACACCTCTCGGTCGTCAACGAGGTCGTCGCTGCCGCGGCTGCGTCCCACGGGCTGGAAGACCTCTGCCGGGTCTCGCTCGCAAGGATTCTCACCCTGCTCGGGTTCGACCACGGGGCGGTTTACCTGGTGCGCCCCGGGGACGATACGGCGTTTCTCCGTGCCCAGGAAGGGGTGGGCGAGGCCCTGCCGCCGGTGGTGCGTCGGGAGGACCCCCTCTACCAGAACATTCTTCAGGCCGGTGCGATGCAGTGCATCGAGGACTTTTCAACGAGGTATCCCGGCTCCAGGGTTCGGGTTCTTGTCGTGGTGCCCATCCCCGGCGACGGCGGCCCGGCGGGATGGATCGGGGTCGGGAGCAGGGTCAGGGGGACGATCACGCGGAGCGAGCGGGCGGTCCTTCTTGACATAGGCAAAGAGCTCGGCAATGCGGTCGTGAAGGGGATGCTCCAGGAGGATCTGGAGGCGGCGCTCGCCTCCGCCAACCGCTACCTTGAGGAGGCGAATGCCGCGGCCGCCGAGGCCAACCTCTACATGGATATCCTCACCCACGACATCAACAACGCGAACACCATAGCGATGGGCTACCTGCAGATGCATCTCGAGTCCGTTGCCGAATCGGACGGGGCGCTCGTCGGGAAGTCGCTTGCGGCCGTCTACCAGAGCAGCGAGATCATACGGAACGTCCTGACGCTTCGCAGGCTCAAGACCGGGCCTGCCGAGCTTCGGCCGGTGCGGCTTGAGCCGGTGATCCGGGGGATCTGCAGTTACCACGCGGATGCCCGCATCGCCTGCAACGGAGCGGATGCGACGGTTCTCGCCGACGACCTTGTCAGCGAGGTCTTTGCGAACCTGATCGGCAATGCCATCAAGTTCGGCGGGCCGACCGTCGAGATCACCGTCGGCGTTCGGGAGGAGGCTGATACGGTATCGGTGACGGTTGCCGACACCGGTCCCGGGATTCCCGACGACCTCAAGCCGCGTCTGTTCGAACGCAACCAGCGTGGCGCGACGAAGAAGAGCGGGAAGGGCCTCGGCCTCTACATCGTCCGGATGCTTGTGGAACGCTATGGGGGGAGCGTCTGTGCGGGCGATCGGATCCCCGGCCACCCGGGGGAGGGGGCCGCGATCACGTTCACCCTGCCGCGTTGCCTTCCGGCAACGGAGTGAGCCGAATGTTTATCTGTTCCCGGGTCAACGTGTACCGGTACCAGTGCGATAGTAGTCTAATGGCAGGACAGGGGCTTCCCAAGCCTCTAGTCCGGGTTCGATCCCCGGCTATCGCATCCCGATTTTCCGGCTCCCGAACGTGTTAGCACGTTTCGCCGTTCTGAAATCTCCGGTTCGTACTGCAGGAGCCTGTTTTGCACGCAGGGGACGTTCGGGCCGGTCCGTGGTGCGCCCCCTCACGCCCGCTGCGGCCCTTCAGCCTCACGAAGGAGATCCGCCCGCTGCTCCGCGCCGCGGAGTGCGGAGGCGATCACCGCCGGCACGGTCAGGAGCGTGGAGACGGCGAAGGCGAAGGTGATGCCGGCGGTCACGGCCTCCTGAACGGGGATCGGCATATTCGTACCGCCGATTACGAACATCTCCATGATCTGGTCCATCGAGACCGAACCGATCAGCACGGGCATCGCGATCGCCATCGAGATCACCATGCCGAGGTTGTTGAGCAGGGCCCGGACCGAGGAGGTGATGCCCCGGCGTTCGGGCGGGACGGCGGCCATGACCGCGCTCGTGTTCGGCGACGCGAAGAGGCCCGATCCCACGCCGTTGACGAACATCGAGAGCGCGATCCACGTATACGGCGTGTCGTACCGGATCACGGCGAGCCCGGCGAGGCCGACGAGCGAGATGACAAGCCCGATCGTGCTGATCGACCGCGAACCGTACCGGTCCGAGAGGATGCCTCCTACCGGGCCCATGATCACGAGCCCGACGGCGAGCGGGGCGATCAGGATGCTGGCCGTCAGGGGGTCGAGACCCCGGACCCCCTGGAAGTAGAGGATCAGCAGGATCATCACGGCGCCCCGGGCGATCGCGTTCAGAAAAACCGAAAGTTGTCCGAATGCGACGATCTGGATGCGGAAGAGGGAGAGGTCGATCAGAGGGTTCGGAATGCTGTTCTCCCGCCGGACGAAGAGGACGAGACTGACCAGGAAGATGCCGAGGGTGGCGAGCATCACCGGTGAGAGGAAGCCCGGCACGACCCCGACGCCGACGTAGACGAGGAGCGTCATCACGGCGATCGTGAAGAGGGCCAGGCCTGCATAGTCGAACCTCTCGGCGCCGAGGCGGGGGAGGGTCGGCTCCCGGAGGTACCGGACGCCGAGGTAGAGGGCTGCGAGCCCGATCGGGATGTTGAAGTAGAAGTTCAGCCGCCAGTCGATCAGGGTCAGGACGCCGCCGAGGACCGGCCCGATCACGGAGGCCGCGGCCAGGATCATCGAGAGGATCCCGTTTGCCCGTCCGAGTTCTCCCCGGGGGAAGGCGTCGGTGACGATGATCGTCGAGTTCGCGATCAGGATCGAACCCCCCACGGCCTGGAATACACGGAACCCGGTCAACTGGACGATGTCGGTCGAGATGCCGCAGAGGAGCGAGCCGAGAGTGAAGAGGACGAGGCCGGCGAGGTAGAGGCGCTTGCGCCCGTAGAGGTCGGCGGCCCGTCCCCACAGCGGGGCCGTGATTGTGGTGACCAGCATGTATACGATGATCGGGGCCATCACGCCGATCAGGGTCGTGTTCAGGGCGATCATGATCGTCGGCAGGGCGATGAGCAGCGTGGTCCCATTCAGCACGCCGCCGAGAGTGCCGAGCGAGGTGATCAGGAGGGCGAGCCACTTGTAGGTGAGGGTCATGCGTCCCTCCCGCACCTGCACGAAGCCGGCAGTTCGGAGCGCTGGACGTTCTCCACCATGCGGTCGAGAATCGATATGAGCGTTGCCTGCTCTTCGTTCGAGAGCCCGGCGAGGAGCGCGTCGTTGAGGTTGCGGACCACCTCGTCGATGAGGGGGGCCGTCGCCCGGCCGCGTTCCGTCAGGGTGACCCGGTAGGCACGACGGTCGGCGGGGTCGCGTTCACGGACCACGTATCCCGCCTCGATCAGGTCGCGGATCGTCCGGGTGGCGACCGCCCGGTCGACCATCAGGTCCGCTGCGATCTGCTCCTGGTGGACCCTGTCGTGCCGGAGAAGATAACTCAGAAACCGGAACTGGCGTGACGTTAGACCGTCTGCTTCGAGGCGCCGTGCAAGATACCGGTGGACGAACCAGTGAATCCATCCCATCCGGACAACAACCGATTCGGAAGACACCTTAGTTGATATGTCAACAAAATATTTCAAGCAGTCGACGGCTCGTCGTCCGGCCAGCGAGCGTAGATGGGGAGGATCAAGGGGCGTCGGCCGGTACGGTGCCCGGGTTGACCCTATAAGGCGCCGTTACGGCCGTCTTCTGCAACAATCTCGAACCGGCAGTGGTCGAACCCCATCGAGTAGCACCGGGTTTCGACCGCCGCCGCCGGCCGCCCGTAGTGGCGGGAAAAGAGCGCCCGGAGGATGCCGGAGTCGAACGCGCACGCGGGTTTCCCGGTCACGGGCAGGTCGGCGCACTCGAAGCAGTCGTGGACGAGGAGGACAAGGGGCTCTGTCTCCGCGATCTCAAGCCTTCCCAGGCGGTGCTCCTCCCAGAATTGGGCGATGTTCGCGCAGAACCGTCCGGTCTCCGGATCGGCAACCGCCGGGTAGAGTTCCCCGCCGATCCGCTCGCCGGCCCGGGTGAGGAGCGGGTCGAGGAGGATCCCTTCCTGCAGGAGCGAGACCCGGATCGTCCGGAAGGCGAGCCGGTAGAACGCGTTGGGATCGCCAGACCCCGGCCGGTACGCCCCCGCATAGGCGGCGAGGTCGCCGGCTACCCGGTCTTTCGGCGAGACGCTCGCGACGAGGTTGCCGGTGACGAAGAATATCTTCTTCCGGGAGTCCTCCGGGTCGGCCCGGGACCCGATCACGCCCGCCGCCGCCATCTCCTGGAGGTGCACCGAGACCGTCGACTTCGCCCGTCCTGCGTGGGAGACGATCTCTTCGAATGTGCACTCGCGCTCCCTGAGGGCCGCGAGGATCGCACGCCGCACCGGGTTCTCGACCGCCCGCGCTCCCGTGGGGGTCGAGTACAGGTCTATCTCCAGGTTCGCCTTCGGCCGCCCGGGTCTCCCCCGGTTGCTCACCTCGTGTTCCATAGAGTAAAATCGAAAGGATGATATATCAAATGTTCGGATACAGTAGAACGTTCGGATAATGCCGAACAAATGGTGATAGAAATGATGGCTACAGAACTCGCCCCAGGCGTCCACTGGGTCGGGGCAATCGACTGGAACCTGAGGGAGTACCACGGCTACACCCTCCCGGGAACGACCTACAACGCCTACCTCGTCCGGGGCGAAAAGACGGCGCTCATCGACGGCGCCTACGCCGGGTTCGAGGGGGAGGTCCTCGGCCGTATCGAATCCGTCTGCGATCCCGGAGAGATCGACTGCATCGTCGTGAACCACATCGAGAAGGACCACTCCGGCACCCTCCCGGCGTTCGTGCAGCGGATGCCCGATATCCCGATCTACTGCACGGAGAGGGCTCGCGCCGGGCTTGCCCGCCACTACGACACTGCTGGCTGGAACATCCGGGTCGTTAAGACCGGCGAGACCCTCGACCTGGGGGGAAAGACCCTTACTTTCCTCGAGGCGCCGATGCTCCACTGGCCCGACTCCATGTTTACCTACCTCGCCGAGGACGCCATCCTCTTTCCGAACGACGCGTTCGGGCAGCACGTCGCAAGCGCCGCACGGTTCGACGATCAGCTGGGAAAAGACGCGGCGATGGTCCACGCGCAGAAGTTCTTCGCGAACCTGATCGTGCCGCTGGCGCCGAAAGTCCTGAAGAAACTCGACGAGGTCGGGGGTCTCGGGATCGATATCAAGATGATCGCGCCGAGCCACGGCATCATCTGGCGGTCGCACGCCGGGGATATTCTCAACGCCTACGTCGACTGGAGCCGGGGCGTCGCAAAAGACAAGGTCACGATCGTCTACGACACCATGCACGGCTCGACCACGATGATGGCGAAGGCGATCGCCGAGGGCGTCATGGCCGAAGGCGCCGACGTCCGGGTCTGCCTCCTCCGCGACGGCCGCTACGAGGGGACACACCGGAGCGACGTCGTCACGGAGATCCTCGACTCGAAGGCGGTCCTCGTCGGGTCGCCGACGCTCCAGGACGAGGTTCTCCCCACGGTGGCCGGATTCCTCAGCTACCTCCGCGGGCTTCGGCCGGGCCGCCTTACGGCCAGGAAGATCGGGTGCGCCTTCGGTTCGCACGGCGGCATGGGAGGTGCGGCCACCCAGGCGGAGGAAGCGTTGAAAGCGGCCGGGATCGAGGTGATCGACGGCGGTTTCCAGGTGAACTACCGCCCGGACGGCGACGAACTTGCCCGGGCTTACGAACTCGGGCGGAAGGTGGCACAGGAGATCCGCGCCAGGTGACCCCTCCCCGGAAACCCCCTCCGGGGCTGCGACTCGCGGTCTCTTTCTAATTTGCCCGCGCCGGTGCGGCAAACCCGCGCCTCATCCGGGCGAATGCCACAAGCGCCCCCACCTGCATCGCCACCAGGAACCCGACGACGAGCGGTACGGCGACCGTGTATGCCCAGCCGGCAAAAGCGCTCCCGGCGAACCAGGCCGCCCCGTAGATGGTGTTGAATATCCCGTATGCCGTCCCGCGCTTGCTGATATGGGTGTAGTCCGCGACAGCGGCCCGGAGGATTGTCTCCTGCGCACCCATCGCCGCGCCCCAGAGTACCACGGCGACGAACGCGAGGGCGTAATCCGTCCCGAAGGCGAGGAAGGGGATGCCGACGGCGAGGAGCGGCACCGAGACGAGGGTGACGAGCCCGAATCGGTCGTATGCCCGCCCGATCGCGAGAGCCGCGACGGCGTCGACGCCCATGGCGACGGCATAAAAGAGCGGGATCTCTGCTTCAGAGACCGTGCCGGTGGCGGCGAAGTGATAGGCGATGATCGGGAAGGCCGCAAATCCTGCCATGGTGAGCGCGGTGAAGACGGCGTAGGGGAGCAGGGAACCCGGGAGGGAGTTCACCCGCGGGACGGGCCCGCCGGCCTCAAGTGACGCCGGTTCGGGCATCCGGCGCCGGGCGAAGAGGAGAGCGAGGATCATCAGCGCGAACGGGACGGCGAGGAGGGCAAACCCGCCCCGGTAGTCCCCCTGCGCAAGAAAGATGGCGGAAAAGATCAGCGGCCCGATGATCGCCCCGATCTGGTCGAGGGCCTCGTGCACGGCAAACCCCCAGCCCCGCCCGACCGTCGTCGTGGCGTCCGCGAGGATGGCGTCCCGTGCCGGCACCCTGATGCCCTTCCCCACGCGCTCAAGGATGAGGAGGAGCGCGGCGGCCTCCCAGGACCCGGCGAGCGCGAGGAGCGGGACCGCGGCGAGCATCCCGTAGCCGATGAACGTGATCGCCCAGTAGTGCTGCGTGACGTCGGCCAGGTGCCCGGAGATCAGGCGGAGGGCGTAGCCGAGGAACTCGCCGAGGCCCGCGATCACGCCGACGGCGAGGGCGCCGGCGCCGAGGAGGTAGAGGTAAGGTCCGGAGACGCTCCGCGCCCCTTCGTAGATGATATCGCCGAAAAGGCTCACGATGCCAAAGAGGACGATCACGGTGTAGGCTGCTCGGTTTCTGCCGTCCATAAACGGCGGTTTGTCGTTTATCGCCCATAAAGATTCTCGAACGGCGGTGCCCTGGCCCGGAGAGCACTCTCCCGCGTTCCGGATCCTCGCCGGCCTGACGGGTGCTCCTGCGGCGATGCCTTCCGGGCCGTCAGATCGGGAGGACTCCCGAACCCCACTCCAGGGGAAGATGTAATCGTGATGAGCGGTATCTACCCCTCGTGGTGCGGCACAAAACGAGCATTCTGTGGGGAGAAGGGCGGTCATGAGAAGCCGGCGCTGGATCGCGCTCTCGCTCCTCCTCAGCGGCGCGGCTCTCGCGGGGCTGCTCGCGGCGACCTTCACCCCCGAGACACGGGCCTACCTCGGGGAGGTCGGCGTCGCCGCCCTCCTCCTCGCCCTCGGGTTCCGGGCCTCATCGATCTTCTGCCGCATGGTGCGGATCGGGGTTCTCTGCCGTGGCCTCGGCTACACCGTGCCGTTCAGGACCATCATGACCACCCAGTTCCTCTCGCTCTTCGCCGGGTCGATCACCCCCGGTCAGGTGGGCGGCGAGCCCGTCCGGATCCACCGGCTCTCGCATGCCGGGCTCGCCGTCGGGGACGCCGTCGCCGTCGTCATCGTGGAGCGGGTGCTCGACCTCGTCGTCTTCGTTTCTCTCACCCTCGTCGCCCTTCTCGCCGTCCGGCACCTCTGGAGTTACCTTGCCGCCACCGTCTTCTACCCGGTGGCAGCCTTCCTCCTCCTCGTCCTCGTTCTCCTGCTCGCTCTCGCCGTCTTGGTCCGCCACCCGTCTTTGACGAAGCGGGTAGCGGGCGGCGTTGCCGTCCGGGTGCTCGACCGGTGCGGCCGGAGCCGGCGCTGGCTCCGGTTCTGTCCGGGTGCGGAGGGTGTAGAGACCCTCACCCGGCAGATCGAGCGTGAGACCGAGACCTTTGCCGCGGGCTCTTCCCGGTTTGCGAGGGGCGGCCGCCGGGCCGTCGGCGGCGCGCTCCTGCTCAGCATCCTTGACTGGGTCCTCTCCTTCTCCACGGCATCGGCGCTGCTCGTCGCTCTCGGGCTGCCGCCGTCCCTCCCGGAGTCGTTCCTCTTCCAGGGGGTCCTCCAGATGATCGCGGCCGTTCCGCTCGTTCCCGGCTCGGCCGGGATCGCGGAGCTCGGCGCCGCCACGCTGTACCGCCAGCTCGTACCCACCTACCTCCTCGGCCTCTTCGTCGTGCTCTGGCGGCTGATCCTCTACTTCCTCAACATCCCTCTCGGTCTTTTCGCGGCCGCTCTTGCTGCGCGGGAGACCCCCACCGAAAACCTATAACCCTTATGAGACCAAAATCTATCAATTAACGAGGATATGACGAGAAATGCCCTGTTCGTGAAACGATCGGAGGACGTTTTGATCTCCGGCGGGGGAGGGTCATGACCACCGATACCGGTATGTATGCCCTGAGTATCATCACCGAGAATAGGGCAGGCGTGCTGCGCGACGTGGCCACGGTGATGGCGGATTACCGGGCCAACATCCAGATGATCCAGCAGTCGATCATCACCGACGGCCCGAACACCGGGAAGGCCTACCTCTACTTCGAGTTCGAGGAGTGCGGGAACCACCCGGAGCTCATCGCCGACCTGGCAAGGGTGCCGTCCGTCGTCGACGTCACCATCTATCCGCCGTTCTCGCGGATATTCGGCTCAAGGGTGATCATCATCGGCGGAGGTGCGCAGGTGGCGCAGGTGGCGCTCGGTGCCGTGAACGAGGCGGACCGCCACAACATCCGCGGCGAGCGGATATCGGTGGACACGATCCCCCTCGTCGGCGAAAAGACCCTCGCGCTCGCCGTGGACGCGGTTGCCCGGCTTCCCCGGGCGTCCATCCTGGTGCTCGCCGGGTCGCTGATGGGCGGCGAGGTCTCGCAGGCCGTGGACCGGGTCCGGGCGGCGGGCATCCCGGTAATCGCCCTCAAGATGGCCGGGAGCGTTCCTTCGCATGCCGACCTGGTCGTGACCGACCCCATCCAGGCCGGGGTCTTTGCCGTGATGCACGTCAGCGGCAAGGCGGTCTTCGATATCAACCGCGTGCGTGGGCGTGAATTCTGACATGAATTCCATCGATATGGCCGTCAAAGTGCTCTCGCGGGACGGACTCGTCGTCTATCCCACCGAGACGGTCTACGGCCTCGGGGCGGACGCCCTCTCCGAGGATGCGGTGATGCGGGTCTACGAAGCCAAGAATCGGCCGGTCGGCAAACCGATCTCGGTCGCCGTCTCGGACATGGAGATGCTTTCCGCCGTTGCGGTGGTGGACGATGCGGCGAGGGCCTTCATCGAGCGGTTCCTGCCCGGCCCGGTGACGGTGATCCTCCCGGCGAAGTCCTGCCTGCCGGCGGTCCTCACGGGCGGCACCGGCCTTGTCGGCATCCGGTGGCCCGACCACGAGGTCGCCATCGCTATCATCGCCCGGCTCGACGCCCCGATCACGGCGACCAGCGCGAATATGTCGGACGATATAGCGCCGACGCGGCCCGACGAGGTCTCGGTCCCCCACGACTACCTGGTCGACGGCGGGGAACTCCCCGGGACGCCGAGCACGGTGGTCGACCTGACCGTCCGGCGCATCCTGCGGAAGGGAGTGGAATGGGAAGCGGTGGAAGCGTTCCTGGAGACTCTGCGGTGATTATGCAATCGATACGGCTCCGTGACTTCATCGAGGACGCCGAGGGCTGCCTCTATGCGGTCTCGAACTACGACAACGCCGACCGGATCGGGTGCATCCTCCGCTACGTCCCCGATCCGGACGGGGAGCGGACGAACCTCTCCGGCCGGCGGTACCACAAATACGATTTTGCCGAGGCCTTCGACTGGGTCCGGGAGCATAAGCCGGAGTACCTGGACGCGGTCCACCGGGTGCCCTACTGCGACGTGGTCCGGGTCTACAAGCCGGAGGAGGAGATCGCCAAAGTGGCGGCCCGGAACACCCGGGTGGGGAGGCTTCTTGCTCTTTTCGACCTTCCGGCGGGCTCGTTCGGGTGCACGGGCTCGCTCCTCTGCGGTCTCGAGAACGCCGCCTCCGACATCGACCTGGTGGTCTACGGCGACGCCTGGTTTGCCGCGCAGCGCCGGCTCCGCCGTCTGGTGGAGGCCGGGGTTATCCCGGGGATGAGCGCCGCGATGTGGCGGAAGGTCTACGACAAGAGGGTGCCGGAGATATCGTTCGACGCCTTCGTCCTGCACGAGCAGCGGAAGTGGAACCGGGGGGAGTTCGAGGGGACCTACTTCGACCTTCTCTACACCCGGGACTACGGGAACCTGGACGCGGTCCCGGCCGGTGCGGGCAGGGTGGTCGGCCGGGCGACGATCGAGGCGACGGTCACGGACGCCTCCCTCTCCTTCGACAGCCCGGCGGTCTATGCGGTGGACCACGACGAGATTGCCCGGGTCCTCTCCTTCACCCACACCTACTCGGGGCAGGCGCTCGCCGGGGAGGTCATCGAGGCGAAGGGCGTCGTGGAGGAGCACGGCGACGAGCGGTGGCTGATCGTCGGCACGACCCGCGAGGCGAAGGGCGAGTACATCGTCTCGAAGACGCTGATGGAGAACGTCTAGAAGAGATCCGAGAGCCGCCGCGGCCCGGCGGTGCACCGTTCGAGGTGGGGGCAGCCCTCGCAGGGGGCCCGGAGGGGCCGCGGCGGGATATCGCCCGCGACGACCCGTTTTGCCGCCCGGATCGCCTTGATCATCTCGCGCCGGTCCCGGGGCTGGGGCTCGACGTAGCGGCAGACGCCGCTCGCGACGTACTCGACGTAGCCGCCGGCGACGGGACGCCCGAGGGTTTCTTTGAGGCAGGCGACGTAGCAGGCGACCCGGAGCCGGTCGGTGCCGTAGACCCCGGCCTTCGGCGCGATGCTCGACCGGGCGACGGCGAACGTGCCGTCCTCGAAGATTTTATCGACTCTTCCCCGGATGCCGAGGGTGTCGGACTCGACGGCGAGGTCGACCTGGACCGGCCGCTGCCAGGCGGTTTCGCTACAGGCGGCGACGCACTCGTCGAGGAGTTCCCGGGTTTCCTCGGAAGCGTCGGGGAGGACGCAGAGGACCTCCCGCCAGATCTGCTCCTCTTCGAGCAGTTCCCCGAGGTGCGTGGAGACCTGTTTGCAGACGGTGTAGCGGGGCGACTCTTCGCGCTCCTCTGAGCGCTCGAAGTAGTAGCGCCGGGGGCAGATGTGGCAGGCGACGACGCCGGATACCGGGATGTAATCGGTCATGGATAGCGTGTTTCCGTTTGACAAGAGGTATGCCCTCCCGCTATTTAGCGCCGTACGCTCCGCACCGGCTCCCCGACCCGGGAAGACCAACCCTTATGCCGGAGCGGATCACAGATGATGGGTATGGCAAACCGCGAGATATCGGTCAACATCCCCGGCAATCTCGACCCGGTCTACTCCAACCGGATCCAGATCGCCTACAAGGAGGACGAGTTCACGTTCCTCTTCCTGCACGAGATCCCCGGGATGAACCAGGCGCGAGGGAAGGCGATCGTCTCGATCAGTCCCCGGCACGCGAAGAACCTGGTCGAGGTGCTGGCGAAGAGCGTCGCCGACTACGAGCAGAAGTTCGGCAAGATAACTTCCCAGGAGACCGCCGCCCAGCAGGAGAGCAACGTCACCATCCGGGGGTACTCCTGAACGGGGCCGGACCGGCGGGTTCCCGGCAGGTGATACCTTTTTAATTCCGGACGTACAATATTCTAAGGCAGTTGCCGCTGTGGCTTAGCGGTATAGCGGCTGATTCGTAATCAGCAGGTCGGGGGTTCAAGTCCCCCCAGCGGCTTTCTATTATTCACGTTTAATTTTTTTCTGGCAATCCTTACAAGGTGTTTTTCCGACCACAATGCATGGGGAGGTGCTCGGGCAGTACGGCATCGTCCACAAGGAGGTGAAGGAGACGGACTCGCTCAGGCCGGTCCAGTAGCACTCCTGCCTGACCGTCAACGCCCCGGACGCCCGGTACTGCTCTATCTGTGGCAAAGGTCTCTGCGATACCGGGACCGCGACGCAGGAGCGGATGAGCGTCGATGTGCTTTCGAACCCGGAACTCTTGAGGAGGTTCTTTAATGACCTGATCGAGGAGAAGAAGCGGAAGGGGGATTGTAACTCAGGGCAAATGAGAATGTTACATCATCTCTGGTGTGCAATCCATGTGATAGGAGGGAGATAATGGTTGAAGCTATGCCCGAACTCCGCATCGTATATCGTGGAATGACAGAAGAAACCGCAGAGCGCCTGCTAAACAGCAACGTGTTCACCAATAAAGGATTTACCGACACGACTCTCAATCCCTGGAATGCCTGCGAGCCACTGGACCCGGAGCGGCGTGACTCTTTTCATAACTTGATGGCAATCAGCCTTCCAGAAGGAGCACACGGATTGCACATCCCGGAGCAGGAGATGATCGTCCTGCAGCGAGATCTCACCCTGAAATGCATCGGAGTAGCGATGTTCAACTCGGTAATGATCGCCTCGGATGGCCCCCGGGACATCCGGATATTTGCGATGGAGATGATGGAACAATGATCATCAAAGAAAGGTTCATCGAAGATGATCCGGCCACTTTGGAGTGGAGCAGTGAACCCATTACGCCTGAAGAGAGAAAACGGGCGGAGGATATTTTCATCTGGATCAGTCAACACTAATCGGATGCCACGGGATGCAGGTCTAGTTGCAATTTTGTTTCAATATTATCAATATCTCCTAAAGTTTCCTGCACTGAGTGTCTGATGCAATCTGTTACGTGTGGGATGGATCCAATTCTTTCTTTACATCTGGCTCCCTCAGAAAGAGCGGCATTGCCTTGATCACCGCGTCGAGACCGCCTTTTATGTAAAGTAATCCGAAGACTGCCTCGACCAACGTTGATCTATCGTGATTCTCCTCGTCGATGTTTGATCGAAGTTTGTGGTCGAAGCCGATGGTATTCTCGTAAAGCATCCATCTCTTTTCAAGCAGGGCCTGATATTTCTTATCTTTGAATGGTTGGCTCTTTTGATCCAGCGCGGCCTTCGAGGGAGTATTGGATACCCAGAGATGGTGTGTTGCAGCCAGAAGCAGAGCGGCATTTCCAAGATAAGCAAGAGATTCAGCTTCCCCCGGAAACTCAGACATTGCACGTATTGATTTTCTCAGCTTTGGATACCGTTTTTCTGGAAATTCACTTAGCATCTCCCAGAACATGCCTTTCGCGGTGCCATCGACCATTATCCGGAGAATCAGATCGGGATCTCCGAAATCGAACTGTAGATCCCTGCTAATCTGAGGAATGATGCGTTGCTGTATGTAGGTGACCTTTGTTTGAAGTTCTGTAATATCCAAAACCCAACCATCCAACTTTTTCCGTACATTGCGTTCTTCGGGCAGAGCCCTTGCTCTCTCTTCAGCTGCTGCTTTTATTTCATCGAGGATTTCCTCGATGGCTATTGGATGTAAGAAGAACTTATCCTCCATAGTTTACACTAGAGGTCGTAGAAGATAACGTTTGCATTACTCTTTCTTTATTAGTAGATTCACTGATAGGCCGTCTGCTTTACTGCCCCTCATAAACAACAAACAATCCAAAAAAACAGATAACCTCCCCTCACCCACCCCTTCCCCGAAAACCCACGGCCAACGACACCGGCCCCCCTGTCACCCACCCTCTCCCTCCTCGGCATCGCGTTCGTACTGCACTTCTCGGCAGCACCCTACTCCTTCATCGGATCGGCGCCTAAGGGGTTCGGCACCGGGACGCTCGGCCTGCTCCTCCGCGTCCTCGGGTGCTCTTTACCAGCTTTGTCGCCGCGAAGCAGGAGTGAAACCGGTTACCCACTAACGTCGGTCGCTGGCACATATCACTGATACCTTTATAATTGTACTACAACTTAACGATACATATCACTGATAATTATAAATAGGTATCATAATATAGTGATAATTGTGACCTCGATTGATCAATCCCCGGAAGTCGTCGCGTTCATCCGGGAGGCGCTCGGCCTCTCACCCGAAGCCAGAACCGACGATATTGCGGCTCTGTATCAAGCAATGGAGATTGAGTTGCCGTTGCAGTCGGATATCGTGTTCAAGGACGGCGAACGGCTCTACTTCGTCGAGGTAAAATCGAACGTCACCTCGATCGACACAATTGCCCGAATGCAGCTCCTCCGGGAGCTCTGGTATCGACGGAAACCCGACCGACCACCGGTCGAGCTGGTTATCGCCGCCAGAACCATTCGCCCACGGGAAGAGTTACTCGCACGGGAACTCGGTATCCGGGTGATCAAACTCCCCCGGACACTCGGTCCGCCCCTTCAATCCGAGTTCAAGCCGTCGAAGAGCAAGATCACTTCTGAAAAATCCTGGAAGGTTGTATCCCGCCTGCTCAAAGAGAAGAGCACATCCATCCGGCAGCTGGCACTGAAGGAAAATGTCTCCTACGGCTGGGCGCACAAAACCGTCGAGGCGCTCATAAGCCAGAACATCGCAAAGAAGAACGACAGTTACGTCCAGATCAGCGATGTGAAGAAACTCCTGAACGGCATCGCCTGGGAGCGGTCGATGAAGAACCTGAACGTTGCCGAGATACCGGTCTCTTTCAGCGATTCGATACCGGCGGCGAGGGACATCACCTACATGCTCTCCGAACAGAATGTGCCGTTCGCCTTCACGGGCTACACTGCCGGCGGGCTCTATACGGGGTATGCGGTCCGCCAGGATGCGGTCTACCTCTACCTCGACAAGGAAAATCTCGATCTCTTCACTGAGCTCTTCAAAACGCCCTTTAACGAGTCAAACTGGAACAGTATACGGGCGTGGATCTACGCGCCGGACAGGGACGTGTTTACCAACAGGCAACAGAAAGAAGGTATCACTGTTGTATCCCCTGCACAGACCCTGCTTGACCTTGCAGGATTCGGGTACAGCGCGATGGATCTCACCAAAGCGATGGTGGACATGTATGACGCTCTATAACCCAGGCCAGGAGGTTATCGAGCTCTCGCTTGCCGAACTCCGGAATATCGTTGCCTGGGTCGCCGAGCGTGAAGGCGACTCGACCACCCCGATGACGATCCTTATCGGGGGCTGGGCCGTCGATGCGTACAACCCATACGTCGGTTCCGTGGACATCGACCTCGTCACCAACAGCAGAACCCGCCGAAGCCTGATGCATCATCTGGTTCATCACGGGGGATTTCATTACAGGCGATATACCCACCATACGACCGTGGAGAAGGGGTCCGGTGCGGAAACCGTCACACTTGACTTTTACTCAAGAGAGCGGCCGAACCCATTCGAGGGCGGGCGGGGAGAACTTGCGTTTGACTTTCTTGATAATTATTCGGCCGTCATGCCCGTGAGGGGCAACATCCGGGTGGCCGTGCCGACACGCGGAGCGCTCCTGGTCATGAAATTGAAAGCCGTCTGGGACCGCTCGTTCCGCTACGAACTGGGGAGATCGCCCGATCTTGAGTGGGAGTATTCGAAACTCGTCAAAGACAATGCCGACGTCCTGGCTTTGCTGGATCCGGAACACGGCGGGCATGATCTCGAGCTCGAACTCCTCGGCGAGATGCTGAACCGCCATGCCTTTCTGAAGGGATGCATCGAGAGACTGCCGGATTTGGGCGATGCCCGGGAAAAATACGAGCGGATGGATGAGAAGACCATTCGGCGGGTCTGCGAGGATTTCCTGTCGGTGCTGTGAAGAGACGGGCTGCTACCCATCCCGAACTGAAGGGGTTTCTGAGACCCGCCGTGGGAGAGTTTGCCCCCTCGATATCTGCCCCGACAAAAAAGAGACCGAATCCGGCCCGGCACCGCTTCAGCGTGCCGCTGCCGCCATCGGCTTCTTCTCCTCCGCTTCAGCAGCTTCGACCGCGTCCCGGAGTGCCGCTCCGGCCATCACGAGCGCTTCCGGGGTGACCATGCCCTGGGCGATGAGATGCCCGTTGGCATCGCGGAGCGCCTCCTTGAGGTCCTTCGCCCAGAGGTGCTCGATGAGAAAGATCGCGGCAGCGCTGTCGTTCGGGATAACGTCTGCGATTCGCTGGACGTTCTCCTCGTTCATGCCGAAGGTCCGCTGGGCGGCCGCCATGGCGCCGGCCTCTACGCCTCTCCGTGCTCCTTCTTCCCTGCCGGTGCCGAGGCCGATGAGCGCCCCGACGGCGGCGCCGAAGCGCTCCCGTTCCTCTTCGTCGAGCTGCGTGGTCTCCATGGCGTCGACGTTTCCGTCCGCATCCTTGTACACGAACCGGAGGTCGATCAGCCTGACGACACCCGCTTCCATTGCCGATCCGAACGCCTGCCGGATCTGGCCGTGGAAGTCCGGGTTCTCGAATCCGATGACCATGAGTTGCATCGGACCATACATAACTTCAGCCATTTCCTGTTACCCCCTGACAATATGCATGGGTTGCCTGCCCGCACCCCGTGATCCACTACCCAAAATGCAATGCAGATACATCGGCAGAGTGCCTCTGCCCGGGATTTTTTGTCTCTCTCTGATGAGTGTGCACACCGGAGCCGGGTCAGCCACAGTGAGCGGCAAGATATAAAAGTATATTTATATAATTCCAAACGCCCGGACAAGCACCGATTTCAGTGCCCTGGCTCTCCAATCCGGCTGCCCGTGCCCGTCCGGCACTTCCTTATTCGCCGTCTGCATTGAAGCGCCGATCCCCCTCTTCATAGCGGCCTAATCGTGCGACATCTGGTCGATCGCCGCCGTAACGGCGAGGATGAGCGCGTCGTCGTGCCCCGGCTCCACCTCCACGCCGTAGGTGTCCCGGACCCGGAACCATTTCTTCGAAACCTCGGCAACCCGCTCCCGCCGCCCGGCGTCGATATGGTACTCGTGGTCGAGGATGTTGCCCTGCACGTCCCAGTCCCCCTCTCCGGGGATACCGACCGTCCATCGGTCCCGAAGCGGCGTGATCAGGGCCTTCTTGATCGTCGCCGCCGTACCGCCGCCGCCCCGCTCGATCTCCATGGTATCCTTGATATGGAGCATCCTCTCCTGGATCTTATAGAGGTCCTGCCCCTCCCGGCTCTGGATGATCAGGGTATTCCTGACGCGGAGCGCCTTTCCGTCCACCTTGAACGCCCGCTCTCCCGCTGCGTCTTCGATCCAGTAGTCGTCCCCTATCGAGACGAGTTTTTCGCGCATCTTGTACCGGTGTGCGCCGCCGCCCTCTTCGCGAGCCCGCAGACCGCCTTCTGCTCTTCTTCCCCTCATCTTCTCCACCTCACGGAAACACTCAGGCCCGTTACTCCCGGGCCATCATCGCGGCTGCCTCCTTCTCGAGGTGAGCGTACGGCTCCCCGGTGACATCCACCATGATCTTATGAACCGTCCCGGTAAACGCCCACGGCCGCTCGCCGGGATAGTCGTCGGTCACGGCATCTCCCTGGCTCAGTCCGACGGAAAGCCCTTTGCCGGCGAGATCGAAGTACGCGGGCTGGGTCTTGATCCGTCCCTCGCCCACTTTTTGGTCGTTGATGTAGAGCGCGACCGTCCCGTGTGCGGTGCCCTCTGGCTCCTCGCTCTCCTTGGTGAACGCAACGGAGAGCGTGGCCCTGCCGGCAGGGACCTCGGCGTCCGAGGTGATCATCTGCTCGGCACCGACGAAGTTGTAGACATACCGGGGTCGGTTATCCTTGATGTAGAAGGCGTGGCCCCCGAACCTGCTCCCCATGGTGAAGAGAACTCCTTCTGCACCGCCACCCGGTATCTCGACGTCGGCGGCGATGGTGTAGGACCGGTTGCGGATATTCACCGCCACGCCTTCGGGGATCGGTGCGGTGTTCGGATAGTAGACGAAGAGGTTGCGTTGCGGCGCGGGCTGGGGCCGTGGTGAGGTCAGAACTTCCGGTGCAGTGCGGTCTTCGAGCGGCAGCCCCTGGTACTTACCGGCCTCGTGCCACCAGAGCGCCATCAGTTCGAGGAGCTTGCGTGAGTTCTTATCGGCCAGATTGCGGGTCTCCGAGCGATCTTTCTCGATATGGTAGAGCTCCCAGGTGTCCTCGGTGAAGTGGCCCCATCCGGCGATGGTCGGATGGGTGGTGACCGCCTTCCAGCCGTCGTGCCAGATGCCGCGGGAACCGAGCATGGAGTAGAACTGGGTCTGCCGCTGTGTGGGAGCATCGCTCTTTGCAAAGGTGTAGCGCATGCTGATGCCCTCGACGGGCCACTGGGTGTACCCTTTCACGGTATCGGGCATCGTGATGCCGATGCATTCCAGGATGGTGGGTGCAACGTCGATGGCATGGTGGTACTGGTGGCGTCTCTCCCCTTTTGCCCGAATGCCCTGCGGCCAGTGGAATATGCAGGCATCCGCGATGCCGCCGGCGTAGCAGTAGCGCTTCCACATCTTGAACGGGGTGTTGAAGGCCATCGCCCACCCGGAGCAGTAGTGGTTGTAGGTCTTCGGACTCCCGAGGTCGTCGATCAGCTGCAGGTTCTCTTCGAGAGAATCCGGGATGCCGTTGAAGAACTTGTTCTCGTTGACCGAGCCGTTCGGCCCGCCCTCGGCGCTGGCGCCGTTGTCGGAGACGAGCACGATCAGGGTGTTGTCGAGTTCGCCGCTCTCCTGGAGGAAGTCGATGACCCGGCCGATCTGGGCGTCGGTGTGGGAGAGGAACCCGGCGTAGACCTCCGCCATCCGGGTGAAGAGTCTCTTCTCCGCAGTGGAGAGTGAGTCCCAGGGCCTGACGCTGTCCAGTTCCGGGTACGGCTTCCCGTCGGGACCTGTTCTTGTCTCCGGTGTGCCGATCGGGTTGATCGGCGGCAGTTCCGTATCCTCCGGAACGATCCCCATCTGCTTCTGCCGTGCAAGCACCTGTTCGCGGTAGCGTTCATAGCCCATGTCGAACCTGCCCCGGTACTTCTCGACCCACTCCTTCGGAGCATGATGTGGAGCGTGGGTGGCGCCGGGGCAGTAGTACATGAAGAAGGGCTTTGCCGGGTTGATCTGTTTGGCGTCCCGGATGAATTCAATCGCCGTGTCGGTCAGGTCTTCGGTCAGGTGGTAGCCTTCTTCGGGCATCGTCGGCTGTTTGACCGGGTGATTGTCGTAGACCAGGGCAGGGTAGTACTGGTTCGTCTCGCCGCCCAGGAAACCGTAATACCGTTCGAATCCCCGGCCGTCCGGCCAGTTTCGCTTGTTCGAGGCCAGGTGCATCTCTTCCTGCGGGCAGAGGTGCCATTTGCCCAGCATGTAGGTGTTGTAGCCCTGCTCGACCAGCACCTCTGCGAGTGTGGCGCACTCGAACGGGATGTGGCCGTTCGAGTTCGGAAACCCGGTGGTCGCCTCGGCGATGCACGCCATCCCGACGGTGGTATGGTTCCTGCCAGTCAGCAGGCATGCCCGGGTCGGCGAGCAGAGTGCTGTCGTGTGCCACTGCGTATACAAGAGGCCGTTTGCCGCCAGGCGGTCGATGTTCGGTGTTTCTACCAGTCCGCCATAACAGGACATGGCTGAGAACCCGACATCGTCGAGGACGATCATCAGGACATTCGGGGCACCTTCGGGCGCCTTTGGTTCTTCATACGGTGTCCAGTCGGCAACCGAGTCCCGGACATCGACATTGATGAAACCCTTCCATTGTTCAGGCATACTTTCTCCTCCCTCATCTGAATCGGTGAGCAGGGTCCAACAAGGCATCTCGTCATTTATATAATTGTCCGTGAATATTGTGGCGGCGACCTGCCGGCTATCGTGCATCGTTAACGGCTCATGCGCCCGCAGCATTTCTTATACTTCAAGCCGCTCCCGCAGGGGCAGGGATCGTTCCGGCCGACCTGCACCGATCCCCTCTCTCGCGCTCTCGCTCTGGCAGCGAGCATCGGCATCACCCCATCTGCAGACCGCCCCTGCCGGAGCAGGTCGGCCATCATCCGCATCGGGCGGTCGGCGTGGGAGAAGAAGATGCGATAGCCCTCGCAGAGGTAGTTTAAGCCCTCCTCTCCGTCCGGTGTCCTGGTGAACCGGTTCTTTGGGCACTCCCCGTTGCAGATGGCGAGGAAGTCGCATTCCCGGCAGTACCGGGGAAGCGTATCGCGCTTGGCCGTCCCGAACGCCCGCTGTTTCTCGGAGTTTACGAGTTCGATCAGGGGTGTCGCGAGGATGTTGCCGAGAAAGTGGTCGGGTTCGACGAAGTGATCGCAGGAATACAGGTCTCCGTTGTGCTCGAGCGCCACCCCAAGGCCGCAAGTGGACCCGAAGATGCAAACCGTCCCTGCCATCCCGAGCCAGCCCGCGAGCGCCCCGTCGAAGTTCAGGACAAACATCCGGCCGACGTCCCTTCTGATCCACTCATCGAAGATCGCGACCAGGAACCGTCCCCATTGGTCCGGCCGGACGGATCGATCGGTCACCGTATTCCCTTCCTGGAACCCCGTCTCGTTCTCCCGTTCCACGATGGGGATGAACTGGATATACGGCGTCCGGAGCTCGTCGCGGAAGAATCGGTGCACCTCCAGAGGATGGTCGGCGTTCGTCCTGTTGACTGCGCAGAGGACGTTGAATTCGACCCGGTGCTTCTGGAGCAGACGGGCGGCTGCAAGAACCCGGTTAAAAGTGCCGCGGCCCCGCCTGTCTCTCCGGTAGGCGTCATGGAGTTCCCCGGGGCCGTCCATGGAGAGACCGACCAGGAAGTTGTTGTCGTGGAAGAACCGGCACCATTCGTCATCCAGGAGGATGCCGTTTGTCTGGAGCGTGTTCTCGATGCGGGTTCCGGGCTTCGTATACTTCTTCTGCACCTTAACAGAGCGCCGGAAGAACTCCAGTCCCATCAGGGTCGGCTCCCCTCCCTGCCAGGCAATCGTCACCTCGGGCACGCGATGCCCCTCGATGGTCTGGCGGATGTACTCCTCCATCACCTCGTCGGTCATCCGAAAACTGCCGTCCGGGTACAGCTCCTCCTTCTTTAAGAAGAAGCAGTAGGCACAGTCAAGATTGCACCGTGCGCCGGTCGGTTTTGCCATGACGTGGAAGGCGAGGGGTGCCTCGCCATCAGATCCGCTCATCGATTAACTCCGTTCTCGTTTTAGTGATCGGAGATGTCGGGAATTGGAGCAAGTTCTCCCATTTTCTCTGCGTTCTGTCCATGATCACCTGCTTCACCGCTCCCTCTGTGCATAAAGGTGATGGGTCCCTTCTCTCTATTTCGATGAATCACTGGCGGTTCCAAAACAAGAAATGAGAATGATCCCACCGCGATGGACGGCGGGATTTCTCCCGAGGCTTAACGGGGTACAGGCGGTTTCAATGCAGGCCGCCGCCTGATGGTCCTGAACGCTTCTTCGGAGCAGCAAAGGCCAGATCAGGATCGCAGAGACGAATAGCATCCAGGTTTTCGTAAGATATCCCGAGCAGCATGGTGATACCGGCTCGGGGGTATAATATGATCTGATATCAAAAATATCGCAATACGTAAAATCGGTCCGAGAAGCCGGGCTTGGGTCCGTAAAACAAAAGCATTTTCATACCATTGCCATCTATCCTCGCGCCTCTGCAAGGGGTGGTTGTCTCTCTAAAAACAGCCGGCTCTCACTTCCCCTGCGTTTTCAAAGAACGCACGAGGGTTCGTCCAAAGAGCAGGGGCTGGAGAATAGATAAGATCGCGGGCGGTCATCACTCCTCACCTGCGCGCCGGCATGAATATGAGAAGTCCTCTCCGCACCATTGCCGTGGGGCACGCCTCCTGCGAACCGTCTATGACGCATTTCACGGCAATCGAATGGAATCTCCCACGCCCTCGAACGGTTTTCTGCATTCAGCGCTCCTTCAGGGCACCTCCCAGCACTCCTCCCAGGTAGCCGACGAAGCCGAGGACCGGGAAGAGTACCAGCGTGAGGAAGAACGTCGAGCCGAGGAAACGAAGAAGGACGAGATCGCCCGGAGCGGCTTCGATACCCAGCACCGCAATGACCGCCGCCAGGGGAAGCGCATCCAGAAGGCCTGTATATACACCGGCTCTTCCTCCGATCTCCCTGGTTTTCCTTCCTCCTCCGGCGATCCAGCCGGCAACAATACCACCGACAAACGCGCCGCCGATCGCTATCAGATACGTGATGACGAGTGCGACAATGAGCCCGACAACCACTCCTACCCAGAAGGTCCGTGGAGCTCCCTTTGGCATGTATCTTCCCTCCCCGTTCTCCACGCGGATCCGATTGGATGCTGCTACGGGGCAAGAACGTGAGTATTCGCACTAGGATGTATAGATGCGAGCATAATCTGTGCATCCGGCGGGTATGGGAATCGACACCCGTCGCCCCGGGACACCGTTCCTTCTGATACCCGCGAGATCTCTCTTCACGTTTTTTGCTGCAAACCAATCTTCCCGGCGCTTACTGCCCCGTGCAGTTCAGCTCCGCCGTGAGGTTCTGGCGTGCATCCCGGACGGCCTGTATCTCCGGACGGATGGTCTGTATGGCCTCAACGACGGTCGCATCGTCAGGAAGATCCTGCACGGTTTGATCGAGGTCTTCATACGCCGCGTTGAGTTCGTCGACCCGGATGTTGGCGACCTGATCTGCAGAACTTCTGACACTCTCCATGGCGGACTGCACCTGATCCCGTCCATCCCGAATATCTCCCACAGAAGAGCCCACGCTGATGTTCTCCATGTTCTCAAGTGCTACTCCGAGTTCGTCGAGATCCCGACAGAGCTGCGCCTCCGCCTCTTCCTCGGACGGCTGGACGCACCCGGCACCGGCACAGGCCAGGATGAGGACCACCGAGACGAAAAAAAATCCACGTTTTCATACCTCCCTCCCGAGCAGAATGATTGCCCGGGGCCGGGTAATAAGGAAAGTAATATTAAACTATCGTGATGCCTGACGTCGATCCGGGGGGCAGGCGCTCCGGGCTGTTGAGCAAAGACACTCTCGTACCCCATCATACCGGCTAAAGCAACGTGCAAAATACGCTTCTTTATGAGCAAAGAAAAGAGGGCAAGCAGCGCCCCCGCCTCTTTCCGGTCATCCCGGCATCCGGACAGCGAGGATGACGGCCGCGATTCCGCCGACGATGGCAAGTCCCGCAAGGAGCAGCACCAGGGCCACTGCCCCGATGAGCGGGTCTGCGATCAGGATCAGCCCAAAGATGATGCTCAGGATGCCGAGAATCGCTGCTCCCCACCCTTCGCCGGAGAATCCCTGCACCAGGTAGATCGCCCCGATGATGAGCCCCTCCACCCCGATGATGATGGCGTAGATCGTCGGGATGAGAATGGCGCTGTAGAACGGATAGGCGAGCACGAGGATTCCCGCAAGGATACCGAGGATACCGACCAGCAGTTTCCAGCCCCATCCGGTTTTATCGGAAAACAGGCTGATGAGCACGACGATACCGTTCGCCAGCCAGTAGAAGCCGAGGACGGTGACAAGGAGCGTCAGCGTCGGGATAGGGTAGACAAAGAAGAGAACGCCGAAGAGGATCGCGATAATGCCGAGGAGCAGCACGAACCAGCGTGGCGAAGCCATAGCAGCGCCGGACTCCGGGGAGTCGGCACTGAATTCTACTTCGTTAACCATAATAGCACCATGTGAGGTGTTTTTTGGCACTATAAATACGTATGCGCTCCGCATCGTGAAATCCAGGCTTGCTTATCTGCTCTTCGGCGGGCCTGCCCATCACTCTTCAGCCATCCGCCCGGAGCGTGAACAAAAACGCCGCTCCTTCCTCCGGGCGGACGATGCGGCAGTCGACACTCAGCCTGGCATGTTCCACTATCGCCCGCTCGACTGCCTCTTCGACGATCTTCCGGTCCTCGGGATGGGTCGAATTCAGGAATACGCTGTTTTCCCCCTCTTTAAGCACAAACGGGCTCCCCTCTATGCAGCCTTCATGCCGGATATCCTGATGCGCGGCGACCCCGGGGTCGACGGTTATCGTGGCAAGCTCATCGATCAACCCGGTACTGCTCCCGGACAGCCCGATACCTACATGAGGCTCAAACTGAAAACAGGTAGAACGAAGCACGGGAGCCGGAAATGGAACTGCAAATCTTGAACGCCATTGTCCTCATCTTCGGAATCTCCCTTATAGTCGGACTGCTCTTTAACCCGCTGCGCATCCCGCCGCTGGTCGGGTTCATCCTGACGGGCATCATCGTCGGGCCGAATATGCTCGGCATCGTGCAGTCGCTCGAAGAAGTCAACATCCTTGCCGAGATCGGGATCATCCTGCTGCTCTTCACCATTGGTCTCGAGTTCTCCTTCGCCCACCTCTGGCAGATGCGGAACACGCTCCTCGTCGGCGGGTCAATCCAGGTCTTCCTGACATTTCTGGTCTCTTTCTCCATCGCGACGCTCATCGGGCTGCCGTTTGCAGAAGCCGTCCTTCTGGGTTTCCTCTTCGCCCTCTCCAGCACCGCGGTCGTGCTCCAGATCCTCCACCAGCGGGGGGAGATGAGCACCCCGCACGGCAACATCATCCTCGGGGTCCTGATCTTCCAGGACATCATCGCCATTCCGATGATCATGGCCATACCGTTCCTCGCAAGCATCTCCGCACCCGCGGCAGTGCAGGCGTTCAGCATGGAGTCCCTCTCGTCGATACTCGCCACAGACATCCTGATCCTTGTCGTCCTCGTGGTGGCCGCAAAGTGGGGAGTTCCCTGGTTCCTCTACCAGATAGCGAGAACGAGGAACCGCGAACTCTTCCTCCTCTTCATCTTGGTGACGTGCTTCGGCGTCGCCTGGCTCGTCTCGCTCGCCGGGATCTCGCTCGCTCTGGGCGCCCTCCTCGCCGGACTCCTGATCTCCCGGTCGGAGTACAGCCATCAGGCCATCGGCAGCATCGTGCCGTTCCGCGACATCTTCACGAGCTTCTTCTTTGTCTCGGTGGGGATGCTGCTCGACGTGGGGTTCTTACTCGAGCACCTCGGACTGGTGCTTCTCCTGATCGTGGGCGTGATCGTCGCAAAGGGGCTGATCGCCGCCGTGGTTCCGGCGGTTCTGGGCTACCCCATCCGCACCATCACCCTCGTCGGGCTCGCCCTTGCCCAGGTGGGAGAATTCTCCTTCATCCTCTCAAGGAGCGGTCTTGATTACGGCATTCTCTCCCCCGAGAGTTACCAGCTCTTCCTGGTGACCGCCCTCATCACGATGGCCATGACGCCTTTCGTCATCGGCGGCGGACCGATGCTCTCCGATCGCCTCCGCCGCGTCGGGTTCCTCCACCGGGCCCTCGATGCACGCTGTCCCGTGCAAGAGCCCGAGCGCAAGCACCTCAGAGAACACGTGATGATCATCGGCTACGGCGTGACGGGGAGGAACCTTGCGCGGGCGGCGAAAGTCGGCGGGGTCCCGTACGTCATCATCGAGATCAACCCCGAGACCGTGCGAAAGGAACTGGCTCTCGGTGAGCCCATCCACTACGGTGACGCCACCACGGAGACGGTCCTGGTGCACGCCGATATCGAATCCGCCCGTATTGCCGTGATCGCGATCAACGATCCCGTCTCGACCCGACAGATCGTGGAGGTCTGCCGCCGCCTAAACCCGTACCTCTACATCATCGTGCGAACCCGCTACCTCATCGAGGTGGCGCCCCTGCAGGATCTCGGGGCCAACGAGGTGGTCCCGGAGGAGTTCGAGACCTCGCTTGAGATCTTCACCCGGGTGCTGAACAAATACCTCATCCCGAAGGATCGGATCGAGGGGCTGACGACTGAGATCCGCTCGGACACCTACCAGATGCTCCGCAACCCACAAGAACACCCTTCGACGCTCACGGATCTGATCTACCGGCTCTCCAACGTGAGCATCGTCACCTACACGATCGACCCGGCCTCCCCCGTGGCGGGGAAGACGCTCGGTGAGATCAACCTCGGCAAAAGGCACGATGTGCTGATCCTCGCCATCCTGCGGGGAGAGCGGACGATCACGAGTCCGGGCGGGGAGGCGGAGATCCTGCCCAACGATATCGTCATCGTCATGGGCATGCCCGAGCCTGTGGCACGGGCGTCCGTCCTCTTTCAGGCGCCCCCGAGAGAGGAAGGGACTCCGGCATAGGGACGTTTTGGGGTGTATCGCGAAGAGGCGATTCGTCACCTCCAGATCGGATCATCCCCGAACCGTTCCATCCAGTAATCGGCAGGGCTCTGTTCCAGGTCCCCGATCCGGATTGAAAAGGTACGGGTGAGAGAGTATCTTGAGGAGCGATGATTGACGGGCAGCGCACTGCATGGAGACGTATGTGAGCAATTCAAAGAGGGGTACGCCCATTGCTTTTTCCCAAATGTTACCGGTATAAGTTTGCCCATTGATACAACAATTGCACTACCGGCGTCATGCAGACGACCCTTCACAGCATATTTCCCTCATGAACTACAGAGTTGCTATCTGAATGTCCTGCATCTCGGAGAGATACCCATGGGAGATCCGATTAGACTGGGAATCATCATCTGCGATCGGTACCGGACCTGTGCTGGGGGAAAGTGCCTGCGGGCACTGCGCGATCGCGAAGGCGCTTTTGAACGCTACAAAGGAAAAGACGTTGAGCTTGTCGGGTTTGCAACCTGCAACGGCTGTCCCGGCGGGAACATCGAGTACGTTCCGCAGGAGATGAAGAACAACGGTGCCGAGGTCGTGCACCTTGCCACCGGCATGGTTGTCGGGTATCCTCCCTGTCCGCGGATCTCGTACTTTTCCCGGTTCATCTGGGAAAAATACGGCATGGACGTGGTTGTGGGAACTCACCCTATCCCGGAGAAGTACTACACCACGCACACGAATCTCGGCTCGTGGGATTCGGAACTCTGGAAAGACCTGACCGCCCCCACCCTCACCGATAAGAAAACCCGGTTGTCCTACGATTAAACCCCTGTCCGTGGTGCACCGCGGGGCCTCGCCGAAACGGCACCTGTGGGGACCACGGATGGGCACGGTATTTTTCCCTGTGCACGCGCAGGCTCTCTTCAGGCGTACCGGGTTTTGCGTGGCGCGGATCGGGTCTGCCGGTCTTCGGCGGCACCGCTCCGCCGACCGGATACCCCCATCAGCCGGGTTCGTCTTCCTGATGCGAGCCGGGGCCTCTCCGTCTCTCACACTTTTTGCAGCGTGAACCGGAACGCCGCTCCCTCCTCCGGGCGGCCCGGCACCCGGTCTTCGACCCAGATGCGGCCGTGGTAGCGCTCCACCAGGATCTGGACCAGGTACAGCCCGAGCCCTTCCCCGACCCCCCGCCTCTTCTGCTCGTAGCGGTGGAAAACTGCCTGCTTATCCGCATCCGGGATGCCGGGTCCGGTGTCCTCGACGGATACCAGCACCTCGCCGTCCCGCCCCTCGACCCGGATGGTGATCTCGACCCCGGGCCCGCCGTGCCTGACGGCGTTGCCGATGAGGTTTCCGAAGACCTCCGAGAGGAGGTCGTCCGCGCACACCCGGCGGGAGGATGCGTCATACCGGATGCGGGTATCGGGGAACTGCTCGATCTCCCTCTGGACCACCGTATCGAGGTCCATCTCCTTAAGCCCGGTGGAGGCCTGGTGAATCCGGCGGATGGTGGAGACGTTCTCCAGGATCTCGATGCTCTTATGGATGCTGCGCTTCAGTTTCTCCGCGTAGTCGGCCGGCTCTCCTTCCAGGGTCTCGACGAGCATCTCGGCGTAGAGGTTCGAGACGTTCTCGGTATTCCGGATATCGTGCGCCAGGATATCGAGGTAGAGGGTTGCCTCCCGGTGCGCATCCTCCAGTTGCCGGTGGAGCCGGGCGAGCTCGTCGGTGCTGCGCCGGAGTTCCTCTTCCGCTCTTCTGCGTTCGCGCACCTCGGCCGTCATCGCCTTGAGAAGACTCTGCTGGTTGCGGAATACGAAGTACGCGGCGGATACGGCGAGCAGGGTGGTGAACGCGACGGTGGTGACGTGCGTCTCCACGAGGGTGATATTCGGGTAAAAGAGCGTCTTTGCGAGCTGGAATGCGCTCATCAGCAGAAGTGTGATTGCGGCGACCTTTCCAAGCGCAAGGAGCATGCTGGCGGACCTGGATTTCTCGTTCAAGGTTATCCCCCGTCAAAGAGATGTATCTCCCTGAGTGCCGTGCGATAGCGCCGGGATGATACAAACACTCGCAATGACGTGTGCGCAGACATGATTTGTGGAAGACGGATTCTCCCCGCCATCTTTCAGCAGGTGAAACGGGGTTCGGACAGTCCCTGATACTTGCAGGCTTGCGAAGTGGTGGTACCTTCTTTTACGATAAAGCAATTCCGCACCATCTGTATGGCACGTGCCGGAGAGCATGGCAATGCCACCGGAATGCCCGGGAATTCCCTCCTGAGGGGGCCTGCTGCAGTCGCCCGGCCATCACGGGCAACCGCATCCCGGAAAAGAGATGGGAGGGGGTCGAACGGTCTCCTCTTACCCGGGCGCCGTCCCGCCCCTCGACCCGGCCGAAGATCTTCTTCTCCCCGTCGCCGACGATGACCGGGTGGACGATCAGGCTGATCGTATCCCGCGATCCCCTCCCGGATCAGGACGTCGTTTAGGTCGGGGCCGGAATCAGAGACCACCCGCGTTATGCCGAACCGCTCCCGGAGTTCCCGTATGGCCGCCCTGAGGTCCACCCGCCCCGTGCCGCACCGGGTGAACGGGTACTCCCGCTCGCGGAGGTAGTCGAGGTAGTCTTCCGGCGTCGTCTCCGAGACGAGGACGACGACGTCTTTCGTATGCTCCATGTTCCGGTAGAAGTGGAGCGGATTTTTGAGCACGCCCCTGCTGTCGACGATGACGCCGATGGGGCGTGGGTCGCCCGGCCGAACTTCGGGCCGGTGCCGGTCCGCCGCCGCTTCGGGCTCGCGAACGTCCATGAAGATCTCGATCTCGGACTTTGCCGTGGCCGAACCCGCGAGGACCGCCCCCGGCCCGAGGGCGAGAAGTGCGCCGTAGTGCAGGCCGAGGTCGACGTCAAAGCCCCTTACCGCGTGGTCCAGGCTCACGCTGTTGTGGATGATGACTTCCGGGTGCATGCCGGGAGATTACGAACCCGGGATATAGCACGCATGGATCCGTCCCGGCCGGGCCACGGCCTGACTGGTTTCCGGCGGCCACGGCCTGACCGGTTTCCGGCGGCCACGGCCTGACCGGTTTCCGGCGGCCACGGCCTGACTGGTTTCCGGCGGCCACGGCCTGACCGGTTTCCGGCGGCCACGGCCTGACCGGTTTCCGGCGGCCACGGCCTGACCGGTTTCCGGCGGCCACGGCCTGACCGGAAGAGAAAATCCTATCCCCTCTCCCGGCCGAGAACTCTTTAACGGAAGGTCTCGGTGCAGGAGACCGTCCCGGAGGATACCCGATGGAGATCCCGCAGAGCATCTCTGACCGGATGGCCGAGAGCATGGCCCGCCGGGAGTCGCTTCTCTCGCCCCGGGCGACCATGAACGCCGACTACCTCAGGAGGTCCGGCCGCAGGCCCGAGGAGCCGGTGATCCGGCCGCCGTTCTTCCGGGACGCCGACCGGATCGTCCATTCGAAGGCTTATTCGCGCTACGTCGACAAGACCCAGGTTTTTTACCTCGTCGAGAACGACCACATCACCCACCGCGTCCTCCACGTCCAGCTCGTCTCGAAGATCGGGAGGACGATCGGAAGGGCCCTCAACCTGAACGAGGATCTGATCGAGGCGATCGCCCTCGGCCACGACATCGGCCACGTGCCCTACGGACATCTGGGCGAGGAGATCCTCGACGAACTCTGCACCGAGCACGGGATCGGGGGGTTCCGGCACAACGTCCAGAGCGTCCGGTTCCTCGACACCGTCGAGGACCGCGACCTCACGGTGCAGGTGCTGGACGGGATTCTCTGCCACAACGGTGAGGTCCACGACCGGAGCCTCACGGTCGAGGGCGAGGCCCACTGGGACTCGTTTGCAGAGAAACTGCAAAGGATCGAGGCCGGGGGCGACGCGCTCCCCCTCACCGCAGAGGGGTGCGTGGTGAGGATCGCCGACAGCATCTCCTACCTCGGCCGCGATCTTGCGGACGCCCTCGAGGTCGAGGTCATCGGGGACGAGGATCTCGCGGACTTCCCGGAGAGCTGTATGGCTCTCTTCGGGATCACGGGGAGGGAGGCGTTCGGAGACATCAACCGGACGGTGCTCGACGTCCTCATCAGGGACATCATCGCGAACAGTTACGACGCCGACTGCATTGCCTTCTCGGCGGAGGCGTCGGCGTGCGTCGCGGCCTTCAAGGACTTCAACATGCAGCACATCTACGGAAACGGGAGGCTCATTGCGAACCGGGAGAAGATCCGGTTCATGTTCCGGTACCTCTTCGACCGCATCCTTGAGGATATCGGGGAGGAGCGCCGGGACTCGCCGGTCTACGAAGACCTCATCGATGCGCCGTGGGCGTCCCGCGGATACATCGCCGCCGCGGCGCCGGCGGAGCTCGTGAGGGACTTCATCGCCGGGATGACCGACCGCTACTTCGAGCAGGCCTTCCGGCGGAGCATCCTCCCGGTGAGGGTCCGGTCGAGGTATCGGGCGGGAGGGGCCCTGCCGTGAGCGAAGGCCATACTGCCGGCAATTCCGGTTTTAGCCCTCTAGTTGTAACCTCTTGGTTCCTATGAATTCATATCGCGTTACAGAGTGACGCTCATTATGAGCAGACGAATCCTCATTTTTGGCCTGGTTGCGGTTTTTGTTCTGGCAGCCGGCTGTATGGGACTCGCCGGCCCGACCCGAAGGTCGTGCAGGAGGACCCTGCGGCCAGGGATGTCTGCCACTCCAGAGGACTCGTGTACAACGTGAACGCGGATATCCAATACGACGGGGACGTCACCGTAACAACGAAACTGATCGATGAAGAGAAGGGATTTACGCGCGATCAGGTCTCTGTGCTGGTATTCATCCCCGCGGGGGAGACGAGGCGGATCAGCCTCATGCTGGACGGAGACGTCGGCAGGACATACCGGCACAGTGTCGAGGTGAGTTAGACGTAGGCGTCGGCGGGAGGGTTTTTTCTTGAAGGCGAACAGATTTCAGGACAATCCCGGTGTTAATCTGCATCCGCGGCAGATGACTGCATCTCTCTATAGTATTTGCATTTGGCTCGTAATGGGCATTCTGGATGCAACGGATTTTTTGACCTACAGATCGCCGCTGAAAAATCAAGTATGGCAAAGAGAAATCTACCTGGTTCAGCCACATCAAACAGAATGTCTGCCAGTTCCAGCACTTCCCTCTTCCTGCGGATCTCACCATTGAGATGTAAGCCAAAATACCTGTTTATGAACCGCGCTATATTTGCGTCCACAACGCGGTGAGGTTTCTTATAGCAGACTGTGATAATCGCACCGGAGACATATTCCCCCACCCCGGGAATGGCCTGCAACTGTTTTTCATCTTCTGGAAATATTCCCTGATTGTGCTCGACAATATACTTTGCCGCTTCGATAAAGTGACTCGATCGCCAGTGCAGTCCAAGATGCACTGTTACTTCTCTTATATCTGAGGGGTCGGCTTCCGCAAGAGCGTAAACGTCGGGATACTTCTGTAAAAATTGGATGTAGACTGGAATAACCTGATCTGCCCGGGTCCTATGAAGCATGAATTCTGCAATCATTATTCGGTAAGGGTCCTGGGTATGACGCCATGGAAAATCCCTGTAGTGCTCCTCGCCCCAGTGGAGAATATCTGATTGGAGTACCTCCATCTCACCTGGCTTCATGGTTTACTCTCCTATCGAGGTTGTATGAGAACCACGAAAAATAATCCTACGAATCTGCCCCTTCTTTCCGGTCGCCTTCCGCCAGTGTCTGCAGTATTTTCTCAGCCTGCAGGACCTGTTCCTTCTTTGGCTTCATCCCTCTGCCGGACATCTTCTGCATCCGTCTGAGAAGAGCGATTTCCTCATGGGAAAAACACTCTGCTCCGGCAGCATCACGGATGATCTTCAGCCACTTCTGGGGAGTCAGCTTTCTGATGAACTGCTCATAATCGACGGATTCCCTTGGCTGTGCAGGCCCGTGCCCGTCTGCCTGCCCGGTGCCGGAAGCCTCTGTCTCCTCAGTCCTGCAGCGGGTTCTGGCGTCACGCGCCCTTACGGTTTCGTCGTCGACCAGTTCCGGCTTTAAAGCATCCGGGAGAGAGATGTTCTCCTTCTGCAGCGATTCCCAGCACTCCTCCTTCTTGCACCACTCGGTTATGTTCTTTCCTCCGGGAGGAATTGTGATATGTGCGTGAACTATCCGGGACAGAGTAGCAATGGTATCCTCAAGAGCTGGTGAGAGCGCCTGCGCCTTCCAGGTCCGCTCAAGGTCAACACGCTGATTTGTGAGCTTCGACAGAAGGGCAACCGTGTAAGTAACGATATTTGCCTTATATCCGCCATATTTCAGGCCCTGGACGATCTTATCCGTGCGTCTGAAAAGAATTGCCTGTGCGATCAGGAGCCGGAAGTATTCGGCATCCGGAACGAACTCACCCCGCTCCCTGTACCGGATAATGAAATCGCGGTAATTCTTCTCCGCACCGAGACTGACGATATGAGGCAGCTGGTCCCAGGACTGTTCAAACTTCGCAAGATCTGTCTTGGTGAAACGCTGCCCGGTCGGATTCTGCTCCCCGAAAACCCTCCTCTGTTTCGGGGTGATTTTTCGTGCCTTATCGTCCTGGTACTGTCCGCGGGCACGCTCATAGTACCAGTGGGTTTCCATCTGGCTCCCCCGTTTTGCCGGAGCCCACATCTGACGGGATATCTTCTGAATGGTAACATGGAAGGGATCATTGGAGGTGAAGTCAGCGGTGTTTATTTTGTTCTGACTGTTGGCATATTCCGAGATTTTCGGAACGATGTAGTCGATATCTTCCGGATTTTTCAGGACGGTCAGTTTAACCTGAACGTAGACTCCCGAGATATCCTTTTTGTCCTTTGTCCGGGTATGATAGATCGATGCAGTTGTCTGCCCTCCGTTCACGATCTGAAAATCACGGATGCGACGGATCCCCGGCGCCCCGCTGTCTGTATCCACCAGCTCGACATTTTCAGCAGTTGCAGAGATTCCGTTATTGTATGCTAGGAACATATGCGGCTGATTGAGAACCGTATCCCGGATCCCCTTGTTGACATTTCCTCTCATCTGCAGGTAGGCGCGGACATTCCGCTCAAGAAGCCGGGGACCAAACTTCCCATAGAGATCTGCAAGAACATCTGCCGGTATGATGCAGAGATACGAAGTATATACAGAATTCTCCTCCGGCATCGGGAGGCATAGTAGAGGTTTTCCGAACTCACTGACCAGATCTATCTCAATCGGCTCCGGACGACTCTCCGAGCTTACCAGCCGGTGAAGTCGCTGTATGTCCCAGACATGACCGGAGATCCGGTATGAACCGCAGATCTCATCCTCGATGGCATCAATACTGGCAATGCCATCGGTCAGGACAAACAGCCGGATGTGGGTCAGCCTGTTCCGGAGCTGGTATATACGGTCAGCGAGGTCAAAGGCCGGCGAGGATTCCTCCAGATTCGTATAATCACGCCGAATCGCCCTGTCAAAGAATGTTCTGAGTCGTTTCAGCTGCTGCTGGAGATCCCCCTTCGCAACGCGGACAGGCGGGCATTCACTGGTATAATGCGAAACAAACAGATCGAGACCCTCATTATCGTTGAAAAATGCATATCCGTTTACTTTAATACCTCTGGCCTGATGCGAGCAGATTTCACGGTCATCGATCTCTCCCGCATCGGCAAGGTACCCCAGCATCAGATCTGTGAACTGCTCTTCGGAGAACACCCCGGCATCCACGTCCCGGGAACCGGCAATGATGTCCTGACGAAAATTCTCCGCAAACTGCTCAAGACCCGTATCACTCATGTCTGCACCCCGCAATCCCTGCCCGGAAATTCCCGTCATCCACGATGAAAGGGGCACAGGCAGAGAGACTCACCGAATACTGAACATCCCCCACCCCGTTAACGAGAACCCGCTCGGTTATCCGGGGAAATCCTTCCTGGATCTGGAATATCTGCACGATCCGGTCTGCGTAACCTGTATCCTCGTACCTCTCCCGGTGTTCATCCAGATAGCCTGCCAGTATCAGGAGGTCCTCAAGCAGCTTGGACGTATCAGGATCGCCAGACAGATCGTCACGAATTTTGTCGATGATCCCCGGCAGTGTTTCGCCACCATCGTGCATCTCCCTGAGTGAAAGGTGGTACAGATACAGCGCATCCAGACCGGTATCATCCAGCTGCTGTTCACTTGCGATCGGTACCTTCTGATGCTGCTTGGCGGTGCTGGTCTTCACCTCAATGGCAATACCGGAGGTCTGGAAATCCTGCTGGGCCTTGTGGGGCCCCGTCCATGCCGGAACAGCCTGTGCAGCCCCGACGGCAGGCATAAGGTAGTCGTGGAGGAATCTGAGTTCACCATACAGGCCCCTCTGTGCAGCGGGGCTCAGTCCTTCCGGTCCGTACTGATCGAGGAACTGCTGCCACATCGCCAGCCGCTGGAAAAGGGTATGGATCATTGCCTTCTCCGAAGGTTCACGGGAACAGGAGGCTGCAACATCCTCTGTAAGCCGGGAAAAGATATCCTGATAACGCCGATCGCTCAGGACCAACTGGATCGTTGCATGGTGCCCCCGGTCTTCCGGCAGAGCGATCTGCCTGACCTCAAAACCTTTTGAACGTGGGAGTGACCACTGGTTGATCACGTTCTCGCGCCCGATCTGGATCAGGAGCATCCGGGTGTTCTCCGGCACCTGAACACCGAGGAAGAAGTTAAACTTTGAATCCTGAATTACCCGCAGTGTGAGAATATCCTCCCGGGTTGTGCCTCCGGCATGTAGTTCCAGATCAGCCCACATACGGTCAAAGTTTTCAGCTGTCAAACTCCTGCTCCCAGTAGACGTTATTCACCTTGTACTCTACCTTCACATCCATCGGGCTGCTAGGGATACTGAACGCAAGCCCTATAACTGGAACTTCGACCTTTGGTGGCTCGGGATCAAGCGGATAGATCAGAAGCAGTCCCCGCTGCGAAGACCTGACCGCCCGGATGTACGGGCCGCTCGGGACTTTCGGAACTTTTTGTGAGCGGGATTTCCGGTCAGGGTCTGCCTGCATCATCCGGAGAGCTTCATCGACCTGTTCTGAAGTGAGATCGATGTATTCATGCTTGGGATCGATAATGTGCCCCTTTGTCAGCGCGTACTTCGGATCAGACGGATTCGGATCTTTACGCCAGGTAAGGCCGATCTTGTGACCCCCGAGGAAAAAAGTATGGGTCGGCGCACTATTGTTGATCAGGGCAATAGTCCAGTGCGTAAGTTCACCCTGGGATGATCGTTTCTCGAGATACTCTTTCAGGAGCCTCGGATTTGCCTTTCTGCAGGCTTCATGTATGATATACTCATTCAGCATCTCAAGAATGGCCCGGGTCGGCACATTATCCCAGAGAAGATGCTGCTCGGAGGAACCGGAGAAACTGGAGGGGCTGCCCAGACCCCGGAGGAACTGATCGATCGCGTTCAGATTATTCCTGAGAGTCTCCGGGTCCCGGTGGAAGAATACTGTTTCAATGAGCGAGTTGCCAAATGATACGTTCATCACCGTTCCACTCCGCATCTTGTTCACAGCGGTAATCAGCAAGCCATCAGGATGTGTCCGGACACGGAGACCGTAATCGGACGGAGTGGCGTTCAGGGTTGCCATATAGTCGAATTCGCTTCGCAACTCCTCGGATGCAAGGTTGATATACTGATACCATTCGACCAGATCCCGGGATGTGTAGAGTCGGCAGAGATCGATATAGCCCGGGCGGAAACCAAACCACCGCCCCATCTGCATCAGTGTGTCGTACATCTTTGATGCCCGGAGGTAGTAACTGACGCTGAGTCCTTCCAGCGTCAGCCCCCGGGAAAGTTTGTCCCCGCCGATTGCAATAACACTCAGCCCGTCAGAATACTCGTTATAATCCAGGGCATCCTTTGCCGTCCCGTTGATCAGTTTAACCTGAATCCGGGCTGCAGCGTCGTACAGATCCGGTTGCACCTCATCCCATGTCACTTCGGTTATCAGCGGATCGCCAATCTGCTGCAGAACAGAGCGTGTTGTCGGAACATAATCCGAATCCCAGAGTTCCTTCATCTCCCTGTAGATCCCCTCAGGTGACAGAGGGTCAGTATATTCCAGCTGACGACGCAACCGGTTCAGTTCATCGTTGACCCGTCTCCCTACCTCTTTCTGAACATTAGTGTACCGGGTTACATGGACCAGCATTGAGTTATGATTTTTCCGCTCACCACGGGCTCTCCGGACAGCGCAGGAAATGATGAAGGATTTTAATGCCTTTTTCAAGGATTCCGGGAGCCTCCCCGGGATGTGATCCTTCCAATGATCATCGGGGATGAACTTCCGGTAGTCATCGATTTTCCTGATTATCTGAAGATCGCTCCGGCTTTCCGCATCATTCTCCCCGTTCCGGGAGAATCCAAAGATCTGTGATGGACCGATATAATTCGGTGGCGGCGGGAGATTTATAATGAAATCACGGGGGAAGAGATCTTCGCCGTGGGTTGTGGTTTCCCCCTCCGGGTAGATGAAAATATTGGCAAACGGTGTCGCGGTGTAACCCACGTATGCACTCTTCTCAAAATGGCTCAGGAGAGCGCGTATTTTACCGTTTATCGCACTGACGTCATAATCATCAAGCGGAAGTCCGTTTTCGTCCCGTGGAATGGTAGTTGTGTTCACCGATGCATTATCCGCTTCATCATCGATGACGAGAAGGGGAATACCGTGTACAATTTTCTTCAGGGTGTGGGGGTCTTCGTGCCCTCTGATATTGACAGCCCAGTTGATAAGATTTGCAAGAACGGATTTGTTCTTCTTGACGACAAGCAGAATGGGATCACTGCCCCCGAGCATTACCCCGGCCTGGGACGCGATTTTCCGGTTGAAGTCACCCTTATCAGCACTGCTGGTCAGAGAGTGAGCTGTGATGAATTCCTCTCCTGGCAGCCTTCCGACACCAATCCGGAGATTTTGATGGTCAAAAGCACGATTCAGCTGAGTATCAAATCCAAGAAAGCCCTGGTCGAGACGTAGCTGGGTCTGGCTTCGCAGACTCTTGTGCATGCCGGCAAGAACAATAATTAGTCTGTATCCTGCATCAGCCGCTTTACAGATAAGCCCTGTATAATTTGCGGTCTTCCCTGACTGGACGTGTCCGACCACCATGCCGCGGCGATCCCACGCTCCCTCCCGCTGCGGTTCCTCAAGCCGTTCCAGTACACTATCGGTGAGATCATCAAGGGTGATGATACTCTGTTCGGAGAAGCCTCTTTCCTCCATCAGATAGCGTTCGTACCGCTTCCAGAATTTCCATTCAACCTGACTTTTTCTATATGGAAGCCAGACAGTGTGATTCTTTTTTTCTTCCAGTATAGTTGCCGTGCCCCGCCAGACCTCGCACCGGGACTCAATATCCCTGATCAGCCGGTCTCTGTCCACAGAGTCCAGGTTCCCTTCCGCCTGCAGCATCGCAAGGACCAGGTTCACCTTCTTCTGGATTATTTCCGGGGTTGGACTCGCTTCTCCTTTCAGCATGACGAGAACGAGCGAAGCCGCCCTGTCATACGAATCTGCCATTATTTTTCCTCCATCAATTCGAAAAATGCTGATACATACTCAGGATAATCACAGAATGGTTCCATCCGGGCAAGCCTTTTCCCCGCCTCGGCAGTAGAAACTCCGGAATGTCTCATGGATAACCAGATCTCATTCATCACCGCACGAAGCTCCTCTGACGGACAGCCTTCGAAGGGACGGCGAAGTTTGTCAGGATTTTCCGTATTGTTTACGATAATTGTCGGGATCGGGACGGTTTCCTCAATCAGTCTCAGTATCGCCTCGATATTCTTCCTGTTATCACCGGAATTCTCGAGGGCGGCTGCAACAAGAGGGTGGCTGCGATTGACGGTGTAGAAGTACGTACCATCCCTGACATTCGCATTCCATGGGAATACGAAATCCTCGGCAGTCTGACGTTCAACAACCTTCCCCCGGTGTCGGTACACCGCCGTGGCACGCTCGATCGTCAGACGGGCAATACGTTTAAAGTCGTCCCGGAGGTGAGCGGGAGGGCGGGCAACGGATTTTCTGACATCAATCTTCCAGTCTTCGTCCATTGAGTTGGGAATATCCACGATTATCCGGGCAAGTTTGGTATGCGCTTCCTTCCGGAATCCGAGACCGAGCCAGTCACCGGCGACAATGAGGCGGTTATTACGATAGATGTAAAAACCCTGGCGGACATTCCAGCCACCCGGTCCGCCTGCGACCTCATATGCCCGGTCACTCAGCTTTGACCGGTAAGGAAGAACGAACGGACGCACGGTAATCTTTTGTCCCGAATGGTAGAGAGGTTCCTCGGGGAGGAGCTGTGTTGTGGGGTGATTTCTGATAAACGGATCCCATGGGGGAAGTGGGCGGTTATTGATAAAAATTTTCAGGGAATTCGGGCTCTCAAGGAACCGGTGGAATACCATGCCAAGATGACTTTTGACCGTGTCAATATGCTCGTAAAAGAGTTCCTCACGCCGGGAATCATCCTTCTCGGCTCCCCGGACCAGACGATCAATCCACTCCCACAGAACGATTGTGCCGCTTTTCCTGGTTTTGAGGGCCGAAAAAGTGCTGTCACTATCCCGTGGATCCACCTTCCTTAATCGCCATTCTCTGCACTGGTTTACATAATCGAGATCCCAGATCCGGATAGCCGGTTCATGTCCAGCTGCTTTCGATCCGACAGAGAGCTTTCGGCACTGTGAAAACGAGGCGGTCTTCAGGCCGAGTCCGAACCGGCCAAGATCCCCGGGGTCACGTTCTTCCAGTGGACTCCTGCTTCCCGGCCGCATGGCGTTAACCAGCTCGTCTTCGGTCATTCCACAGCCGTCGTCCATGATGGCAATGGTGGACTGCTCTCCACTCCAGGAAAACTGAATGTGGATATTACAGGCACCTGCAGTGACACTGTTATCGACGATATCAGCGATGGATGCCTCAAGACTGTAACCAAATGACCTTAACGATTCAATCAGCGCTCCCGGATCAGGATTTACTACTTCAAAACCTTCTGATATATTAGAGGCCATATTCAGTCATCCCGGGTGGCGCTGTGCCGAAAAGGCAAGCTCACATTATCGGAAATGACATGCAATGAAGGTTAAATCTTTTGATCCTGATTTCAGGCTTTTTCGAGCATGTTCATGATTTCCCGTGCAATTCCTGTGGCCATCAGCGGGGGCACCGCGTTTCCAATCTGAACATACTGCGCAGTCCTCGGGCCTTCGAAGAGATAATTGTCAGGGAATGACTGGAGACGGGCAACTTCACGCACTGTAAGGGAGCGGGCCTGCTGGATGTCCGGATGGATAAAGTAATGCCCATCTTTAGAAAGATGAGCAACGACCGCATGGGAAAACCCGTCACCGTCGACTACTTTAAAGCGATCCCGGAACGATGACCGGTTTTTGTGCGTCTTCAGGTTTTCTGGCAGATCATCGTAATGCAGACGCTTACCTTCGTTCCACATCCGTATCGCAATCCGGTAGATCTCACGATCTCTGTCAATATGGGTCCGGGCAATATGATGTCGGACATATTTCTGGCCATTACGGATCTCATACTTCCGGAGGTATCCACAGGGACGCACGGGTCTGTAACTCTGGGGACCGTCGGTACCCGTTCCGGGTTCAAGCTCAGGAAGATCCCTCAGCACATTCCATACTTGACGCCGTGAGTCATCGCATTCGAATGCCGGATATCCAAAGTCATGCTCTTTTCTCCATCCAATAAAGATGATACGTTTCCGATTCTGCAGGACCCCGAAATCCCGTGCATTTAGTATCTGCGGTTCATTGTGGGTGTAATATCCGAGACGATCGATCCTTTGGAGAAAATCCGAATATATTTCGCCATTTCTGGCACTGATAAGGCCCGGGACATTTTCAAATACGAATATTTCTGGCTCGAATTCATTGATGAATCGGAGATAGTGAAGATAAAGATTGTTTCGCGGATCGTTCCGCATACTTTCTGGATCCCTGCCTCTTCCAATCAGAGAGTATGCCTGGCAGGGTGGACCCCCGATTATTACATCCACCTCATCCCTACCAATTTCAGCAAGTCTTCCATAGACCTGCTTTACGATCAAATCTTCGGTCACGCGCGATAATTCACAATTTACGACTCCCGAATCCGGAATGCCGAGCGATGTACACTCTTCAAGAAATTCATCCCGGGTCATCTCCTGGTTATAGTAACGATAATAGATATCTGGATGCCCTTTTGCGACAAGAGCGTGATATAATGCCCGGGTTTCAAGTGTCCGTGCGGCATGGGTGTTCATTTCGATATGTGAAACGATGTTGAAGTCGTTCCGGAAAAAACCCTCGGTGAGTCCGCCTGCGCCAGCGAACATATCCAGCACTACATACTGTGATGCCATTGGAACTTTCACCTAATGCCCCTGATCGAAATGAAATTGAGCCTAACAGATGGGTTTGCCAGGACAAGAAATTATAGTTTCCTTTTTGCACTTAACGTCCTGCCGCGCGTGGGGCGAAAGTGGGGGGCTCGTCATAATGGTTTAAAATACAAAGACTACGCAGTCAACGAGACCCTCTTCCACTGGCAGTCCCAGAGCACCACATCGGCATCTTCACCGACCGGTCGTCGCTACATCGAGCGTGAACGGCGGGGGAGTAAGGTCCTCCTCTTCGTCCGCGAGTACAACAGGGTCGACGGCATCACACAACCGTATCTCTTCCTCGGAACCGCCCGGTATCTCTCCCACGAGGGGAGCCGGCCGATGAGCATCACCTGGGAACTCGATCACCCGATGCCGCCGGGCTTCTTCTTGAAAGCGAATAAGATGGTGGCAGGATAGCGCCCCGCCGAAACCTACATCGCAGTTGGCATCGGATCATGGATGGATGAACCGCTGCTTGCCTGGGGGAGACGTGATACCATCCGGATGAACCACAGATGCCCGGCCGTCCTGGTCCACGGCTGGCGGAGCCACCCCGGCATCTGGAACCGTCTTTTACCCGCGCTCTCCGATGCCGCGGTGCCCTTCTGGAGGTTCGACCATACCACAATGCAGGGCGCCGGGACGGAGACGATCGCCCTCGCTCTCCTGGACTACATCCACGCAAAAAGGGAGGAGAGCGGGTACGGCGGCCCGGTCGACATCGTCTGCCACTCCATGGGGACGTGCATCGCCCGGTACCTCCTTGAAGTCCTCGACGGCGACGAACGGGAGGAGCAGGTCCGGCTCCTGGTCGGGATCGGCCCCCCGAACAACGGCTCGGCCATAGCCGAACTCTTCAACGACCCCGAACGGGGTCCCGAGGTGATCCGGCGGCTTGCAGGGGTCTTCGTGCCGCCGGGCTACAACCCCCGGGAGGATACCATCGTCCAGGAGTTCCGCCCCGGGAGCAGGGTCGTTTCGGCGCTCCGGGACGCCGGGACCCGCGACGACATCGCCTACCGGATAGTCCTCGCCGCGAACCTCACCGCGACCCCGGCGTTCTTCCCGGCCTTCGGCGGCAAAACCTGGGAGATCGCCCCGGACGGAGGGTGGCGGACGACGTACGCCGGCGACGGCATCGTCCCCCACACCGACTCATACCTCCCCGGGGTGGGGGTGGACGTGCTCCCGGCAGACCCCGGGAACCTGGCCCGGCACCCGGAGCACTACTGCCACACCATGCTGCCGAGAAACCACGAGGTCGTCGCCCGCGTCACGGAATACCTCTCGGCCTCCTCACCGTTTCCGTAAGGCCTGCCGTGCGGATTCCGCCCAGGCGTTGATCGCCTGCTCAAGATCCTCCCCGGCCTTCCGTGCCGCCTGCTCGATGCGCTCGTGCCCTTCGGGCGTCCCGAAGAGATGGTGGCCCGTGTTCATCACGTCGTTGACCGCTTTCCGGACCGATTGGGATGCCTCCTGCATACGTTCGTCGACGGTAGGGGCGGCCGGTGCCGGCTCCTCCTCCAGTGCGGGGGGGGGATTGGGGATCCACCGCCCCTGTTCAAAGCGACCTTCAGTCTCGCTCATAAACGTGGGTTTAGGTCTGCCCGGGATAAAAACCTGGCTCTTTTACATCGTCTCTCCCGCTCTCAGTCGGTCAACCCCGGGTAGTTCCGGCAGACCCGGACCCGCACCCGGAATGACCTGGTTCCCGCCTGCGGCAGCAGGCATCGCAGGCGCCGGCTCCCGACCCGCACCGGGAACCGAAAGCATAACTGCTAAACACTGAGTGTAAGTACATTGTTCATCTCTACCAGGGTTGTCCGGGACAGTCCCGGTGCGCAGGTTCATCTACTTCCGGGGTACAGAGGAGAACAAAGGTCAGGGTTGCCGCCGTCGAGGCATGCGAGCGGGCTCTCTCCCCGGGCGCCTGCCGGTTCCGGATCGCGCGAGTCGCCGCATTCGTGTTCCTCTTTATCCTGGCGATTCCTCTCCTTCTCGGCCTCGCCTTCGGCGTGCCTCCGCCGGCGGTCCTCGCCCTCATCGGATCGACCCTCCTCCTCCAGGCAGCCGCGGCCGTCGTCGGCCTCTCGCTCGGCCTGCACCCTGCGGTCGTGCTGGTCTTCCTGACATCGGTGGCGGTCGCAGTCATGATCGGCATCCTCGAGGTCTGCGACCTCTTCGCCGGGCGCTCCCGGATGGTCCAGGGGCTTCTCCGGAAGATCGACGAGAAGGCCGGGAAGATCGACTACCTGAAGCGCTACGGCGCCCTGATGCTCATCCCGATCATATGGATCCCCGGGATTGCCCTCTACGGAGCCCCCGTCGTCGCGTGGCTCTTCCAGTACCCGCGGATCACCTCACTCCTCTGCATGACCGCCGGATGGATGATCGCAGGCACCGCGGTCATGGCGGCGGCAGTGGGGCTCGTCCGCCTGGCTTTCTGAGCCGCGGGAGTTGTTCCCGGTTCGGCGAACCGTGCGGGCCTCCTGTCGGGATGGGTCAGGGGGTGAATCTTTTTCTCCCGCAGCCCCCAAGAGATCGATACCCATGAACGACGACCTGAAGACAGCCGTCCTTCGCCGGTGCAGGAGGATGGAGATCCCGCTCGTCGGGGTCGCGGGAACTGATCGGTGGGAGAATCCCCCGTTCCGGCCCTGGATGCCGGAAGAGTTCTATCCGCAGTTGATCTTCCCGGAAGCCCGGTCGGTGATCGTCATCGGCCTCCCGGTCCACCTCCCGGTGCTCGAGACCTCCCCCTCCATCTACTACCACGAGTTGTATAAGACCGTCAACACCCTGCTCGACCAGTACACCTACCGAATCGCCTCCTTCCTCAACGACGAAGGCTACCCGTCGGTCTTCGTCCCCCGGGACGGCTACGGGAGCATCGAGGTGCTCAAAAAGAACCCCGTCGCCTTCTTCTCGCACCGCCACGCCGCGCTCCTCGCGGGGCTCGGGACCTTCGGCGTGAACAACACCCTCCTTACGCCGGAGTACGGTCCCCGGGTCCGGTTCGGCTCAGTCCTCACTGCCGCGGACCTCCCGCCCGATCCCCTGCTCGCCGAGGACCTCTGCACCCGGTGCATGCTCTGCGTCAGCGCCTGTCCCGTGGGCGCGCTCGATGACCGGGACTACCCCGAGGGGCTCACCGACAGGGTGGCCTGCGCCGCAAACAGCGCCGAACTCGCCCGGCGCCACATCTCACCCTGCGGGATCTGTATCAAGGTCTGCCCGGTGGGGGAGGACCGGCGGCACTACGGCCGCAACGCCCCCGCAGGGGGCGAGGACCCTCGCCGCCACCGGGCCCGGGAGCACGTACAGAAATTCGGCGGGTTTTAACCCGCCAACAAAAAAGACTATTCTCGTTTCACCTTGCCCGTCAACCCGTCCATTATCTCCGGCGCCCGGTCGCGTAAACCGAGCCCGACGATGATGGCGATCGCCGCACCGAGGCCGAGCGCAAGCCCCCAGGCGAGCGGGACGACGAAGACGTAGATGATCGAGAGGTCGATCAAGAGCTGCTGGAGCGCGAGGATGACGACAACGAAGTAGAGGAACGCCCGTAGCAGCATCGCGATCAGCCCGAAGCCCTGGATCTGCTGTGTCTCCCCCATACCCTGGAGGACGTCTATCAGCCAGTCGATCAGGATGATGCCGACGACGAGGATCAGGATGAACGCGACGATGTTCGGGATGTAGGCCACGATAACTGCGACCGCCGTTGTCAGGGTCTGGATCTGGAGGACGCTGACCGCTGCGAGGATTGCGATGAGGTAGATGAACCAGCGGACGATGAGGTCGAAGAGGCGACTTATGCTCGTCGTGGACCGCTCAACATGCTGGCCGACCGATGTCTTCCGGAGTGCGTCGTCGACGCCGATCCGGTCGAGAACCTCGGCAACGACTCTCCCGAGGATGCGTCCGAGGATCCAGCCGATGATGAGGATGATGATCGCTGCAATGAGATTTGGCAGAAACAGAATGACGTTACGGGCCAGTTCTTCGACCGGCTGAAATGGCGCCAAAACCTGCGCCGTGAGGTCTCCATTTGCCACGGTATATCACCGGGGGAAGGATATGGCAGGTACTATATAAATCTTGATGCCCCTGCCGCCCCCCGGGTCGTGGGGACTCCGTTGCCGGGGAGTGCGACGGGCGGAACGCGACTGGCCGGAGGGTGCGACGGACAATGTCCGGAGCTTGAGAAGCCGCCAGGCTTCGAGGTGCGAGCACTAGCGAGTTTGAGCACCGCTAGGTGGGGCTTGCGACGTTCCAACGGAACGGAGCACGAGAAACCCGAAGGCTTTCGAAAGATGGCGGAGGGGTTTACTCCGGGACCCCGGCCGCCGCCGGGACCCGGGAGTGCCCGGTGTAGCGGTGCATCAGCGCAAGGACCGCCGGCATGATGACGATCGCGCCCACGAGCGAGAACCCGACCGATATGACCGTCACGATCCCGAAGTTGCTGATGATGTTGAAGTTCGAGAGGGTGAGCGCCGAGAACCCGAAGACCGTCGTCAGCCCGGACACCGTGATGGCCGTCCCGATCTTCTGAACGGCGGTCTGGATGGCGTCGAGGAACTCCATGCCCCGGGCAAGTTCCTCCTCGCATCGTTCCATGATGAGGATGGTGTACTCGGACGCGACCCCGATCGTCATCGACCCGAGGACGGCCGTCAGCGGCGTGTAGTCGAGACCGAGGAGGTACATGATCGCCCCGTTCCAGCCCACGATGAAGACGATCGGGATGACCGGCGAAATAGCGCCGAATTTCCGGTAGACCAGGATCAGGAACCCGAGGATGAAGGCAAACCCGAGCGCGGTCATGTACAGCCTTGACTCGCTGATGTCGTCCATGACGGCGGAAAACATTTCCATGCTGCCTGTGATCTTCACCCTCACGCCGGCCGGCGGGTTGTTCCACGCAACGTCGCCCTGTATCCTCCCGACGAGGTCGCGGGCGACGCTCATCTCCATATCGACCGTCGAGAACTGGACCACTGCCTCCATGTTCCCATCGAGGTAACTCTTCAGGGTTGAATCCGGGATCCGGGCGATGACCTCATTGACTTCGCTCTCGGTCGAAGGCAGCACCCCGTCGTTGTTCTCACGGATCAGGGTTGCGATGCTGGTGACGCCGGTGATCTTGTCGTTGTGCTCCTGCTCGTAGACCCCGAACCGGTCTATCCAGGCAAGCGTATCCGGGGAGAGGACGTCGTCTGCGAGCACGACGACCGGGATGGTACTCGTCGAGCCCATGACCCGGGTGAGTTTCTCCATATCCCGGAGGGCCGGCATGTCGTCGGGGACAAAGGTCTTCTCGTCCGCGCTGATAGGAACGCTCTGGTCGAGGTAGAAACCTCCTGCTGCGACCACCGCAAAGAGCAGGATGACCGGGACCGGATACTTTGCGATGGTATAGGCCAGCCGTCCGAGGAGACGGTCGTACCGTTCGAGGATGGAGCTTCCGGACTTCTGAGCGGGGTCGGAGGGTGCGGCCCCGGTCTTCGCCCGGTAGCGGGTGACGATTGCAAAGACCGGGACGATGATGAGCGCCGCAACGTAGCAGCAGACTACCCCGATGGTGCAGACCATCCCGAAGTCGGCAATCATCGGCACCGGCGCAAAGAACATCGCGATGAACCCGAGCGCCGTCGCCGACATCGCGATCAGGACCGAGGGACCGAGGTTCCCGACCGTGGCACGTATGGCCTCGGGGATCGTGCCGCGCCGGCTCTCCTCGTCGAACCGGGCGTGGAACTGGATCGCGTAGTCGATCCCGATCCCGATCAGCACCGGGAACGCTGCGATCACCGTCATGCTGATCGCGATGCCGAAGAGGCCCATGAACCCGAAGGTCATGATCAGCCCGACGGCCACGATCCCGACGGGGAGGATGCGGTATCTGACGTTGGCGAAGAGGAGCGTCACCGCGAGGACCATCAGGAGCATGGCTACAAGGATCAGCGTGCCCATCTGGGACCCCATCTCCTCCTTCATCTCCTTCGCGAATGCCGGTTCTCCGGATACGGTGACCGTGACGCCCGGCGGCGGTTCCGATATGCGGATGGCGGTTGCCATGTTGTCGAGAACCTGCGTCTGTGCATCCTGAGAGACGCCCGGTTCGAGGGCGATGACGCTGATCGTCATCATGTCCGAGGGCAGCATCTTCTCGACCATCTCCGGCGGGGCCTGAGAGATGATCCCGTCGATCTCCGCTTTGGACGACGGCAGGGTGCCGCCGTTGCCCTGTTTGAGGAGATCGACGACACCGGAGACGCTGTCTACGTAGCGTTCGTTCCTGAGATCTGTCTGGAGGTTGTCGATGTACCTGATGACTTCGGGACTCCTGACGCTATCCGCTTCGTAGATGAGCATGATGGAGTCGGAGCCGTATGTCTCGGAGTAATGGTCCAGGAGTACACCGCGGGGTGTGGTCTTGTCGAGGTAGGTGTCGTCGCCGGTCTCCATCGTCACCATCGAGAGACCGACGCACGCCACGATGAAGATGGCTATGGCGACCCCGGCAACGGTCCAGGTGTGGTTGTTGATGGCGTCGGCGAGCCATTCGTACGGGTTCTTCATCCGCGCTCCTCCTGTGCGCTCGCACCGTACTCGCCGATGATCGCAAGTGTCACGGCGTGGGCAATCTCACCGTCGTTCCTGCCGGCGGGCTCGATCCCGTACTCCTCGGCGGTGCGCCGGAGTTTTTCGGGGTCGAGGATCCGGTAGCCGCGCCCGATCTCGCCGGATCTCGCCGTTACGGCGAGAACCGACGAGAACAGGGATGCCGTGACCTCCTCGTCCATGGCGAGACGGTGGAGCAGGGCCACGGCCCGCCGGTAGTCTGCCGGGGGGAGGAATCCGGCTTCGATCCAGATCTGGCCGGTCTCCTCAAAGAAAAGTTCTCTGTAGAGTGCTTTACGGTGGGCCGGCCGCCAGCACGAGAGTTCTTTGGAACCCCGGCTGGATCCGATGTTATGGGTGGTTGCGCAGTTCACGTCTTTCCTCGTTACAGGTGGCTCATCTGCTGGAGATAGTGTTTTTGAGGGACAGGATATGAACCTACTGCAACCCGGGTGGGGACAGGTATCGGAGTCCGGCTTCCCGGCAGGACTCTTTGCAGCCGGTTCACGGGTGCTTCCCATACAGTACTCTGGAGAACCCGGGGGTTCAAGGTTCTCCCGTATATGTATGGGATTTATATGCGGCGGTGTTCCATGCGATGTCATATACAAGTCCCGCGACATGTTCGTCCATACCTGCATCGGCGACGCCGAGAACCTGAACAGGGTTCTCCGCCTCATGTCCACCTACAGGGAGGTCCAAAACGTCATCTCCGAGGAGGCCTCTTTCTCCGGGAACGACCCGTTCTCGCGGCTCACTCACCGGCAGAGGGACCTTCTGATCGCGGCAAAACGGTATGGCTATTACGAGTATCCCCGCAGGATCAACAGCCAGCGGCTCGCGGAAAAACTGGGCATCAGCAAAGCCACCGCGATCGAGCACCTGCGCAAGGGCGCGGCGCGGCCCCTCTCCACGCTTCTTACCGGCTACTGATGGTCAGCGCCGCCGGCACAGCCTCCCTTTGTTCTTAGAAGCATCGCCGGGAGGAAGCGGTGAGGGCGGCTGCCCGGTCGCGCCCGGGCCCGCTGCCGTTGCCGCCGGATACGTTCCAGGGCATGTTGATGACCAGGCTTTCGAAGGGTGATACAGCCGGACATCATCTGGTTCAGGTGGTATCGCTCTTGCGTTCTGCTCTCATCAGCCCTCGCCGGAGCAGCCTTCCTCGAAGGTGGGTATGTCCGGTCCGGCGTTCCGATTTGCGGTGTACGCCCGGCATCTGGCGGGCGGCTGCTCCGGGGGACGGTCTTGCGAGAGACGGGTTCTCTCTCGCCGATATACCCATCTCTCTCCGGAAGCCATAAGTGTGTTGCAACTCAATAGAGGTGCAATGGTTGCTGAAATGCTCCCCGGGCTCCGGGCACTCGGGATGAACGAATACGAGGCAAGCGTCTACTCCACGCTCGTCGGGCTGCAGAAAGCGACTGCGCGCGACATCCACGAGATAAGCGGGGTTCCCCGGGGACGTATCTACGAGATCCTGAACGACCTGGCCCGGCGGGGGTTCATCGGGGTTGAAGAGGGTTCTCCCTCCTCCTATTACGTGCTCGACATCGACGTGGTCTTCGACCGGCTCAAAGAGGACTACATCCGCTCCCTTGACGAGACACGCGAGGCGTTGAAGAGCCTCTCGGTAAAACCACGTCTGCCTCCGGTCTCGTTCTTCATCCTCCGGAGCGGCTGGGCGATCGAGAACCATATCTCCTCGCTCTTCCGGCGGGTGAAGAAGAGCATGGTGATCCTCTGCCACAGTCCCGAATTTCTCCAGAGATACTACCCGGTCATCAAGCCGCTCGAGCGCAAGATCGATCTCTACGTGGTCGTGCGGAGAAAGGAGGACTACGCAGACATCAATCTTCCCATCTACGAGGCCGGAGGGGCCGTCATCGACCTCCTGGACGTCCGGCCGGTAAAAGAGTCCGTGATGGAGGGTCTCCGGACGGACGAGTGTGCGATCCTGGCCGACGGCCGGGACTTTCTCGCCATCGCCACAGCAGGGTCCGGGCGGCACGCGGTGATCGGCTCGGAGATGCCGCTCATCGGTTACCTGCAGAAGACGATCGTCGAGCGGCTCACTGAGGCGTGAGGGGGGGGGCGACCGAGGCCGCCTCCTTACGACCCCTCCGGATTGACGACCCTTCCTGCAAAGAGAATCGTCCCGGAATCCTTCTCGACGATGAGGAAGACGAACGGGTGGTCCGCCCGGAAGACGGGCGCGGTATCCTCCACGGGTGCGCTCTTTAAGTTCACGACGACCCCGGTCGCTGCCGCGGCCTCGGTGCCCTCCTCGTTCACGTCGACAAATGCCTTATGGACGACCTCGCTGATGAAGAGGTTCTCCGTGCCGTCCATTCCCGAGAGGTCGGCGTCACCGGAGAACGCCGTCGGCATCCCCATCGCCGCAAGCGCCTGCGGGAGGCGGTACTCTGTCTCGAGCGTGAACTTCGGGAAGAAGACCCTGACGCGCTCGCGGACCAGCGATTCCCGGAGGTTCGCGACCGTCTCCGCGTCCAGCGCCTCCTCTGCAGCCGTCAGGTTATCTTCCGAAGGAAGAAGAACGAGCATCGAGAGTTCCGTTCCGTTCCCGTGCGCATATGGCAGTTCGAGCACCTGGAGAGTGTCGGTCTCCGTATACCCGTAGACAGCATCCTCGCCCGTCCGCTGCATCATCCGGACCTGCACGGTCTCGTTCGGCGCGACCCGGAACTCCTCCTCTGTTGTCTCGTTTGCGTCGAACTGCTCGACCCAGGTGCCCTTGAAGTAGATCGCGTTCGTGATCACGAGCCGGGTCAGCGGGTTGATCGAACCGGCCGGGAGGAGGTCGCGGATCTTATCTTCGGTCTGCTCCTCCACCCAGCGGTTGATCGTCTGCCGCGAAGCCTCGGGGTTGTTGATGAAATCGAGGTTCGTGACGTTTGCCCCGTACCAGCGCCCGGCAACGTCGATGTAGTCCGGGAGGAACGGGTACGTCTCCTCCGCCCAGAGGGCGTTTGCGGTATTGAGGGTGTAGTTTTGGTCCCCGAGGTTCAGGGCGGCATCGATCCCGGAAAACCCCTCCCGCCGGAGGGTGTCGTTCTCCGGGAGGTGCAGCACCGACCGGATCTCGTCGGCGGTCGTGCCGCGGGCACCCTCGTAGGTGATCGCAAGGGCCGAAGAGATGCTGTAAGGCGAGAAGAAGAGGTTCCGGTCCGCATACGCCGGGTCGCCCGCGAGCTGCCGGTAGAGGTCGAACGCAAACCGGCTGTTTCCCGCAACCACGCTGCCGTCCGGTGCCGTCCGGTTATCCGGCGTCTCCTGCCCGGCGAGAGGAGCGGAGTCCGCAGACGTCGTCCCCGGCATGTCGGTGCACCCTGCGGCGATGCTGCCGAGTGCGACGAGCGAGGCCAGAAGCAGCAGACGGATAACGTTTCTGTCCATGGTGTGCGTTATGGCGTGCCGGATAGTTATGCCTAGCGTTGACGACGAATAGTTTCGTAGTCTTGCGTCTGCTGTGCGGTCCGGTCCCGCACTCCCGGTCTTCAGAGCGGCATCCTTCCGGTGCGCCGCTCGAGGAGCGCCGTACGGTGTTCGGGCGTCCCGATCGGCGCGTGCCACGGGTCCGCTCTCCTTTCGGCGTGAACGCGGTAGAGGGCGGTGTTGATGAGCCCGATCTGGGTGAAAGCCCGGGAAAAATTGCCGAAGAACTCTTCCATCTCCTGGTGGAATTTTTCTGGATAGAGGCCCATGTGACTCGCGCGGCCAAACATTCTCGCCGTGTGATTCTTTGTCATGAAAGCGGGTTATTGCTCAATGTAATTCGGTCGGATCCTCTGAAATCAATTATCAGTTATATGCTGGGGCGCTACCAAACTGTCAGAGCCCTCCCAAGGGCATAGGCCGCAGCCGGTTAGAGATAGCGGTGGGAACTCGAAGCAGAGGTACTCGCGGCCGAAGCTGCCACACGGAAGTGATGCAACGTCTGATCTCCGGCGGCCATGTACGGGCGTCGCATGGGGGATGGGGAGCACGAAGATCTGGTATTCGGTCCTGGCATCGCCCTATGGCTCGCGTATTGAAGTGGAGGAAGAAGACGCCTCGCACCGGGATGTTGCGAGGCTGTGTTCACGCGATCAGACAACTAAAAACGGGGGAAATTGACGGGGAGCGAGAGGGGTTATGGCGGCTGACTGAGGGAGCACTTCCCGGCCTCTGTGCCGATACTGACTATCGTTCCGGCTGGTGATCATGCCTTTGAGCGGCCGATTCTGTTTTTTTTGTTATAATCAAGGTGTCATTCTTAATTGTTATGATCAGCTGATCCTCATCAATAAAGGGAAAATTTGAATCTCGGTATAATTCAGCGGGGATCGTTAAAAATCTCGTCTCTGCTTTACCGATTTTATTCATGCGAGTGGCCGCACTTCTCATAGTAACATGTCACTGCACAAAGTATATATGTGCTAAGTCCCCGGTTACTTAGCGCTGTACAAAGTACGTCATAGCGCACAGGAGAGACGAAATGGGTATCAGTATTGGAATGGTGGATACAGGTGCAGCACTCCGGACGTGCCGGAGCCTTGACGAGGTAATCAATGAGATTGCGGCGTACCACTCGGAATTCGAATTGTTCCACGAGGGAGAGAAAGTAGCCGACAGCACTTTACGATCGGTTCGGGTATCCGGCGCGTTTGAAGTCTTTCTTACGAGAGAAGATTCATGGGGGCAGAGATACGGTGTGCTTGAGGCATTTATCGATGGAGATGGAGAGCGTCAACATATTGCATCGATTTACCTCGATGAGGAGAGTCTTGATGCGGGCGGGGATCCAGGCTCTCGATCCACCGGATAAAATTTAACGGGTCGCTTTTAGTATCAGCGGTTGCCCGGGCGAGTTCCTCCTCCGGATCACCGCTGGCGGCGATGGCGTCACAGGCCCGCTCCAACCTCCCGCCGATGGCCTGTTTGAGGTCCTCGATCATCGACGCCATGCATGTCCCTACCGGACGAATCCTTCCCGGCCGGCGTACCGGGAAGCGTCGCCTGCCGCTTCTTTGATCCTGGATGAGCTGATTGTATTTCTCCACCCGTTCTCCCCGTGCCGGTGCCCCGGTCTTGAGGTGACCGGACTGCATGGCGACGGTGAAGTCGGCAATGAATGTGTCGACGGTCTCGCCGCTCCTGTGGGAGACCATTGCACCCCAGCCGTTCTGTTGCGCCAGCCGGCCAGCGGCGATCGTCTCGGTGACCGTCCCGATCTGGTTCGGTTTGATCAGGACGGAGTCTGCGGCGTTTTCCCGGATCCCCCACTCGATTCGCTCGACGTTCGTCACGAAGAGGTCGTCGCCGACGAGTTCCGCCCGGTCGCCGATCGTTTCGGTCAGCAGCCGCCAGCCGCCCCAGTCGTCCTCGGCGAGACCGTCCTCGATGACGATGATCGGATTGGCCTCGGCGAGTTCCCGGTAGCGGTCGACCATACCGGCGGCGTCCAGGGTCAGGCCCTTCGGTCCGGAGTTCGTAGGCGCCGTCATGGTAGAAGCTGCTCGACGCCGGGTCGAGGGCAATCCCGATCTTCTTTCCGGGCGCGTAGCCTGCCCGCTCGATCGTTTCCACGATCCGATCGAGCGGCTCGGTGTTCGGGGAGACCGTGGGTGCAAAACCGCCTTCGTTGCCGATACCGGTGGCTGTAGCCCTTCTCTCTCAGGAGTCCTTTGAGAGCATGGTAGATCTCGCTCCCCCGGCGGACAGCCTCGGTGAAGGTGGGAGCACCATTGGGGGCGATCAGGTACTCCTGGAAGTCCGGTCCTTGCCGGTTGGCATGCACTCCCCCGTTGAGGATATTCATCATCGGGACCGGAAGGAGCGGCTTTGCCGGATCTCCCAGGTACTCCCAGAGCCAGCGGTCCTCTGCCGGCTGCAGCGGCCCGGGCGACCGCCATCGAGACGGCAAGGGTGCTATTCGCGCCGAGATTCTACTGGTTCGGCGTCCCGTCAGGCCGGCGGAACGTTTCGTCCACAGCATCCTGGTCGCGGGCGTCTATTCCCCGCAGTGCGTCGGCGATGGTGCCGTTGATCCGGCCGACGAATTTCTGCACACCTTTTCCACCGTAACGGCCGCCCCCGCGGGCCGGTTGCGGACTTGATGACGTGGACCGCCTGGTAGAGGTCCGCGACGGTGTTGCTGCGGTAGGGGCCGATGAACCGCAGCCAGTTCACCAGGGCAAAGGTGAGCTTGTTCGCCCGTGCGGTGCCGATCCCGTTGGATGCCCGCATCTCGCCGATATACTCCCGGATGAGTGCGGCATCGTCTTCGGTAAGCCGTTTTTCGGTGATGGCGTGCCGGATCGATGCATCGGCGTACTCCGGTTTGACGAGCTGGAACGACTGCGGTGCCCGGGTTGGTGCCGCGAATGCTTCTCCCATGCAGGCGAGGTCAGAAAGAGACTATTTAACGATTTGGGAAGAGAATCGGAGTTGAAAACGGAAGGCCAGGGCCGAGATTCGAACCCGGGTCGAGGGATCCACAGTCCCTTAGGATAACCGACTACCCCACCCTGGCAAGGTACTCATCATAGTTGGTAGCCGGATTTGATTAAGGTATCTCTCCATCATGCCGAACAATATCCCGTCCCGGGGGTCGCGGACGCACCACCGGCCGGGATCGCCGGCGGCCCCGCGATCCGCGACCTCCCCGAAGGGGAGGGAGCGCGAGAAAACGCGGAAGCGTTTTCGAGTCGCGACGTTCCGAAGGGAACGGAGTTTGAGAAGGCCGAAGGGGAGGGAGCGCGAGAAAACGCGGAAGCGTTTTCGAGTCGCGACGTTCCGAAGGGAACGGAGTTCGAGAAGACCGAAGGGCCGGAGCTTGAGAAAACGCTTCCGCGCTTTCGACGGCGAGGTGAATTATTAATAGACTCCATGTTCTATAACGTACCAGTATTCCGGGCGCAGAGCGACGCCCCGGGGGTAGGGGAATCGCCCAGGCTATGGCGTGATTCGGGAAAAAAGCGGCCAATATCCCAGATTTTTCGGGTTTATTCGTCCATACTTCATATACCGGAAGGTGATTATCATGGCAAAGGAATCAACGATCAGGACCCCCATCGTCTGCGTGCTGGGCCACGTAGATCACGGCAAGACATCGCTCCTGGACCGGATCCGGGGCTCTTCCGTGGTATCGACCGAGGAGGGCGCGATCACGCAGCACATCGGCGCCACGCTCGTCCCCATCGACGCGATCACCCGCATGGGCGGAGCCCTGAGCAAGGTCAGCGTCAACGTCCCGGGCCTCCTCTTCATCGACACCCCCGGGCACCACGCCTTCACCACCCTCCGTGCGCGCGGCGGGGCTCTCGCCGATATGGCGATCGTCGTGGTGGATATCAACGAAGGCTTCCGCCCCCAGACGATCGAGGCGCTCCAGATCCTGCGCAACTACAAGACGCCGTTCGTAATTGCGGCGAACAAGGTCGACCGTATCCACGGCTGGCGCGTCCAGGAAGGCCAGCCGTTTCTAAAGACGTTTGCGCAGCAGAACGAGCGCGTCCAGGGCATGGTCGAGACGAAAGTCTACGAGCTCGTCGGCAAGCTCTCCGACCTCGGGTTCAATTCCGAGCGGTTCGACCGGGTCTCGGACTTCGCGCGGAACATCTGCATCGTGCCGACGAGCGCCCTTACCGGGGAAGGCCTTCCCGACATCCTCATGGTGCTGATCGGGCTCGCCCAGCGCTACATGACCGAGAGCCTCAAGGTCAGCGCCGACGGTCCCGGCGCCGGCACCGTGCTCGAGGTGAAGGAGGAGCGGGGCCTCGGGATGACGCTCGACGTGATCCTCTACGACGGAACCCTCAAGGTCGGGGACGAGATCGTCGTCGCGGGAAACGACCAGATCATCGAGGCCAAAGTGCGCTCGCTCTTAAAGCCCCGCCCGATGAGCGAGATCCTGATCGAGGAGCGGTTCGAGCGGGTCAAGTCCGTCACCGCCGCTGCGGGTATCAAGGTCGCCGCCCCGAAACTCGACGGGGTCATCGCGGGCTCCCCCCTCCGGGTCATCCGGGGCGGCAACCGGGAGGAGGTGATCGAGCGGGTCCGGCACGAGGTCCAGGACATCCAGGTGAACCTCTCCGACATCGGCGTCATCATCCGGGCGGACACCATCGGCGCCCTCGAAGCGCTCTCGAAAGAACTCGAAGGCCACCAGATCCAGGTGATGCGGGCCACCGTCGGGCCGGTCACCCGCCACGACATCATCGAGGCGGGGACGATCAAAGACCCCCTCTACAGCGCGATCATCGCCTTCAACACCCCGGTCCTGCCGGACGCGGTCGATACCCTGGCGGATACTTCGATGTCCAATGTCAGCATATTCGAGGGGGGGGTCATCTACCAGCTCATCGACGACTATGTCGAATGGCGCGACGCGAAGAAGCAGGAACTCGATCGGCAGCAGTTCGAGAAACTGATCATGCCCGCCAAAATCCGGATCCTCCCGAACTGTGTCTTCCGGCAGAGCAACCCGGCGGTGGTCGGCGTCCGGGTTCTCGGGGGGAAACTCCAGAGCGGGGTCGACCTGGCCCTTGCGAGCGGCAAGAAGGTGGGCCGCATCAAGCAGATCCAGGCGAGGAACGAGACGGTCCAGGAAGCGGAGGCGGGCAAGGAGGTGGCGATCTCCATCGAGGGGCCGACGGTCGGCCGCCAGATCAACGTCGACGACGACCTCTACGTGGACATCCCGGAGCGGCACGTGAAGGTGATCGAGCGGGAGATGATCAATCACTTAAGCCCGAGCCTGCGGGAGACCCTCGAGGAGTTCACCACTCTCAGGCGCCGGGAAGACCCCTTCTGGGGGAAGTGAACCGAACAGTTCCCAAAAAGTGCGGGCTTCTCCCGGCCGACATTCCCCTTCAACCCCGCAAAGGTAGTCTTTTAATACCATATTCTCAAATTGTATAGGTACTTTCGAAGGAGTCGTCAACATGGCAGATTTCAAAATTATCCTATCTGAACCGGAGACCGGGCGCTCGTATAAGGTTGATGCGACCGGTCCCGCCGCAGGAGCGCTCATCGGCAAGCGCATCGGTGACGAAATCGACGGGGGCATCCTCGGCTTTGCGGGCTACACGATCAAGATCACCGGCGCCACGGACAAGACCGGTATTCCCGCACGCCGCGACCTTCCCGGCCCGGCAAGGAGGAGGCTCCTCCTCTCCAGGGGTGTCGGGTTCCACCCGGTCATGGACGGGGAGCGCCGCAGGAAGTCGGTGCGGGGCAGCGAGATCAGCGCCGATATCGTCCAGATCAACGCCGCCGTGAAAGAGGGCGGTGCAAAACCCCTAGCCGAATACTTTAGCCAGCCCGAGGCGGCTGCTGAATAAATCAGCACCCGAATCTTTTCTTGAGATCCGTTGTTCCGGAGAGGGCCCGGGACGATCCGCCCCGTAAAAGGTAGTCGTTCTACCGGCCGCGCCAGGGTTCCCTGAGCGTGGCGGGGCAGCGGTCGCGGAGAAGGCACGCCCCGCAGTCGCGGGGGTGGGTGGGGCACCCGCACGCCGCGGCATACGCGGCGGTGAGCGCTGCTCTCGGTTCTCCCCCGTATGCGGCGGTGAGCCGTGCTGCCTCGACGGCGACCTCGTCCGGAACCGCTCCGGGGTAGTAGCCGCTCCATGCCACGTCCTCGAGTCCCTCTTTGCGGCAGACCGTGCAGAGGTGCTCCATCTGCTCCCTCGACGGCCCCGGGTGGTAGTAGAGGACGTTGTTCGGCCTGAATCCGATGAGCCGGTAGGGCACGCTCGGGTCGAGCGAGGCGATGAACGCCGCGATGCTGGCCACCTCCGCGTCGGTCATGCCGGGGATCACCACCGTCCGAAAGACCCGGATCAGGTCCCTCCCCTCATGCACGAGGTACTCCGCATTCCTGAGCACCGGCCCCACCGGCGCTCCCGTGAGGGCGCGATGGACCGGGTCCGACCATGCCTTGATCTCGAGGGTGATCACCCGGCAGAGGCCGACGATCCGCTCCATCGTCGCCTCCGTCGCAAAGCCGCCGGTCGAGATCCCGATCCCGAGATCGAGCCCCTGCCGCTTCACCTCGGCCGCCACCTCTTCGATGTAGGGGAGGTGAACGATCGGGTCGCCGCCCGTAAACCCGATCGTTCGGATCCGCCGGCCCCTGTAGGCGGCAATCCGCCTCCGGGCTTCGGCCACCAGCACCGCCGCAGGCACGTGGCCGGCGTACTGCCAGCCGGGGTCGGGGTACTGCGAGATCCGGTAGGCGTTGCAGTGGAGGCAGCGGTAACAGCACCCGAGCAGGGTGACGATGTAACTCGCGAGGGATCCCGAACACATCGTCGCCGCCACCTCTGCCCGGCCGACGCGGCACACTCCCCGCTCTCCCCGAAGGCGGTCGATGCCGCACCTCCACTCGCAGAGACGGCAGGACTCGAGATCTTCCATACTATTCCCTGGCTATGCATGCACGATAGCCTTTGGGGCGCCGCCGTGATGGGGTGGACAGCGGCGAACCAAAAGTGAACCGCTTATGTGGTTGCGGGTGAGAATACCTGAGCATGAACACGCACCCGACATCGCCCGACTCCTGCGGCATGATCCTGCGGCCCGTGGGGTTCATCCGCAACACCGTACGGGAACCATTCCTCGTCGCCGGCAGGGACGGCATCTCGATGCGGGAAGGGCCGGATGCGAGCAGGGATCACGTCAAGAGCGTGAAGGAGGCTATCTCGGAGATCGTCATCGACGAGAACCGTGTAGCGCTGCTCGACGGCATCGAGGAGTACTCCCACATCACGGTGCTGTACTGGGGGCACAAAGTGCCGGAGGAGGGCCGGTCCGTCGACCGCGTGCACCCGATGGGCAGGACTGATATCCCAAAGATGGGGATCTTCTCGACCTGCAGCCCCGCCCGACCCAATCCCGTGCTCGCGACCGTCGTCCGGTTGCACGTGCGGCGGGGAAATGTTCTCGAGGTTGCAGGGCTCGACGCCGTCGACGGCAGCCCCGTCATCGATATCAAGCCCTACGTCCCTGCCCAGTACCCTAAAGGCGACGTGCGGGTTCCTGCATGGATGGACCGGCTCATGAGAGAGGTGAGCGGCCGGCAGGTGTGAGTCTACGGAGATACATCCAGTTCCCTGGTGACCACGGGCTGTCGTCTATCCGACACAGGAAGAGTTACGGTCCCGGGAACTCGACCTAATGTTAAAACCTCATGACACAATGTTAAAGTCATGTGACATAACAATAAAGTAACATGATGTCGTCGGGTGGAGAATATTTCAGTTCTGGTAAGGTTTTAGGATGAGATCGTTATCTGGAGCTGCCCGGGGTCCGTGGGAGAGGGAGTTCAACGCAATAAGAGGTGCCGTGCGCAAGGGGGTCTTGCTGGTAAAGCGCCAGAGGCGGATGACTTCCGATTATCTCGGGAGCCTGGCCGTCCGAAACTGGGATAAAATTCCCGGCGGGTACGTTACTACGATCGACCCGGCTGCTCTCTCCGAAGTCCTCCGGATATATCACGACTTCTGCGACGTCGCCTCGGACGGGTCGTTCGACCGTTACTCCAGGATCTTTCGACAGGTCTTTTACGTTGCGAAATTTAATGCAGAGGTCGTCGGATACTCCGTATACTACATAAAACCCTCGATAACTCTCGACGGTCTCCGGAAATACGCCGTACTATACTCGATGGCCGTTGATGCGAAGCACCGGAGGCAGGGGATCGGAAAGCAGCTCCTGACTACCAGCATCCGGGAGATGCAGATAAACGGCATTAACGAGATCGTTCTGTATGTCAGCAAAAAGAACATCCCTGCCCTGTCGCTCTATGCAAAATTCGGATTCGCTGTGATCGGCGAACTGCCGGACATCTGTGAGGAAGGCGAATCCTGCTATGAGATGCGGGTGGGGCTGCCGGCTGCCCTGGCCTGAAGGCCGGAGATCGCGCCTACCGCTTCTTCGTGACCGATTTTTCCAGGGCGGGCAGTTTGTCCTCGAACGCCACCCCGTATTTCCTCGCGAGGATGACCACCGCTGCCTCCACCCGGAGGTTGCCGTCGAAGCGGTCGGTGACGACCCGGTGGAGCTCGGCGACGACCTCCTGCGGCGGCTTGTTGGTCGCGGCGGCGATCCGTCCGATCAACTCCTCGTAGGGGCTCTCCGCCGCCGCGAGGACGTCGGAGGTGGGCTTGAACCCGAGCGGAATCGAGACCTCCGCGACGTCAAAGAGCGGTCGGATGACTCCTCCGTCCACCTCGACGAGCCCCTCCGACATCGCCCGATCGAGGAGCTGGTTCGCCTGCTCCTTGTTCATCCATTTCCGGTCGATGGCGATGTAGAAGACGAACTCGCTCCTCTGCAGCCGTTCCTTGCGCATGTGCTTGAACGGCGCGGCAACCGCAATCCTGACACTCACTCGCAGGCACCCTTGAGCATCTTTTGCAGGTCCATCGCGTCCAGGTCCCCGAGGCGGCCCTCCTTTGCGATGTAGCACTCCGTCACCGGGCCCTTGTCGACGATCCGGAGGAAGAAGATGTTCTCCGAGACCGGCAGCCTTTTTTCAGGGGTAAGCAGCGTCCTCTGCAGGTCAATCCGGAAGTCCGCCACCTCGGTGACCTTCTCGGCGAGCGGCACCAGGGCGTCGAGGTCCAGGAACTGTGTCCGCCCGTCCGCGACCTGGACGAGCATCCGTTCCTTGACGAGGCTGTCGGCGCCCCGTACGGTCGTGTGGGTGTCGTGCATCCGTGCGATGCAGGTAAGGACCTCCCGGAACGGCCGGACGAGTTCAAAATCGAGATCGACGGATTGGGGGAAACGATGGTATATCCTGCGCATCACTAGAATTGAGGTCTGCGGAACGTAAAAAGGATGTGATCCCGCCGGAGGCGCAAACGTTTTTGGCACATCTCCCCCTCCCTGCACCCATGACGGATCACCTCACGCTCCTGCAGATGAACGATTCGCACGGGTACCTGGAACCGCACCAGGAACTCTTCTATGCCGGCGGGCCGCCAGTGTACCGGACGGCAGGGGGGTATGCCCGGATAGCCGCGCTCCTTGAAGCGGCCCGCGATGCGCGGCCGGGCAGGGTGCTCGCGTTTGACTGCGGCGACACCATCCACGGGACCTATCCCGCCGTCCGGTCAAAGGGCGAGGCACTCGTTCCGGTCTTAAACGCCCTCGGGTTCGATGCCATGACCGCCCACTGGGAGTTCGCCTACGGGCCGGAACAGTTCCGCAAAGTGGCCGGGAGGCTCGACTACCCGGTCCTCGCCGACAACTGCTACGACAACGCAACCGGAGACCTGGTCTTTCCCCCGTACACGATCTGCGAGACCGACGACCTCTCGGTGGGCGTCATCGGCATCGCCGCCACAATCGTCGACAAGACGATGCCGAAGTCCTTCTCGACGGGACTCCGGTTCTCTCTCGGAAACGCCGAACTCCCGGGGCACATAGCTCATCTACGCGACGATGAGGGGGTGGATCTCGTCGTGCTGATATCGCACCTCGGCTTTCCGCAGGAGGTGAAACTCGCCCGGGAGACGGACGGGATCGACGTCCTCCTCTCGGGGCACACCCACAACCGGCTTTTTGAACCCGCGGTCGTCAACGACACCGTCATCATCCAGTCCGGCTGTCATGGCTCCTTCCTCGGCCGGCTCGACCTTGTAGTCGAGAACCGGCGGATAAAACGCTTCGATCACGAACTCATCGTCGTCGACGAGGAGATCCGGCCCGATCCCGCGGTCGAGGAGATGGTCGGGAGGGTCATGGACCCCCACCGCGAGCGCCTCTCGCGGGTCGTCGGGGAGACCCGGACCGGTCTTAACCGGAACACGGTTCTCGAGGCCACGATGGACAACCTTCTTCTGCAGGCGCTCATCGACGCCACCGGCGCCCAGATGGCGTTCTCGAACGGCTGGCGCTACGGCGCCCCGGTGCCGCCCGGCCCGGTCACGGCAAACGATCTCTGGAACATCATCCCGGTCAACCCCCCGGTATCGACGGTCGAGATCACGGGCCGGGAACTCCGGGCGATGATGGAGGAGAACCTGGAGCGGACCTTTGCGCGGGACCCCTACGAACAGATGGGCGGCTACGTGAAGCGCTGTTCGGGGATCAACCTCTACTGCAAGCTTGAGAATCCACCCGGGCTCCGGATCCAGGAGTTCTTTGCGGCCGGAAAACGGCTCAGGCCGGACGCTGTCTACCATGCGGCGTTCGTCACCGGGCAGGGCGTGCCGGCGGCCTACGGGAAGAACCGCCAGGACCTCGATATCCGGGCAATCGAGGCGCTCGAACGCTACCTGTTGAGCGGTCCCGTCAGCGCCGATCTCCGTGGGAGCGTGACGGCGATATGACCCTCTCCCCGCGGGTCGCCATCCACCTGGACGAGCGCGAGAAGGCGACCCGAACGCCGGCCTCATGGACCTGCTCGCGGGCCGCGGCGTCCTGTCCGCCATCTGCGAAACTACGCTGCGCTCCCGGAGTCTAACCGCGGAGAACTTCCCCGGCTACGTGGAGATCGTCCCGTCCGGCATCGTGGAACTGGTCGTCAGGCAGGCGGAGGGCTGGCACTATCTCAGGCCGTAAAAAAGAAAGGTATCCTATGCTAGCAGAACGGCGTTGACCACGCCGTCCTGGCTGGGTCTGCTGACGATCCGCGCGCGTCCCATTTCGGTCTTGATGATGGCGCCCTTGGTCAGGAGGTTCCGCCGGACGTAGTTCGGGTTGGCACTGTTTGCCTCGACCGTCTCGATCTTCGCCTTTTTAGTCTCGCCGGTCGCGGGGTTTGAAACCGTCGCGTAGTCTAGCCGGAGTGCCCGGACCTTCTGGTTGCCCCCGTAGGTGCGGATAACTCTCCTGCGTTCTTCACCGATGTGCGTCTCTGCCGGAGCTCTTCCGATCTCCGTTCTCTTCTTGCCCTGGGATGTATGATAGCGTCCACCCGACGGCTTCCGTACTGATCTTCCTTGCCACTGCATGTGACCACCGAAATACTCTGTTGAGGACGCGATACCCTTCAGGGGGTAGCAATCTCTCGTTAAAGTGCTATAACTGTTCGAGACCGGGATATTTAATTCTGCTGATCACGCGAGGATCGCGTCCAGCAGCTTGCCCAACCCTTCCCCGGCCTTCATGTTCGTCCGGAAGACCTGCATCTCCGGGTTGTAGCGGTGCATATCCTCTTCCATCCGGTCGAGGTTGGCGCCGACGAACGGGGCGAGGTCGATCTTGTTGATGACGCCGATGTTGCTGCTGCGAAACATCATCGGGTGCTTGTTCACCACGTCGTCCCCTTCCGTCGAGCTGACGACGACGATCCTCTTCTCGGCGCCCAGCCGGAAATCGGTCGGGCAGACCATGTTGCCGACGTTCTCGATGAAGAGGATGTCGATCTGATCGAGCGGGAGGTGCTCGATGGCGTGCTCCACAAGGTGGGCGTCGAGGTGGCACTCCTTCCCGGTGTTCGCGTTGTAGGCCGGGACGTTGAGGGCGACGATCCGCCTGAAATCGTCGTCCCCATAGACGTCCCCGGCGATGGCGCCGACGCGGAGCCCCTGTTCCCGGATCAGCGGCACGAGTTGCTCGATCAGGGCGGTCTTCCCGGACCCGATGGCGCCGAGGAGGTCGAACGCCCTGATACCGTGGTCCCTGAGCAGGTCTGCGTTGGCGTCTGCAATGCGGTTGTTGACGTCGTAGATGTCCTTCTCCACGTGGACGTCGATATGATGCATGGTATGTACTGTGATCATGATCTGTTTATAGGTTAACCACCCAGATCATACAACAATGAGCGCTGAACGCATCCTGTACCCCTGTTACTTCGACGCAACGCTCGAGCGGCGGGAGGGGCGTCGCGTCGCAAAAAATCTCGGCGTGAAGTCCCCGGATCTTCCCGCCATCGAGGCCGTCCTGCGGAAGATGAAGGTCCCGCACCGGGTGGAGGAGCACCACCACCCCGCACGGTGGGCGGAGCGCGAAGGCCGGATCGTGGCGGAATGGGAAGGGAGCAAGGAAGGCCTGATCCGGAAGGTTGCCGGCGGTCTTGCCGGCCGGAAGTGACCGTGATGTACGACCTGCACACCCATACAATCCTCTCCGACGGCGAACTCCTCCCGACGGAGCTGGTCCGCCGGGCCGCCGTGCTCGGCTACGACACCCTCGCCGTCACCGACCACGCGGACGCCTCCAACCTCGCGTACCTGGTGGAGGCGGCGGGCAAATGCCGGGAATCGGCACGGTGCTACGGCATGGACCTGCTCGTCGGGGTGGAACTCACCCACGTCCCGCCGTCCCTGATCCCGGTGTTTGCGCGCGACGCAAAACGGCTCGGTGCCGATATCGTCGTGGTCCACGGCGAGACGGTGGTGGAGCCGGTCGCCCCCGGGACCAACCACGCCGCATGCACGTGCGAGTACGTGGACGCGCTCGCCCACCCGGGGCTCATGGCGGTCGAGGATGCCCGCGCAGCCGCGGAGCGCGGGATAGCGCTCGAGATAACCTCCCGGGCGGGGCACAACCGCACCAACGGCCATGTGGTGCGGGTGGCACGGGAGGCCGGCTGCCGGCTTGTGGTCGATTCCGATACGCATGCACCGTCCGATCTGATGTCGAAAGAGGCACGGTGGGCGATCGCTCTCGGCGCCGGATTAACGGAGGCGGAATCCCGGGAAGTTCTCTCTCTGGATATTAATCGGCTTCTCCAGAAGTAAGATGTGGTATTTATATCTTAGCAAAACGTTTTTATACTCAAACCGCCAACATATATATGTTACTAAATACCCTCAGCTATAGTATCCCCTAGAGGTTGCAGTTTGCGGCTAATCGGACGTTCTGTAAGTATGTGCGGCAATCGCTTGTTAATCTTGCGATGTGATGCCGCACAGTTGCCCCGCCTCTACGGTGAGGCTGTAGATCGCCGGTTAAAAACCGTAGGGAAGGTAGTTGACATCTTTGGGAATATATCATCTCCCTATGCCGTAGTCATCTGCTACAATGGCTGCTCCGTGCAGGTTGGCGAGAAGATATTTGCAAAATAGGTGAATAATCGATGGCAGAAGCAGAAAAACTGAAACAGCTGCAGTTGCAGCGTGAGGCCCTGAAGAAGAGAGGGGAGCAGAAAGTCAAAGAGACGGAGAAGAAGCGCACCGAGGAGAGCGTCCAGTCCGTCTGTCCTGAGTGCGGCAGCCGCCAGCTCGTTCACGACTACGAGCGTGCCGAACTCGTATGCCAGAACTGCGGTCTCGTCCTCGACGAGGAGTTCATCGACCGCGGTCCCGAGTGGCGTGCATTCGACCACGACCAGCGCATGAAGCGCTCCCGTGTCGGTGCACCGATGACGTTCACGATCCACGACAAGGGTCTCTCGACGATGATCGACTGGAGGAACCGTGACTCTTACGGCCGTGCGATCTCGAGCAAGAACCGCGCTCAGCTCTACCGGCTCCGAAAGTGGCAGCGGCGTATCCGGGTCTCGAACGCGACCGAGCGGAACCTGGCGTTCGCGCTCTCGGAACTGGACCGGATGGCGTCTGCGCTCGGCCTGCCCCGGAACGTGCGCGAGACCGCGGCGGTTGTCTACCGCGACGCCGTGGACAAAAACCTGATCCGCGGCCGGAGCATCGAGGGAGTCGCGGCGGCGGCGCTGTATGCGGCATGCCGCCAGTGCAGCGTCCCCCGGACGCTTGACGAGATCGCGGAGGTCTCCCGGGTATCGAGGAAGGAGATCGGGCGCACCTACCGGTTCATCTCCCGTGAGCTCGGCCTGAAACTCCTGCCGACGTCGCCGATCGACTACGTCCCGCGCTTCTGCTCGGGACTGAACCTGAAGGGCGAGGTCCAGAGCCGGGCGGTCGAGATCCTCCGGCAGGCCGGAGAACGCGAACTTACGAGCGGGAGAGGCCCGACGGGCGTCGCCGCGGCAGCCATTTACATATCTTCGATCCTCGGCGGCGAGCGGCGCACCCAGCGCGAGGTCGCCGAAGTTGCAGGCGTAACCGAGGTCACGATCAGGAACAGATATAAGGAACTGGCAGAAAAATTAGATATCGAGATCATACTCTGATCTCATATCTTCGGGCTCGTAGATCAGGGGTAGATCGCTACGTTCGCAACGTAGAGGCCGCGGGTTCAAATCCCGCCGGGTCCATCCGTTCTTTATTATTATTTTCATGAAATTCATTTGTCCATAGGCGACCGCAGGTCACCGGGGGTTTCGAAAGGGGCGGAGCCCCTTCGGTTGGGACAGAGAGGCCGCG
>JAHDQM010000005.1 GCA_018433835.1 Methanoculleus sp.
AGAACGGATCGAGGAGCAGACGGACGGCGTGATCAAGAAGGACTACTTCTACCCCGTGCCCTGCGTCGTCCCGATCTCCGAGCTCGTTGAGGCATACACGGGCAAACCCCAGATTACGTTCACCACGCACCAGCACTGCGGTGCGGCGACCTACGTCTTCGTTACCGACGAGGGGATGGTCCCGGTCAACAAGATGATTGACGTCGACGCCTTCTTCGAGTCGATCGAGAAGATGACGACGAAACTCGGGAAAGGCGGGTCGCTCAACAAGTATATGACTCTTGTCGAGGGGGTCAAGGACCTCTACGGCTCCACGAGGAAGGCGGAGCAGAAGAATACCGGGAAGTTCGTGAAACTGATAGGAAAGGCCCTCGTGATGCAGAACTTCGAGGCCCTGCGCGAGTTCCACTGGAACGCCCTTTTCATCGGCACGATGCACTTCATGGACAAATACAACTACGACCTCTCCCGGGTGCAGCGGTGCTGCATCCACTACGCAACACCGGACGGGCGCCTGATCCCGTTCTGCACCTACAACAGCGGCCCGGTCTACCGCGAGCAGGTCTGGAAAGCCTTCGCGCAGCAGCCGGGAGAGGAGTAACCGCTCATCCTGCCCGGGGGGTGCTGGCCCGCCCCTCCCCGGATACTCTTTTGAGGCATGGTTCATCTGTTCGTTCTGGAAGATCGTAATCCAGGGGCACGGATTTCCACCGGGCTACGCACCTGGCGGTGCTCGAACTCCTGCCCTCCGGCCCAGTCGCTTATCGCCATGACTGCCCCCGTCCCTGGGGGCTGGGTGCGATGGTCCGAAGGACCGGAGCTTGAGAAAACGCGAAGCGTTTTCGAGTCCGGAGCATGAGCACCGAAGGTTGCGTGTGAGGAGCGCCGCAGGCGCGGGCGGGGTGGGGCTTTGGGGAGGGACTTACAGGCACCCACCTGCGGGGAGGGGGATTCTCCCCCTCCCCAGTCCCCACCCCCAAGGGCGATAACCACCACGGTCCACTAGATGGGGACATGCTTAATGAAGGACCTGATCCGGGCAATCCCTGCATCAAAAAGGACGATCCCGGGAGACAAACCGGATCCGGCACACCGGTCTCATTGGAGGTTAGAAGGACGAGCCCGGAACGGGGCTTCAACAAGGTCCAATTCTCTGCGAACGCGCAAGAATGCTCTAACCATGTGGATCTTCGATCGCTGGGTGCCTTTAGGACGACCTCGCCGTGATTTGGTGCGAAGGAAGGACTCCCAGATCGACGCCCGGGGAGAATAGGACCGCTCCGCCATCCTGCAGCGGCGGTTTGCCGGGTCCCGGTCGAACGGAAATCTCCGGCCGTAGCCGTGGAGAGCATCAGGGAAACGGCAGCTCGTACCCCTCGCCGTCCCGCAGGACGAGAGTCGCGATGGCGAGATCCTGGATGGCAAGCCCGGTGGAGTCGAATATCGTGATGGCGTCGGGTGACGACCGCCCCTTCTTCCCGGTGACGACCTCGCCGAGGGTTCCGGCAATCCGGCCGGGATTGTATTGTCCGGTGCTGATCGGGACGTTAATCTCGCCTGAATGGATTGACTGGCGGGGGTCGTCGACGAAGACCTCGGCCTTCAGCAGAAGTGCAGGGTCCAGTTCCTGTTTGCCGGGCGCATCCGCGCCGATAGCATTGATGTGCGTCCCTTCATGGACCCAGTCCGCCATCACGAACGGTTTTGTCGACGGCGTCGTCGTGGTCAGCACGTCGCAGTCGCAGGCGCGCTCGATCGGGACGCTCCGGGCGTTGTAATCGGAGTAACGTGCCGCAAAAGCCTCTGCACTCTTCCCGGTCCTGCTCCAGACACGGATCTCCTCGATCGTGAGCGCGGCAGCCGTCGCCTCGACCTGCGCCTCCGCCTGCCGCCCGGCCCCTACGACACCGAGGGTGACGGACGACTGCCGGGGCGCGAGGTACCTCGCCGCCACGGCACCCGCTGCCCCGGTACGCATCGCGGTAAGTTCGGTGGCGTTGATGATCGCCCGGGGCGTGCCGGTCTCCACGTCGATGATCACGGTGAGCGCCATGACGGTAGGAAGGCCTCTTGTGCGGTTATGCGGGTGAACGTTGACAATTTTCACCCCGGCAATCCCGAGCGCCGGCAGGTATGCGGGCATCGTCCGGAAGTCCCCGCCCCCAGCGAACGTCACGTAGACCTTCGGCGGCATCTGGACGCTACCTCCGCCGTGCTCGGCAAAGGCCGCCTCAATCGCCGAATTCACCTCGGCGTACGGCGGGTATCCGGAATGGACCGGGTAATACTTCATCAGGCGATCACCTCATGACGGCGGGATGGCCCTGCCGGGAGTCCTCGAAGGAGGAACACCGGTCGTGCCCCCGGTGCTGTGTGGAGATGCATGGATTATCTCCTGCAGGCGGGAATATCAACTGTTGGATGGGAAGGAGATTGGCGGGAAACGCCTCCCCCTGCTCATCGGCCGGGCCGTTGCCGGGAAGGCTTCACGGCAGAAAAACACGTTTGGGACCTGCCGCAAGCCCCCCCACACTCTGCTCAACCGGCTCGCCGGGAGAACGGGGACATTGAGGCCGCCTTTTCTCTCAGGCGGGCTCGTCCTGCATGCCCCGTATCGAGAGCCTGATCAGGCCGAGGTTGGCATCCGACTTTGCGAGTATGCAGAGGGAGAGATCTCCGTAGGGCGCGATGATGAGCTTGCCTGCCGGGGTCTCGAGGATCATCTGGGAGAGATCCCCCATCTCCATATCGGCGGTGATATGGGTGCCGGCGCGGAGCAGGTCTTCAGCGACCGCAGCCACATGTTCAAAGTCCGCGGAACCCAGCGATTGAAGGGCAAACCCCTCATGGAAGACCGAAACTGCAATGACACCCGGTTGCCGCGCGATCTGGTCGAGGCAGTCCGTATCCGCCGACCCGACCGGGGCGGCCGGCTTTATGGCGCCTTCACTGACCCGGCACCCCGTCTCGCAAGAGACCTCCAGGGCCGCCTCGGTCTCTTCGGCAGTGTACGCGATAAGTTCGTAATTGAGCGACGGTTGACCGAGCAGGTGCCTGTAGGCCTCGTCTCCGCTGAGCAGCATGCCTTTGCCGGTGTCCTCGATAGCGGCTGCGTACGGGTTTCCGTTCTGAACCAGGACAAAACCTGTCCCTTCGGGCTCGTCGATACGCACTGCCCCTGTGAAGTGAGGGCTGATCGAAGCAAGGGCCGAAAGGGGCCCCTGCAGTCGTCCGAGTGAGACGCCGTCGGGTAGCATCTTCTCACAGAGCAGCAATTATTCGATCCTTGTTCTTCTTCAGCTCGTATCGGATTCGCCCGACGTTGACGTTCGCGTTCGCCACGATGGCGATCAACTCGTCCTCCGAGAGTGGGGAGAGCAGGATAGGCCCGTTCTCCAGTTCAATGAGCATCTGGGACATCTCTCCTTTCCCGAGCTCGTTGCTCATTGCCTCAGACGTACCCATCCCTGTCGATGCCATGGCGCCCAGGGCCTCGACGTCCACGTCCCCGGCAACGACGCTCTCGATCACAAAGCCGTCCCGTCCCGCCACGACTGCGGCGGTAACCCCGTCAAGTTTCAGGAATTCTCCCAGGATCTGTTTTAACATCTGCATCGCCTCATGTTCTTCTGATGCACTCGATTTTCAGAGGCATCTTCCCGATCGCGTGCGTTGCGCATGAGATGCAGGGGTCATACGCCCTGATGATCATCTCGATGCGGTTTGCCGCCCCTTCGGTCAATGCTCCGTTTTCCACCACCCGGCGTGCCATATCCTCCACACCCCGGTCCATCGCGTAGTTGTTCTGGCAGGTCGCCACGATAAGGTTGCACCGCTCGATGATTCCGGCTTCATTGACGGTATAGTCGTGGATCAGGGTCCCCCGGGGTGCCTCGACGATCCCGACGCCCCGCCGGTTCACGACCGTCCCTGCCGGCGTCCTGATGTCCGAGGCGGTGATGCCGGGGTCAGAAAGCAGCTCGACGGCCCGCTCGCACGAGGCAATGAACTCGATGTAGCGCGCCAGATGGTAAGCGAGTGCAGCCTGGGTGACGGTGCCGAACCGCTCGCGGTACTCTGCGAGAGCAGCGTCCGCATGTTCCGTGCCCATCTTCTCCACGATGTTGAGCCGGGCGAGCGGCCCGACCCGGTAATAGTCTCCGCCTTTGAACCGGGCGAACTTCAGATACGACCAGTCCTCCGAGTACTCCTCGATGGAGTTCGTGTAATCCGGGCCTGAGATCGAACCAATTCTACCTCCGTCCGGGCCGAGCATCGTAGCAGGGCCTTCGCAGGTCGAGTAGACTCCGTTATTGGCCATGCCCAGGAACCCGGTCTTCACAGCCCCGATCTCCATGTCGACGCCGTCGAGAAGGCCGCGTGCGATCTCCCACCCCTCACGGGCGATTCCGAGCGCCTCATTCGCCATAGTAGTCAGTTCAGCCCTCTTTCCTTCCGTGAGCGGTGTCGACATCCCGCCGGGGAGCGCGTTTGCCGGATGGATGGGTTTGCCGCCGACCGCCTCCGTCAGGCGCTGACCGAACTTACGGGCCGCGATCGCCTTCTTCGCAAGCTCGGGCGAGTGGCGGGCAAGCCCGATGACGTTACGTGTCTCCGCCGGTGCATCGTGGCCCAGGATGAAGTCGGGGGCCGCGAGCATGAAGAAGTGGAGGGCGTGGGAATGGACGAACTGGCCGACGTTGAGGAGCTCCCGGAGTTTCTTTCCGGTCGCGGGCGGTTCGACGCCGAAGATCTGGTCGGTCGCCTTTGCCGCCGCCAGGTGGTGCGCCGAGGGGCATATCCCGCAGATGCGGGGCGTGATCCGGGGTGCCTCCTCGATTGCAGCGCCGATGAGGAACTTCTCAAACCCTCTGAGTTCCACGACCTGGAAGTGGGCCGAGTCGACTTCTCCCTGATCGTTGAGGTAGATCCTGACGCCGGCGTGCCCCTCGATCCGGGTTACCGGGCTGATTGTGATCTCTTTCATCTGCTCCTCTCCTTTACCAGATCCCGGATCTTTGAGTTCTCCTTGTCCTCCATGATCAGGCTCCCGATGGTGAAGGCATACATGGTGTGCGCGACGTCGTAGAGCTCCTTCTCCACCTCTTTTTCAGGCTTATCGGTGAGATCCGAAATTCTGCGCACCATCATGCCGTAGATGTCCCGGCAGGGCTCGCGGAGGATATCGAGCGACGGGCCGTTGCATCCGTGGCACGGGATGTTGTTTTTGGGGCACGACGCGGCGCATCTCCCGAAGGTGACGCTCCCGAGACAGAGGTAGCCCTGCCCGAGCAGGCAGTGCTCACGGTCGGGAACACCCTCGTGCCGCCGCTTGAGGGTCCAGTTCTCGACCTGTCCCATTTTCCTGTCGCACTCTGCACAGACGGATTTACGTGAGAGTTCGAGGGTATCCCCTGCGATCATTGCCGGGATGATCTTCTTCAAGAACGCCTCTTTGGGCGGGCAGCCCGTGACGTAGTAATCGACCTTCACGAGGTCGCCCACTGCGAACGCCCGGTAGAGGAACGGCGGCACATCCGTCGGGATAACCCCGTCGGGCTTTGTCGTCTCCACTTCCCGGTAGACACAGGAGAAGAGGTCTTCGCTTGAGTTCAGCATCGAAAGACCCGATACGCCCCCGTAGCAGGCACAGGTCCCAAGGGCAACGAGCGTCTTTGACCGCTTCCGGATCTTCTCGAGTCGTTCGTGGTTCTCCTCGTTTCGGACTGCCCCGGTCACGAACGCGATATCGATACCCTCGGGAGGCTCCTTGACGTCCATGACAACCGGAGAGTAGACGATGTCCGCCTCCGCGACGACGTCAAGGAGCATCTCGTGGAGATCGAGCACTGCAATCGTGCATCCCGAACATCCTGCCAGTTCCTCAATAGCGATCTTCATCATTCCGCCTCATTTCAGAACCAGTTTCTTCAGGCAGGCGTTCGGGCCGGTGTGGACGATCTCCAGTTTGGCTTTCCTGCCGGTGATCTCTTCGATCGCGCCGACGACGTAGCCGAAGAGCGTCTGGCAGAGCGGGCCGCCCTGGTCGAGACCGTTGCGCCGGAGCGTCTGGCGGACGATGCAGTCGTGGAAGACGAGGTAGATGAAGGTCTCTCCGTTCTCTTCGATGATGAACGTCTCCTTATCCTCGGGTTTCCAGACTTCAAAGGAGTACTGGCCGCGAAGCAGGTCGGAGAGTTCGTGAAGCGCCCCCTCCACGTCTTCGCGCTTCTGGAAATACTTGGCGACTTCGTGGCCGAACTTCTTCCCGGCGCGGTAGGTGACCGCGTTTGCCCCCCTGCCTGCAATCTCCTCGAGCGACCTGATCACGAGGCCGTTGAGTTTCATCACGCCGTGGAGCGTCTGCTCCATCTCTTTTGGTCTGGGCGAGCATTCGAGGGGGATCTCCTCGGAGCGATAGACGAGATCGGAGTGGAACGCCTCGTGCAATTCATCGATGTATCCCGCACTCATCATACCACCTTCCTGAGCATTTCACAGACCTTGATGTCGATATAGTGCCTCCGGGCAGCGTAGATGCCACGGTGCTCAAGCGCCTGGGCCGGGCAGATCTCATGACAGGACAGGCATCCCATGCAGTTATTCGGCCTGACCGCGACACTCACGTTGTCCTGGAGTTCGTACACGTGCATCGGACAGTCTTTGACGCAAAGACCGCACCCGACGCACGCGTCCTTATCCACATGTATTTCCATTACGAGCCCTCTGAATGTGATTAACACTTCCTGCTATTAAAAATATATAGTTTGTTCGCTACAAGGCTCTCTCTCGTAGAAGGCAATTCTGGATTTTATGCGATTTTATTGCACTTGAGGGCTTTATGGGGGTTTTCAGGGTCCGAATAGAAAATAACCCCGCTCGTGCACTGAAGCTGGATTCGGGTCGGGGAGATAAACCGGTCCGAATGCTCTCAATTCCCGACGCACAAACCGGCAGGGGATAGCCGGCACCGATGTGTTCGACCCTGCGCCTGCAGCATTCTATCTGCGGCAGCCCATGCGCCGGGATGCCGCGTGAAGATCAAAAAGAGAAGTGCGGTAACGAGCGTGATAGGGCCTTCAGGCCTCAAACATCACGCCTTTGCCCGGAAGAGAGCGCGGGCAAGCCGATCGACAAACCCTTCCCGGGGAGCCTGCGTCTCCTCCTCGACATACTCGATGCCGGCTACATCGGCGGAGATGCGCTTAAAGGCCCTGGATGCCCTGGATGTCGGGTACTTCACCACGATCGGCGTTCTTCCGGCCGATGCGCGCCGGATGTTGGGATCTTCCGGTATGACCCCGAGCACCCGGACCCCGAGAAGTTTCTCCATCTGTGCCCGGTTAAACTCATCCTCACTTCCGCCGACCCGGTTGATGATCGCCCCTTCGATGTGTCCGCCGACTGTCTCGGTCAGGATCTTTGTCTTCAAGGAGTCGACGATCGAGGAGATTTCGGGGTTTACGACAAGGATCACCCCGTCGGCGATAGTCAGCGGAATGACACCGTCCCTGCTGATTCCCGCAGGAGCATCAAGGACCAGGATGTCGAACTCGCTCACAAGGTCCGCCATGATATCCTTGAGCCGATCCGGGTTCGACTGCTGAAAGCCCTGCAGGGAGAGCCCGCACGGGACAACCTTCACGCCGAACGGTCCATCGTAAATGGCGTCCCTGACGCGGGCTTTGCCTGCCAGCACCTCGTGCAGGGTCACCGGCAGGTTTTCAAGCCCGAGAATAAGCCCGAGATTCGCCATTCCGACATCGGCATCCAGAATGCACGTCTTCTTCCCGTATTGAGCAAGCATCGGCCCCAGATTTGCCGTGACCGTTGTTTTGCCGGTACCGCCTTTGCCGGATGCAATCGTATATACTTTTACCATGTAATCACTCGCTGTTTTGCTCTCTCCGGACTTACACCCAGTGCTGCAGGGTGTCCCGGATATCCTGTTCGAGTGCGCTCATCTGTTCGGCAGAGAGGTGCTCCGAAGGGTGGGCGATACCGACCACCGTCTCCCCGCGGTAGGGAATACCGATGAGTTCAGCACCGGTCTCGTCATGCAGTCTTCCCTGCGTGTAGAGGTAACTGTACCGCGCGGCCTCGTCCTCGCCACCCGGCTTCGTCGAGCCGATCAGGAGGCCGTCCGTGGTCGCCAGCGTGAAGGCTGCAAGACTATATTTCTCGCTGATTGCGCCGAGCGTTTCCTCCAGGCTACCCATATTCCGGGGATCGATCTTAGCGGGAGACATCGCGGGCTCGACGGGGGCCGGTTGCGTAACGACTCCCGGTTCTTCTCTGGTCCTCGCAGCGTGAGGGGCTTTTGCGGGCTGCTGCCCGGCGAGTGCCTCGCAGATCTTCGAAAGGAAGTACAAAACACCGGCAAAGCCGGCTATCACCGTCACTGTGATGATAACGAGGAATACCTGGATGATGCCTGTCGAGTCCATTCTGTCATCAGCTCCTGCATGTTTTACGTGTCTTTGTCCTGGATGAGATGATCGAGATGAATTTTCCGGAGCATATCCTTGCAATTTACCCTGAAACTGCTGACGAGTTGCTCAACGTCCATCTCCTCCATGTTCTGGACGAGTGTGTCAACGTCGTCGTTCTCGGACTGAGACGCCTCGGCCGTCTCATGCATAGGTTTCACTCCCGGCATAGGAATGCGATGCACTTCTGCGGGCGATTCCGGAGAATGTTTCGGCAGGGATGCCCCACCGGCCTTCTTCGGCCCGGCGGACGGCTTCGTTCTTCCCGAAACGGCCTTGCCCGACGACGGTCTTCCCCGTCTTCCTGTATCGGGTTCTCCGGTTGCAAACGGACGGTTGAATTCCAGGGCGAGTTTGACCTGCTCAGGCGTCAGAAGGTTCAATTCTGCCGCCACCTCGGTCTCGTCACCCTCCAGTATCGCATCCGGTACGTGCTGCCCTTTCCTGTCCCCATATTCGGCAAGCATCACCAGACCTTCGTTCAGCACCAGGGTAGCACTCTCGCTGCCAAGGATGATCGTGCAGATCCCGGTAAACTGTGTTGAGCTCATCTCCTCTATCAGGGCACGGGATGTCGTGGACTTGAGAAGACGATGGAACCGACCGCGCGGCAGTTGCATTCAGACATCTTTAGTTCAGTAGTATGAAATAAACCTTGCCATTTATATCTTCAGAAAGGAGCCCGATATGAATAGATTGGGGTGCTCTAACTGCGTACCACTAAAAATCGTCCCCGGACACCCCGGCCCACTTCTGCAGGATCTCGAGGATCATCTGCCCGGCAACCTGGACCCCCTCTTCTACTGCCGGGTCTATCTCCTGGCTGAACGCCCGGATCTCGCCCACTTCGATTCCGATTGTCACGATCTCTGCGACATAGCCAAGTTCGCGGGCTATCGCCACCACCTCCCCGATCCCTATATCGTGGAATGCATATGCCGGAAGGTCCCAGGAGGGCGGTGTCTCAAACGTGAGGACGTCGCCGATACGCTCGCCGATACCCACCATCGCATCGACTATCGCCACCTTCTCATATCCCTCCATCAGCGGGATCAGGCCAAAGCCCCCGGTGCCGCCATCGATCACGTCGACGCCGGCGAACCTCCCTTCGAAGAGGCGCATCGCCATAATCCCCGCCCCGTCGTTTCCCATGAGAGGGTTCCCGCACCCGATGATACAGACCCGGTTCTTCTGCATGATCTTCTTCCCTACCGATTATATGCGGCAAGGTACAAAATGATACTGAAAACCCTTTGACCGCGAACTGTTAGTCCCGGGAGCGGGACGTGATGCGCATGATCCGTATCGTATCAAAACCGACCGATACGCCGGACGACAACTCGACCGGCGCTGTTATACGGGAGCTGGAGAGAGCCGGTGCCCCATACGGTATCCTCGACCTCGGTGCAGTCGACCCTCTCGACTCCGGGTTTGAGAACGAACTCGTATGGGTCTGTGGAATTCGGCAGGACGGGCATCAGTTCGAGACCCTGAACGTGCTCTCGCTCCAGAACCGGGTGATCAATACACCCGCGAGCATCGTTGCCTGTGCATCCAAAGTGATGACGTCCGCCCTCCTTCTGCACAACGGAGTGCGGACACCGGAAACGGCCTACATGCGATCGGAGGCGCGGGCGCGGGACTTCCTTCTGCGGCACGAAAAAGTCGTTTATAAGCCGCTCTACGGGTACGACGGGAACGGTATCAGGCTCGTGACGAAGCCGGACGAGCTCGGGCCGGGACCCTGGTACCTGCAGGAGTACGTGCCAAACGACCGGGACTTCCGTGTCTTCGTCCTCGGCGGGGAGGCCGTCGGCGCGATAGCCCGGGTGTCCGATAGCCTGATGCACAATATTCACCAGGGCGGGATCGGCATGCCGGTCCCGATCGACGAGGAGATGCGTGCCATCGCCGAGGCTTCGGCGTCGGCGATCGGGATCGACTACTGCGGCGTCGATCTCCTCCTGGACCGGGAAGGCTACACGGTTCTCGAGGTGAACGGGACGCCGAACTGGCACTGCATGGCGGCACCCATCCCGAAGCTGCTCGCTCTATACCTCATCGAGAGTGAGCGCGGGATGCGTGCCTGAGGAGAGGAGGGGAGCGGAGGCCTTCAGGGCCCCGGCACCGCCCTGGAGGGCGATCTCACTGGAGATACTCGATCTCTTTTAATGTCTTCTCTGCAAGTTCTTTCATCCGGGCGGAGATCCGGCCCGATGACGAGAACTCCACATCCTTCATGGCGTTCGCAAGTTCCGTTCCGAGCACGAATATTGCATATTTATGTTCCATTTTGCTCTTATGCACCTGAGAAGGGTCTATCTTCAACGCATAATACTGCGAGAATTTCAACTCCGGGTTCTGCAACTCAAAAAAGTCTTTAATCTCAGTAAGAATCCCATGTAAGGCTATTAACTCTTCCTTGTGCATATTCTCTCCCAGAGATAAAAATAGTGGATATAAATATATATAAATTTGCACCCGGGATAGCCGTTATCCTATCTTTATAAGCCTGATGGACAGCGGGCGCTTTATAATACCTTTAAAGTCCCGGGCAGCTACGAACTCGAGGTCTCTTCCGCCGAGCTGATCGAGGAGTTTCTGGTCGATGATGCGATCGACGACGAGCCCTTCGACATCGCCGTTCAGGTTCTGGAGTGCGCCCTCGACATCGGTAGCGTTCGATTCCAGGAGGACCGTGTAGTCCGGGGACAGGAACCGCGCAATTTTTTTGTCCCGGACGTCGGCCATGTGCTCGCCGAGCGTCGAGGGCGGCTTCCGGCTCTCCTCCCTCTCGTTTCTCTGCTGTGGCGACGGCCGCTCATCTTCAACGGCAGGTACCCGTACCTCGACGGAGCCGGCGTACACAGGCAACCGCTCCCCTCCCTCCTCGTCGGGGACCGGGGCGGTGATCACCTCCGCGGGCACTTTGTTCCGGAGCGCCTTGACGATCTCCTTGCGGCTCATCTCCTCGACGCTCTTTCCTCGCGGGCTGTATGCCACGAAGTCGATCTCGGCGACCTGGAGGAGCTCGCGGAGGATCAGTTCCCCGCCCCGGTCCCCGTCGAGCAGGGTCGTCGCGGTCTTCTGCGAACAGAGGTCGATGATGATGCGCGGGACGTTGGTTCCCTCGACCGCAACCGCGTTCTTGATCCCGTAGCGCAGCAGGTTGATGACGTCGGCCCGCCCTTCGACGATGATGATGGCGTCGGAGGCCATGACGTTCGGGCCCGCATGCACCTTTTCTTCGCCGAGGTACTCGAGTTTCTCTATCCTGATGACTTCCCTGACCTCGTCGAGCAGGTCGTCGCTGTTGATGGCGCCTTCGTCGAAGTCTTCGAGGAGGAGTTCTTTTGCGCGCTCGACGATCTTGCGCCGCTTGGTCACCCTGATGTCCTCGATGCGGTCGACCCTCACGCGGGCCGTGCACGGCCCGACCCGGTCGATCGTCTCAAGCGACGATGCAAGGAGCGCGGTCTCCGCCCGGTCCAGTGATGATGAGATGAGTATTTCGCCTTTGGTCTCTCCCCGCTTCGTGGTTATCTGAACGTCTATCCTGCCGACGCGACCTGTTCTCTGTAAATCGCGCAGGTCGAGGTCTTCGCCGAGTAAACCCTCGGTCTGGCCGAATATGGCACCCACTACGTCGGGTTTATCGACCACCCCCTCGATCTGCAGAGTAAGATGAATGAGATACTTGGTAGTTTCTGGTGAATACATGGAGTCTTGCCTCCTTCAGTGTAAATCTGATCGCCGTATGCCGCGCAGGCTTTCATGCGCGCGGGCATAGGGTCAACTATATATCTAGGGTGCAATTACTTAAATCAGATGGCGATCCGAACGCAAGATTTTTTAAAAGTAAAATCCAAAAATGCGGCCCTACAGGGGTCGCATTTGAATTTATCTTACAGTATAGTTCTTCCGTGATAAAAGCCGTTTCATCCCGGTGAGCTCGCCTCTTTCGTCCTCACCTGTTCAGGCACCGGCGGCATTCAGGGATGCAACAATCGATGATTTCGATAAGCCGGCGATCGCCACGGTCTTTGATGAAGACGTGTGCCCGGCGACGATGCTCACGTCGGCGCGGGGTATGCCGAACGTCTCCGCGAGGAGGTCGATGATGGCGCGGTTCGCCTTCCCGCCGACGGCAGGGGCTGCCACCTGGCATCGAATACTCTTCCGCCACTCGTTGTAGCCGGCCGGAAACAAGGACTGCTTTGCACCTGCCGTAACGTCGAGCACTATGATCACTCCGTGTGCGGATTCGACGACGGCATCGGCATAGGGCTCCATAAGAAAAAGACCTCTTGAAGGGATGTCGCCCGGCACTAACGATCGATGCTCACAGGCGGCTTGTGCCGGTCCTCACCCGATCGAACCCATGTGCCAGGCGTGCCTGTCGCGCACCTGGGTTGTCCCGCAGATCATGTCCAGGCGTTTCGCCAGGTGATCACCCGGGGACCTAAAGATGCGCTTTATCGGCCCTGTATTATTTATTTTGCGAGGATAAATATCCTTGCCCGGGATGCCACGCCGCACACGCCTCCCGCAAGTCGCCGTGAGCGTAGGCCCGCACTCCCCCGACGACCACCTCTTCCGGGAAGACCGCATCGAGCCCCTCGAACGGCGACCAGCCGCACTTTGCGTGGAGGCACGAGGCGTCGATGCGGGTGATTTCGTCCGGGTAGAGGGCGAAGTCCGCCCGGTCGCCCGGCTCAAACCCTGCGCGCGGGACGCCGAGGATGGCGGCAGGCCTCCACGACGTCTTCTCGATCACCGAGGCGAGGGTGATCCGCTTTTTCCTGACCGCTGCCATCAAAAGCGGCACCATCGTCTCGACCCCGGGGATACCGGAGGGAGCGGTCTCGAACGGCACGGCTTTCTCGCTGAGCGTGTGCGGTGCATGGTCGGAGGCGATAACGTCGATCGCCTCCCAGCAGGACCACAGATCGCGCCGGGTCTCTTCGTCCCTGAGCGGGGGGTTCACCCGGGCCCGGGTGTCGTCCGCATCGAACATCCCGTGCGAGAGGAAGAGGTGGTGCGGCGTCACCTCCACCGTGCCGCGTGCGGCCCCGATCGAGGCGGCGGTGCTGAGGTGACAGAAGTGGAGCCCCATGTCGGTCGGGGCGAGGGCACAGACCTCCCGCACGGCGCGCGCCTCTCCGGCACCGGATCGTGCGCTGTCGTGTTCGGCGAGCGTTGCCGGCGCCTGGCCCGAGACCTCCTCCGCGTGGACCGTGACGAGTCCCCCAAGGGCGTGGATGCGGGAAAACAACCCTTTGAGGGTCTCCGCATCAAGCCCCTCGCCGTAGCTCGACGGTGCTGCGAAGGTCTCTCCGAACGCCATCGCACCGGCATCCCGCATCCCGGCAAGATCGGCGTCCGGAAGAACGCCTGCGTTCACCGCAAACCCACATACGGCCTGCTCTTCGGCCTCGCGGATACGTGCCCGGAGGAGCTCGGGCGTGGTGATCGGGGGGACGGTGTTCGGTTGGTCGACGACGACAGTCACCCCGCCGGCGACCGCGCTCATCGTGCCCGTGTGCCAGTCCTCCTTCTCCGCCTGCACTCCTCCCCGCATGTGAACGTGCATATCGACTGCTCCCGGAAGGCAGGTATATCCTCTACAGTCGATCGTCTCTCCAGCACGCACCGGTGCGCCGACGTGCCGGACGATACCCCCGGTGACGACGATATCTGCGCGCCGCCCCGTCGGGAGCGTCACGTTCCGGAGCACCAGATCGGCAGTCATCCGCAGCATGTCTCCAGGTCGTCCCGGGTCGCGTAGTACACCTTGACCATGTAGGCGGGGCGGTAACGTGTCTTTGATTCGCGGAGCCCGGGCACGCCCATGTCGCACTCCCTGTTGACGTAGCGGTAGCGATCCCGGAGCCCCGCCGCCGTCTCGGTCGTGATCACCTTGTAAATGCCCGGGTAGGTCTCGGGGAGCGCCTTCTCGAAGTGGACGACCGCCATATCCTCGTTGACCCTGCCGACAATCGATATCGCCCCGATGGTTCCGCCGATTCTGACAATCCAGCCCTCGAGGCCGATAGCGAAGAAGTGATTCACCGCAAAGAGGATGGCTTCTTTTTCGGCGGCGAGGATTGGCTCGGAGTCGCAGTCCCGCCACTCGCACCAGACGACCAGGAACTCCCAGACCTCGTCGATGTTGCTTTTCGTGATCTCCTCGACCGTATACGCATACTCCCGCCCAAACCGGTTAACCTGGCGCCTGATGGTGGCGTAACTTTTTCCGGCAAGGTCGGCGAGGGCTTCGGTCCGGTAGATGTAATCGAAGAAGTCCCGGTTTTCGCGCAGGGGAAGCGCCGGGTAGAGTTCCCGGATCAACGCTTCATTTGCCGGGTCGAGGACCCACAGGGGCGCATCACCGCCCTCCCTCGCTGCGAGGTCGATGACGTCCCCGATCAGGTCCGGATTTTTTGGGCCGATCGGCATGCGGAACGACGTGACATCGTTGATGGTGCTTGAGAGGACGATTGACCCTTCGACGTTTGCAAAGCGGTAATTCGCGTAGTGGTTCCAGCAGACCATGTTCGCGAACGTGTTGTCGCTGTGCACCTGGGGGAACTGCAGGTAGTGCTCCCGGAAAAGGTCGCGATCGTCCAGGCTCACGGGTTTGAAGTCGGTAAATTCCAGCATGCCTCACCAATCTTTCGGATACCATCGCATGGGTATGTGTCCCTCCATTCTCCGGAACCCAAGCGCGGTATAGAATGTTTCTGTCCCGGGTTCGGCGACAAGGGCGACCCAGGTGACACCTGCAGAGCTACAGTAATCCAGCAGCGTTGATAAGATCATCGTTCCGACGCCCCGGCCCCGGTAGCCGGGGAGGACGACCAGGTCCTGGACGTAGCCGTCCGAGACCCCGTCCGAGATTACTCTGCCCATGCCGACCGCTCTGCCCGTTGCAGGGTCGACGGCGACGGCAAAGGCGAAACTCCCCGCGATGAGGGCGGCAAGATCGGCAGGGTCCCATTCTTCTTTCCACCAGCCGCCAGCCCGGTAGAGGCCGGCGATCGTCTCCACGTCCCAGACGTCCACCAGGCGCACCTCGATGTCTGCCTCCTCCGTCATCGTAGACTGCCTCTCCATAAGACTGCTCACGGTGTTATCGTATATGACAGGCGTGGGTCACCCGGGGCTGCACAAAAAGTGGTGTCGCCTGCTAGCAGACTCGCGGGACCGGGTCGCCAATCGGCGGTTCGATGAACCGTTCTCCACCGATGGCGGTCCGCATGACCACATGGGAGCCTTCGACGACTTCGCCGACGATCGCCGCATCCCGCCCGTAGGGATGCGAGCGGAGCGCCGCGAGGACGGCCCGGGCATCAGTGGGTGCGACCCCCATGATGACTTTGCCCTCGTTCGCCACCTCGAGGGGGTCGAGGCCGAGCATGCCGGCGGCGCTCCGGACGCTCGTCCGGAAGGGGAGGGCCTCTTCCTCGATGACGACCCCGACACCGCTCTTTCTCGCCATCTCGTTGATGGCGTTCGCAAACCCGCCCCTCGTCGGGTCTTTCATGGCGTGGATATCCCCGGCGTTGAGCGCCCGCTCGACGAGCGGCCAGAGGGGGGCGACGTCGGAACGGATCTGGCCGCCGAAGTCGAATCCCTCCCGGTGGGCCATGATGGCGATGCCGTGGTCGCCGATGGTGCCGCTGACGATGATTTTGTCGCCGGTTAAAAGACCGTTGTCCCGCACCACCCGCTCGGCGATGCCGATGCCGGCGGTGTTGACGACGATGGTATCGAGCGCGCTCCGCTCGAGAACCTTGGTGTCTCCCGTGACGAGGTTTGCCCCGCACTCGCCGAGTGCGGCGTCCATCGATGCGACGATCCGCTCGAGGTCGGCGACCTCGAAGCCTTCGGGGATGACCATGCCGCACGAGAGCGCGATCGGCCGTCCGCCCATCATCGCAAGGTCGTTGATGGTCCCGCAGACGGCAATACGCCCGATGTCCCCGCCGGGGAAGAAGATCGGCGATACCACGTGGTTATCGGTCGTAAAGACGATGTTCTGGCCGTTGAGCGGGATGACCGCGCCGTCGTCCAGCGACTCGAGCCCTATCCCGCCGGCGTTGTTGTGCTTGAGATTGGTGATGACGCGCAGGAGCTCGCCCATCACTTCGCCGCCGGCACCGTGCATGAGGTTGACTTTCATTCTTCGTCCACTTCTATCTCGATATTGGTGACTACGATCTCCATTCCTGCAACGATCTCCGGGAGTTTTCCACACCGAGGACAGACAAACCGCTCGTCTCCCTCGTAGCCGCAGGAGCAGCGGGTGCGCGCCTCGATATCCCGGCACGAGAGCCGGGTTTCCGGAAAGAGCGGGTCGTCCTCGATGATGACGTTGAAGAGGAACTCCACCTGCTCGGGGTTCACCATCGCCATCTTGCCGACATCCACACAGACGGACTTCACCTCTTTTGCGCTGTTCTCGAGCGCCGCCCGGCGTGCAGTCGTGTAGATGTCGTAGGCGATGCTGTACTCGTGCATTACTCCTCCATCGCAGCGTAGACCTGCCTGAAGACCTCCCGGGTTTCAAGCCCCTCCTCTCTGCTGAGGCGCTGGATGGCGAACCCGACGTGGACGAGCACGAACTCTCCGACTTTGACGTCGACGAGGTCGAGCCTGACCTCCTGCTGCAGGTCCCCGAAATCGACGACGCCGATGTTGCCCTCCTTTATCTCGAGTACCTCAGCGGGCATTGCAATACACATGACTTCTCTTCCTCTCTCCTGTTGTTTTTTGTCCGAATGTCAAAAAAGGTTGACCATGCTGCACGGAGGAACCCGGGAACAGCCGTTGTGGCCGTCGTGTCCCCCCGGACCCTCGTATTCTGGTATTACTACTCAGTCTGGATGCGTAAAAAAGATATGTTCGTCTCCGGTTCCGGTCCCGGGAGGGGCGTAATTTAATAGAATGGGGGGTGTGGTTCGTGCCTGATCCGAAAGATCCGCCCATTGCACTCCCGGGCACGGATTTCGAGGGGACATCGCCACGCACTGCCCCAGCCCCGCGGGGCGGGGAACGACTGCCGGGAGCGTAGCGGACGGCAGGAGTTTGAGCACCGCAGGTGCGTTTGAGGAGGCCGGAGGCCGGGCGGGGTGGGGGTTATAGACCGGTAACGCCTCACGAGACAGGGGAGGGGGGATGCTCCCCCCTCCCCGTCAGCCCCTCCTCGCACCTTCGGTGCTCGAACTCCGCTCCTCGAAACCCTGCGGGTTTCTCGAACTCCGTCCTTTCAGGACGTCGTTCTGCGGAGCGTCGTTCCCCCAATGGCGATAAGCGACTGGCCGAAAGGCAGGAGCTCGAGCACCGTAGGTGCGCAGTCCCCACGGTCCACTGTACCGGGATAGTAGAGGAAAAGCAGATCCTGTTTACCGCTGTACCTTCCTACTCCTCCCGCCGAAACACCCCCTCCACCTCGGCCCGGGGGAGGTCCCTGCCCCTGACCCGCATCTGCCAGCGGTGCGTCCGGACCGAGACCGGGACGAGCGGTGCGAAGAGTTCCGCCGTCTCGGCTTCGGTGAAGTAGTGGGTGACGATCCCCTCACCCCTCCGGAAGGTCTGCGGTTCCGTCTCCGCTCCCTTCCCTGAGCGCATATCCTCGACGGAGAACCCCCGGAAGAATGCCGCCCCGCCTGGCCTGAGCACCCGGCAGACCTCGGATGCCACGGCCTTCCGGCCCGACAGGGGGAGGTGGCCGGCGACGTGGACCAGGAAGACCGCATCGAACGCTCCTCGGGAGAACGGCAGGCGTCGGGCATCGGCAACGGCGAAATAGGCCGCCGCCGTCCCCGGGTGCCGCCGGGCGAGGGTGACGGCGCGGGGAGAGATGTCGACCGCGGTCACGCGCGAGAAGCGCCGGACGAGTGCTCCGAGGGTCTTGCCGTTCCCGCAGCCGATCTCAAGGACGGCGGCGCCGGCAGGGAGGTCCGGGAGCGGCGCCGGCGCTCCGCCCCAGAGATTCCCCCGCCTCCGGTAGTCCTCATCCCAGGCGGATGAATAGAAAGTCACTGATCAGAGGTCGGCGCTGCCGGAGGATAATTATTCGTGCCGCCCGATCTTACGCACCGCAGGAAGAGGTGCGATGCCGGCCGATAGTTGCCCGACTGCCCTGCATCTCCGCTTTCACGGATTGGAACACGGATCCGTCCCGCGAAAAATCCCGGATCGCCGTACGTTCCGGCAAAAATATTTATTCGGCGGTATTGAGTGATCATTACAGTGGATCTTGCCGATGCTGTTGCAATGATACTTGCCCTGGTGGTATTCGCAGGTCTCGTAGTGGGTCCTATAGTGACACAGGCCTCGCCGGATGTCGACGACCCGGCCACGAATCAGCCCGAAATCCTGCAGTCGACCACCCCCCGGAATCTCTCCACCGTCGTCATAGAAATCAAGGACCGGCTCTCCACCGGTCGTCCGCTCAATACGACCACCACACCCGTTCCGGAAGCGGCGGCCGAACCGGTCGTCCCCGACGGGAGTGAGACAGCACAGTCGGATGAGAACATGACCCTGACCGCACCGGACTACGACGACGATGAACTGTCCGCCCTGATTGAGACCAGCAGCGTTTCACTCATGCTGCTTGCAATGCAGAACGCTTACGCCCTCTACACCTGGGACGAAGCATCAGCGGCAAAAAGCGCCGCGACGCTCCAGGGGCACTCACAGGACCTCTTAAACGATCTGGCCGGATTGAACATCCCTGATGAACAGGAAGACGTGAAGACCGCATTCACCCTCGCTCTTGAGTCCTACGTGACGGCTGGCGAGACCGTGCAGGAAGATGCCTCCCTCAACAGATCGCAGATAAATACAGCCCTCCTGGAACTCCGACGAGGATCGAAGTATCTCCGCGAGGCGTTCGAAAACCTCGACCACCCGACACCATACGTGCCGCAGGAGATCACGGCGGTCAACCTTTCCGTATCCCGCTCGTATGTCGATTCCACGACCGGGGAGGAACTGATGCTCCTGCAACGGTACGTTTATGATGACCTGAATCACGCAAACGACATATCGCTTATCCTGAAGTCGGCACGGGAGATCCACACGTACTACCAGGACGGGCAGGCGGTTGTGGCCGAACCAGGGAGAGCATTCCTGCTCGTCGAGGTGAAAGTCACCAACCTGGGTCATAAAGGAGACAGCAGGGTGTATACCATCCGGACCCCCGAAGTCAGTGCGTTCACCCTTGACTATCACGGCACCGCCTATACCCCGATACAACTGCCATCCAGGACATCGCTCGGCGAATCGTACTGTGCGACGACGCTGGAGAGGTACGGCAACAAAGACGGGTACATCATCTTCGACGTCCCGGAAGCACTGGCCCTCAGCGACTGCACTGTAGAGGTGAACCTCGGCAGCGGCATCTCCCCCGTATGGATGCTCGGAAGAGCGCTTTGAGCGGTGGACGCAATCTATCGTAACGAATATCTGTTCGGTACCAAATAGTGGTAACATCAACCATGAGACGCTCTCACGCAGCGATACCGCTGATAGCCGGGTGCATCGGGGCAGCCATACTCGTCTTTATGCTCTCCCCATCGGTCTGCGGGGCGGTCTTCCCCAATCCGTCGGTAACCGGATCCAGCCCGGGTGAAACCCCGGAGACGGGCGAAGTCTCCGGGACGGGAGCGGGAAATGTCTCGGCCCTCATTTCCGGACAGGCAACCGGCGACGCAGAACTAACATCGCTGATCGCCGGCAACAGCGTCCCGCTCCTGGAGCTCTCCGTGGAGCAGATACATTACCTCTATACTAAAGACAACGCCCCGCTCCGCATCCGGGCATCCGAGACCTGCTCTCTCGCAGAACGTCTACGTGCTGAAGTTCTTGCCCTCGAAATATCTCCAGAGAATGAATCCGCACGTTCGCACTTCATCGCCGCGCTCGACGAGTTCGCCGCAGCCGGAACCCTCTTCAGCAGGGGAGTCCCCACGGACCAGAACGTGGCGGACGACGCACTGGAACACCTTGCTCTCGGGACTGAATACCTCTCCGACGCCCTGCAGGACTGCAGTCGCCCTTCGAACGGCAGTCAGGATACCATGACGGTTTCAGCAAACCCCGCCGAGAAGGAGGTACCCGAACTCCCCGACGCCTTGCAACCCGGTGAACGGTTCTGTTACGACGATACCCGCGGTGAGAACACCGTCTCGCTGATCATCGATCGGGCAACGTGGCTGCACGCGTTCCGGACCACCGGCACGAAGCCGGTGCAGTATACTGCAGGGTCCGGGATGTCCTACCTTCTGGTCGTGGTGAAGGCGACGCACCTCGGGCACAAGGGAGACGGCGTGAACAGTCGTCTCCAGACCCCTGGAGTGAGTGCCTTCACCCTCCATTACTCAGGAGAGACCTATCGCCCTCTGGCATCGCCCGGGCAGACCGACCGGGGCGGGTCGTACTCCGGGGTGGCCCTCAACCGGCACGAGTCCGTGGAAGGATACCTCTTCTTCGAGGTGCCCGAGAGTCTTGACCTGTCCCATGCGTATATCCAGGCAAACATCGGCAAAAACAACCCGGTCTGGCTGCTTAACGGATCGGACTCACAGCGGTAGGCCCGGGGTCTTGCCGGACCTCCCACATGGGTGTTCACCCTTCCCGTGACGGTCCACGCAGGTCCTTTTGCCGTACGAACCGGAGCGACGCCGAGTTCATGCAGTAGCGCTTGCGGGTCGGCGGCGGCCCGTCGTCGAAGACGTGACCCAGGTGGGCGTCGCACCGCCTGCAAAGCACCTCGATCCGGCTCATGAAGAACCGGTTGTCGAGATCCGTCCTGATGTTTAAGTCCGACACAGGTTCCCAGAAACTCGGCCAGCCCGTCCCCGACTCAAACTTCGTCTTCGAGGAGAAGAGGTGGTTGCCGCAACAGACGCAGACGTACAGGCCGTCCTCCTTGCAGTCCCAGTACTTCCCGGTGAAAGCCGGCTCCGTGCCTTCCTTCCGGGCGACGGAGAACTGCTCCGGCGTCAGCTGGCGCCGCCACTCATCGTCCGATTTGACGACCCTCTCAACTTCCTCCACCTCTCCCGTTACGGCGTTGAGGACCTTCACGGTCCCGACGGTTTCTACGCCCTCTGCCCCCATCAGCACCCCTCCCGGTTCCGGCCGGCTCCTTATCCGGAGAGCATATAAATCGTTCCCCGGGTCCTGCCCGGGCGGCGGGTCGGCAGTCGCGGACACGTCGTACCTGCCTGATGCGCTTTCGTATCCGTTATATATCCCTCCGGTCGATGAACCATCATGCAGGATGTCTCTCTCCCGGGAAAGAGCCTTGTGCTCCTTCTGCTCCTCGGCTGCCTCGTCGGCGCTGTTGCCACGGCAGGCTGCACGGGGACCTCCACGGTGCCGGAAGCGCCGACCCCGACGCCCGAGGCGACACCGGCTGCTCACACCACCTACTCGCCCGCCGGGCCGCAGCCGTCGTTTTCGACCAGCGTTACCGCGGCGGAGAAGCATTTGCGCACCGACGGTTCCTGTTACTGGATCGTGACGGGGACGGTGACCAATACCGGCGATGCGCCCGCAAGAAACGTCGTCATCCGGTTCATGCTGGTCGATGACGAAAGCAATATGATTCGGGCGACCGAAACCATTCTCGCTCCCCGGTTCCAGGCGGGCGAGACGAAGATGTTCACCATCGATCCGTTCCCCGGCGACTGCGGCCGGCAGTACCACGCCGAGATCGCCGTCACGCACGACATCCCGTAAGGCTGCGGGTGAGCGTATCCGGATACGGACTCACGAACATTACAAGCGAGGAAGAAATATGAAGATACTTGGGATTAACGGAAGCCCCCGCGGTTCCCGGAGCCAGACGCTCCGGCTTGTCCAGGCAGTCCTCGACGGGGCGGAGAGTGCCGGGGCCGATGTGGAGCTCGTGGATGTCTGCAAACTCCGGATCGAGTACTGCAACGGGTGCCTGGTCTGTTGCGAACGTGGAGAGTGCGTCAAGAAAGACGACTTTGCAGGGCTGTTCGAGAAGATGCTTTCAAGCGACGGGTTCGTCTTCGGATCGCCCAACTACATCGACTCCGTCACTGCCCAGACAAAAACCCTGCTCGACCGGATGGCGGATGCCATCCACTGCCAGATGTTCATCGGGAAGTACGGGTGCGCCGTCTCCACGGCGGGCGGGTCCGGAGCGGACGATATCGTGGCGTATCTCAATGGGGTCCTCCAGACCCTGGGCGCGAACACCGTGGGCGGTGTCGGCGTGGTCCTCGGGGGAGACCCGGAGACGATCGTGCCTGCGGAAGGAAGGGCCTACGAACTCGGGAGAATTCTCGCAAAGGCCATCGAGAACAGGGAGACATACCCGGAGCAGGAGAAGTTCCACGCCGCGATGCTCGAGCGAATGCGGGCGCTGATCACGGCGAACAAGGACCGCTGGCACCACGAGTACGACTACTGGCAGGCGGTCGGGCGGATGCCCTAGGCCGTCCCGTTTCCTTTCGCGCGGATCTCGTGAATGATCCGTTGCAGCCCTTCTCGAGCCTCCGGCCGCACCGCCCCGATCGCCAGGTTGAGTTCGAGAATCACCGCATCGCCCATATCGACCAGGGCGCGTTCGGCCCGCTTTCTGACCACGAGTGCATCGTCCTGGAGCGCCCGGATGAGGGGGGCGACGGCTTCCCGGCCTCCTATCCGGGCTATCGCCCTGACGGCATTTACTCGCACCTCGATCGACGGGTCGGAGAGCGCCTCTGCAAGTACCGGCAGAGCATCGGCGCCGACCTGCTCCACCTCCGCCCACCTGTCCAGGGCTGTGAGATAGAGGGCCTGTTCTTCGCCGGTTTCCGGCTTCCAGCCGCCCGCTTCCAGCGCTTCGGCGACCCCCGCACGGAACGTTGTGTCCCCGGAGCGGAGCGCGCCGATCAGGTGGCGCCGTATGGTGTCCCCGGGGTCCTTCAGGGCCTCGAGTGCGGCATATCGGACCCGGTCGTCCACGTCGCCCAGGGCCAGGATTAACGGTTCGATGGCACGAAGATCCTCGATATATCCGAGCGACCGGGCAGCGGCAATCTGCACCGCCTCGTCCCTGTCCCGCAATGCCAGGGCCAGGGGTTCTATCACCCGGCTGCTCCCCATATAGCCCAGCGCCTCTGCAACGGCTGCCCGGACCCCGCTGTCGGGTTCCCTGCGCAGGGATCCGCTCAGAGCGTCGATAGCCCGTGCGTCTCCGATATTGCCCAGGTTTCGGGCTGCCGCGAGCCGGACAAACCGGTCAGTGTCGTTCAGGGCATCCATGAGCGGTTCGACTGCCGCCTCCTGCATCTCGCCGAGGACCCCGGCGGCGGCGAGCTGCATCTCCGGGTCCTCGTCCTTGAGCACCCTGAGCAGCCCTTCGGCGGCAGGCCGCCCCATCGCGATAAGCCGGGTGGCAGCAGACGCCTGCACCTCCACCGACCTGTCATTGAGCGCAGTGATGAGCGTGTCGATCTCCTCCCGGTCGGACTGTTCAAAGGCATTCCTGTTCACCTGCCCGGCGGAACTCTTCGTGGAGATTTCCTTACCCTCCTGTGCCTTATTACCGAAGGTGCTCTGCCACATGTTCGCCGCGCGCCGTCTCATGAGCGTGGTAGCCGCTTTTTCCCGGACCTCCAGATCCTCGTCGCTCAGGGCATATGCCAGTGCCTCGTCCGCTTTCCCCGGCTCAATCCCTCCGAGTGCATCGATTGCTGCGAGGCGCCCTTCTTTCCCTCCCCCCTGCAACACTGCCGCGAGCGGTTCGACTGCAGGGTTCCCGAATCCCCCGAGGGTCCTGGCGGCAACCACGCCGACCTCCCGGGCAGGGTCCTCGAGATGCCTGATGAGGAGCGGTATCGACCGGGGGTTCCCGATGATCCCGAGCGCCCTCGCCGCCGTCAACCGAACTACCGGCACCGGGTCGTCCAGTGCCGCTTCCAGCGGCTCAAGCGCATCAGGGCCTAACGCCGCAACAGCCGCGGCTGCAACCGACCGGACTCCGGTGTACGCGTCGCCGAACAGGCGTATGAGCGGGTCGATCGCACGCGCATCCCCGATCCGTCCGAGCGCGGCGGCAGCGGCACTGCGGACATCCTGCCCGGCATCACCGGTGAGCAGGATCAGCGCATCGACGCCCCTTGCATCCCCGATCTCACCGATTCCCTCGGCGGCGGCGATACGGACCCCTTCGTGCGGGTCGGAGAGTACCATGATGAGGAACTCGACTGCCGGACTCCCCAAGCTCTGTAACGCTGCAACCGCTGCAGCCCGGATCTCCTCGTCGTCACTCTGCAGGGCGTTGAGGTACCGCTCGATTGCTGCCTTCTCAGGGGCCTGCCCGGGGGAGTCCGGAGGTGCGGCGGGGATATCCGGCTCCGGAAGGACCATCCGGTCCTGCTTTGCGCGGGCAGGAGCCTCTTCTTTTACACGCTCCCCCTCATCGCTTGCCTGCTCATCGTCACCGGCCGGAACGAGCTGGTCCAGCGAAACCGGTACCCTCGGTGCGGGCGGGCTCGTTACCCCGGTCCATGTCTCTTCGGCCTTTCCGTCTTCCTCCAGGAGTTCCTCGAGGTCACCGGCATCGGCAGGATGCCGGGCGGGGGGTTCCGGCACGGCGGCCTTTTCGCCGATGACGGGTTGCACCGCTTCCGTCCGCGCCGGCGGCGGGGGTTCGCGGCGGGGGGGCTGGTTGATCGGCCGGGCTGTCGGCCCGAAGTGCCCCTCGATCCGCTTCCGGGCGGCAAGCCCCTCTCTGAGTTCCCGGTCGTAATCGGAAGAGGGCGCCTGTACCGGCCTCACCCGGGAGTTCTCCTCGTGTCGCGACCTGATGTACTCCAGCGCAATCTCCGCCTGTTCGCGGAGGCCGGGGCTGTCTGATCGTGCTGCTGCGTGCAGGGCGTCGAGTGCAGGCCGCCCCAGTTGCCGCAGGGCTTCGCTCGCACCGGTGCGGACCCCCGAGTAATCGACCTCCAGGGCCCGGATGAGCGGCGAGATGGCCGGTCTCCCCATCCGGACAAGCTCGTTCCACTGCTCTTTTGCGATCAGGTATCCCGCTCTCTCGAGATCGCTCTGCGGAATCCAGTCCAGCCGGTCGAGCGCCCAGGCCGCTTCCATCCGCACCGGATGGCAGGGGTCGTTGAGCGCTCCGGCCAGCGCTGGTTTCGCCCGGTCGCTGCCCATCTCCCCCAGCGCCTCGGCGGCACGTACGCGGACGTCCGCCTGCGGGTCCTCTACCGCCCTGATGAGTGCCGGGATAGCCCGTGCGTCACGAATCTTCCCGAGCGTTCGTGCCGACTCGCTCCGTATCCGTGGCTCCTTACTGCCAAGGGCCTTGAGGAGGGCCGGGACGGCTGCCCCCTGGAGTTTTGCAAGTTCCGCCCAGTCTTCCAGGAGGAAGTAAAACCACACCTTCTCCGTCAGGTCGTCGGGCGCCCAGTGCAGTGCAGAGAGCGCGCCGGCAGCCTCTCTCCGGACCGAACGATCTCTGTCGCGGAGCGCTTCGACGAGGAGGGGGATTGCCTTCCTGCCCATGGCCCGGAGCGCAATCACGGCGGCACTCCGGATCGCCGGCTGTTCATGGTGCAGTGCGGAGAGCAGCGCTTCAAAGATCGATTCGTCCGTCCCGGCGATTGCGCGGGCCATGGATGCCTGAAGGGCAGGGCTTGCCCGGTTGATCAGGGCGAGAAGCAGGGGGACGGATGAAACGCCGGCGGAAGCAAGGGCTTCCGCCATCCGGAGCCGTGATGCGGGCCCGGCATTCTCCAGCGCACCGAGGAGTTCCGGGACGGCGGAGACCCCGAGAGCAGAGAGCGTTCGCGCGGCATCGGCGCGGCGACCGGGTTCTTCTCCGTCCAGGGCGTCGATCAGGCCGGGATAGTCTTTCGTCTGCCACAATCCTTCGATATTCGTCCGGAGTTTATCAAAGAATGCCATGTCCCTTATCCATCGAACACGTATCCGGGGTGCTGCTTGACCGGATCTCTGTTTATTTAGATTATATTCTCTATTCGTAACCAATAAATCTTCCATTTCGTGTCTTGAGGTGCGCCGCAGTCACAAACGCGATCTGTCCGCCCGGTTCGCGATTTCTCTCAGCCAGGCCCGGCAGATGCGAATCTTTATCGGTGCAGGACCGGTATACGGAGACCCTATGGTTAAGCTTGATATCACCAGGCTGCCGGGCATCGTGAAGGAACTCGCGCCGGATATGGAGGAACTCGTCTCCCGGATATACTCCTGGTATGTCGAACCCGGGCACCTGGTCTTCCCCGACGCGATGGAAGAGTGGGTGCGGGAGAAGTACGGCGATATCGAGACGCAGCAGATCGTCAGGGTGACCAATAACCAGACAGGCGAGGGCACGCTCTTCAACTCGGTCAGGGCACGCCGTCCGGTGCTGACGCCCCGCGCCGAGGAGACACGGGACCTGCGGACGCTTGCCGGGGAGGGACCGTTCGCAAACCCCCTCGAGGAGACGCCGGCCGACACGTTCGGGAGGATCGACGGCGACTACTGGATTACGGCGAGCAACATCGCCAAGTACGATTACCTCCATGCCGTCATCATCGCGAAGAACACGGACCCCTACGTCACCGCAGAGCCGCAGATCGCCGATATGATCAGCGTGGCCATCCGCTGGTGCCAGGATGCGCACCGCAGAGACCCCCGGGCGGTCTATCCCTTCATAATCTGGAACTTCCTCTGGCGTGCGGGGGCAAGCATCGTGCACAACCATGCCCAGGTGCTGCTCACCCACCTTCCCTATGCCGCCCAGGGACGGATTGAGAGGACCAGGGAGGAGTACCGGTGCCGTTACGGGAGCGAATACTACGACGATCTCTTTTTAGCCCATACCGTCATCGGCCTCGGGCTCGTCTACAAAAATGCCCGGGTCATGGCGCACCTCACCCCGAGAAAAGAGCACGAAGTCGCGATTATCACGGAGTCGCCGCACGATCTCGCCCCGGCACTCGCAAAAGTGCTCGAGTGTTACCGAAACATCGGGGTGCAGAGTTATAACGCGGCGGTGTACATGCCTCAGCTCGGGGAAGAGGGTCATTACGCCGCGTGGGTGGTGGACCGGGGCGACCTCCATTCCCGGACCTCGGATATCGGGGGAATGGAACTCTACGCAGGGACACCCGTTGTCTCATCGGACCCGTTCTGCCTGATGGAGCACCTTGCAGCCGTCATGCTGCCCTGAATGGGCGGTCAGCAGAGGATTATGTCGTTGTTCGCGGGTTTCCGGTACACGCCTTCCATCCGCTTCGCAACGCGGCTCCACGGGAACTCCTTCTTCACTTTGTCAAGCCCCTCCCGGCCCATGGCGAACGACCTCTCGGGGGAATCCGCCACCCGGGAGAGCCCTTCGGCAATCGAGTCCGGGTGCGGCTGCACCTTGACCCCGTCGGTCCCGTGCTCGATGTTTTCGGAGAGCCCGCCGACGTCGGAAGCGACCACGCACCGGCCAGCGCTCCACGCCTCGAGGAGCACAAGCCCGAACGGCTCGTTCCTGCTCGGGATGGCGACGATATCGCTTGCATTGAGGAGTGTGACGTAGTCCGTATCGGTCAGCCGCCCGAGGAAACGGACGGGAAGCGACCGGGCCCTGGTCTCGAGGCCCGGGCGCATCTGCCCGTCGCCGATGAAGGCGAACTGGCCGTCGGGGTGCTTCCGGAGGAGGTTGGGGGCTGCATCCACCAGCATGTCGGGCCCTTTCTGCCATGCGAGCCGCCCGACAAAGAGTACCAGCGGGGAGTCCGGGTCAAAGCCGTAACGCCGTTTCACCGCCTCCGGATCGACGTCCGCCTGGTAGTGGGCGGGCACGATGCCGTTCGGGACGGCATCGATCTTCCAGTCCGGGATGTCGTAGAGGCTCATGGCCTCCCGCCTGAGGGTCGAGGAGACTGCTGTTATGCGTTTGGCAATCGATGCGCCGGAACGCTCGATCTTCGAGATCTCCGTAAACGGCCATCCGGTGCTGAAGGCGTTCCCGTTCCTCCCGAACTCCGTCGAATGGTAGGTGAAGATGGTCTCCCGCTCCCGGAGCCGGCGGAGCGCGTCGACCACGTGCCAGTCGTGGAAGTGCAGGAGGTCGAACGATGGTGCGTCAAACTCGTCGAAGCGGTCGAGCATTCCCCTGCTCATGTCGGAGCAGTACCGGACGATGTCCTGTCCCGTCGGCTGGCAGTAGTGATATCGGACGTTGTTGATCTCGGCGTCTCTCCCCTCTCCCCGGGTGAAAAAGTGCACCTCATGATGCCGTGCCAGCGTCTCGGCGAGGTTTGTTGCCGCATTTGCGAGCCCGCCGACCCGCTCCGCATACAGCGATTCCCAGCAGAAAAATGCTATCTTCAGACTTTCCATAGTATTCTCCATGATACGTTGCCCGGGCTCCGCCGATTCGTGCATGAAGCCCCGTTGCAGACCCGGACGATTGAGATCGCAGTCCCTCCCGCACCGGCCGACATATGCCTCTGCAGGCGTCCCGGTTGATAGAAGATCGGGTCAACCGGCCTGCAGCCGTCGCGCTTCATACTCCCTGAAAGATGATATACCTTTCCAGGATTCTCCACAAAATGTCTGAAATGAGGTTTTTTCCGTAATCATTCGGAGAAATGCGGCAGGCGCCCGGTCAGGGGGAGGAGCGCATCTCTTTGAGGCGCCGCTCAAGGCTGGTTCCGTGCGAACCCATCCAATAGAGTTTCCGGCACACGGGGCACCACGAGAACTCCTTGCCCCTGGTCGACCGCGGGGCGTAATGCGTCTCCCGGATCTCCCGTGCGGTGGCCGGCCGGAGGCGTGTGTTGCAGAGCGAACAGCGGCTCATCCGGATCTCGGGCTCAATGAGCCCGAGGTCGGCAACCTGCCGGATCTGGGCCATGATACCTTCGGACGCGATGTAGACCGCCTGCACCCCGCCCCGCCGTGCGAGTTCACGGTCCCTGGTCAGGAGGAGCCGTTCGTCCCGGACGGCGATCTCGAGGAGGAGCGTATCTTCCCGGGAGCTCCCCGGGGAGAGGCTGTTTGCGCTCATGGTGTCGTAGCCCATGAACCGGAGGTAGCGGGTGAGCGTCCCGAGCATCCTGTCGGTAAGGAACCTCCGGCGTTCACCCGATCTCCGAGACATATTCGATGCGCCCGCCGCATTCCGTACAGGCATGGTCGTCAAGCCCCGTTATCCTGACCGCGTACCCCGACCGCTCGATAACGGGGCTGCCGCAAGCGGGACAGTAGGTGTTCTCGTAGCGGTGGCCTCCGACGTTGCCGAGATACGGGTAGTTGATCCCGAGTTCTTTTGCACGCTCGTAGATCTTCTCCAGGGCCCTGACCTCGGTCGGCCTCGTCTCCCGCATCTTGTAGTCGGGGTGGAACCGGGTGAAGTGCATCGGGGTGTCGGGGCCGAGGTTCTCGAGCACCCACCGTATGAGCGTCTCCATCTCTTCCAGCGAGTCGTTCTGCCCCGGGATGACCAGCGTGACCGTCTCGACGTGCATCCCGAGTTCCTTTGCAAGCGCCGTCGCGTCGAGGACCGGCTGCAGCCGCCCCCCGCAGACCTTCCGGTAAAAGGTGTCGGAGAACGATTTGATGTCGACGCGGAAGGCGTTGAGCATCCCCGCGATCTCGCGCAGCCCCTCTTCCGTGATGTAGCCGTTCGTGACGTAGACGGTTCCGAGACCTTTTTCGCGCGCCAGCGTCCCCATCGCAAGCGGGTACTCGTGCCAGATGGCGGGCTCGTTATACGTCCAGGCGATGCTTGCGGAACCGGACTGAATCGCTCGTTCTACGCCCTGCTCCGGGCTGATATCCCTGAACGACTCCATCTCCAGCGTCTGCTGGGAGATGTGCCAGTTCTGGCAGTGCTCGCAGTGGAAGTTGCATCCGATGGTCCCGAGCGAGTAGGAGAGCGTTCCGGGCAGGAAATGGAAGAGCGGTTTCTTTTCGATGGGATCGACCGCCTCGGCGATGACCTTGCCGAATGTGGCGGCATACAGCGTGCCGCCGCGGTTGATGCGGACGCCGCAGACTCCCTGTCTGCCCTCCCGTATGGTGCACCGGTGAGCGCAGAGCGAGCAGCGGACGGTATCGTCCTCCATTTTCTGGTAGAGTCGCGCCTCGTGCATATGATCACCGGGTGATGGGAACCATGATATTTATCACTGTGGTGCGGGCGGGCTACCGCTCACTCCGCTTCTCGTCTTCTTCATCGTACTCGACGACCAGCGCTCCGCGATACCCGCAGCGCTTGCACCGGTAGACACAGCCGGTACAGCCGCCGGTAATCGCCCAGACCTCCGTGGAACCGCATACAGGGCAGTGCAGCATCTTCACAACAGGTATATGAGTGATATTGGGGATAATAGTAGGGTGGAATGAAGAAGATCGTAATCTCCCTGGGCGGTTCGGTTCTGGTCCCTTCGCTTGAATCGAACAATATAAGCCGATATGTCTCTGTTCTGAAAAAGATTGCCGGAGAGTTTCGGATTTTCATCGTCGTCGGCGGCGGCGGGGAGGCACGCCGGTACATCCGGGTTGCTCGCGACCTCGGTGCCGGTGAGGCGGCGGCGGACGAACTCGGTATCATGGTGACACGGCTGAACGCGCGTCTGCTCATCGCCGGACTCGGGGATGCGGCCTACCCGCGCGTTGCGGAGAACTACACGGAGGCACGGGAGTTTGCAGAGACCGGAAAGATCGTCGTCATGGGCGGCATCACCCCGGCGCAGACGACCGATGCGGTATCTGCGGTCCTTGCCGAGAGCGTCGGTGCCGACCTCCTCATCAACGCCACGTCGGTCAACGGGATCTACAGCGCCGACCCGAAGAAGGATGCCGGTGCGGTGAAGCACGAGCGCCTCACGCCGCAGGAGCTCCTCGATATCATCACCGGGAGCAGGATGAATGCGGGCGCCAACACCGTGCTCGACATTGTGGCCGGGAAGGTCATCGAACGGTCCGGCATCCCGCTTCTGGTGCTTGACGGTCGCGACCCGGAGAACCTCTACCGGGCGATCATGGAGGGGACCTACGCCGGCACCGTCGTGAGCAAAGAGTCTTCGAACCCCCTGCTGCCCTGAACCTCTCCTCTATCGGCAACTATTTTTGCCCGGCTTTCTAACGTATGGTGGTACGGGGGCAGTAGGGTAGCCTGGTCCATCCTAGAGCGTTTGGGACGCTTTGACGGCAGTTCGAATCTGCCCTGCCCCATCAGTTATGAACCGCGAGGCCGCCTGCGAGGTTTACCGCCGTCTTCTTGCGCAGTATCCCGTCGTCGACGACAGGCGCCACTTTATCGACTTCGACAACCCATATGAAGCGCTGATCCTCACCATCCTCTCCGCGCAGACGACGGACCGCGCCGTCAACGCCGTCCGCGACACCCTCTTCTCCCGCTACCCGACGCCGGAGGCGCTCGCCCGCGCGGAGCCCGAGGAGGTGGAGCCGCTCATCAGAACCATCGGCTTTCACCACACGAAGGCCCGCTACATCGTCGAGACGGCTAGAGTTCTCGTCTCCGACTTCGGCGGCGAGGTCCCGCGGACGATGGAGGAACTGCGGTCGTTCCCCGGGGTGGGGAGAAAGACCGCGAACATCGTCCTCTCCCACGCGTTCGACATCAACGTCGGCATCGCCGTCGACACCCATGTCCGCCGGGTCTCAGAGAGGCTGGGGTTCACCGACAGCACCAACCCCGACATCATCGAGCGCGATCTCTTAGCCCTCTTCCCGGAGGAGGCCTGGCGGGACGTCAACTACCTCCTGATCCGCCACGGGCGCGCGATCTGCACGGCGCAGAACCCGAAGCACGAACGGTGTATCGTCGCGGACCTCTGCCGGTACTACCGGGAGCTGCAGGCCGGGGAGAAATAATTCTGCTCATCCAGTGAGCCCGGGAGCCCGTTATCGCCTCGGATCGATGCAAGGCGGATCCCGCAGCGAATGAAAATCTTTATCCGCCTATCTGCAGTCCTTCCTTTGAGAGGACGATGTATCGGCAAAGAAACCAGTGCAGGGCCGATGAGGCGGCGCGGCCCGATCAGGAGACGTACCTGTTCTTCGATACGGAGACCGCCGGCCTCCCCTGTTACCGGAATGCTCCGGCACACGATACGCGAGCCTGGCCGCGGTTGGTGCAGATCGCGTGGCTTCTCTGCGACAGTGGGGGGTATGTCGTCCGGCAGGCCTGTTTCATCGTCCGTCCGGAAGGGTTTACGATCCCACCGGAAGCTGTGAGAGTTCACAGTATCACCACCGAAACGGCGATCCGCACCGGTGTCTCTCTCAAGACGGCACTCGACGCGTTTGGTCAAGAGGTGGCACGGAGCGACACTGTCGTGGCACATAACGTAGCATTCGACGGTGCAGTGATCGCTGCCGAGTGCGCGAGGAGCGGGATGGAGAACCCGCTTTCCGGCATACTTTCGATCTGCACGATGGAAGCGTCGGTCAGGGTGTGTGGGATCCGGCGTCCGGGAGGGCTGAAGTGGCCAACGTTGATGGAACTGCATCGGACGCTTTTTGGGTCGTTGTATTCCGGCGCGCACGATGCCGGGAACGACGCCGCCGCATGTGCCCGTTGTTTCTTTGAGTTAAAGCGCCTGGGTGTTGTTAGGTAGCGTCAGTCCGGATGTGGTGTCGATGTACACGTTTACGGGATTCACCATGGTACGTCCACCTGTGCTGGAGGACGCAAGAAAATGGACGGCAGATGGAAAAAAGAGATCCAATTCATCTCCAAATACATGGGGGACGCCAGTGGAAACCGATCGCCTGCGACGTAGAAACTGGTTCATCCCCACGTACATGGGGAACGCGACCGCGGCCATCAGGATCCCCTCCCGGCGAACGGTTCATCCCCACGTACATGGGGAACGCACCTCGGCGACCGGGAGCGACACCGAGAAGACCGGTTCATCCCCACGTACATGGGGAACGCGTATTTGTTGATTCCGCCATCGGCAGACGGGGCGGTTCATCCCCACGTACATGGGGAACGCGAATAGGCACAGATGGTAGAGGAGGGAGAGATCGGTTCATCCCCACGTACATGGGGAACGCTTCGATTAGATTTCCGAAGATTTTCCGGATTTCGGTTCATCCCCACGTACATGGGGAACGCATTTACTGATGATGATATATTTTACATTCCTCCGGTTCATCCCCACGTACATGGGGAACGCGTTCCTCGATACTGGAAAAGACCGTTTTAACGCGGTTCATCCCCACGTACATGGGGAACGCAAATTCTTGCTGGATTTTGACTTTGATTTGTTCGGTTCATCCCCACGTACATGGGGAACGCCGGGCTGCCTGGCAGAACCTGGAGCGGCCGGCCGGTTCATCCCCACGTACATGGGGAACGCCTGAACCGGCTGGAGACTCAGGAACTCAACGCCGGTTCATCCCCACGTACATGGGGAACGCCCATGTTTTTCACCTCACATCTCAGTTTTTCTCGGTTCATCCCCACGTACATGGGGAACGCGGATGCTGCAGTTCATCGACCCGGCTACCGGCCGGTTCATCCCCACGTACATGGGGAACGCCTGTTCGCCAGCGACGAGGATCGGAAGGCAATCGGTTCATCCCCACGTACATGGGGAACGCGAGGTATGCTCGATGGAGACGTTCGGTCCGATCGGTTCATCCCCACGTACATGGGGAACGCGGTGATGGCGAAAAACTCCCGATACGTCATTTCGGTTCATCCCCACGTACATGGGGAACGCGAAGTTGCCCCCGGCAATAGCCCAATTGATAACGGTTCATCCCCACGTACATGGGGAACGCCCATTACGCGGACTCCACCGGAACCCGTTTCTCGGTTCATCCCCACGTACATGGGGAACGCCTATGTCAAACTGCACCCGCCCCATGGCCTGTCGGTTCATCCCCACGTACATGGGGAACGCGCTTGCCCTCGACCATCTTCTGGCTGAAGGTCGGTTCATCCCCACGTACATGGGGAACGCGGCTGCTCTTTCACTGGCTCCTGGGGGGAGGCCGGTTCATCCCCACGTACATGGGGAACGCAACCCGAGCGACTCGTAGTTCCCCAAGTTGATCGGTTCATCCCCACGTACATGGGGAACGCGGATCGTCGCTCGCAAGGAGTTGACTACCGGTCGGTTCATCCCCACGTACATGGGGAACGCACCTGCCGCAAGGCCTCGTAGACGTTGTCGGCCGGTTCATCCCCACGTACATGGGGAACGCTGCAGCAGGCGCAGGTCCCCTTCCTCCTCGACCGGTTCATCCCCACGTACATGGGGAACGCCGGAACACGCTGGGCTGCCATTCAGGCATTCGCGGTTCATCCCCACGTACATGGGGAACGCCTCGATACGCAATCGTGGAACCAGCAGATGTTCGGTTCATCCCCACGTACATGGGGAACGCAAGGCCTGGGGATCGAGTGGCCCGACCTCGACCGGTTCATCCCCACGTACATGGGGAACGCGGGAGGACCCAGTCTCCGCCGGCATTCCGGACCGGTTCATCCCCACGTACATGGGGAACGCCTCCGGATCGTCGATCGAGTAGTTCTTGGTATCGGTTCATCCCCACGTACATGGGGAACGCGCATTTTTGGGCGTATTGCTCCCACCTGGTGGCGGTTCATCCCCACGTACATGGGGAACGCGTCTCGATCTCGTCTTCGATCGTCTCGGTCGACGGTTCATCCCCACGTACATGGGGAACGCGCCGCAAGTTAGGCATGGATCCGCTCTTGTGACGGTTCATCCCCACGTACATGGGGAACGCTTGGTTCCGATTTTCCGGAACCAGAACTCTTTCGGTTCATCCCCACGTACATGGGGAACGCTCCACCTCATCAGCCCCGGGACCAACTAGGGCCGGTTCATCCCCACGTACATGGGGAACGCAATCTCTGCGATTGCCTTAAAAATTGGGTAAACGGTTCATCCCCACGTACATGGGGAACGCCCCCGCCGGATCGTGCTCCCACACTGGGGGCACGGTTCATCCCCACGTACATGGGGAACGCGCAGCCGCCTCCTCTGTCCTCAACTGGACATACGGTTCATCCCCACGTACATGGGGAACGCACCCCCGTGAAGAGCATCACCAAACACACGACCGGTTCATCCCCACGTACATGGGGAACGCGATGATGCCAGGGATCGCGAAGCAGGATGAAACGGTTCATCCCCACGTACATGGGGAACGCGTCACAATTAACGCTATCAGGGAGGCAGTATCGGGTTCATCCCCACGTACATGGGGAACGCGCAGCCGTTAGACTCGGGAGATGTTCGGTTGCAGGTTCATCCCCACGTACATGGGGAACGCCGACCTGCCCGGCCTGTCATGTGACGGTGTACCGGTTCATCCCCACGTACATGGGGAACGCACGATCAAAGTGGTGATGTCGGCCACGTTCCCCGGTTCATCCCCACGTACATGGGGAACGCCGTTTCGGTGTCCGCGAGTCATCAGGGACTGGCGGTTCATCCCCACGTACATGGGGAACGCTAGGTCGGAACCTCAGCACTCACGGAACTGTCCGGTTCATCCCCACGTACATGGGGAACGCCTGCGCTTCTGCGCGTTGGAGAGTTCCGGGCTCGGTTCATCCCCACGTACATGGGGAACGCTCGAGGGGGCCTCGCCTTACGTCGCCGTGGTGCGGTTCATCCCCACGTACATGGGGAACGCGCGGCGTCGCCCTGTGCGTCGGTCGTGGCGGCCGGTTCATCCCCACGTACATGGGGAACGCTGCAAGCAGGTCGTCGGGGCCGGGACATCTGCCCGGTTCATCCCCACGTACATGGGGAACGCGTCGCGCATTATAGCGACATACATCGAATTTACGGTTCATCCCCACGTACATGGGGAACGCCGTCGGAATTTCTACCCAATAATCGCCAGCGCCGGTTCATCCCCACGTACATGGGGAACGCTTGACGAATTTTCCCTTAATTCTCTGGAAAACCGGTTCATCCCCACGTACATGGGGAACGCCAGGTTTCGCTTAGGTCATCCCGTGACCCTGACGGTTCATCCCCACGTACATGGGGAACGCAAGGCTTTTCCATCGCGGGATTCGCTTTTCGCCGGTTCATCCCCACGTACATGGGGAACGCTTCAACGGAATTAAAAACGCCGCGCCAAGTGCCGGTTCATCCCCACGTACATGGGGAACGCACTATCGACGGCGCTTTGCCGGTCGATTGAATCGGTTCATCCCCACGTACATGGGGAACGCCTCCTATTTTTGCTTCTCTCTAATCCAGGAGACGGTTCATCCCCACGTACATGGGGAACGCTTGAGAATTATCACTATCTGTTAACAGATGTTCGGTTCATCCCCACGTACATGGGGAACGCATTTAATCACTCACTCCTAAATCCCATTTTTCCGGTTCATCCCCACGTACATGGGGAACGCAACATTGCCGCACGAGTAGCAGAGCAACCCGACGGTTCATCCCCACGTACATGGGGAACGCCGTTTAACTTGATGGATTTATCTATTGCCTGCCGGTTCATCCCCACGTACATGGGGAACGCCAAAAACCTATAACCGTAAAAAAAGTTACCAACGGTTCATCCCCACGTACATGGGGAACGCTATTCCAGTCACTAGATTTATGGAGGTAGTGACGGTTCATCCCCACGTACATGGGGAACGCTGAGGTTGTCAATGAATCTCTCCCCAGTGGCACGGTTCATCCCCACGTACATGGGGAACGCCCACCGAAAATTGCAAGCGGAATGATGATTTTCGGTTCATCCCCACGTACATGGGGAACGCGATATTTTCTACGATTCGCAACGCTATACCGACGGTTCATCCCCACGTACATGGGGAACGCTATTAAATCTCCTGATATATGCTCTATTAGGTCGGTTCATCCCCACGTACATGGGGAACGCTTCCGTTATCATTATGACCGAATCCCTAATGTCGGTTCATCCCCACGTACATGGGGAACGCCGACAAATCGTAATATAGATACAATTCTCTTCCGGTTCATCCCCACGTACATGGGGAACGCGATCGCCCACGCCCGCAAAGAGGCCCGGGAGACGGTTCATCCCCACGTACATGGGGAACGCCTCGGGAGGCTCGGGAGGCTCGGGAGGGCGATCGGTTCATCCCCACGTACATGGGGAACGCATCGATGATCTCGGCCTCGGCGTCTTCGATCGCGGTTCATCCCCACGTACATGGGGAACGCATGAAGATCCGATCCTGCGATCCCTGCTTGATCGGTTCATCCCCACGTACATGGGGAACGCTTAAAATCCCCTCCTCTGCTCCTCGGCTCGCTCGGTTCATCCCCACGTACATGGGGAACGCATACAAAGATGCGGGAGGTTGGTAACACGAATCGGTTCATCCCCACGTACATGGGGAACGCGTTCGCAGTGCCGCCGATCTGGAATCTCGTGCAGGTTCATCCCCACGTACATGGGGAACGCTTGATACCAGTTGCGTTTGTTTTCGCATGCCACGGTTCATCCCCACGTACATGGGGAACGCGGCATAATGTTTTGTCGCATTTTGGATACATTCGGTTCATCCCCACGTACATGGGGAACGCATTCTGTTTTAAACCGAAAATAATTAAAAATACGGTTCATCCCCACGTACATGGGGAACGCTTCTGAAAGTCCGGCATTGTATTGTGCCGCAACGGTTCATCCCCACGTACATGGGGAACGCCCCACGACTGTTTTGATGGGGGCGGGGGCGTCCGGTTCATCCCCACGTACATGGGGAACGCGCTCCGTCCCGGGTCTGGTGCACGGTGTCGACCGGTTCATCCCCACGTACATGGGGAACGCATATCGGTATAAGAAAAATCGGAAAGTGTCCCCGGTTCATCCCCACGTACATGGGGAACGCAAGGACGCCGAAGTTTCCCCGATTTCCAGCGACGGTTCATCCCCACGTACATGGGGAACGCTTTCTGTATGTTGAGGGCATAATGTTTTGTCGCGGTTCATCCCCACGTACATGGGGAACGCTGCATCGGTCACCGCGGCAATAATTTTATTGTCGGTTCATCCCCACGTACATGGGGAACGCTTGAACATTCGCGCCAATTACGTAATGATGTTCGGTTCATCCCCACGTACATGGGGAACGCGGACGGTCTTTTATACCAACAAGTTTGTTGACCGGTTCATCCCCACGTACATGGGGAACGCGTTTTGAAATTAATGCATATGAAACAAACTCCCGGTTCATCCCCACGTACATGGGGAACGCGAATAGGTGACGAAAGGTTGCCGTCATTATCGCGGTTCATCCCCACGTACATGGGGAACGCTCTGATACCACAACACGATAATAAAATGTTTTCGGTTCATCCCCACGTACATGGGGAACGCGTAATGTCGGCCGCCGATGCCACGGAAATGGTCGGTTCATCCCCACGTACATGGGGAACGCCTCTTCTCTTTTCACAAATAAATTTGATGATTCGGTTCATCCCCACGTACATGGGGAACGCTCCATTGTTTATAGTTCCGTCAATAGCATTATCGGTTCATCCCCACGTACATGGGGAACGCCTTTGAACTCCAGCAGGCACTTTTGCATGTGGCGGTTCATCCCCACGTACATGGGGAACGCATCGATATAAACCTAAAACGGCGTGTAGAGTTCGGTTCATCCCCACGTACATGGGGAACGCTTGCCGCGCGTGCCGTCTTTGCGGATCTTGCGCGGTTCATCCCCACGTACATGGGGAACGCTACCGGGAGCGCACGAGCATGATCCTGGAGATCGGTTCATCCCCACGTACATGGGGAACGCAGCGCCGACCAGGAGACGGATTTTGAGGAGGTCGGTTCATCCCCACGTACATGGGGAACGCTTTGTGCTGCATGTCGCTGTAACTCCTATGATCGGTTCATCCCCACGTACATGGGGAACGCACCATCACCGTTGCGGTCGCGGCAGCGACCATCGGTTCATCCCCACGTACATGGGGAACGCCTTCGTGGCGACCGTTGCGGCGAATGCGGATGCGGTTCATCCCCACGTACATGGGGAACGCGGTGTCGCGGGTGCGGCGTCATTTTTCGCCGCCGGTTCATCCCCACGTACATGGGGAACGCCGGAGGACTCGACCGCCCGCCTGCACCTGTGCCGGTTCATCCCCACGTACATGGGGAACGCTTTTCCTGCGCTTGTTTCACCGACCATGTGATCGGTTCATCCCCACGTACATGGGGAACGCGTGCTGCAGGATCGGCGGGAATTTGACCTCGACGGTTCATCCCCACGTACATGGGGAACGCGCCCTTGTCCCCGCCACCCCACCGGCGGAACGCGGTTCATCCCCACGTACATGGGGAACGCGGTCGGGTTGTAGCGCCAGTCGGGGTAGTAGGCGGTTCATCCCCACGTACATGGGGAACGCCTCGTCGCGGTCAGCGGGCTGCCGGATATGATCGGTTCATCCCCACGTACATGGGGAACGCTCAGCGAGAGCGGAGAAGGCCTTCGCGAGTTCCGGTTCATCCCCACGTACATGGGGAACGCGCAGGTCTCTCCACCGGTGACGCTATGACGCTCGGTTCATCCCCACGTACATGGGGAACGCGCGCCGAGTTTCGCGAGATACTCGGCCTCAGTCGGTTCATCCCCACGTACATGGGGAACGCGCATTCGGGTTCTGCACTTTTGTCTGGAAAGTCGGTTCATCCCCACGTACATGGGGAACGCTGACCGGGATCGTGCCCTTGTCATCGGTCTTTGCGGTTCATCCCCACGTACATGGGGAACGCCCGTTGGCGTCACAGATCAGCGACGTGGCGAGCGGTTCATCCCCACGTACATGGGGAACGCCTCGACCACCTGCGCCTCGCCCGGTGCAGCTCCGGTTCATCCCCACGTACATGGGGAACGCCCGAACTCGTTGTCGGTCGCGCCCTTCGCGAACGGTTCATCCCCACGTACATGGGGAACGCCCGGCCGGGACCGTGAGCCCGAACTCGTCGTACGGTTCATCCCCACGTACATGGGGAACGCGGCGAAAGGGTGGAGAGGTCGATGATCTCGACCGGTTCATCCCCACGTACATGGGGAACGCTTTGCCGCCGCGTTCGATGCTGCCGATCTCCACGGTTCATCCCCACGTACATGGGGAACGCCAGTTCACGGAGTGAGCCACCGACACCGCCCTCGGTTCATCCCCACGTACATGGGGAACGCATGTTCTCGAGGAGGGTGCGGAGCGGAGTAGTCGGTTCATCCCCACGTACATGGGGAACGCTCAACACCCGTAACACCCGTAACGGCGTAACACGGTTCATCCCCACGTACATGGGGAACGCTCCGGGTGGGAGACGTTGCCCGGTGGATCCCCCGGTTCATCCCCACGTACATGGGGAACGCATGCTCCGGGTCTTGATCCGCTTCTGTCGTTCCGGTTCATCCCCACGTACATGGGGAACGCGGGCTCTACCCGCTCGTCTAATGCGAGTCGTGCGGTTCATCCCCACGTACATGGGGAACGCTCCGGGTGGATACCATCCACGCGAGCAAAGGCCGGTTCATCCCCACGTACATGGGGAACGCGCCGCCACGAGTGCGAAGGGGCGAAGATCCCCCGGTTCATCCCCACGTACATGGGGAACGCGCGTGCACCACAGAGACGTAGCGGCGCTCGGCCGGTTCATCCCCACGTACATGGGGAACGCTGTCGGTACTGGAGGGCCGGCAGCCCGGAACGCGGTTCATCCCCACGTACATGGGGAACGCGCCGGGAGTATCGGCGGCGGCGGAGGGCAGAGGCGGTTCATCCCCACGTACATGGGGAACGCTTAACGATTCTTCCCACCTTAACAAACTGAGTCGGTTCATCCCCACGTACATGGGGAACGCCGGACGGCCTCGAATATGGCACCGATCGCGCTCGGTTCATCCCCACGTACATGGGGAACGCGCGTACGGGAACCCTCGTTTCAGCGTGACGATCGGTTCATCCCCACGTACATGGGGAACGCGCAGGCGGGCTGATGCTCAAGACCGCGACGGACGGTTCATCCCCACGTACATGGGGAACGCTGTCTTGTCGAGCGTATAGGGGGTGCCGATGAGCGGTTCATCCCCACGTACATGGGGAACGCCGGCGCTCACTCTGCCTGATGAGGCGGCCGGCCGGTTCATCCCCACGTACATGGGGAACGCCGAAAGGAAGTGACTGAGTTCAACCGCGACGCCGGTTCATCCCCACGTACATGGGGAACGCCAGGAGTTCGTAGTGGTCGAGGACCGCGACGACGGTTCATCCCCACGTACATGGGGAACGCACTCCCGCCCTGACCGCCAGATCATAGATCACCGGTTCATCCCCACGTACATGGGGAACGCTTGCTAGCCGTAACACCCGTAACACTCCCTCTCGGTTCATCCCCACGTACATGGGGAACGCGGGGGGGGCGGCCCAGTCCCTGTGGTCCCACCGCGGTTCATCCCCACGTACATGGGGAACGCCGGCATCCGAGTCTGCCGAAGCGATGCGGTATCGGTTCATCCCCACGTACATGGGGAACGCACCCCATACAGAAGAATGTTCGCAACTGGATGCGGTTCATCCCCACGTACATGGGGAACGCCGAAAAACCCGTCGCCGCTAAAGGAATTTCTACGGTTCATCCCCACGTACATGGGGAACGCCGGCATTTTCGGTTACCAGTCTATCCAGACTTCGGTTCATCCCCACGTACATGGGGAACGCTATCAATCTTATTTATCGGAAGATAAAAATGCCGGTTCATCCCCACGTACATGGGGAACGCTTTCAACATCTTTTCAAAAGTGCGTATATACGCGGTTCATCCCCACGTACATGGGGAACGCATTCATAACATCTTCTCCGGTTTTGGCTGTTTCGGTTCATCCCCACGTACATGGGGAACGCTCATCCTTTTTTATTCCAGAAAGGTGGAATTTTACTTCCACCTATTCAAACACAGGATCGGAAGGTCGGTGTGAGGTATCAGGGAACCGCTGAAAGCCATCATCTGCCTCACTCCGAAATATCGAACGAACCGCATTCGATATCATCCTCTTTGTCATCGCTGGTGATAACATTGGCGGAACCTTCCCCTTGCAAAGGGAGAAACGATATCAACTTCACGCCGTCAAGTTCCAGCGGAACGCGGCGGCCTTGTCCGACCGTTGTGAAATCGTATCCCTGTTCGTTGTTGGTGCTCCAGGCCATCACGGCGCTGCCGTCCTCGATCCCGGCGACGACCTGCCGCCAGATCATCTCCCTGACCTTCACTGAGAGGTCCCCGACGTACACCCCGGCATGAACCTCCAGCAGCCAGACCGCCAGCCTGCCCCGGAGACGGGGCGGAGCCGCCTCAACCACGATGACCAGCATCGCTCAGCCCTCGCTCTTCCGGTATCGCCGGTTTCAATGCGTCCTCGGGCGGTTCAGGCATGGGAATGCCGCCCGCCTTCAGGACTTCCTCGATGGTGGGGATAACCTTTCGGAGCAGCCTCGTCTCCCGGAAACTGTCCCGGCACGCCAGCCGCACGGCTCGTTCCGGGTCAAACGGATTCTCTGCGGCGACCCGGAACGCCACCGGCACCACCGTATCGAACTTGAAGAGATCGGCAACATCGTAGACAAACGAGAGCGGCTTACCTGAATGGATGAACCCGATGGCAGGCGCATACCCGGCCGCGAGCACCGCTGCCTCGCAGATCCCATAGAGGCAGGCCGTCGCGGAACTCAGGCAGCGGTTTGGAAGGTCGCCGCTCCCCCAGCTGGAGGAGTCGTAATTTCTCCCCTTCCACTCGAAGCCGTACTTCCTCGCGAGCTGCACGTAGAGCTCCCGGACCCGGGCGCCTTCCATCCCCCGTAACTGCATAACAGAATACTGGGAAGGGACGGGACCCTGGAACCGGATCTCGTACATCTTCCGTACCACCTTCAGCCGCGCCTCCTCGTCGAGTGCAAGTTTTGCCTGGTAGAGCAGGCGGTCCGACCTCGCGCCGCCGGGCTGCCCGGCAGCATAGAGGCGCACCCCCGCCTCCCCTACCCAGGCCAGCAGACAACCTACCCGGGCCGCGAGCACCACCGCCGCGTGCGAGACCCGGGTTCCCGGTTCAAGCATCAGGCAGGCGACGCTCCCCACTGGGATCTGGGTGCGTACCCCATTTTTGTCTACCAGCACAAACGCGCCGTCGAGCACGTCCAGTTCGCCTTTCTCCAGAAAAAGAAGGGAGATCCGTTCCTTGATGGCAATCGGCTTGAGCGGAGGGAGCATACGTCCTCCCTACCGCATTGCCGGCCGCACCATTATCAGCCCGCAGCCAAACCCTTTCGCAGGTCCTATCCCGCCAAAGAGAGCGGCTTTGAACCTATCCGGATCGACAACCGTGAGGATGCCCGTATAGTCGATTGTGCTGAGGCTGATCTCGTGCCGCCCTTTGCGCTTCCGGAACCGCCGCTGGATATAGCCGTCTGCGCGGACGTCACCCGCTGCCACCGAAAAACCGTTCGCCTCGCCCTTCATCGCAAGCCATGCAAACCCTGCCTGCTGGACGATCTCCGGCTCCGGTGGCCATTCTTCCCTGGGCACGCCCTGCTGTTTCAGCCGGGTCTTCGCCTCCATCACTACGTCGTGGCGGTGGTGCTTTCCCTTCTCGTCGCACTTCGTCCGGATTGGATTGGCACAGAGCACGAACGCAAGCTGTTGCCCGGAGCGAAGGGCAGGATCATAGGGCTTCGTCTCGATCGTCCACATCCCGCCCCGGTTCACCGGCTCACGCTGGCAGACCGAGTAGATCGTGGGCAGCCCTTCGGCCTCCTCCACCCGGTAGAGAAAGTCCCGCTCCCGATCGGGGCTATCGGTGAAGAGGTCCCAGACCATATGGTGCGCCTGGTACTCGCTTCCCATCACCTGCCAGAACTCACGTTTCCCGGCCGCATCGGGCCGGAGCCGTATCCTGCTCAGGTACATGGCGATCCACTCCCGGACATAACGCCGTAATGCTCGGCCCGGCTCCCGAACTGCCACCGCTTCCGGCTCAACGGGTTATCGTACCGGAGAGTCGTCTGGATCGCCGGGATCCCGACGTCCTGATCGCCTTCCCAGAAGACCCGCAGGTCGCCGTGGTGAAGCAGGCCCCGTAGCAGGTCGTCATCGGGGAACCGCACCGCCGAGAGCGCGGCCGCAAGATTCTCTCCGGCAACGACCTGTGCGTGTACCGGGAGAGCGAGCGGGCAGGATTTCCTGCCGAGATACAGGACGAACACCGGGCGATTCAGAGCGTTTGCCAGATCTTCCAGCGAGTAGGGGGCCGACCCGGACCCCTGCCAGATGCAGACCGTCGACACGGCATCGCACCGGTAATCCCGGGTGGAGAGCACCGTCGAGAGATTCTCGCGGGGTATCGCCAGTTCCTCTCTCCGGGTTGCAAACGAGTGCTTCTTTCTTCCCCTCCCTGCAGGCGGAATCTGGGACGTGTGATAGTCCCGTAGCAGCACCCCGGGCGCATCTACCCGAATCGCCATCTGATAGGCGTTGGAGAGCGCGGAGAGCCGCTCCTCCTCGTCACGGCGGATCCCGAGCGCCGCCGCGAGCAGCCCGAAGATAGCGGATCGGGACGGGTGATCGGAGGTCGGGCGGGACTCCCCGACGGCGATATCGCCCCACGATGCCATCATGCCATACAGGCGAAAGGTGAGGAACTCATGCATGTTGACCCGCCACGAAATTCAGGACCTCTTGCAGCGTTCCTTCGCCGGCGTAAGCGTTCATCTCACAACAGGCGTCACTGCAGTTCCCGTATACGGCATCCATCTTGTCGTGGGTCTCCTTCAGCGCTCTGATAGCGCTCCCGAGCAGGTCGTTGTCCTGCAACGGTTTCAGGTATGCAACCGAGAGCGAGCGGGGCTGCTGGCATCCCTTCTCTGCGAGCAGGTATGATGCGTACGCCCGTGACGCAAAGCTGTTCTGCTTGCCGGTCGGCGCAACTTTTGCTGCCGCTTCGACAAGGGCACGGAGGGCAGCCCCGGTGAGCGCTTCGTCGTTGCCCAGGTTCTTGTGCAGCAGATCGCGGTTGACGCAGACATAGAGGTAAAAGAGTCCGGATGCGAACTCCGTCTCCCCGAGGTGTCCGGCACCCATATCCTCATCGCCCAGGTTGAGGTCATCGACTGCCGTGAAGTAGTCGTCTTCGACTGCGACCGAATGCACGGTGACCGCGTGGGAGACCTGCACCGCCGCCTCTGTGTTGTAGATTGGAGAAGCTGCCAGCATACGGCCGAACATCGCGATATCTGCCGCAGTATGCCGCTCCATTAGGAGCATTTTGTCGTTGTCGTCGGGGTCGGTCCCGGTGGCTGCCTGTTTTGCGATCAGTGCGTCGATAGCAGCGATCTCCTCGGGGCTGAAGTGGGCGAGCTGTTCGATCTCGAGGGCTCCCTCACCGGCTTTCAGTTTCCCAAAGCCGCTGGCGATCTCCGCGGCCCACTTCCGGGCTTTATCCTCGGCGACAGGCTTGAATGCGACAGGTGCGTCCCGGTTGCCCTGAAGGATCTCCGCAAGGCTGACGCCCGACGTCAGGGACCGGTAAATCAGTGTCCCCATCTCCTTTGTCCTGATGCCGAGGTGCCCCGCGAGTGTGTTGGCAAAGATATCCGACGTCCTCCAGGCCCTCTTCAGGCTCTGCGACGAGACGCGCAGGCGCTGGACGCCGCCCATCATGGCAGTCTTGGGTCTGCCGAGGTCGTCACGGTTCAGGTTCGACGGCGGATACGATACGAGCATGTGTAATTGAATAAATTCACTCATGTTAATTCCTCCACTAATTACGCTTCATTCGGGGCTTTGTCATAGTAGTCAAACGCCCAGGTGTTCTTCGTCCTCTCATTCCACCAGTAGACTCCGTCTGCAAGGCTTGCAATGTTCACGGAGCCATCAAGCAGCCGGATTATCCGGATCACCGCACCGTACAGGTCGTCGCGGTCCTCGATCTTGAGCAGTCGCCGGAAGCGCAGCCCGCTCACCCGGGCACGGTCACTGCCGTTCTTCGGTGTCGCCATCTGCTGGGCGAGCCGGAGCGAATAGTCGTTCTTCTTGACGTGCGAAAGAATCCCGGCCACCGCTGCAAGTTTTTCAGCATCCACTGGGGCAATTCCGGAGAGGTTCTGGCGCAGCTGGTGGAACGCCGGGACAAACGCGACCTCCTGGCTGCTCCGGCAACGCCGGAGCGCCGCCCGATCTCCACGGGCATGATCCAGACCCGCCCACCAGTCGATCAGGACCGATCTGGTGTCTGGATTGTTCATGAACGAAATATAATTCATCTGTTTCATGGGTATTCACCTTGTACTTACCGAGCGCTTTCGGGTTCCCCTGGGCTTTGCATCGCCATCGTCAGGACCTCTGGGGAGGTCGAGCGCATCGCGGATCTTCTTGTTTCTCGGTGAGGTGTAGTTCCTGAGCATGCGCTGGGACAGGGCTATCCTTCGCGGGTCCGCGACACCGATGAGATCGGCCTGGGAATAGACCTTGAAAAGTTCCTCGGCCTCACGGGAGAGGCTCGAAAGCCACTGCAGTTTCAGGGCGGTTGTATCCTCACCCCTCTCCATCGCCTCCCGCAGTGCCTCCAGCACAGCGTAGAACTCACTCTCCGTGTCTTGCCAAAACCGGGAATCGACCTCGGGGATATTCCCGCCTGCGTCCTTTCGGTCCCCGAAGAGTGCTTTTCGGATGCAACTGCGGGTGCTCACTGCGACGAGATCAGCGGTCTTGAGAAGTGCCGTCACGACCCCTTCGTACTGCTCACGAACCGCCTCGCCGACATGGAGCAGCGGCATCGTGCTCTCGTTCCAGCAGATTACCTTCATGTTGTCCGTCTTGTACCCGAACGCCCAGAGTGGGGCCGAATAGCCCAGGTAGTCGGTCAGATTGCGCTGCCGCTCGTTCCGGAAGACCTGAACCGCCAGTGCCGGCTGTGTGCGGCTTTCAGTATCATTCTGCACAAGCCCGAGCCAGTTCCGGTACGCTATCCCGTCCGCCTGCCCGTGCTTCGGGAGAGGTTCTTCGGCGTTCTTCGGCTGATAATACGGCGTGAGCGGGTGTTTCCAGGCCCCTTTGTAGTTCACCCCGCCATCCTTCGTGGAGTACTTGGAGACAAGAGTCTCCGAAGCACAACCGCAGATATCGCACCTTCCCGACTCTGGGTGATCTAGGTCGACCCGGATCCTGCGGGGCATGGAAAAGAAGATCTGTGCCGGGTGCACGTCGGTAGGAGCCGTAACCTCGTTTCTGGTGCTTGTGCGGGTAGGCCCCATCCAGGGGAACCGATCGGGGTCTGCGGTTTTTGCTGCGTTGCCGAGGATCTCGAATTGATCCCGGGGAAGGACGTTCAGCCAGACGGTCTCCCACAGGGTTGTGCCCATGACCAGTGTGGTCAGCGGCCCTCCGCCCCGGAGCGATGTCCGATGCCCCCGGCCGCCGGACGGAGCGTTTGTCTGGAGCGTAAAGAGAGCCATTGCGCAGCATGACCGGCAGATATGGTTGACCGTCCCTCGCTTCAGAAAATGGTCGGTGTTCAGTTTCAGCGTCTGTTCTCCGGGCATCTCCATGAGCATCCGGTCTACGGAGCTCTCGACGCCCTCGTTGAGGTCATAATCCTGCATAAACCGCGGCCCTTCGCCATCGAAGTTGAAAGCATGGGCATACGGTGCAAAAGCATTTTTCAACTCGTGGGGAGGTGGTGGAGTCTTAAACTTCCTCCTCCAGTCCCGGTTGTCACCGGGGGGGATTGCCGTCTGCACAAGGCCGATGAGGAACTGGACAAGCGCCCCGTTGAAATCGGGTCGGGGAGCATCCAGCCGGATCACGGGCTCGGTTCCCCCGGTAATCTCCCAGGGGGCGATGGTTTCCCGTGTTCCGTCCCTTCGCACGACGGATATCCATGGATCATCGATGAGATTGACCATGTCTGTTCACCTGCATTGCCTGACCGCTCTGCACCAGTCAACAGGGTGATCCTCTCATGTGCGACCGGAACGAAACGAGTACGACAATGTTCAAGGCATTATTCTTTGTAGGATACCTTATACTTTTCCCTCGGGACGTTCTAATTCACTCGTTAGGTATCAAAGAAGAGGATATGGCTTGAAGAAGAAATCAGGTCCATATTAAGGAACATTATGGCCTCCCATCCCGGATCTGCAGGCCGATCTTCGGATCGTAGGTGACGATCACCTCGTTCTCCTTTTGATTCTGTGCGCGCCCCTCCCAAAACCCATCTGCGGTGAGGGTCAGAGAGATAAGGATGCTTCCTTCCCCCCTGCCGGGCAGGAGCGGTTTTATACGCGCGACCTCACGCTCTTCAGCTCCGGAATAATGTGCAGGGCCTGCTATCCAGGACTCCCGGACCGAGACCTGACTTCTTCTCCAGGCATCCTCTCCCCCCTCGCTCCACGGTCGGAGTTCGGCTCCGTCCCAGCGGGCCAGCACAACGGTGACGCTCGCTTCGCCGAGCCTGGTCGGTGTCCGGCTATCGTCCTCCCACTGGCCGTGCAGGTCCGCATACCCTGCTTGCGGCCGCAGCGCGTTTATCTGCGCCAGTGCTGCGTGCCCCCTGTCTTTTCCGTCTGCCTGTATCTCCCAGACCTTGAGGGTCTCGGGAACGGATGCCTGTGCCCTATCGCCAAAGACGCCTTCGATCAAAAACCGGGCGTCATGGGGCATCGCGATTTGTCCCCGGGCTGCAAGCAGGCGCGCGGTGAGCCAGAGCTGCCCGTGTTTCTCGTATACTCGTCCTGCTCTGGGGAAGACGCTCGTAAACCAATCTCGTGCTGGAATTTCAACCGGAGGAGGAGAGAGGACCAGCAGGGTGGGCGTTGCAGCTGACCCACTCCTCCTCTCCCGGTGCCGGTGCAGTCTCCCGGCCCGCTGGATGATCAGGTCGATGGGTGCGAGGTCCGTAACCATCGCATCAAAATCGATATCCAGCGACTGCTCGACAACCTGCGTTGCTATCAGTATCTTCCCGCTGCGGTCGGTATCCGTACTCTGCTTCCCGAACCATGCCAGCACATCATCCTCAATTCTCTGACGGTCCCCAACAGTGAACCTGGCGTGAAAGAGCTTGACGTGTTCGTCACCCCACCGTGCGGCGAGGCGCTTGTATGCCTCGATTGCGTCGATGACGGTATTCCGGATCCAGCAGGCGCACCGGCCTTCCCGAATAGCGCGCTCAAGGTAGGATTCTACATCGGCTTCACTGCTGGTGAGTTCAACCGTAACAGTCCTCCGGGAAAGGGAATCTGCCTGCATCGGCATCTCTTCCACGCCCCGGGGAGATACTATGGTCATCAGGGGAGGGTCGGCCTCGTGTATCGGCGTTGCCGAGACCCGGAGGCCTGAGCAATAAGCGGAAACGAACCGCTCCCGGAGTTTGATAGGAAGCGTCGCCGAGAGCAGGATTGCACTGCCGCCAAAAGCCGCGTGGAACTGTAGCAGCCGTTCAAGAAGACCATTCATATACTCGTCGTAGGCATGCACCTCGTCCACAACGAGCACATGCCGGGCGAGGCCGAGCAGGCGGAGCGACTGGTGGTGGAGCGGCAGCACGGACATGAGTGCCTGATCTATGGTGCCGACGCCGACATCGGCGAGGAGGGCTTTTTTTCGGTTATCCGAGAGCCAGGCTGCACACTCGGCTGATCCCGCATCTTCCTCAGGAGGGAAGATCTTTCTGTCGGTTTGCGGGCCGATTGACTGGCGCCAGAGGTTGGAAAGGCTCCTCGCGCTGTGGGCGAGCAGAAGCGAGGGGTGTTCACCATCCCGGAAAAACTGCCGGTATTTTTCTCCGAACCGCCTGTACATGCCGTTTGCGGTTGCCATCGTCGGTAGCCCCATGAAGATGCCTTCGGCAGACCCCCGTTCCATGAGGCGGTGCGTCAGCGCGAGTGCAGCCTCTGTCTTTCCGCTCCCGGTGACGTCCTCAACGATGAAGAGGTAGGGGCCGTCGGTGAGTTCGTAGTCGGCGACGGCTTCCTGCAGAGGTGTCGGGACCGCGTTTTCCGGAAGAAGGGACGTTATCCCCGGGAAGGTGGCGACGGCGGACGGCAAGACACCTGCCCTGGCAACCGCCTCTTTCGCCCTCGGGACGGCGTAGCGCTGCCAGTACTCCTCAAGGGGCACCATGTCCTGGTGATACCGGAAGATATCGGCGTCCGAGCCGATCCAGTCGCTCACAACAGCCAGTCCGGCGATCAGCCAGGATACACGGGTGAAGGACTCATGCAGATCCGTTGAAAACCTGACCGGCTCTTCCGGATCTTCTGAAAGAAACAGATCCGAGCAGGCCCGGGCGAACTCGCATGCAGCCTCCCGGTCCATCGGGCCGAAGAGATCAGGGAGTGTGCCGCTGTCGGTGACGGGCTTCCCGTGATGGCCTGTCACCGCCCGTATCCAGGGGAGGAAGAGATCCTCCAGATCACACGAATCCTCGTCGGGGTCTGTTCCGAACCAGTTCTCGTCCAGCACCAGCGGCCACACTTCTCGTACGAAGACAAGCATGCCCATCGTTGTATGGTGGTGGCTGTATGGCATACTGCAGGCAGTGCCCCGGAGGCGCGACTGGAGGGTGGCGTTGATGCCCTGAAAGCGTTCGGAAAATTTACCGATATCGTGGACGGCAAGGAGGAACGTGATGAGCGAGCGGATGTACTCGTCCCGGAGAGGGACCGCTCCGACAGTCTTCCGGAACAGCTGGGGGTCTTTGAGCAACTCGTTACCGACCGCTGCGACATCCAAGCAGTGATAGACGAGCAGGTGCCATGCAAGGCCGTCCCCTGTATCGTACTTCCCCCAGTAGCGGTAGATGATATCGGTTTTGGGCGGATCCATAGCAATAAACGTTCATATCAAGGTTGGAGAAGATAGGTCTGCCGATTTGAAAAACCTCTTCAGCGGCCTATTTTTCCCGTAACAGTCAGTCGGACAGAGGATACGGAGTCCTGCTCGCCCAAGTATACCCTCTAGGATTGTAACTGCGGCTATCTTTTCTTGGGATTATCCGGTCAGAAAGAGAAGGAGAACCTGTCGCCGGTGCGGACTATCCCCACATGATGGGGAACCTGAAAAGCCAGACGGCTGTTTCATTGTACGATACAGGTTCATCCCCACATGAATGGGGAACAACTACGATATCATTCGTTTTTCCAATATATAATCGACCTAGTTCCACCAACCGCATAAAATAAGGGTTGAACGCCGGACGATTCCGGAAAATAAGGCGCTCTGCGGGCCGGGACGCCCAACCCACTCTCATTCAATTCAGGACGGCTATAGTCGGCTCCGTCCTCTCAAAACACCCCGCCGACCAGAGCCCGTGCAATAAAATAACAGCCTCCGGCCACGACCGCCGCCGCCGGGATGGTCAGGACCCACGCGATGAGGATCTCGCGGACCACTCCCCACTTGACCGCCGAGTAGCCGCGCGTTGCGCCGACGCCCATGATCGCGCCGGTCGTCGCGTGGGTCGTCGAAACCGGGACGCCGAAGGCGGTCATCAGCGAAAGGACGCTTCCCGCGGCGGTCGATGCGGCAAACCCCTGGTAGGGCCGGATCCTGGTGATCCGGTTCGCCATCTTGTCGATGACGCGCCATCCCCCTAAGAGCGTTCCGAGCGATATAGCGAGCGAGGATGCGAAGATGACCCATAGCGGGACGGAAAACTCTGTAATAAGCCCGCCGGCAAGGAGCATGGCGGTGATGATGCCCATCGCATTCTGGGCATCGTTGCTGCCGTGGCCGATAGCCTGAAACGATCCCGAAAAGATCTGGAGGTTTTTAAAGATGCGGGACAGGCGCCGCGGAGGATGGTCGCGGAAGATGTAGGTGACGAGGGTGCCGAGGGCAAAAGCGGATAGAAATCCGAGTGTGGGGGAGATGACGATGAAGATCAGAACTGCGAGAATTCCGCCGATCTTCAAAAACCCGGTTGCAATGGCGAGCGGGATGACCGCCGTCACCCCGATGAGCCCGCCGAGGAGGAGGGTCCACGGTTTAAAGTCGCCCCTCCGGTGTGCAAGTGCGCTCGTGACGGCCGCACCGAGGAGCGCGCCCACGAGCCCGTAGAAGACGGTCTGCCCGACGAGTGCAAGCGACGGCCAGAGTACCGCCCCCGTTCCGGCGGCTGCAATGCCGGCACCGAGAAGCCCCCCGATCAGGGCATGGCTGCTCGAAACCGGGATCCCGAGGAATGATGTTGCGAGGACCCAGAGCACCGCGCCGGCCATGGCTATGAGAATCAGCGTCGGTGTAAGGAATGAAGGGTCGACGATCCCCCTCCCGATGGTTGCCGCAATTGCCGTGGTGAAGAGGAGAGGACCGAGGAGGTTGAAGACCCCTGCGAGGAGGACCGCCTGCAGGGGCGTTAAGGCCTTGGTCGCGATGATGGTGGCGATCGAGTTTGCGGCATCGTTCAGGCCGTTTGCAAAATTAAAGAGGAGGGCGAGAAGAATGCCGAGGATGATGATCGGGTCCATAGCGGTCAGGAGTGTCTGATGGCTATGTCGCTTAAGACGTTTGCGACGTCCTCGCACTTATCGGTCGCCATCTCAAGGTTCCCATAAATGTCCTTGAGTTTGATGATGGTGATCGCATCTTCCGTCTTGAAGAGGTCCATGATGGCATGACCGAGGACATTGTCCGCGACGTTTTCCAGGCGGTTCACCTCGATGCACCGTTCCTCGATCAGGCTCGGATTCTTGATCGACCGGATGCCGTTTACGGCCTTCTCGATCTCGACAACGCTCAACTGGATCAGCTTTGCAAGTTCGATCATCTGATCGTCGGTCTCGGTGATGCCGTAACTGTACATCTGCTGCGCAGTGCCGTCGATGTAGTCGAGAATGTCGTCAAGTGCCGATGCAAGGCGGGAGATCTCTTCCGGCTCGAGCGGCGTGATGAAGGTCCGGTTCAGCTGCTCGTAGATCTCGTGTGTGATCTCGTCTCCCCGGTGCTCGATCTGCTTCATCCGGTGACACTGTTCTTTCACGTTCTCGAAGTTCTCGATGAACTCTACGAGCAGATCGGCTGCGGAAATGACCGTCTGGGCCATCCTGTCGAAGAGATCGAAAAATACCTTATCCTGAGGGACCACCCACTCCTTAATGCCCACAATAATCGTTATGAAGTTTTTTCGTCAGGGGCTATATAGCGATCGATTGTATCGCCCGGGTGGGCGGCAGTATACGATGAAACGGGACTGATGGGGAAGCGAAGCCCTTTGGCGGGCGCATCGGTCGCTCTTCTGGAGCGATCCGCCCAAATGCCCGGATTTACCGCAGGCTGTTCCCCCGCCGCGCCCGCCCGCTCTCACTCCGGGGCCTTCGCGAGGGTGTTGCGGATGAAGTCGAGGTCGGCTTCCTTCACCGCGACCTCATAAAGCATCGTCCCGAGACCTGAGCAGCGTTTCATGCACGGCAGCAGGACCTTCTGCCGCCTGACCTGGAGTCCGACGAGCATGGGAAACTTCAGGAGCACCCGGACGTCCTTGAACACGAAGTCCGGCGGCATCTCATAGTACTCCCTGCAGTGCTTTCGGACGTATTCGTTTGCCTCATCGGGCGTTACGTTTATAAGAAGTACTTTTCCGCCGAGGTTGTTCACGCAGCGTGATGGCACCAAAGGTTGTTCTTAATTATACGAATAAATACTTTGCGTCAACTGTTCGCCGTCCCGGTCCTGCGGGGGCGTTCCGGAACCCGCATTTCCGGCGGCATTTTTTCACCGGTTTACTTAATGTCTGCAGCAACCAACTATTCTTTAAGTGATACGCGAACCGGCAGTTAAAAAATTCCTCTACTGGTGCGACCAGTGCAACGTCCCCCTCATCGGGCGCACCTGCGCCTGCAAGGCGAGAGTCAGGGAGATCCCCCTGCTGCAGCCGCACGACGTCCGGCCGGCACTCGCGGCGGATATGGCCCTCATCCGGCGCCTTCTTGCCGAACGGTTCGGCGACGTCCCCCTGCCCCGCGTCGTGCTCTTGAACAAGACCGGCGGTGTCGACCGGGCCGACCTCGTGATCGCACACGGCGACCGGTTCGGCTGGCTCTCGTTCGACCCCATCACCCGGAAGTTCAGCCTCGATATCGCCCCCGAAGCGCTCCCGCATGTCCTGCCCCATGCAACCCGGGGAATCGTCGACCTCGAGACCGAGCCCGCCGTGAGCGCCCATAAGGGCCGTATCGGCGGGAAACGGTTCCCCCTGAAGAATCCCGTGCCCGACGGGACGGTCATTGTATCCTACAAAAACCGGTTCGGCACCGGCGTCGTCAAGGAGGGGCAGATTCGGGTGAAGGAACTCGCCCCCGTCGAGCCCCGCACCCGGCCCGACCCGGGCTGGGATACGGTGATCGAGAAGAACCGCTACCACTTAAAGAACCTTGAGAGAAACGCGATCCGCACCATCAAAAAGCACATGAATGACCGGCCGTGCGCGAACGTCTCGTTTTCGGGCGGCAAGGACAGCACCGCCGTCCTCCACCTCGCCCGAAAAGCGGGGGTGGAGAAGGCGTTCTTCATCGACACCGGGATCGAGCTCCCCGAGACTGTGGAGTTCGTGGCGTCACAGGGGGTCGAGATCATCCGGAAGGGCGGCGACTTCTTCCAGGCGGTCGAGAAGGCCGGGCCGCCGGGGAAGGACCACCGCTGGTGCTGCAAGCTCTTAAAACTCCACCCCTTGAAGATTTACCTTGCCGGGACCGGTCCCTGCGTCACCATCCAGGGGAACCGCTGGTACGAGTCCTGGAACCGTGCCGACCTCGACGAGACGAGCCAGAACCCGGCAAACCCCCTGCAGCTGAACGTCTCGCCGATCCGGAACTGGCGGGCGCTCGAGGTCTACCTCTATCTCTGGTGGCGGAAGGCCCCCATGAATCCGCTCTACGAGAAGGGCCTTGAGCGGATAGGCTGCTACCTCTGCCCGGCGGTGCTCGAGAGCGAGTACGAAGGGCTCCGGGAGATGCACCCGGAACTGACGGATCGCTGGGACGAATTCCTTATTACGTGGGCGGAGAAGAATGGGCTGCCGGAAGCCTACCACCGGTGGGGACTCTGGCGGTGGCGGGCGCTGCCCCCGAAGATGCGCGAGGTCTGCAGGGAACGGGGCATCCCCTTGAACGAGGACTTTACCCTGAAGGCGGCCCCGGTCAGGGAAGTGGTGAAGATGGCAGGAATGAAGAGTATGGGTACCCGTGAGCCGGCACCGGCGGCGGAGAAAGAGTTTAACGCAGAGGATATCCGGAAAGACTTCCCGATCCTCGGCGACATCATCTACCTGGACAACGCAGCGACGAGTTTCTCGCCGGAACCGGTGGTGGAGGCGCTCGTCGAGTTCGAGCACCGTTACCGGGCCAACGTCGGCCGGGGCGTCCACCGCCTGACCCGGATCGCGACGCAGCGCTACTGGCATGCCCACGAGAAGGTGGCCCGGTTCATCAACGGCGAGGCGGGGGTGACGGTCTTTACGAAGAACGCCACCGACGCGATCAACATGGTCGCGCAGGGCCTCTCCTGGAAGCCGGGCGACCGCGTGGCGACCACCATCATCGAGCACCACTCGAACCTCCTCCCCTGGAGAGCGCTTGCAAAGCAGGGCGTCGCGCTCGACGTGATCGGGATCGACGCCGACTACTCGCTCGACCTTGCCGCGCTCGAAGAGACCCTGGCCGGGGGCGGCGTCCGGCTCGTCGCCGTCACCCATGCCTCGAACGTCCTCGGCGTGACGACGCCTGTTAAAGAGATCGCGCGGCTATGCCGGGAGCACGGTGCGCTCCTCCTCGTGGACGGAGCACAATCCCTGCCGCACATGCCGGTCGACGTATCGAGTCTCGGTTGCGACTTCCTCTGCTTCGCGGGGCACAAGATGTTCGGGCCGACCGGGACCGGCGTCCTCTGGATGCGGGAGATGCTTATCGAGCCGCCGGTCCTCGGCGGCGGCATGGTCGCGAACGTGACAGCGGAGGGATATGAGCCTGCGGAGGGCTACCAGCGCTACGAGGCCGGGACGCCGAACGTCGGCGGCGGTATCGCGCTCGGCGTTGCCATGGACTACCTCTCGGCGATCGGGATGGAGCGAATCCACCGGCACGAGGAGCGCCTGACCGCCCGGCTGGTCGATGGGCTCTCCGGAATCGAGGGGGTCACGGTCTACGCCGGGAGAAGGCCGGGAGCCCGGATCGGGGTAGTCTCGTTCACCATCGACAGCGTCCACCCGCAGGAGGCCGCACAGATGCTCGATGAAGATGCGGATATCCTGGTGCGGTCGGGGCACCACTGCTGCCAGCCGCTCATGGAGCACCTGAAACTCCCGGAAGGGACGGTGCGGGCGAGTATGGCGGCCTTCACGACGGAGCAGGAGATCGACCTCCTCGTTGCGGCCGTCGACGAGATCAGCCGGGGGCGGTGAGGGGTTGCCCGCGGGATCGGTAGAGTCGTTTCCTCAATCTTCTACCCTGTCCGGCCTTCGAGGGAGTATCGCCGTAGGGGGAAGGGGCTGACGGGGAGGGGGGAGCATCCCCCCTCCCCTGTCCCCACCCCCCTGTGTGGCGATACTCCCACGGTCCACTACATGGGGCAAGTTTGGAAAAATCAGGTCTGAAACACTACCTTATCGGTGGTAGAAGACCATCTGGACTGGACACGGCTGGGCATTCCCTCTCCTGCCACGATCAAAAACAGGGTCGCAACGGGGTCACCTCCGATAACCCCTCGAATTCATTTCTGTCCTGAGGGAGCGCCCGCTAACCCAGCCCTACGTGCCCATTCCCACAATCCTCTCCGGGTGCGCATACACCGCCATCTCCGGTGTTCCGGCAGACCCGACGATGCAGAGCCCGGTCTCCTCCGCGATTTCAACGGCGAGGGCGGTCGGGGGTCCGGTGGAGGCCAGCACCGGGATGTTCGCCACCAGGCACTTCCGGACCATCTCGGAGGTGACCGGGCCGGTGCCGACGGCAACCGTCCGGGAGAAGTCGAGGTCGTTCCGCAGTCCCCGGCCGATCACCCGGTCGAGGGCGTTGTGCCGGTCGATATCCTCGGAGCAGGCAACGATGCGGCCTCCCTTGGCAAGAGCGACCGCATCGAGCGGACCGGGCGCTCTGAGAGCGGCGACGGCGGCCTCAAGCTCCGGGACGGTAACCGCGAGGTCGGAGTCTATTATGGGCAGTTTCTGTGTGTCGATATAGGAGACGGCCCCCCCGCACCCGGAGAGGATGGTCTTCTTCACGCTGACCCTCTTGAAGATGTTCTTTGTGAGGACGCTTATCCGGTTCTCCTCGATCCTGACCGACTCGATCTCGTCGGCGCCCCGGGTGATCTCTTCGGTGTAGAGGTAGCCGGTGATGAAATCCTCGAATCCCCCGGGGCTCAGGATCACGGTCGTCAGGTGCCGGCCGTTGACGAAGATCGCCACCGGCGTCTCCTCGGCGGCATCGAGGGCGACCTGCCCGCCGCCGATACGGATACAGGCAATTCTCTTGAACATAACTCCTCGCTTCACGTATGACATGCCTCCGCCGGAGTGGTCCGGCGGCGGGATCGATCCTCTGTAGATCATGCACGGGAGAGGACTAATACCATGCCGGTGACCGCCCCCGGTCTTCCGCTCAGACACACTGCCGGACGAACTCCATGTAAAAACGTTGAATGGAAGCACAGAAAGGATTTTTACGGCTGCCCGGCAGCGGAAGAGAGGTTTGGGGGCTCTCCCGCCGCCGGGTATTGCCAGGCACACACTTTTGCGCCCCGGCACGGGCGCAGGTGAGGTTTTTTCTGGAACTCAAGATGGTTGTTCAGTGGTCGTTACACGCCCGGCCGGATCGGCCGGGCGCAACGTTGTGTGTTCGGGTTTCTCGAACTCGGCGCCTTCGGGACGTCGCTGCTCGAAAACGCTTCGCGTTTTCTCAAGCTCCGGACGTTCCGTCCGTCGCTTACTCGAACACGTTGAAGATCTGGTCGCTGCCGGTCGCGGAGAGCCGCTCCCGTTCCGCCTTCTCCTCGACGAGCGCGAGGATCGGGAGGTCCATGTTCACACCCGGGGTGTGGCCGAACATCCTCTCCATATCCGTCTGCAGGGAGTGCATGTAGAGCGAGTTCGCGATCTCCATCGGACAGTTCTCCTCGCACTGACCGCAGTTGACACAGGAGTCGGAGATATGCGCGAACCTGATCAGGTGGAACATGAACGGCACAGGAAGCTCGCCCGGCGGCACCAGGTAGGTCTTCTTCGTGCTGCAGTCGACGCAGTAGCAGATCGGGCAGTTCTCGATGCAGGCGTAGCACTTGATGCACCGGGACGTGTCCTCCATGATCTTCTCTAAGCGTTCTTTGCCCTCGCCGAGCCCCTCGAAGTAGCGCGCCCGCCACTTGTCGCCGAGCTTCAGCATCGCGTTCTCGACCTTGCCGCGGATCTCTATACCCTTCGGGTTCGCGGGTTCGGTGGCGACGGCCCCGGCCTTCACGGCCGCATCGAGGAGGTTTGCACCCTTCTCGGAGCAGACCTCGACGAAGGTGGCCTTGCCGGCCTTATCGCCGATGACACCCCAGTTGCCGCAGGCAAGGTCCGCCTGACGCGGGACTTTCATCTTGCACCGGCGGCAGTTGCTGCGGCGGCCGAACCCTTCGTCCTCGAGCTCGTCCATCGAGATGCCCTTGTGCTGACCGTCCTTCGTGACGATGATGAACTGGCCCTTGTCGATCTCTTCCTTGACGACCGAATCGGGGTCGACCCCGAACTTCTCGCGGATCATCTTCCGGGCGGAGACCGGGCTGACGGATCCGCCGCAGTTGACGCCGATCAGGAGGAGATTGTCCAGGTTGACCTGGTTGCGCTTCGCGAGCTCGTACAGGCCCATCGCATCGCAACCCTTCACCGTCACCCCGATGCGCATATCCCCGGCGCCATCGAGGTACTTCTTGACCAGTTTCGAGATCAGGAGCGTTCCGCAGTGGAGCGAGCCTGCCGTCTGTCCGATCTCGGCGGGGTCGGTGATGATCGTGGGGACCGCATCGTAGAGGTCCACGCCCTTCTTCACCGCCAGCACGGCGTCGACGATTTTGTTCTCCAGGGCAAACTTGAGAAGCCCGGTCACCGCGCCGCCGCATTCCGCGACCTTCGCGATATCGGGGCTCGTCGTCCAGGCGTATACCATATCTCCCTTTGCTGCCATCTTACTGCACCCCCGTGATCTTCTCGACCTTCACAGCACTGTGCTTCAACTCCGGCATCTTGGAGAGCGGGTCGAGAGCGGTGTTCGTCAGCTTGTTTGCAGCCGCGTCCCCGAAGTGCATCGTCATCATCAGCACGCCGGGTGCGACCTGGTCGGTCACCTTCGCGAGGGTCTCGACCTCGCCGCGCCTGCTGGTGAGTTTGATCTTCTCCCCGTTCCGGATATTCATCCGTGCCGCATCATCGGTGTTGATCTGGACGAACCCTGCGGGCACCTCGTGGTGGAGGAGTTTCGCCCGGTCGGTCTGGGTCCGGGTGTGGTAGTGGAAGAGCAGACGTCCGGTCATCAGGGTGAACGGATACTCGGCGTCGGCGACCTCCGCGGGCGGCCGGTGCTCGAGACCGAAGAAGTGGCCGAGGCCGTCGGCGGACGAGAACTTCTCGCGGTGCAGGATCGGGGTTCCCGGGTGGTCCTCAGCGGGGCAGGGCCAGTGTACCGACTCCGGCTTCTCCATCCTCGCGTAGCTGATGCCGGACATCGACGGAGTAACCCGCCGCACGTCGTTCCAGATATCCTCAGGCGAGTTGAAGTCGAATCCCGCAAGGCCGAGTTTGTGGGCCAGGTCGACGAAGATCTGCCAGTCTTCCCTCGCATCGCCGGGGGTCTCCACGGCCTTCCTTATACGGTTGATGCGCCGCTCGCCGCTGGTGAACGTCCCGTCCTTCTCGGCGAAGGATGCTCCGGGCAGGATCACGTCGGCGTACTTCGCCGTCTCGGTCATGAAGATGTCCTGAACGACGAGGAAGTCGAGTTTCTCGAGCGACCGCATGACGTGGTTTGAGTCGGGGTAGGAGACGACCGGGTTCAGCGCGAAGATGTACATCGCCCTGATCGGGTCGCCGCACTGGGTGATCTGCTCGGTCAGGGTCACGCCGTACTCTTTCTCAAGCCCGGTGACGCCCCAGAGTTCCTCCATGCGCTTGCGGGTGGCGTCGTCCTCGCACTTCTGGTATCCGGAGAAGACGTTCGGGTAGGCACCCATGTCGCAGGCGCCCTGGACATTGTTCTGGCCACGGAGCGGGTTGACGCCGGTTCCGGGTCTGCCCACATTGCCGGTGAGCATCGAGAGGTTCCCGAGCGACCGGACGTTGTCCGTGCCGGTCGTGAGCTCCGTGATGCCGAGGCAGTAAATGACCACCGCGTTCTTGGCGCCGGCATAGATGCGCGCGATCTCCTTGACCCTCTCGGTGGGAACGCCGGTGATCGACTCGACGTCCGCGTAGTTCTCGACGGTCTTCTTCAGGTCCTCGAATCCAGTCGTCCGCTTCTCGATGAACTCCGCATCATGGAGGTTCTCCTGGATGATCCAGTACATGATCGAGTTGATCAGGGCAATGTTCGTCGAGGGGTTGTAGCGGACGTACTCATCGGCCAGGCGCGCCGTGGGCGTGTAGCGCGGGTCGCAGACGATGATCTTCTTGCCCGCCTTCTTTGCCTGGACAAGCCGGCGCCCGGCGAGCGGGTGCGCCTCGATGGGGTTCGACCCGATCAGGAAGATGACGTCGGCATTCAGGACGTCCTCGAAGGGGTTCGTTGCGGCACCGGAGCCGAACGAGAGCGAGAGCCCCGCAACGGACGGTCCGTGACAGATACGCGCGCAGTTGTCGATGTTGTTGGTCTTAAAGGCCACCCGCGCGAGTTTCTGCATGATGTAGCACTCCTCGTTCGGGGTCCGGCATGAGACCTGGAAGCCGAGGGACTTCGGCCCGTACTTCTCGTAAGTTTCCTTGAACTTCGAGGCGATAAGGTCGTACGCCTCATCCCAGGTCGCTTCCTCGAACTTGCCGTTCTTCTTGATAAGGGGCTTTGTCAGCCGGTCGGGGCTCTGCACGAACTCCCAGCAGGTGGCGCCCTTGGGGCAGAGCTTTCCCTCGTTCACCGGGCTCCTCTTCAGGGGTTCTACCCCTACGAGTTTGCCATCGTTCACCACGAGGTTGAGCCCGCACCCTACGCCGCAGTACGGACAGGTCGTTGGAACGTAGCGTAGCTTTCCATTGGTTTCTGTCATTCACATTCTCCCGATTGTTGCATTCAACGTCGGTTGCCAAGCATGTCAGGAAGGGCGGACATGCTCACAACAGTTTTACTCGACTCGGTAGTATATAAATTTAAACTTATCATTTTAACAACCGCCGTTATGTTACGTGGTATAATTGATCTTTATAAATCCACATCCCGCGCATGCCGAGTAATCGCCATGGTATCTGCTCTTATGCGATTATACAACATAAAATTGGTAATATGCCGCATTTGCCCTGATTGAGTAAATTAAATCTATTTTACTTGGCCAAAATATTTACAACTAACCTTGATCAAATACTCTTCCGTGCAACCGAGACTGAATCACACCTGGGATGACATCGAGGCCCGGCTCAAGTCCAAAGGCTCCGCTCCGGAATTAATCGACTATTTCCGGAGATGTATCGACTTTCACACCTTCGCGGCCCCCGGGCTCCTGGTCGGGGTCTTCATGGTGGATTATGCACTGGAACTCCTGACCCCTCCCGATGGTGAGAAGATCTACGCCGTCTGCGAGACCACGAAGTGCCTGCCCGACGCCCTGCAGGTGGTCGCTCACTGCACGACCGGCAACCACCGCCTCCGGGTGATCCCGATCGGGAAGTTCGCCATCACCATGAACGGCCCGGCCGAAGCCCCGTACGTGAACGGGATCCGGGTCTTCGTCGACGGCGAGAAGATCGGGCGATATCCGACGTTCGCCCTGTGGTACACCAAGGACCCGCTCTTCGACCCGAGAACCCGGGGCATCGCGCTGATCGACGAGATCATCGATGCAGGGCGCGATATCCTCTCGTACGAGAGGGTGCGGGTAAAGGTGCCCCAGAAATGGCCCTGGAGATCCGCAATCTGTTCCATCTGCGGCGAGATGGTTCCCGACAACATGCTCGTCGACGGGGCCTGCGCGGACTGCCGGTCACAGTCCTACTACGAGAAGACGGCGTACTGAGGAGATCTCCCTCTCCCCCCGGAGGGGGGAGGGCGTATGTCCCGTCAACACAGAAGGCACTGCATGGAACTCTTCCCTATCGGGCTTGTGCACTCGAGCATCCGCTCCCGCAGCGATATGCCGATCCAGGGCGTCGATGCCGAGATCGAGGTCTTTCCTGACTACGCCGGGGCGCTCCTCGGCGTCGAGGAGAACTCGCACCTGATCCTCGTCTGCTGGATGCACGAGGCTGACCGGGAAGTCCTGAAAGCGGTGGCTCGGAAGGTCTCGGGCGACCTCCCGGAGAAGGGCGTATTCTCCCTGCGCTCTCCGGTGAGGCCGAACCCCCTTTCCGTCTCGGTGGTGCGGCTGCGCGGCGTGCGGGACGGGCGGTTTCTCGCGCTCGCGAACGTGGACCTGATCGACGGGACACCGGTGATCGACCTCAAGCCCTACCAGACCGGATGGGACTGCGTCTTCTCCGCGACCGGCCACGACCGGACGGAAAAGATCCGGAAGATGAGCCCCGGCGAATACCGGGCGAGTCTCATCCGCGAAGCCGTGAACTATCACGGGGAATTCTGTCCGGGCGTGGCGGTCGCGGTGCGGATCGCGGAGGCGGCGACGCGCGTCCTTGAGCGCGACCTCTCGGTGCCGCAGGTCTCGGTCGCGCTCGGCGCCGACCCCTGCATCGCCGACGCACTCATCGGGATCACCGGCGCGCGCCCGGGAAACCGCCGGCTGCGATGCCGGGGGGGGACACGCTACGTCTTTGCCGGCCCGGGAGTGGAGGCGGTCTTCTGTCTCCGGATCGTCCCGGAGAGCGCCGATGCGATCCTTGCGTCCGGCGAGGCGTCGCTCTTCGACTATAAGGCCCGCTCCCGGCCGCGATCGATAGAGAAATGATTTCCTCCGGAGTCAAGAGTATGTCACGCCGGTACCTGAATCTGACCCCGCTCCCTGAAGCGCTCGCGGCCATGCGGCAGGCGTTTCCCCCCGGGGACCATGTCGAGACCGTGCCGCTGCGCCAGGCTGTCGGCAGGGTGACGGCCGAGCCTCTGTATGCAGAGTATTCTGTCCCCCCGGCCGATATCGCGAAGTTCGACGGCTACGCAGTGAAGAGCAGCGAGACACTCGGGGCGCAGGACCAGCGGCCGCTGCCTCTTGCCGAGTACGCCCGCGTCAACACCGGCGAGGTGCTCCCTCCACCGTTCGACGCCGTCGTCATGATCGAGGACACCTGGGACGACGGCGGCATACCCCGGATCCGGAAGTCCGCCGCGTACGGGCAGCACGTCCGCCGTGCCGGCGAGGATATCCGGGCCGGCGAGCTCGTCCTCCCGAAAGGCCACCGGGTCCGGCCGTTCGATATCGGCGCGCTCGCGACATACGGCATAGACCGGGTGCGCGTGCGGTCGGTCCTGGTCGGTATCGTCCCGACGGGGAGCGACCTCGTCCCGCTCGGTACGGCGCCCGCGCCCGGCCAGACGGTCGAGACGAACACCCTCATGGCGGAGGCCTACCTCACCCGGACGGGAGCGACCTGCCGCCGTTACGGGATCGTTCCCGACGACCCGGCCCTGATCCGGGAGGCGGTAGAGAAGGCGGTCGCCGAGAACGACCTCGTCATTCTCTCGGCGGGTTCGTCGGCCGGCACCCGGGACTTCTCCCGGGACGTCGTCGGCGCGCTCGGGGAGATCGTCTTCCACGGCATCGCGGTCAGGCCGGGAAAACCGGTGTTGCTCGCGAACGTCGACGGCAAACCGGTCCTCGGGACGCCGGGGTATCCCGTCGCCGCACAGACCGTTCTCCGCGAGGTTGCCGGGAACCTGCTCGCGTGGTGGGGGCTCTCGCCGCTCCCGTGCGGGGAACTGGATGTCCGGTTATCAAGGAGGCTGGCGTCCGACCTGGGGTTCGACGAGTTCGTCCCGGTCTCGGTCGGGCGGGTGTCCGGCACCTGCTGGGCGACCCCTCATCCCCGGGGCGGCGGCATCCAGATGGCGGTGGTCCGGGCGAACGGCTACCTGCACATCCCCGCCGCTCGTGAGGGGATTGAGGGGGGCGAGGAGGTGCGTGTCCGGCTCACCGTCCCGCCGGCCTCTATAGCCCATACGCTTGTCTGTGTCGGCCGGCGCGATCCTGCCCTCAGCGAACTCGGAAACCGCCTCTCGGAGACCGGTTACCTGCTCCACTGCTGCAACGCCTCGACGATGGGGGCGGTGCTGGCCCTGCGGGCGAACACCTGCCACGCGGCAACGGTTGCTCTCCCGGAGACCGAGGAAGCCTGGAACGACCTGGTGCTCCGGTACCTGCCGGATGTGGACCTCCTGCGGGTGCAGGTGGCCCGGACGGAGCTCGGGGTCGCCTCGGCCGGCGACCTCGACGCCGACAGTCTTGCGTCGCTGCGGTTCGCCAACCGCCCGAAAGACACGGCGGCGCGACTCCTCCTCGATGCATGGCTGGACCGGCAGGGCATCCCCGCTGATCCCCCCACTGGATGTGCGGACGCGAGGGTCTGTCCGGCCCGTGTGGCGGAGGAGGCGGGGCTCCGGTTCACCCCGATCGGGTACGAGTCGTGCGATCTGGTGGTCCGCAAGGACCTTGCCGCGGACGACGGCGTTGCAGCCCTCATCCGGATCGCCCGGTCGCCGGAGTCCCACGCGAGTCCAGGTTCGGCAGGGAAGGGGCGGAACCCCACGTAACCATACGCGAAAAGAACATCTCCCTTTCGGCAAGAGTATTCCTCATGCGCGTCAGCGAACAGACACAGGATCAGATCCTGGCGGTGCTCCGGCGGATGGCGGAGGCTACAGCGAGGAAAGATATCGACGGCCTGGTGGCGCTCGCCGACCCCGATTTCCGGGGTTTAGGGGCCGGCGCCGACGAGAAAGTGATCGGGAGGGAGGCCTATCGCCGGCACCTCGAGCGCGACTTTGCGCAGGCGGAGACGATCGCGCTTGACTTCTCCGATATCCGTATCGGTGCCGAGGGAACGGTCGCCTGGGTCATGGCCGATGTGGTCTACCATGTCGTCGCCGGCGGAGTCCCGCAGACCCTGAACGGACGGCTGACGGCGGTACTCCGGGGGACGGGCCATACATGGGTCTTTGCCCAGATGCACTACTCGCTCCCGGCAGAGGGCCAGGAAGAAGGGCGGTCGTATCCGGGGATGTAACGGTTTTTACTTTATTGGGGGCCTGTTTGGGTCATGGGTGTGCGTGGAATTCCCTGGCCCGAGGATGATACCTTTCAAGACCTGTCTGAAGGTCTACGCACGCTACATTCCCCCACCCCGCCCGGCCCCTGGCCTCCTCCTCCGCACCTTCGGTGCTCAAACTCCTGCCGTTCGCTACGCTCCCGGCAGTCGTTCCCCGCCCGAGGGGGCGGGGGCAGTATATGGTGAGAGGCGATGTTCGTAGGAACATCGCGGGAGAGTCAATGGCTGAAGGGCAGGCGCAGGAGCACCGGAGGTGCGAGTTAGCTGCGGCAAACAGGGTGACCGAAGCGAGGAAAAGTCCCGATGCAGTGGACCGTGGGAGTATCGCCACGAGGGAGGGGCTGACGGGGAGTGCGATGTTCCGGCAGGAACGGAGCACGAGAAGCCGTTAGGCTTCGAGGTGCGAGCGTAGCGAGCTTGAGCACCGAGAGGTGCGAGGGGGCATGCCCCCTCCCCTGTCTCCTCACATCTAACGATGCTCAAATTTCAAGCAGATTGGGGTTCAGTAAAGCTCTTATTTCGGTCCCGGAGAGCCGCTATCCTCCAACCCGGTAAAAAAGCTTCCCGACAGACCCCTCTCCCTATCACCCCTCTGCCTCATAAAAGAGGGTCGCCCTGCCGTTGCCGTCGATGACCGCGAGCGTATCCCCTACGATCCGGTAGCCCGCCGCCGACCGGAGCAGGTTCAGGTAGGCGCCCTCCTGCTCCATGATGCCGGCAGGCTCGGCGCAGGAGGCTTTCGTCGCGATGACCCGCTCCACGGCGATCCCCGTCTCGTTGACCCGGTACGGGGCCGAGTAGGCATTGCACCCGGCGGACCCCGAGAGCGTGCCGTCATCGTCGAAGACCAGGGTGACGTTGGTGCCGGGCACCGGCGACGCGACGGTGCTGCCGCCGCCGGTGGTGTAGCGGGCGAGGTGCCATTCGGTCGAAAGCAGCGGCATGCTCTTGGGCTGGTCCGACCGCTCAAAGACGAGCAGGTCCTTACCCGACGGCCCGGAGAGCACCAGTCGGTCGCCCTCGACCTTGTAGGAAGCAGCTGCAACGAGGAGTTCCTGGTACCGGCTCTCCTGGTGTACGAGGTCCTGCATTGCCGCAGGGTGAGCCTCCGTGCCCTCTATCGGCTCCACCGCGATGGTGGAGCCGTTGATCCGGTATGGGGCCGAGTAGAGGTTGCACCCGGCGGACCCCGAGAGCGTGCCGCTCTCGCCGAAGATGATGAGCGGCTCCGCCCCGGGAAGAGGCGCGACGATGGAACCGTTATCGGCACGGAACGCGACCAGGTCCCAGGCGGTCCCCGCAAGCGGTTCGGCGATCTTATTGGCGCCGTCGGGAGGCGTATCCGCCCCGCCGGAGTAGCCGACCGAGAAGAGGCATGCCGCCACGATGATCAGGAATGCGGCCTTCGCGAGTGTGTGGTGTCCGTCTCTCCTCATCTCTACCACGGATAGGCGTAGGAGGCGGAAGAAGAAAAAGCAACCCATTTCCACTGAAATTCTCTCGATCGCCCTCTCCCTGAAGACTGGATGAAAGCGGCGTCGATCCGATGTTGTCGCCCTGAGCCTGCCCCGGTGGGAGAGATAGGGCTCTGGGTGCGGTAAAAATGGAAAAACCGGGCGGTGGCCGGCCTCTCCGGCTGCCTGGAACGGGAACGGATCAGGGTCTGTCCGCGCTGTAAGAGAGCAGAGTCTTTCCGGCCTCATCGAGGAGGTCGAGCCGGTCTCCGTCGATGCGATAGCCTGCTGCCGACGCAACAAGGTTGAGGTACCTGTTCTCCTGCTCCATGATGCCTTCCGGCCTGTTGCAGTTCATCTTCGTGCTGATGGGCGGCTCGATGCTGATGCTCGTGCCGTCGAGGCGGTAGCCGGCCCCGTAGCTGTTGCACCCGGCGTTCCCGGTGACGTTGCCGTCCGACGAGAACGTCGCGGTGATCGTGGTTCCGGCGATCACCGAGGAGACCGCCTCCCCGTTCAGGTTGTAGGACTCAAGCGTCCACTCCGTCCCGACGAGCGGGAGGTCGGGCGTCCGGACGACCTCGTTAAAGACCAGCAGGTCGGCACCCTCCTGGTTCGTGAGGATCAGCCGGCCGCTCTCCACCCGGTAAGCGGCTGCATCGGTGAGGAGCGCAAGGTAGCGGTCCTCCTGCTCCATGACGCCCGGCAGGTCCATGCAGTACATCTCGGTCCTGATGGTCGGCGCGATGGTGAGGCTCGCGCCGTCCGCGGTATAGTCTGCGCTGTAGTGGTTGCACCCGGCCGACCCGCCGACCTTGCCGTCAACGCCGAAGGCCGCCGTGACTGTCGTGCCGTCGAGGACCGATATCAGAGCGCCGTCCTCCCCGGCGAGGCTCGCGAGCGTCCAGGACGTTCCCGGGAGCGCTGCAGGTTCGCCCCCCTTCACGAAGACGAGCAGGTCGGTGCCCTCGCTGTCCGCGAGGATCAGCCGGCCGTCCTCGATCCGGTATCCTTCCGCCGAGCCGAGGAGGTCTATGAACCGTGCCTCCTGCTCCATGATGCCGTCGGGCTCCAGGCAGAGTTTCAGCGTCTGGGCTACCGAGGAGACCGAGAGGGACGTGCCGTCGAGCCGGTAGTCGCCGCCATAACCGTTGCACCCTGCGGAGCCGGTGACCTTGCCGTCATGACCGAAGGCCGCCGTGACCTCCGTTCCCGGCAGGACCCCAACAAGCGTGCCGTTCTCGCCGAGGTACGAGTCGAGAGTCCAGGAGGTCCCGGTGAGCCCGACGACCGCGCCGGGCGTCGACGTGCCCGACGTACATCCTGCGGCGATGACGCACGCCACAACGATGACGAGCAGCGACGCCGTCGTGAGAATATAGTTTCTGTTCCTCCTTCTGTTCGATGCCATATGACAGCATATGAGCGGGAATAGGAGATAAATGAATGGTAAGTTACGAAAAAAATCGAACCTATACGTGCTTGATTCGCCGAACACGGCGATTATGTGGGCAATTGAGGTTCGAGTTGCCCCGTGTCACCACCGGGGTGCATGGGCGGTTCCTCCGGCTTCCCGGCATTCCGCCCGTTGCTGGTGGTCATCTCCGGTGCATGCACGGTATTTATCCGGGGTGGAGGATTATACCGGATGCAGGAGAAGAGTGCGATGGTAGCGTTGATCCTCTTGCGGCACGGCGAGAGCATCTGGAACAGGGAGAACCGGTTCACGGGCTGGACCGATGTCGACCTCTCGACCCGGGGCACTGAAGAGGCACATAAGGCGGCGGAACTCCTCGGGGACGGCGGGTATACGTTCCGCGTCGCCTACACCTCCGTCCTGAAGCGGGCCATCCGGACGCTCTGGATTGTCATGGACGACCTCGACCTCATGTACGTCCCGGTACACCGGTCGTGGCGGCTGAACGAGAAGAGTTACGGCGCCCTGCAGGGCTTGAATAAGAAGGAGACCACCGAGAAATACGGCGCGGAGCAGGTTCACCTATGGCGCCGGGCATACGACGTGCGGCCGCCGCCGCTCTCCCGGGACGATCGCCGGCACCCGCGGTTCGACCCCCGCTACGCCGACCTGGACCAGGAGACCCTCCCTGCGACCGAGTCCCTGCACGACACGCTCGAGCGGGTGCTCCCCTACTGGGAGAGCTATATCGCCGGGGATCTTGCGGCGGGCAAACCAGTCCTGGTCTCCGCCCACGGCAACAGCCTCCGGGCCCTGGTCAAATACCTGGACGATGTTCCGGACGACGAGATCGCGGGCCTCAACATCCCCACCGGCTACCCGCTCGTCTACGAACTGGACCAGAACTTACAGGCCGTGGAGCACTACTATCTGGGCGACCCTGAGGAGGTCGCGGCGGCCGCCCGGGGCGTGGCCCGGCAGGCAGGAGCGGGGTAATCGATGGTGGTCCGGCGCCGAGCGCCTTCGCGGAATTCGCCGACTTCCTGTGGAGCAGGGGATCGACTCGATCTCGGTCGAACCCGATGCGATCCTGAAGATCACTCTCCGGGTGGCGGAGGTCGAGGAGCGGCTCGCGAAGGCGAAGAAAGCGGCCCCGGTGTCGCGGTAGGCATCGTTCCGGATACCGCAGCGGGAGGGGGTAGAACCTCCTCTGTCCCCTTGGAACCGGTAGTTGTTCAGCGTCATCTGTCGTTTGTCGTCCGAAGACCACAGGCGGCGTTCCCCCGCCGTGAGACGAGAGCGAACTAGGCAGCTGACGAACGCCCTGCCGGCGGGGCCGGTGCACGGCTCGCCGGAAGCGGGCGCACGAGCAGAGATGACGGCGGCCTCTCTCGTCCCGGCCCTCTTCTGGGTGCCGACGGCCACACTGTTCACCTTCGCTTTTGCCGTCTTGAGGTTCCCCTTCTGATTCTAGCGATGCCGGGAAACCTCTCGAAACCGTCATGTTTCCTGTGACCGGGTCAGCACGGCCATGCCGACCCGGACCTTAACCGGATCGGACTGGTGAGACTCCCCGGGCCTCTATTTTCTCCAGAGAAAGCATCAAAAATATATAGTATATCATGTAAATACAGAGATATCCATACGTTGAACATTCAGTATATTTGCCCTTTGACTGGAGTGATATTGCAAATTTGAGGCTTGGGACGCATTTGACGGCGGGATCTGGTATGAAAAGGGAGCGGAGTGATGTACAATCGGAGGTAGCCTCTCGTTATCGGTGTCATGCCGGTAGCGACGATCTTCGTCGCCTGCATCCGCCCGGGCCGGCCGGATATTCCCGCATCGCCGTGGAGCAGATCATTATGAGTATCGCGGGGGCATCGTGATGGTTGAACTGCGCGGAACCCTTATCCTCTTCCTCGCCACCTCGCTGTTAGCCATCACAGCGAGTGCGTATGCAAACCCGCTCGCCGCCTACGGGGATGCGACGGAGCGCGATGTCGCGGTGGCCATTCCGGGAGATGGGATCGTCGTCCCCCTGTCGGAGACCGCCGGCATCCGGTTTGCCGACGGCGGTGTCGAGGCGCAATGGGGCCGTCTATACGTGCGGACGTACCCGACCGTCACCTTTCCCGACGGCGGTTCTTTTGAACGCGAAGCAACGTTCACCGCCGCTCCCGACCTCGCAGGAAACGCCGTCACGTACACCGGCGATGAAAGCCGGATGACGTACGAGGTCTACGAGTCCCTCCTGAAGGAGACCATCGTCCTGAACCGCCCCGGGAACGTCTCGTACCGGTACGATATCGGGCTGACCGACTGGACGACCGAGGAGACGGTGTTCGACGAAACCGGGGCTGAAGTTGGGACCACACCTCACGTCGAACCGGCATCAAACTCCACGTGGAGCATTGATCTTGATCGGTGGGGTAACGTCATAATCTCCATCAACGGCGCGGAAACCGTCGTTCTTCCCCGTCCGTTTGCGACCGATGCCGACGGGGTCAGGTACGACCTCGATTACGTGCTGAATACAGAAGCGAAGACCATTACCATTGCCGGCATCCCTGATTCCGTGCGATACCCGCTGACGATCGATCCGACCGAGCGGGTCGTCAACGGCGGGTTCGAGACGGGGGATTTCAGTGGGTGGCAGACAGGTGGGAGCGGTTACTCGTATAGTCACTCCATACGTTCGTCAGATGCCGGGCGGTTACCCCATTCCGGGAGTTTCTTCGCAAGGGTCCGTGTCAGGATCAATGGGGATGCCCAAAATGGGGATAGTAGTTCCGCGCACATCCAGCAGACTTTCGACATGTCCGATGTGCCTTCGATTACTTTCTTTGGTAGTGGTAGAGCAGACCCACCCACCCAAACCGTTGCGTCGGCTGCGACATACATAGGCAGTTCGCAATATGGTTTTCCACATAGGCAATACCATTCCCCCGACCGATGGGACCTTGTTACCATATCTCCAGTACCTGGTGGGAATAATCAGTTGCGTTTTCGGGTATGGGATTCGACTACATTCTGGTCGGTAAGCGGTAGTAATTACATTTACATCGACGACGTCTCCGCACTTGTCGTCGCCCCCACTGCCGATTTCACCTGCAACCCGTCGAGCGGCGCCGCCCCGCTCACCGTCCAGTTCACCGACACCTCGACCGGCGACGTCACGGCGCGGAGTTGGGACTTCGGCGACACCGGCACCAGCACCGACCAGCACCCGACACACATCTACAGCAGCGCCGGCACCTACACGGTAACGCTGAACGTCAGCAACGCCTGTGGGTACGATATCAGCAGCCAGACCCTTATCACCGTCACCTCGGACCAGACCGTAATGAATCCGGCCCCCTCCTTTGAATTGCCAAACACCCTGATCCTGCGCGAAGGGAAGAATTTCGTCTCGACGCCCTGTTATCTCACATCCGGACACGATACAGCGGGTACGGTCTTCCCGGATTTCGGTACCGGGGTCCGGGGCTACAGGTTCGAAAACGGCCGGACGGTAATCCTGACAGCTCAGGATGAAATTCTGCCGCTTGAAGGATACATAATCTACTCGGACGGGTACCACGAGATTCCCCTCCTGTTCGAAGATCCGCAACCAGGTCCGATGCCTCTAAAGAACCTCGACGAAGGCTGGAACCTCGTCGGCTTCTATGGTTTGAGCCAGGAATCTGCACGGGACACGCTCATTTCCCTCAGGAACGCGTGGTCGGAGGCAAAGGGCTGGGATGCCGGGTCGCAGGAATACGAGACCTCCTTTATCAGGGATTCGACCGGCGATACCAGCGACCAGCGCCTGATGTACCCGGGGAAGGCTTACCTGGTGTACATGACGGAAGAGGGAACCCTGGTTCCTCTGAAAGCGACAAAAGACAATCATGATGAGGATTATCCTCAGGTCGGGGTGGAGTGGGTGACAGAGTACGATTCTTCCAGTCCTCTGCCGTTGAGTGACGATAACGCTATTGGGTTCTACAATACGCTTGGAAACGCAGGATGGGTCCAGATGTTCGAATATGGTAATAACGAGACCGATGGGAGCCATTTTACTGCAGCGACTGAGGACTGGCAGTATATTGATGGGGTTGACACTGCTTACTACTCAGGCCATGCCTCCTATCACTGGCTAGACCTGGGTCCGGGTCTTTTCAATGTTGTACCTTACACTCTCTGCGAATGGGGAGATCATGACCTTGAGTGGATATTTCTCCATGGGTGTCATACTACCGCGCTTTCTGAAGACTTTAAGAGTTTGCCGCACTGGGCGATGAACGGGGTTCATCTGGTGTGCGGGTACGTGACTGTTGCCTGGGATACAGACGATGGAGTAACTCTTGCTACCTATCTCCTAGAGGGGGAGACAGTCAAAGAGGCATGGTTCCGTGCAATTGATGAAACGCATGATGCTAATTTTACATTAAAAGTAATCGGTGAGAATGAAGCATGTTGCTGTGTTGCATAAGTCTGGTCCTTCGACCCAAACGTAGAAGATGCCGGACGCCCCGCCCGCCCCTTCATGGCCAAGAAAGAACGCTGGGGACGCCCGTACCCCGATGATCGTGACTGGGGTATATATAATGAGCTCCTG
>JAHDQM010000018.1 GCA_018433835.1 Methanoculleus sp.
ACCGCAGGTGCGACTTGGGACGGGCCGGAAGGCGCGACGGACGGAACGTCCGGAGCGGGAGCACCGCAGGTGCGACTTGGGACGGGCCGGAAGGCGCGACGGACGGAACGTCCGGAGCGGGAGCACCGCAGGTGCGACTTGTGCCTGCAGGAAAAAGAAGAGGGGGAATTATTTCCCGGCGACCACGTCCCGCTTGATTACCAGGACCGGCTGACGGGCGTTCTTGATCACGTACTCCGAGACCGTCCCGAGCAGGCGGTCGCGGATGTTCGACCGGCCGTGGGAACCGATGACGATGAGCGAGGTCCCTTCCGTATCCGCTGCGGCCACGATCTCCTTTCCCGGGCTGCCGACCGGCGTCCGGACGGTCACCCTCAGGCCCTGCTTCTCAAGCGCCCGGCGGGTATCGATGATCCTGTGCTGGATCTCCCCTCGCAACTGTCGCTGGGCCTCGGTCTCCTGGTCGGGTACGGTCCCGAGGAACCCCTGCCCACCCGAGGCGATCAGCGTGACGTCCTTTGAGTCGATGATGTGGACGAGGATAACTTCCTGCGTTCCCGCCTCCTGCAGTGCGGGAATGTAGTCCAGCACCTTCATGGAAGGCTCTGAAAAGTCCGTCGGAAACAAAATGCGTTCGAACATACTCTGGTACTCACTCCTGTATTCTCTCTCTGCAGAACAGGTATAAAAGACATCGTGTCGGTCTTGCTGGGCGAGCAGAGGTATTGATACTGCTGCACGGGGGATGGCGGAAGATCGGTGTCGGTAGTTGATGTTTTGATCCGAGAACTGAGCATTCATCTGAGTCCTTTTAAAATACTTGGGTTATAACATCTGACGCTGATTACTCCTGCTCCTTTCAATCGCATAACCCCATGCGTGGCGTTTCACTAGATGTTGCATCGAGTAGAATCACAGAACGATGACAAAACCCTGTACAGTGGGCCGTGGTGGATATCACGTTTGGGGGAGGGATGATCTGGGAGTGGAACGTGCGAGTGGGATCGTATGTGGTGCCGATGGCATGCGATTTCATGCCAAGAGGCGAACAAAAGTTTGGGTACTAATTCATGGAGGATTTGTTTCGAATTGCCTCTAGTATCATATTTTCTGTGTAGAGTATGGCGAAGTCTGTGGACATTAATTCATTGTTGGACTAGGGGGGCAGAGGTACTTTGTATCCGTAAAACACCGCCTGACAGTACCTAGGATCAAAAACTATAAGCAAGGGCATGTCATACGATATTATTGACGAGTGTAGCACGATAATTGCGCACTCGTCCTCGACAAGATCCTCCTCTTGCCGAGACCCAACCCAAAGGTCGGTGATGACGGTACACAATCTCTGACACAGATAAGTTGTTTCCTGTCACCATCAAGTTTTGGGTTCAGGTGTACTGAATCCGAACATGAGATGGGGAGGCTCAAGACTCCTCTCCAAGCATAGAAATGAATGAAAGTCAAACTACAACCCCTCTGGGGTAAGAGAGTCCGATTCATCGCAATTTTCGGTGGATGTGGCACGTATCGAGAAAGAGGTATAGAGCGAAGGTCTGTCCATCTCCGGGATATCTGGGACGCAAGCGGTAAATTTTTCACCACCCATGCTTGGGTCAACCATACCGCTGGATTCGATGTGATTGGAGAACTCCAAGAGGGTGACATTATAGAATTCACCGCTCAAGTAGACGAATATTTCCAGATCTCTAGTGTAAAGAGGATCTTCGATCTTCCGGTTCGAACACCTACCATCGGTTGTCAGCTGCGATCCCCGATGAACATCCGAAAACTCGAACACACTCCGACCTCTGATCGTCATGAAGTGAAGCATGATGCTCATCTGTCCCTGTTTTCATGTCGGGACCGGGTTGAACTGATATGAGAGTTTTGCTCCCTCGCACAGGAAATGACTATATGTACTCCACAAACACAGACTCCAAGCCACGAAGCGGTACAGTGGTAATTCCCCTCAAATCTCTTCTGGACACAAAGATCACGGGGTTATCTTCGTACTATCTAAAACCAGATAAGGGCGATCCTACCGTTGACATTCCTCTTATCAATATGGGTGATATTGTAGACGGCGCTATCAACGCTGGAACGGTAAAAACGACAACTGTCAGAAGAACCGGGAAACTAGAGAGCGACACTATCTTGCCGGGTGATGTTATCCTTACCCTTCGTGCCCAACCCTTCCGTGCCGCGATCGCAGGTCAGGATGTTGCCGGTGCGGCACTCAGCGCTAATCTTGTAGGACTGCGATGCTCGAACCGGATAAAACCGGAAATTCTTGCGGCCTGGTTCAATAGTCCTGCAGGCCAGCGCGTTCTTGCTCCACGAGCCGGTATATCTACTCTGGTAGGCATCTCCCTTAAAGAGCTGTTGCAGGTAGAGGTTCCGGTTCCTTCCCCTGAGCAACAGGACCTCTTGAGCAGATATCTGGCACTGGCAACCGAACATACCAGGATCCTCAAAGAGGAGCAGAAACTCCTGGATTCTATTGTTGACTCGATGATGAATTCCCTTTAATGTGATGACAATGGCGATGATTACATTCGAAGAAATGAAGAAGAAGGCCTGGGAGGCAGCAGATATCCTCCGCGGGTCTATCAGTTCTGCCGAGTACAAGGACTATATTCTGGGGATGCTCTTCCTGAAGCGCCTCTCCGATGTATTTGATGAGGAGGCGGAGCGGGTCGAGCGGGAGACCGGGGATCACGATCTTGCCTGGAACGATCCCGACGAACACCAGTATTTCCTTCCCGAAGGATGTCGGTGGGGGGACATCCAGAAACTCACCCAGAAGATCGGGGACACACTGAACACGATCACGCAGAAGATTGAGGACCAGAACCCGGTGATGGAAAAAGTTCTCGGGAACATCGATTTCAACTCGTACAAACTTGGGGACCTCAAGCAGCGGGATACCAACCTGTCTGCGCTTATCAGGAACTTCTCTGCAATCCCGATGAGGAACGCCGACCTCGAAAGCCCGGATATGCTTGGGGACGTGTACATGTACCTCATCGAGCGGTTTGCCGATGACGCCGGGAAGAAAGGGGGGGAGTTCTTCACGCCCCATCAGATCGCCGCTCTGCTGGCCCGAATCCTCGACCCAAAGGAAGGCATGCGCATTCACGATCCGTGTTGCGGGTCGGGCGGCGCGGTGATCCAGTGCGCGAGGCTTGTAAAGGAGGAAGGGGGCAACCCGGCAAACCTCACCCTGACCGGGCAGGAGAAGAACATCGGGACCTGGGGCCTCTGTAAGATGAACATGCTCCTCCACGGCTACATCGATGCCGATATCAGGGCGGGGGACACGATCCGGGAGCCGCAGTTCTTGCTTGACGATCACCTCATGCAGTTCGACCGGGTGATCAGCAACCCACCCTTCTCGCTTGATAAGTGGGGCCAGGAGATGGCAGAGCGAGATCCGTTCGGCCGGTTCGGCTATGGGGTACCCCCGGCTACGAAAGGGGACTGGGCCTTCGTGCTCCACATGATCAATATCCTCAACGAGACCGGGAAACTTGCGGTCATCGTGCCGCATGGGGTGCTCTTCCGCGGCGGTGCCGAGGGAAAGATCCGCACAAATGTCCTCAAGGATGACCTGGTGGAGGCGGTGATCGGGCTTGCGCCGAGCCTCTTCTTCGGCACATCGATCCCGGCCGGGGTCCTGATCGTCAACAAGGACAAGCCCGCCGAACGGAAGGGGAAGGTCCTCTTCATCGAGGCCTCGGCGGAGTTCCAGGAGGGGAAGAACCAGAACTGCCTGCGCCGGGAGGACATCGAGAAGATCGTGACGGCCTACCGGGATTACAAGGATGTGGAGAAGTTCTGCCGGGTTGTTCCGATGGAGGAGATCGCGGAAAACGACTACAACCTGAACATCACCCGGTACGTGGACACGACGCCCGAGGAAGAGGTCGTGGATGTTGCGGCGGTAGCCCGGGAACTGCACGACCTGCGTGAGCGCCGGGCGATGGTCGAGGCAGAGATGGACAGGTACCTGGAGGAATTGGGCTATACGGGGCGGTCGGCGTGAGCGAAGGGGTGCCGGGTGCGGCTAACCGTATCGGGGCCAGGGTACTTGGTCCTGAGGCAACTATTCGGGAATTCCGAGTTGTTCGGCGTAGGAGCTTCTGATGAAACCCGAGGTCGTGCACCGGCTTCACCGACATTTCGAGGATTACGTCCACAATGCAGGCGGGGTTGAGTTCTGGTATGCCCGAGATCTTCAGGTGTTGCTGGGTTACAAGGAGTGGCGGAATTTCGTCAAAGTTGTTGAAAAGGCTAGAGAATCCTGCCAAACTACAAAACACGAGATTTCAGACCATTTTGTTGACGTCAACAAAATGGTCTCCCTTGGGTTGGGGTCGGAGCGGGAGATCTCTGACATCATGCTGACCCGGTATGCCTGTTATCTCATCGCCCAGAATGGGGATCCCAGGAAAGAGGAGATTGCGTTCGCCCAGAGTTACTTCGCCGTGCAGACCCGCAAGCAGGAACTCATCGAGGAGCACATCCTCCTTACCGAACGCCTGAAAGCCCGGGAGCGGCTACGGGAATCGGAGTCCGAACTTTCGCGGAATATCTACGAGCGTGGCGTGGATGAGGCCGGGTTCGGACGGATTCGCAGCAGAGGCGATATGGCGCTCTTTGGGGGATATAGCACCCAGGCGATGAAAGAGCGGCTGGGAGCGCCGCAGAATCATCCCCTTGCCGATTTCCTCCCCACGGTGACGATCACGGCGAAGAACCTCGCCACCGAGATCACGAACTTCAACGTGGCTAAAGATGATCTCCAGGGCGAGAGCGCGATCACGAACGAACACGTCCAGAATAACACGGATGTCAGAGACCTTCTTGTGCGCCGCGGGATCAAGCCCGAGTCCCTCCCTCCGGAGGAGGACCTGAAGAAACTCGAACGGCGGACGAGGTCGCAGGAGAAGAAGATTGCCGGCACTGCCGGACGGCTGACTGGCGCGGAGACGACCGACGATGAACACTGATGCTGTTGTGCCGGTCGCATACGCGATGCATGCCTCCCCGAAACGCTACGCCCTGCTGCTTGGGTCGGGGATCTCGGTTGCTGCGGGCCTTCCGACGGCAACCGATGTCTCCGGGAATATGATCCTTGCCGTCGCCGAAGGACGGGGCGAGAAGGTGGAGAGGGGAGAGAATAACGAGGTCTGTCTTGCGTGGTTTGAGGAGGCATTCGGAGTACCCGCGACATTCCAGCGCCTCATGACGGAACTCGGGATCTCCGAGGAGAACCGGAAGGACGGGCTGAAGAAGTTCATCTATCGGACCGACGAGAACGGCGATCCCGTCCCCGGAGCCCCCACCGAGGCTCACCGCGCCATTGCGAGGCTGGTGAAGTCCGGGACGAACTCGCTGATCATCACCACCAACTTCGACACGCTGATGGAGGAGGGCCTGAAGGCGGAGACGGTCCCCTATGAGGTCATCACCGAGGAGTCGGACGTCAGGCAGATGTCGGTATTCCCGGACCGGTGCCGGGTCCTGAAGGTCAACGGCGATTTCGAGCGGGGGACACTCCGTATCACCCCGGAAGACCTCAGGCACTACCCACCGGCGATGGAAGACTACCTGAGACGGATCTTCGGGGAGTACGGCCTTGTGACCTGTGGATGGTCGGGAATTTTCGACACGCATCTTGTGGAGATTCTCTGTGCCGCAGATATTCCCCGCCGGTACCCGGTGTTCTGCTGTCGGAGGGGGGGAAGCGACCCCTCCGAGGTGTGCAGGCCTCTCTTACCGAACGGGATTGATATCGACGACGCGGACGAGTTCTTCACGACGCTCGAAGCGGTGATTGAGAGGTTTTCACGGTTTGAGCCGAAGACTACTCTCACCGCCGCAGCGGCGGTGAGGAAAGTGAAGGAGGCAATGATGGGGTCGAGCCCCGAACTTATCGTGCCGGACGTGATCAACGAAGAGGTAGAGAAGGTCCTTATAGAGATCGAAAATGAGCGGTACATTCTACCGGGCACGATTGAGGCACAGACCGTATATTACAGGAGACTTGCCGAGATCGAGGGAGCCGCTACACCTCTGGCGGCGATGCTGGCGACACTGGCATATTACGATAAAAATGGCGACTATTGCACACTGATCGCCGACACCATCGAACGTCTGATCAATCCGAAATACATCGAGCCCTTTATGGATGAGGTCTCTACTGAGATCATTGCTCATCCTAGTCGCAATCTGTCATCAGGTCTGAAAAATCTTAGATATTACCCGGCATTGCTGGCCGTCTATGCCGCTGGTATCGCAGCGGTGAAAGAGGATAGGCTCACGGCGCTGGACGCTATTATCACCAAGCCACAGTTGTTCAGATACAACGGCATCTATCAGCAGAAGACCGAATTTTTCGACCGTGTAAATATCTGGAACATTCTGGGGTGTGACCATCACTGGATCATCGAACTCGGTCGGGAGACCTTTGGCAGTGCCGAGAACTTCTATACATATCCATTTTTGACGGTCCAGCGCGTAATCAGGCCACTTATCCCGAATGAGAAAAGGTATGCTGAATATTTTGATATCTTCGAGTATCTTTACTGCTTGGCATTCCTTGACTCTCACAGAGAGAACTGGGAGGCGTTCCAAAAAATATCTCACAAATCAAACTTCTGGATAAGGTTTGTCCTTACAACATGTGGCTATGATCTCTACTGTGCACCTACTATCCCTTCTCATGTTATCGATTACCTTGCATCATTTTCCTGGAAAATGGAAAGAACAACGTTCTTCAATGGCGAGAGAGACCGATTCGAGTGGGCCAACAACAAATTTGCCGAATGCTTCAGAATACAGGCACCTGAAGTTGGGGTTCCCCGAGTTGCCGTAAGAGCATATCGGAGACCGGGGACGTGATTCTGGGGGAGATTATGCGCATGTCTGATATTCCTGAGGGTTATAAATTAACGAAGGCAGGGGTTATCCCAGAGGAGTGGTATGAAGGAACTGTGTCCGATCTCTTCCATGTTGTCACAGGGACTACTCCCTCAACATCTTCGCCTGAATACTGGGAAGACGGCACTCTATTGTGGATTACTCCCACCGATCTAAGTACGAATAATGGCCAGCTTTATATCTTCAATTGTGAGAGGAAAATCACAGATTCCGCAGTTCGGGACTATAATTTAAATCGCCTTCCAGTAGGATCGATAATCGTCTCAACTAGGGCACCTGTTGGATATGTGGCACTCAACAGAAAAGTGGCTTATATTAATCAGGGCTGTAAGGGTCTAATTCCCAAAGAGAATGTCTCAGGAACGGAAGTCTATTACAGTTACTACTTGAAATCTAGAACTTCCGAACTGACTCGAGTGAGCGGGGGAAGTACGTTCAAGGAACTGTCGAAGCAATCCCTCGAGTCGTTCCCCATACCTATCCCTCAGAATAATGAGCGTAGGAGAATTGCCACCATCCTCTCCGCCGTCGACGCCGCCATCACTGCCACCGACGAGGTCATCGCAAAGACTGAAGAACTGAAGCGGGGCCTCATGCAGGTTCTCCTCGTGAAGGGCGTCGACGAAGATGGAAGGGTGCGGTCTGAGGAGACGCACACATTCTGCGAGAAAAAGGTGGGCTCGAAGACGCTTAAATTCCCAGAATCTTGGAAATTTAAAAATATGGGCGATGTAATTACTCTTAAAAGAGGCTACGATCTCCCTTCAGATGAAAGGGTTGCTGGAGAGGTCCCTGTTATCTCCTCTTCTGGTGTATCTGGTTATCACCAGGAGGCAAAAGTTTGCGGACCCAGTGTTGTAACAGGGCGTTATGGAACACTTGGAGAAGTTTTCTTTATTGAAAGAGATTTCTGGCCCCTGAATACGACGTTGTATGTTTGTAATTTTAAAGATAATGATCCCAAATTTATCAGTTACTTTTTGAAACTACACCTGGCAGCGTATCAGAGTGATGCGTTGTCGATTCCTGGAATAAACAGAAATTTCGTGCATAGATTGCCCTGTGCTGTTCCTCCCCCCCCCGAACAGCACCATATCGCCGCCGTCCTCTCCACCATCGACCGAGACCTCGCCGCCGAGCGCGATCACCGCGCCCGCCTCCAGACTCTCAAGAAGGGTCTCATGCAGGACCTTCTCACCGGGCGGAAGCGGGTGCCCCTCAATGGAGGTGAGGGCCACGACGCATGAAGGAAAAGGGGACGGCGATACCGTCTCCTTCCCCGACCGCCTCCTCTTCATGGCCATGGAAGACCTCGACGCCTCCATCCTCCTTTATGAGGCAGGCCACTACCCCCAGGCGGTCTTCCTCCTCCAGCAGGCGGTCGAGAAAGCGCCGAAGTCCTTCGGATTCTTTTTTGAAATTATTACAGAGAAGGAGGCGGTTAAATACGTCCGGCACCAACCGCTAAATCTCGTGAAAAAAACGCACACAAAACTTGTTGGTTATATCAATGAGGTGAATGCATCCACACAAAATATACCCGAATTCAAGGTAAGACTCGCAGCTATAGGTCTTGATCTACCGACGCTGGAAAAAACAATCAAACCGCTGATCCACAAAATCAGTGAATATTTGCGAACATTGGAAGATTATGATCTTACAGATAGTGATATTCAAAAAATTATTGCTGATCTCGGCGATAAATCAACATTACTGGATCTTATAATCCAGAAAAATCTCGATGAGGGCGTACAAGAAAAAGATTACATAGAGCTTAAAGAGCAACTAATCACTGCATATACTGATAGTATCATCGCTAAGGATATCCCTGAAGCACAGAAAACCGAATGGCTTCAAAATCTGCAAGCATCACTCCCGGAAATCATCCCCTCAAAAGAACGACTGGAATATTTTATTCTAATGGCGGTTACATGCGTTGAAGCGGTACATCTTTTGTTCCAACTTGCCCGAATAACCGCCCCACATGCTGAAAGGGCGCGGTACCCTGATTCAGAGGAACTTTTTGACCCCCTCGACTACTACATCCCGGACCGCCCCATCATTGCTGCTCTCCCTGAACTGCACACCTACACCTGGATCGCCCTCGAACGCCTCGATCACCTCTACAACCTCATCGAAACTGTGGCACCTGAAGAAGCCGGAGAGACTGCCGTACCGATCCATGACCCCTGCACGACATCCTCCACGCACCCGGAGGACCGTCCATGACCCGCGACCCCAAAGAACTGACGGAGGTCGAGAACCCGGCCGTCGAGGTGCTCGCCCGCCACCTCGGCTGGACCGAACGTACGGCCCGCGAGGCCGACGCCCTCCGGCCTTCCCGTAAGGAGCCGGTCCTCGTCGGCCTCCTCAAGCAGAAGATCCGGGACCTTAACCCCTGGATCTCAGAGGAGAACATCGACCGGGTCGTCTACCAGCTCACCAGCATCCCGGTCGCCTCCATCCTCGAAGCCAACGAGAAGATCCACGTCATGCTCGACCTCGGCGCCACCGTCCTGCAGGACCTCGGCGACGGCTGGGGCGAGCGGAGCCGGACCGTCCGGCTCATCGACTATGAGAAGATCGAAAACAACGACTTCACCGCCGTCAGGCAGTACTCCGTCGAACACTACACCGAATGCATCCCCGACATCGTCCTGTTTGTCAATGGCATCCCCATCGGCGTCGTCGAGTGCAAGAGCCCCTACATCACCAGGGCGATGGCCGAGGCTCTCAAACAGCTCAACCGCTACCAGGAGAACGGCTCCGGGTTCAGGAACCAGGGCTGCCCGCAGCTCTTCAGGACCGCCCAGTTCCTCATCGCCACGCACGGCACGGTCGCCAGATTCGGGACGAACTACACCCCCCCGCGCCACTGGTCGGAGTGGAAAGACCCCTGGCCGTTGACCCTTGAGGATCTCACCCTCACCCTCGGCAGACTCCCCACCTCCCAGGACGCCCTGCTCTTCGGGACCTGCTCGAAGAAGAATCTCCTCGACCTCATCCAGAACTGCACCGTCTTCGAGCGTGAAGACGGCCGGGTGGTCAAGAAAGTGGCAAAATACCCGCAGTTCCGCGCCACCAATAAGGTCCTCGCGCAGGTCACCGCTCCCGAGCGCAGGGGCGGCTTTGTCTGGCACTGGCAGGGGAGCGGCAAGAGCCTCACCATGGAGTTCACCGCCGTCAAACTCCGGCGGAACAAGGCGCTCGCCAACCCGACCATCGTCGTCGTCACCGACAGGACCGACCTCGACCAGCAGATCCATGGCACCTTCCTCCACTGCGGTTTCCCCAACCCCGTCAATGCGGCGAGCGCCGCCGACCTCAAGGAGACCCTCTCCCGCCCCGTCGGTCAGACCGTCATGACCACCATCCAGAAGTTCCAGGACGCCGCTGAGGTCTACCCCACCCTCACTGAGGAGAGAAACATCTTCGTCCTCGTCGACGAGGCGCACCGCAGCCAGTACACCATTCTCGCCGCCAACATGCGCAAGGCCCTTCCGAACGCCTGCTTCATCGGGTTCACCGGCACCCCCATCTCCCAGAAGAAGCGTGACACCTTCGCCGAGTTCGGCCCCTGCATCGACCGGTACGATCACCGGCAGTCGGTCAAAGACGGAATTACCGTCCCGATCTACTACGAAGGCAGGATGTCGAAACTCTCCGTCACCGGGAACAACCTCAAAGACCTCTCAGAGCACCTCTTTGCCGGCTATTCCGGGGAGCAGCGGGCGAAGCTCATGAGGAAGTATGTCACCAAAACCGCTATCGCCGTCGCCCCGGAACGGATCAGGCGGATCAGCGAGGACCTGCTTGAACATTACCGGACCCGGATCGAGCCCAACGGTTTCAAGGCCCAGATAGTCGCCCCCAACCGGCTCGGGGCCATCCGGTACAAGGAGGCGCTCGACGCCCTCGGCAGGCACGACTCTGCAGTCCTCATCTCCAGGATGCACAACGACAAGGAGCAATACAAACCCTATCACACCTCCAGGACAGAGGAGCAGGAGATCATTCGCCGGTATAAGGAGGAGGACGACCCGAAGATCATCATCGTCTGCGACAAGCTCATCACCGGCTTCGACGCCCCACGGGAGCAGGTGATGTACCTCGACAGCCCCCTCAAGGAGCATACTCTCCTCCAGGCCATGGGTCGGGTGAACCGCCGGTATAAGGGCAAGAGTTATGGCCTTGTGGTCGATTATTGGGGTCTTGGCGGCGCTCTCCAGGATGCTCTCAGCATGTATGACGACAGCGACGTCGAAGGCATGGTTCACACCGACTTCAAGAGGGAGATCCTCCCCAACCTCCAGGCAGCCCACCGTGCCGCCATGAACTTCTTTGCACCCGTGCCGAGGATGAATCGGAAGGAAGACTACAAACAGGCCTGCATCCTCTACCTTAAGCCTGAGGACTACCGGATCTCCTTTGACCAGGTATTCAAACAGTTCTCGCAGTACCTCGACATGCTCCTCCCCGACCCCGAAGCGCTGCGCTATGTGCCTGACCTCAAGTGGCTCGCCGACATCCGCATCGGGGCGCGGAACATGTTCTGCGAGGACGACGACCCGATTGAGGACATTGAGGCAAAGGTGCGGAAGTTCATCGATGACCATGTCCGGGCCGACGGAGTCACCAGCGTCTTTGAGCCGGTATCCGTCTATTCGACGGATTTCGAGGCCGAAGTGGGACGGCTCGGCTCGGACGATGCCAGGGCCAGCATGATCGAGCACGCCATCAAACGGGAGATCCATCTTAAACTTGAAGAGGACCCGATCTTTTACGAGTCTTTGCTGGACCGCCTGAACAGGATATTACAGGAGTACGAGCAGCAGCAGATCGGCAACGCAGAACGCCTCGCCCGGCTTACCACAGTCCTCGACGATGCCAGGAATCCGCAAAGGCATGCCGGGACCCTTGGCCTCGACCCTGAAGTCGCACCCTTCTATCTGGTGATGGCAGTGGAGATCGAGAACCCGGAACCTCTCAAGGCGGCGGCGACGGATATCTGCGCGGTCATCAGGGAGCACGCAGTGATCGACTGGCAGCAGAAAGAGAACACCAGGCGGGTGATGCGTCAGAACATCAAGAGGGTCCTCCGGTCGGTCGGGTATCCTCAGGACAGGATCCAGGACATGGCGGTCCGCCTCATCGAACTGGCCGCACGGAGGTACCGGTGATGACCGGGACCGGGGCCATACAGTTTGGGACGACAACGATCCGGTATACCATCTCCTTCAGCCCCCGGCGAAAAAAGGCGGCGATTGCGGTCTATCCGGATACGAATGTGGCCGTGACGGTCCCGACCGGCACGACCCACGACTCGGTGCGGGATCTCGTCCAGAAGAAGGCTTCCTGGATCCTGGAGCAGATCGGGGTATTCGAGCACCTTGCCATGTTCGACGCCTCGAAGAAGTATGTCGGCGGTGAGACGTTTCTCTACCTGGGACGGCAGTATCGGCTGAAGATCACCGCCGGTGGGAAGAAGCCGTCTGTAAAACTTGTGGGTGGGTACTTTGAGGTGACAGTACCTGAGGACGTGCACCCTGAGACAGACCTGATCAGGTGTATTCTCTGTACCTGGTACAAGGAACATGCCATGCAGAAGGTGCGTGAGGCGGTGCGGACCTATGCTCAGAGGCTCCACCTTGATTCTCCGAAGGTGGCAATCCGGCACCAGTTGAAACGATGGGGGAGTTGCACGAAGGACGGTACGCTCAACATCAATCTTCTGATTATCATGGCGCCGATGACGCTGATTGAGTACGTGGTGGCCCATGAACTCTGCCACCTCCGGTACAAGGACCATTCCTCCGAGTTCTGGGACCTGCTCCGGCTGGTGATGCCGGATTATGAGATCAGAAAGGAGAGGTTACGGAAGGAGGGGTGGAGGTATGTGCTGTGAGTGATCGAAACCTCATGCTTCTAGGCGCCCCCCCATGTCGCAGCGATGATCGAGTTCTATATCGATACGATCATCGCTGAAGATGCGGAGGGGGTGCGCATCCCTGGTATCACGGTCGTCAACCCTTACCGGGTGTGAGCACCTCCTGTCCGGCCGCAGTTGCTTGCCCGTCCGGGTGCCTCACCCCCGCCTCCCCTCCCGGATAAGAACCCTCCACCGGTGCAGCATCCGTCGGAGGCCGGCGGTCCCGACAGGCGCCGGGTACGGGAAGGGGATTGCCGTACCGTCCGGGACGACGGCAAGATCGAGAGTTTCGGCGCATTCGGTGCAGATGGCCTCCGCGCCCGGATCGCCCTTGAGCATGGGGTGAGGGGACTGGAAGCGTACCCTGCTGCCGGCGATGTCGGCGAACCCTGCAAGCATCGCGGCCTGGCAGGCGCGCTCCTCCTCGACGGCGGCCGAGGCGTCGATGCCGCAGATCCGGCCGACATCTTCGAGGAACCGGCACGTCCCGTCAAGGCCGGCCGGGAACGAGTCCACGTAGGGCGTGCCGAGCCTCCGCTCAAGGTCTTCCCCGACCGGCCGGAGCGCCGGTTCCCGGAGGATGTTTACGACGGCAGAGCCGAGGCGTTCGATATCCCGGGTCTCGATCCCCCGCACGAACCGGAGGTTGACCCCGATGCCGAGCAGGCCGAGGAGGCGCGCGATCTCGGCTGCGTTCTCGTCGACGCCGTACTCCAGGTTCTTCTCACCGACCAGGTTTGCCGAGAGGGTCGCCTCAGCCACCGGCCGGGCGAGCGAGGCGACGGTGGAGAGGGCGTTTCTGATGCCGGTCTCAAAGACCCCGCCGAGAAACCCTGCGGTGGGCACGGCGATCACCGGGATGCCCCGGTCTTTCGCACAGACGGCCTCGGTGTCGTCCCCTATCGTCTCGACGATGCAGGTCGAGAGAACAAAGACGGAGGCGGGCGCGGGCGAGAGCGAGAGCGCCCGCGCCAGGGTCTTTTCCAGCGCCTCTTCGCCGCCGAAGATGATGCCGTTCTCCGTAAGGCGGGTGGAGAGGAGGCGGGGGACTTCGAGCCGGTCGTTCGAGAGCAATGTGGCGTGAAGGAGGGAGAAGTTATGGTGCGTGCATCCCGCCGGACCGTGGATGACGCAGACGGCGTCCCGTACCTCCGTGAGCACCGAGAGCGCCCCGGTCAGGGTGCACCCCTCAAACCTGGACGAATTCGAGGGCGAAGGATTCGAGCTCATCCATCTCGAGGGGTGTGGGGATACTCGTCGTTTCGTTCCGGTATATCGTGCGTGCAAGTTCCTGGTAGATCGCCGCCTGGTCCGATTCGGGGGCGTACTCGACGACCGTCTGCTTCTGCAGTTCCGCAACCTGCACGACCCGGGACCGGGGGATGTAGGCGATGAGCCGGGAGTTGATCCGGCGGGCGAACTCCTCCACCAGTTCCCGTTCTCCTTCGATGTTCTTTGCGTTGCAGATCACGCCGCCGAGCGTACACCAGCTCCGAACCCGGCGCGAGAGGCGGGCGATGGCTTTTGCGATGTTGTTTGCCGCGTAGACGGACATCAGCTCGCCTGAGGTGACCAGGTAGACCTCCTGCGCGTATCCCTCGCGCATCGGCATCGCAAACCCGCCGCAGACGACATCCCCGAGAACGTCGTAGACGATCACGTCGCCTTTGAGGGCGTCAAGGCGTTCGAGGAGCTGGAACGTCGCGATGATGCCCCGGCCGGCGCAGCCGATCCCCGGCTCAGGCCCGCCGGCCTCCACGCAGCGCACCCCCCGGAACCCCTCGTAGACCACATCGTCGGCGGTGATGTTCTCGTCCCCGCACTCCCGGATGAGGTCGAGGACCGTCGGGATCCAGGTCCCGTGCATCAGCATGCGGGTGCTGTCGTGCTTCGGATCGCAGCCGATCTGCAGGATATCGAGCCCCTCTCCTGCGAGTGCCGCCGACAGGTTTGCTGCAGTGGTGGATTTCCCGATTCCCCCCTTCCCGTAGAGGGCGATCTGTTTCATTGTTTTTACTATGCGCTTGCATGGGTAATTAGGTGTTGGATGGGGTTCATGCCCTTGAACTATATATGCTTTGTTGCAGCCGAATCCGCATATCTGAAAAGTCCTTTTCCTGAAGTGCGAGAGTACCTGTTCGATTTTAATAATCAGACGTTTATAATTTGTTTTTTAAAACTAGAAAAGTATATATTAAACTGTTTGAAACTCTTTGTCCTGCAGAGGGAAAACGAGCCATGGACCCACGATTCCGATCACGGTTGATTGCGGCGATTGTTCTCATTGTCGTCGTTTGTTCGGCCTTCTCAGTGAGCCCGGTTGCCGGTTTTCGTCTGGAGAACAGGGATGGGAGCGGCACCGAAGCGGCACTTGCGGAGGCTCTGGTGCTACAGCAGAGCACCAAGATTAGAGAAGAGTTTATGGAGAACCTCACTGTCTACATCGACAGCAGGAACGAGTTGTTCAGGCGGCAGGACATGTCCGGGGACGTGAGCGGCCTCTATGTCCCCGAGGAGAACGCCATCTACATCCGGTCGGACAGGGACCCGGCGCGAGCCGACGAGGTTTTTGTCCAGCAGGTGGGCTACCGCGTCTATCACACGATGGGGTTTGGGGAGAGTAATGCGTTTGCGGCGCTTGCCGAAAACCCGGGCACCTACCTGGCCCGGATCACCGCACCCGCCGGTGAGGAGAGGGAGGCGGCGATCTTTGCCGAGGCCTTCATGCTCTACCACACCTCCCCGGAGGTCCTGAAGAAGTACGCCCCGGAGATTCACACCTACATTGACCTGCTCGTCAAGAACGGCGGGGACAGGGCGACGGTGGACGACCTGTACCTGAATGACCTGCCGGAGTAACCGGCACGGTTCTTTTTTTGCGGCCCGTGAGAGCCGGGTTGGTTGACGTTGTGGTGGAGGGGCCGTGAGAGGCTCTGGTGCAGGGGCGAGTCGGTGAGAAGGGAAGGCGAACGTACGGCGAGGTCGTGCCGGGTGGTTCGATGACGCTTCAAAGCCTAGGCCTGTGGCTTCCCAGGCCCCGCGTGTCCAGCCCATTGCTCTTCGGGTATCACGGACCTGTACGCGGATTTCAAGGGGGTATCACCTCGCAGGGGGGTGGGGACAAAGGGGAGTGTGAGCGCAGCGAGCATGAGAAACCCGGAGGGTTTCGAGGGGGGATGCTCCCCCCCCTGCGACCCCTCCCCCCTGGCGATACTCCCACGGTCCAGTGTACGGGGCTTTCGCCATTCCAAGGACTCGCGAGCCTCAGCAGCATACCCGGATCGACCCCCTCAATCGAACCGCTTGAGAACACCCATGACGAGCATGATCACCGGAATGACCTCCAGGCGCCCGATCCACATGACCATGATGAAGAGGGCCTTCGCCGAATCGGCCATGTCGGGCGAGATGAAACCCGTGGATATGCCGTTGTTACACATTGCGGAGACGACCTCGAAGATCACGTTGCTCGAGTCGAAGGACGTCGGCTGCAGGTGCATCGCCAGTATCGTGGCGACGAAGATGATCAGGAAGTAGAGCATGATCGTCAGCATGTTCCGAGAGACCTCGAGGTCGGCGACGTTCTTCGGGATCACCTTGCCGTCGTACTTGAAGGGCACGAGCACCTTCCCGGAGACGAACATCCGCCGGAACCACCAGATCAGGCTCTGAAAGCCGAGGACCACCCGGGAGAGTTTGATACCGCCGGCGGTGCTCCCCGACGACCCGCCGATCACCATCAGCATCGCGAGGAAGAGGACGGTCACGCTCGCCCACTCGTTCGGGGAAGCGACCTGGAACCCGGTGCTGGTGGCCGCCGCGGCCGACATGAAGAGCGCCTGGCGGATGGCCGTGGGGAGATCGGTTGCACTGAGCGTGACGAGGTCCCACGCTATCACGACGATCCCGAGCGCGACGAGCATGAAGAGGAGACGTGCCTGCTGGTCTTCGAAGAACCGCACGCCTTTCTGGCGATAGAGGAGGTAGTAAAGTTTGAACGGCAGGGCACCGGCGATCATGACCGGGACGATGAGAACCTCGAGGAGCGGGTTGTTGTAGAAGGGAATCCCTTCCGAGTGGACGGAGAACCCGCCGGTGGCGATCGCAACAAGGGCAATATTCACCGCGTCCCAGAGGGGCACCCCGGATACGAGGACGAGGGCGATCGAGGCGGCTGTCAGCGCAAGGTAGATCTTCCACATCTCAAATCCCGTTGCGACGACGCTCGGCATCAGCGCCTCCGAGCGTCCTTCCGACCGGTAGAGGCGGAACTGGGTCAGCCCGGTTCTCGAGGCCATCGCGATGGTGAAGGCGACGATCCCGATACCGCCGAGCCACTGCATCAGCGACCGCCAGAAGAGGAGCGTCCGGGGCAGATCGTCGACCGACCGCATCATGGTCAGGCCCGTATCGGTCCACCCCGACATCGCCTCGAAGACGGCATCGAGGTATGGGATACCGAGCCCGAGGCAGAACGGCAGGGCGCTCACCAGCGCGATGATCAGCCAGATCAGGGCGACGGCCATGAGGGCGGCGGACAGGGGCGCCTCACGCTCCTCCCGGGGGACCCGGACAAGAAGCGACCCGAGGAGAAAAAGGACGACCGGGACGGAGACCATGGGCAGGATCATCTCCCACTCCCGATAGATCACCGCCACGACAAGCGGCACCGCCGTGGCGATGCTCATGTACCTGAAGATATTGCCGATGTCGGGTGCGATGATCGAGAACTGCTCGATCCTATCCATCGGTACACGTTCTCCGGGCGCTCTTATCTATTTTCTCTTGCAGTCCGTTCGATTATCGGGAGCGTGTTGCCCTGCGGAATCACCTTCTGCGCATCAAAACCCGCCTTTTTCCGCAGATGCCGCCTGCTCGGTGTCGGCCGTTTCCGGAGCGCTCTCGATGAAGATGCGCCGGTTGATGATCCGCCAGGCGAGGATGAGCTGGGCTATATCCCCGGCCGTCAGGTAATCGCTGTCCTGACTGAGGTCGATGGGCTCCACCTGCGTCTGGATCTCGATGCTCCTCTCCAGTTTTCTCGCGACGGCATCGTTTAACTCCCCGTCGAATGTGAGCGCCCCCATCGTCCTCCCTCCTACGTTTTCGGTCGTGAACTCGACCATGAAGTCGCGCTCGGAGAGTGAGAGGAGCCCAAAGAGGTCGATGGAGAGGTCGACGTCCCCGATACTTCTGTCGAGTTTGCTCTGGCAGAGGGTGACGCGGTAGACGTTGCGCATCTCGCTTACGTCCCGGCCGTACTTCGAGAAGGCAATCCTGATGACCGCATCTGCAAACAGGCACTGCGGGGCGACGTACCGCTCGAAGTCGGGCTTGCGCTCCTTCATCTCTCTCTCGACCGCGTCCGGGGAGTATCCCCGCCGCTCCACGTCGCGCTTGATCTTCCAGGCACGTTTGACGTCGGGGTCCGGGTCCACGTAGAGTTTGAAGTCGATCAGGTCCCGGAGCGTCCTGGTGACGAACGGGTGCAGTCCCTCGAGGATCAGGATCTTCGTGGGGCTGAAGCGCACCGGGGGGTCGAACTGCCCGTTGTCGTGGTTGTAGACCGGTTTCGTGATAGTTTTTCCCGCTTTGAGGTCTGAGAGGTGCTCTTCTAACAGGTCGAACCGGTTCGCCTCGGGGACGAGCGGTGTGATTCCGAGCTCTTTGCGATCCCGGCGGTCGTATTTATGGTAGTCGTCGATGGTGATGGTGGAGACGAGGTCATCTCCGAAGATCTCCCGGATCGCCCGGGTGAACGTGGTCTTTCCGGTCCCGCTGTCTCCCGCGACGCCGACGACGAAGACGTAGGGCGACTCTGCAATGACTCTTTTGAAGTCGGACGGGGGCATAAGTCAGCTCAAGGATTGGTCGGTATCCTAGACTGTTAAGATTTCGGTGCCGGACGTGCGGTTCCGGAACTCGAGAGGGGAACGCGAAAAAAGAGATGTTTGGGATATCAGGACGGAACGATCCCCGCTTCCTCGTGTTTCTTTTTGATCTCGTCGGCGAGCCGGTCCAGCGCCGCGAAGTCCTCCTCCTTCGGGTGGCCCCTGACGTAGACCCCCTCAAGGAACTCGACCCTGAGCCGGCTGAGCATATCCTTCAAGGTGTCGACCGTCTTCCCGCCCCAGCCGTAGGACCCGATCACCGTCGCGTACCGCGTCTTCGGGCGGAGGAGGTTTGCGAGGTATGCCGCGTAGATCACCCGCGGGTGGGGGCCGAAGATGACCGTCGGCGACCCGATCACGACCGTTGCGGCGTCCACCAGGGCCTTTGCAAGGTCGCCGATGTCGGTCTTTGTGAGGTTGAACGGCTGGACCGGGATACCCCGGTGCATCAGGGCGTCGACGAAGTGGTCGACCATCGCCTGCGTGCTCCCGTGCATGGAAACGAAAGGAAGCACCACCATGTTTCTGACGGCATCGCCCGTCCAGTCCCGGTAGGCGTCGACGATGAACGCCGGCCTGTTGTAGACCGGGCCGTGACTCGGGGCGATCACGTCGATCTCCCGCGATGCGAGCTTTTCGAGGTGCGCCTTGATGCTCGCCCGAAACGGCATCATGATCTCGGCGTAGTAGCGCTTCGCCGATTCAGAGACCGCGCCTTCGTCGGGGACATAGAGGGAACTCGTCGCGTAGTGCGAGCCGAAGAGGTCGCAGGAGAAGAGGATCCGGTCTTCCCGGAGATAGGTCAGCATCGTCTCCGGCCAGTGGACCCAGGAGGCGATGATGAACTCGAGTGTCTTATCCCCGAGGCTGAGCGTATCGCCGTCGCCGATGACGATGAAGCGGTCCTGTGGGATATGGAGAAGGTCGACCAGGAAGTCGCGGCATTTCTGATTCGTCACCACCTTCGACCCGCCGAACCGCTCGAGCATTGCCGGTATCGAGCCGGAATGATCCTGTTCGGCATGATTCGAGACGATGTAGTCGATGCTCCCGACGCCGAGCCGGTCCAGGTTCTCCGTGAGTTCTGCGGTCTTCGTCGGGTCGACGGTGTCGATCAGCGCCGTCTTCTCGCTGCCCCGCACCAGGTAACTGTTGTAGGTGGTGCCGTCGGGGAGCGGGATCAGTTCGTCGAAGAGCCGGCGGTCCCAGTCGATGGCCCCGACGGCAAAGACGTCCGGCACAATCTCACGTGCGGCCATGCCCCGCCGCCTCCGTCGGCCGTGTTCCGGCTGTTATGCGGTGTATCCAGGTATCCGACATGCTTCATGCTCCGTAGACTCTTAACCGTCCCGGCGGGCCCTGCCGCGCCGGCCGGTAAGCGTCTCTCCGGCCCGAACGCTGATAACGGTTTCGCTCTGCTATCAGGAGGAGGGGAGGGTGGTCTGCCTGCCCTCACCGCCCCTCTCCCTTCGCGCGGCGTTTGCGAAGAGGTGGGCCTGCCGGGTCGGCTCCGGGAGGCGGTACCCCCGGGCGGTCGCGAGGACGAGGTCGACCGCGGTTGAAAGGGCGATCCGGTGCCCCACCGAGACGTAGACGGGTTTCACCCTCTCTTTCGTCCGCACAGCCATCCCGATCGTCTCGTCGTCGCGGAGTATGGGCGCGGTCGAGCCCCTGTCGGCCGCGGGCTCCGTTGCTGTTCCCGTAAGAAGGCTTTTTGCGACCCCGACGGCGGGCCGGTCGAGCAGGACGCCCATGTGACTCGCGATGCCGAGCCCCCGGGGGTGGGCGATCCCCTGGCCGTCGAAGAAGACGACTTCCGGCTCTGACCGCAGTCGCCGGAACGCCTCGATGAGGGCGGGGCCTTCCCGGAAGGTCAGGAGGCCTGGTATATAGGGAAACGACGTTTTCGCGCAGGCAGAAACCCGTTCGACGACGACAAGATCGGGGTAGCTGAGGGCGACGACGACCGCGTGAATCTCGTCCGAGCCCTTCGTGTACGAGGCGTCGGCGCCGGCCACCAGGGAGACCTGCCCGGTATCGCCGGAGAGGCGGACCCTGACCCGGAGCGCCTCCTGGAGGCGGATCGCTTCGGCCGGTGTCAGGTCGAATGAGTGAATATCACCGATCTCCATGGTCGACTCCCGCCGCACGGCGACAGATGCTGATTCAAAATGGACTATATATGCATTATTATATACCCGGGGCGTACAGCACTCCACAGGTAAAACCTATGAGCAGCCAGAACCCGTTGCGATATGCTGTCGCCCTCCTGATCGCCCTCCTCGGAGTGGCGGTCGCGTACTCTGCCTTCACAACCCCCGGCCTCTCCTTCTTCGTGTGGGTTGCCGCCGCCATCGTCCTCGCGGGGGTGTTCGCCGCCGCCTCGACGCAGATTGCCGACCAGTGGGAGAAAGCGGTCGTGCTGCGCCTGGGCCGGTTCTCGGGCCTCCGGGGTCCGGGCGTCTTTATCATCGTGCCGTTCGTCGATACGATTGCCTACTGGATCGATCTCCGCACAATCACGACGTCGTTTCGGGCGGAAAAGACCCTCACCCGGGATACGGTCCCGGTCGACGTCGAGGCGGTCCTTTTCTGGCGCGTGAGGGATCCGGAGAAGGCGGCGCTGGAAGTCGAGGACTACCGTTCCGCCATCAGCTGGGCGGCGCAGACGGCGCTCCGGGAGGTCATCGGGAAGTCCGACCTCGCAAATCTGCTCGAGGGCCGGGAGAGGCTCGACGCGGAACTGCAGCGGATCATCGACGTCCGGACCGAACAGTGGGGGATCCACGTCAGTTCCGTTGAGATCCGTGATATCCTGATCCCCCGCGAGCTGCAGGATGCGATGTCCATGCAGGCCCAGGCGGAGCGGGAGCGGCAGGCGCGGGTGATCCTCGGCGACTCCGAGCTGCAGGTGGCCAAGAAGTTCGAGGAGGCCGCGAAGACTTACCAGGACAACCCGACCGCCCTCCACCTCCGGGCGATGAATATGCTCTACGAAGGCCTCAAGGAGAAGGCGACGCTCGTCCTCGTTCCGGCATCGGTGCTCGACACGATGAACCTCGGGACCACCCTCGGCCTCTCGGCGCTGGCAAAGAACGTGGCGGAGGGCAACGGGGACAGCCGGGGAGCCGCCGCCGGCGACGAGAAGCGCAGTCACCCCGCGGCGGGAGAACCCGGGTCTCTCTGACCCTGCCGCCGGGGGACGAGGCATTTTTATACGTGAAGATGAGTTACGGCCCGGAGACTCAACTTCGGAGCGTGGACGATATGGCACGGTGGGTGTGCAGTGTCTGTGATTACGAGTACACCGAGGAGGCGGGAGACCCGGCAGCCGGTATTCCGCCGGGGACGCTGTTTGAGGACCTCCCCGACGACTGGCGGTGCCCGGGCTGCAGCGTGGGGAAGGAAGCGTTTGTGCGAGCGAGCGAAGAGGAAGAAGAGGTGAGGGCGGATGAAGAAGACTACCTCTGAAGGAGCCGCTGTGACCGTGGCCGACGTGCTGGTCTCGGAGCTCGCGGCGTGGGGGATCACCCTGTATTTCGGTATCCCCGGCTCATCGTCGCTCCCGCTCGTGGACGCGGTCAGGAGAAACCCGGATTCCCGGTACATCGTCGTCCGGCACGAGCAGACTGCTGCCCTCGCCGCGTCCGCCTACAACAAGTTCACGGGAAAGATCGCGGTCTGCCTGACCATCGCCGGACCGGGAGCGACGAATCTCGCCACCGGGCTCTACGACGCGAAGGAGGACCGGGCGAGCGTGCTCGCGCTCTCCGGGCAGGTGAAGACGCAGTATGCCGGCCCCGGCGGGGTTCAGGAGATCGACCAGGACGCGTTCTTCCGCCCCATCACGGTCTTCAACAACACCGTCGCCGACCCGGCGACGGCGGTCAAACTCCTCACCCGGGCGTTGCGCTACGCCATCATCGACCGCGGCGTCGCCCAGCTCTCACTCCCGAACGACGTTCAGAGGGAACCGCTTGAGCCGGCCTACTGCGAGCGCGAGACCTGCCTCCCGGCGGTCACGGTGGCCCCGACCGACGAGGCCGTCAGGGCGGCGGTCGGGGCGATCGACGGCGCCGCACGCCCGGTCATCCTCGCGGGTTTCGGGGCTATGAATGCGGCGGGAGCCCTCCTCGATCTCGCTGAGGCGATCCGCGCGCCTATCGTCACCACCTTCCGTGCGAAAGGCATCCTCCCCGACGACAACGAATGGGTTGCCGGGGTACACGGACCGCTCGGGACGCCGCATGCCCGGACGCTTGTTCGCGAATCTGACCTAGTGATCGCCTGCGGGGCGAGTTTCTCCGACCTCACCGGTATCCCCGGTGACAAGCGGGCCGTCCACATCGATATCGACCCGCTCCAGCTCGGGAAGCACCCGTTTGTCGTGGCGGTCTGGGGTGACTGTGCCGTCGCCCTGCCCCGGATCAGGGAGCAGGTCCGGCTGCGGGAGGATCCGGGGGCCCGCGCGTGGCTCGCGGAACGGAGGCGGGAGTGGTTCGACCGGCTCGACCGGGAGGCCGACCCACAGATCGTCCCTATCCGCCCGCCCTACATCATGAAGGTCCTCTCCGAGACCCTGCCGGAGGATGCGGTCATCTCCCTCGACGTCGGGGAGAACCAGTGGTGGTTCGGGAGGAACTTCCGGATGAAGCGGCAGCGGTTCGCGATGTCGGGCTACCTCGGGACGATGGGGTTCGGGCTCCCCGGGGCGATTGCGGCGAAACTGGCCTATCCGGAGAAGACCGTCGTCTGCATCACCGGGGACGGCGGGTTCTCCATGGTCATGGGCGACTTCGTCACGGCGGTCAGGTACGATATTTCCATCGTCGTCGTGGTCTTAAACAACCACGAACTTGCCATGATTCGGGAAGAGCAGCGGGAAGCAGGCTATCCGCCATACGGTACCCAACTCACGAACCCGGACTTTGCCGTCTATGCAGAGACCTGCGGCGGCGCCGGGATACGGGTGACCCGGCCGCAGGATCTCCCGGAGGCCGTTTTCCGGGCTTTGCAGATGAACAAACCCGTCGTCATCGATATCGAGACCGATCCGAAGCGCTTTGAGTGAGGCTCCGGCCCCACTCCCAGTCAGGCATTGGTGGGGCGCGGCACGCCGCTCATCCGAAATCTATAAGTGTCCTCGACGGGAATGTGGGTCTGAGGGTATATGTGAACGTCCCGGCCACGGGCACGCAACCGATGACGCCGTGCCGGGTACGCGGATCTCCGGATGTCGATCCGGGTGGGAGCTTCTGAATCCCGTTTTCTGCTCCACGCTGAGGGTTCCCGGGTGCCCGTGAAACTTCACGGGCATCCAGGGCAAACTTGCGGCGGACCGGATCCGCTCCGGTTCACCGCTCTTCTTCTGGCCGCAAAACGGCGAGGTTTTAGTCTGACTACGGCCGTTGCGAAAAGAGTGGTAGAGTTGTATCATTCGTCGGCGAGGTAGTCGTGGAGGAATGCGGCGAGCATCGCACCGACGATGTAAATGGGGAAGAACGCCCGGAGGTTCTGTCCTCCAGGGAGCCGGTCCCCGAGGTACGGCCCGAAGGTGCGGGCGGGGTTCAACGATGTGCCGGTCAGGTTCCCGATTGTCGTGATGATGCCGGCGAAGCCCATGCTGACGGGCATTAAAAGGGACGTCCCGATGGCTTCGGCGGCGAATCGTTTACCAGAGGACTACGGCTATTACTTCCGGATGATGGTTTGCCCAAAAAGGGCCTGGAGAGTGCCTTACTCCCCGCACAGGGCAGCATAGCACTCGGGGCAGAGGATCCTCGGCAACGGAGCCTTCACGCGCTTGCTGGGGAGCGGGTAGCCGCCCTCCCAGGCATCGACATCCTTCCGGATGGCGTGCTCCATGCAGAGCCCCATCCCGCAGACGATGCAGATCGCCACCGCCTCACTCTCTCCCCCCTCAAGGGCGCAGTAGTAGCACTTCATGACAACTCACCTCTCAGATCGCCTCTTTTCCACTGGCAGTAGCGCTTCAAGAGCACTTGAACGGGGTGCCGGTTCGCTTTCGGTCCCTGCACGCTCCGTCTTGCCATCGATTCTCCGGTAAAGGTTCGTCGACCGGTCGTGCTGGGTCATCATCGCATATATCAGTTGTGTCGCTTGCCGGGGCCGGGATCCGGGTAAAAGAAGAGACGTTTTTGGGCTGTCTGACGCTTTCCCTGGTCCTTCTTGTGAAGGACTCTCGTTTTATGTATCAGAACCAGGCATCCAGCGTCTTCTGCGCCGCTTTCACCGAGACCCGGGAAAGAGCGCTCCTGACCCGCTCTTCGGAGAAGTCGTAGCGGCCGCAGAGCATCTCTACGACCCCGTCGACGCCCGGCGCCCGCCACTCGAGAGTGTAGTCGTCGGTGACCGGCGGGTCGAGGAAGAATTCCCGGATCGGTCCGGGGTCGAACTCGGGCGATTTCTCCGCGATCACGGACTCAAACTCGCCGTTCTTCACGACTTTTAAGGCCGTTTTGCCGCCGATGCCCCGGATTCCCGGGTTGAAGTCCGTGCCCACCAGGATGCCGATCTCGACGAGTTGCTCCCTCGTGACGCCGAGGCAGTCGAGGAGGGAGGAGAGGACGATCCTCTCAGGGTTTACCGTGATCGTCCGCCCCCTGGCCTTTCGCCGACCGCTGACGGTGAGGTTGCGCACCAGCACCGGGGAGCCGAAGAGGAGCGAGTCGTAGTCCTGCGAGACCGCGTAGGTGACCATCCCCCTTCGCACCATGTGGGCCGCCTGGGCTTCGCCCTCGCTCGGTGCCTGTATCCAGGGGATGCCGAGCAGGTCGAGGAGTTCGCGGGACGACTCGATGATGTGGCTGTCGATCCGGGCGGATGCGCTCGCCTGCTTATACGCCTCCTCCATGTCCCCCTCCCTGAGCGCCGCTTTCCAGGCCTCGTCGGCCCTGACACGAATTTCCCGCCGCTCGTTGATCGTCTCCTGCTTGAACTCCGGCGGCTTCCCGTCGAAGACGAAGACCGGTTTGATGCCCTTCTCCAGGAAGTTGGCCGTCCGGAAGAGGATGCCGGAGAGGTGGGAGGTGATCCTTCCCGCGCCGTTCATCAGCGGGGTGCCGTCCGGCTGCCGGATGATGGAGAGGAACTGGTAGAGCGCGTTATGGGCGTCCACTGCGGCGATGCCGGAAAGGTCGTCCCACGTCAACGGTTCTTTACAATCTGCCAGGATATCTCGGATAGCAACGCCCATGCTACCTGATCATGAGAGGGGGAGAGGCCATTAAGATGACGGTCCGGTTTACCGGTACATCCGTCGGGAGAGCCCGTCGACGATCTCCTCGATGTGGCTGACCGTATTGTCGTATTTGGCGCTCATCGTCTTTGTCATCTCCTCCATGTTCACGCGCATGGTGCGCTCCCGCTGTGCGACGCTCTCCTCAAGGCTCACGACCTTCATGCCGAGAGAGATGAGCAGCCCCCCGAGGGAGAGCATCATGAACGTCGCAGCAACCGCTATGATCAGGTCCTGCCAGAACCGCATCACCAGTACGACGGTGGAGACCACCATCACGATGGTGAGAACGATGTCGCCGATGAGTTCGCGAATCTCCATATTTTAAAGTGATGAGGATGCATTAATTAACCTACCTATAGTGAATGGAGTTTTGTAATGCAGATACGCGACTGGCTGCCACTTCTCGGAATGCCCCTCATGCTCCTGTCCGTCCAGCTGATTGCCGTCATCCTCGTCATCCCCATGCAGGCGGCGGGACTTGTGGCGTTTGAAGATCCCGAATCGGTGGCAAATCCCCTTATATTCATAGGGATGCTGCTCGTCTTCACGCTGGTCCTGCTCCTCCTGATCCGGGCGGGAGGACGGCGTTTCATCTCGGTCTTCATCGGCATCTCGATATTCCTGACGTTCGTCTACATCTTCTCGGCGCTCTCCCTCCTCGCGCTCGGAACCTCCGGTGCCGCCGCCGCCGTGACGCTCATCGGTGCCGGAGCGGCGACGGCGCTCCTCTACCTCTACCCGGAGTGGTACGTTATCGATACCCTCGGCGTGTTGATATCCGCCGGGATTGCATCCATCTTCGGGATATCCCTCGCCGTCCTGCCGGTGCTCGTGCTGCTCGTGCTGCTCGCGGTCTACGACGCCATATCGGTTTACCGGACTAAGCACATGATCACGCTGGCCGAAGGCGTCCTCGAGACAAAAGCCCCCATCATGGTCGTGGTTCCGAAGAGAATGGACTACTCGTTCCGGCGGGAGGGACTCAGGATCGAGGAGGGGGAGGAGCGCGGCGCGTTCGTCATGGGTATGGGCGACCTGATCATGCCCTCCATCCTCGTGGCATCGTCGCACGTCTTTGTGGATGCGCCCGCCGTCCTCTGGGTTCTCTCCGTCCCGACGCTCGGCGCGATGGCGGGGTCGCTTGCAGGCCTCGCGGTGCTTCTCTACTTTGTCAACAAGGGAAAGCCCCAGGCGGGGCTCCCCCCCTTAAATAGTGGTGCTATAATTGGGTTTCTGGTTGGAGCGGCTCTCGCAGGTTCGTTTTCGTGGCTTCCTTTTTGAATGTGAGCAGGAGGTCGAGCACCGCCTCCACCCCCTCGCCGGTGAGGGTGGACATCTCCGGGTAACCCTCGATCCCCCGGATATCCGCCTTGTTTACGACCGCCACCACCGGCACATCGACGATCCGGCGTATCTCATCGAGGAGCCGGACCTGGTCGTCGAGCGCGTACCCGCAGTGCTCGCTTGCGTCCAGGATGAAGAGCACGACGTCGGCCGTGTTGATGATGGCGCTTACCGCCTGCCGCTCGATGGGGTTCCTCTCATCCGCCGGGCGCACAAGGACTCCGGGCGTATCGATGAGCTGGATCCGGTCGCGTTTCCCGATATCGTGGTGGCCGACGACGATCCCCTTGGTGGTGAACGGGTAGGCGGCGATCTCGGGTTCCGCCGTTGAGACGAGCCGGATAAACGAAGATTTCCCGACGTTGGGGAATCCCGCCACCACCACGGTGAAGTCGTCCTCGCTCACGTGCGGGAGTTTTCGCAGGATGTTTCTCGCCTCATTCAGGAATAAGAGGTCGTCTTCCACCTGGTGGACGACAGAGGAGATGCGGGCAACGGCCTGCCGCCGTTTCCTGTCTGTTTCTCCTGCAGACCGCATGCTGCGGGTGTAACCGGAGCCGATGATCCTGACCCGGTCGGCCGCCCAGGTGACGGCGCCGAGGGACCGCTTTATCCGGTCGAGCGAGACGAGGATATCGGTCGCCTCCTGGTAAAAGGGGGAGAGGCGCTCGAAGCTTGGAAACGAGCCGACCACGCTTGTCAGCTTGTCGTGGATGGCGCTCGCGACCGCTCTCACGAACTCCTCGTTAGCGGTATCGACGTTGGTCTTCAGTTTCTTTTTGGCCGCCGCCCTGCGAAGACTGCGGTCGAGCACCTCGTCCGCCGTCGGAACGGTCGGGATAGTTTCAAACTCCACTGTACGCACAACCTAATGTATTTAAACAACGTATTATGAGTGATAATTATGGATCTTTCTCCGATTCAGAAGGACATCCTGATAACTCTGATTACCCTCTATCATCAGTCTTCTCACTCTATAAAAGGTGAGGAGATCGCGGATGTGCTCAAGCGCAACCCCGGCACTGTCCGCAACCAGATGCAGGCGTTGAAAGCACTGGGGCTTGTCGACGGCGTTCCCGGTCCCAAAGGGGGCTACAGCCCGACTGCAGGTGCGTATAAGGAACTGAATCTCGGAGATCTCGAGCACCAGTCCGAGGTGCCGATCCTCCGCGACGGGGAGAAGGTGAAGGGCGTCCGGGTCGCGGAGCTCGGTTTCACCACCCTCTGCCACCCGGACCTCTGTCAGGCGGTGGCCAGGATCATCGGGAGCGTGAAACTCTTCCGCGTAGGGGATATGGTCACGATCGGGCCCACGCCGGTGAATAAACTCCTCGTCCGCGGAGAAATCTTCGGTATGGACGAGAACCTTCAGGCGCTCCTGATCAGCGTTTCAGAGATGATATCCCTGCCGAAACAGTCGATCAAGCACTATATGAGCACCCCGCTCCTGACCCTGCCGCTCACGGCAACCCTCCGGGATGCCGTCCACCTCTTCAACACGCATCACATCCACGGGGCGCCGGTGCTGCAGGACGGCGGCGACCTCGCGGGCATCGTGACGTTGAGCGATGTCGCCCGCGGCCTGGACGAGGGCATGACGCTGGATACGCCCGTTACAAAGGTCATGACCGCCGATGTGGTGGAGGCGCCGTCGTCGATCCGGCTCTACGAGCTCGTGGGGCGGTTCAAGGAACGGGCGATTGGGAGGTTGATTGTGGTCGAGGACGGTAAGCCCGTCGGGATCGTTACCCAGACCGATATTATTCGGGTGTTTCCCTCACTTTGATACCCTCCACGTTCGGAATTTCGCGCTTCAACCCCTCTGGAGACGGATAAGTATTTATATGAGAATACCTATGGTGCTTCTGTAAAACGAGTTCTGTGTGTGAGTGCATTTCACAGAACTCAATGAAAAGGGGGAAATGAGATCATGACTGATATACCTCTGGCACCAGTTGGCAGAATCGTAAAGAAGTCCGGCGCGGAGCGTGTGAGTTCCGATGCCAATGAAGAACTCGCAAAACTGATGGAACAGTACGCCTCAAGGATCGCGAAAGAAGCGATCAAATTGGCGGGTCACGCAGGCAGGAAGACGGTCAAGGCAACCGATGTCCGGATGGCGGCCGAGACCGTGAAGTAACCCAACACGGACTCTCTTTTTTTTCGACCTAAAGATACCTGCTCTCCCGGTATGAACCGGAGGTTCCGGGAAGGCCGGAAGGACAGTTTTTTCAATGCCGGCGGTTCGTTATACAGCTCCCTTCAAAAACCTTCGCCCGCGGGCAGCGGCGCCGTCGGCGTTTCCTGGCAAAAAGTCTACCTTTCCGATAGCGAATCTATAAAGCAATTTTCCTGTGATTTTATGGACTTTAGAAGATTTAAATAGTACAAACGACCCACGGTTCTGTATGAGCAAAACGTTCTGCCGTGCGCTTGCCCGGAGGAAAGTGATGAGTAACGATGGCATGGTCATCGGGACCATCAAGAATATCATAGTCGACCTCACCACGGGACAGGTTGTCGACCTGCTTGTCAAACCGGACGAGACATTTAAGACAGACGGCTACAGGACGGATGGGGACAAGATGCTCGTGCCGTTCGAGGCGGTAAAGGATATAAAAGATTATGTCGTGGTCGATCGCTACCTGCTGAAGAGATCGGGATAATACTTTTTTACCGCTTCTACAAATCCGTCACCGTAAGTCCCTTCGGCGACCCAGTCCGCCGCCGTACGGGTCAGGGCCGGGGCATTTCGCACCGCAACGCCGATTCCGGCGGCTTCAAGCATCTCGATATCGTTTTCGGAGTCTCCGATAGCCATCATCTCTGCGGGGGAAAGTCCCATCTCCCCGGCAAGCTCCGCGAGCGCCGTCCCCTTGTTCACGCCGAATGCCTGAAGGTGGATTGCAAACCCGGTATCCAGCAACCGGACGGGGAGGTGGCGGTTGCGGATGACCATTCGAGCCTCTTCGACGTCGATGTTCCGGGCGAAGGCCACGTCGGCGAACCGGTACTGCGCACTGTAGAGTTCGAGCTGGACGCCCTTTTCGGCAAAATAGTCGTTGAGATCCTCGAAGGCTGCGAGGCAGACTTTCCGGTCGCCGGGGATGCGGAGGGTGCCTGAAAACCCCCTCCGGTAGACGCCGCCGTTCTCGCCGATGATCGTCCCGTCCGTCCCGACCATCTTGCAGAGACCGTCCATGAAGCAGACGGTGTTGCCGCTTGCGAGCACCACCTCGATGCCGGCGTCGACGAGGGTACGGACGGCCTCGACGGCAGCGGTGCTGATCCGCCGCCGCCGGTCGGTGATGGTGCCGTCGACATCCGTTACTAGCGCCCTTAACACTGCTTGAGCCCTGCCTGTTCGACCATGAATGCCGCCTCGCCCTCGGGGAGGTTGGGGCTGTCTACCAGGCGGGCGACCCTTTTACCTCCCTTGCTCTTTCTGAGGTAGAGCCGGAAGGTTGCGGTGTGCCCGACGATGTTGCCGCCGATCGGTTTCGTGGGGTCGCCGAAGAGGACGCCGGGGTTCGACATCACCTGGTTGGTCACGAGGCCGACTGCGTTGTGATCGTCGATCAGTTTCAGGAGATCGTGCATGTGGCGGTTCAGTTTCTGCTGCCGGGGAGCAAGGGTGCCCCGTCCCGCGTACTCCGAACGGAAGAGGGACGTCAACGAGTCGATGACGAAGAGCCTGACCGGGTAATCGGAGGTCCGCAGGTCGTTTGCGAGTTCCCGTGCGGTCTCGAGGAGCAGCATCTGGTGATCGGAGCTGTGCGCCCGCGCGACATGGATCCGTTCGAGGACATCTTCAATCTGACCGAGGTCCGCTTCTTCGGGAAGTCCGTCGAGCATCTGCTCGATCCGCTCCGGGCGGAACGTGTTCTCGGTATCGACGTAGATGACTCCGCCGTGCAGGCCGCCGAGTTCTTCGGGGAGCTGGGCGTTGACGGCCATCTGGTGGACGAGCTGGCTCTTCCCGGACCCGAACTCGCCGTAGACCTCCGTTATCGCCTGCGTCTCGAGGCCGCCGCCGACCAGTTCGTCGAACTCGGGAACCAGCGTCCTGAGCTTCTTGATATCCTTCCTCTTGTCTAGGATATCCCGGCCTGTCTTGAAGCCCCCGATATCCGCCATCTTCCGGGCGGCGAGAATCACCTTCTTTGCGGTCGCCTCACCGATCTCCGCCGCCTCGGCGAGATCCGACGTTGTGGCCGTTGCGACGCTTTCGACGGTCCCGTATCCGGCCTCCCGGAGTTTCTCTGCTGTGGTTGCCCCGACGCCGGGTAAATCTTCAAGATCAATCTCTGACATCTCATTCCTCACTTGATCTCTATGGTGTGTTCCGTTACGCTACACTAAGAGTCTATACCGGGAGACATAAAGGTCGCTTGCCGTGCGGGGTGAAAGTGAAGTTCGGGATCAGGAGCCTCCGGAGATCCGATCCAGGCGACGGTGCAGGTCTTCCTGATCGGGTATTACAGCCTCCAGGCGGCTTAGACTGATCACGCCCCGGTGCACCGTACCCCTGGCGCGCACATGGTATCCGACGGGCAGCGGCCCGGCGAGGAGGTAGCAGGCATCGCCGGTATCGATGCATGTTCCCTGCCTGGTGGCGACGACCGTTCCCTCGACCTCCACCTCCTTCTCCTCTTCGCCGAGGACGACGAAAGCGCTCCCCCACGAGAGGTGCACCTCGAGGTCGCCGTACCGCCCTCGCTTCGCTGCTGCGTTGTAAACCTCGATCCGGTCGCCGGGCACCAGGTGTTCGTCCGCCTTCTTGCCCCAGATGACGACCGGGATCTCTCCGGTATCGTCGGCGACGATAACGTTCCGGACCGATGACTGCCGCCCGTTCCGCGTGACGAACGAGTGAGGGGGCTGCACGGAGAGAACCGTTCCGGCGAGCGAATACGACCCCCCTTCCTCCACGTCGGCGACGGTCTTCATCGGGACGGCGATCTCGCGGTCGGAGCGCAGGACGGATGCCGCCTCGCCGAGGCTGTACTCGACGCCCTTAACGCTATCCCGTGCAACGGCGCCGCGGATGACGACTGTCTCCCCCGCTTGGACTCCTTCAAGAATGGCCGGTGTCCAGCAGACGAGCCGGAAAACGCCGTCTTCGTTCCCGACCACCACTTCGACCATCGCCCCCGGGCTGCCGTCGCGCCTCTTGAACGCCCGCGCCTCCTCTACCGAGATCACCCTGACCTCGAGGTCTCCCCCCGGTCCGGGGAGCGTGGAGGGCCCGGTCTCCTCGCAGGCGATCTCGCACGCCGCCTTCTGGATGGCGACGGCGGTGACGTCGGTGACCTTCCCGCCGCCCTTCGGCCGGCCGAGGATCTCGAGCACGTCCCCGGCCTCGATCTCGGAGACGCCGGCAGCCTTCTCGTCCCAGAGGGTCAGCCTGGCCCTGCCGGTCTCGTCCCCCACCATCACGTTCGCGACGATGCCGGCCGTGCCGTCGGGCCGCTCGAACTCCCGGGGCTCCTCGACGGAGAGCACCCTGGCAAAAAAGCACGCAAGGCTCGGGGCCGCCGTGAGGTCGTGTATCCGGATGTGCGCCCGCCCGAGGTCTTTGACGACCAGCATCGCCGCCGTCCGATCGTCGAGCAGGTCCCCCGACTCCGCCACCTTCTCCTCCACCCGGCGCTCGAACTCTCCCTCCGGGAGGAGGTCGTCGACCAGAAGGTAGTGGAACTTCACAGTGCCGCTCCGCTCCTACGCCTGCCAGGGGGGCGTCACCATGGGGGCGGTCAGGTCTTCGATCGTCTCGGCCCGGCGCATCAGGGCCGCCTTCTCGCCCGCGAGGAGCACCTCGGCGCACCGGGGGCGGCTGTTGTACTGGGACGACATTGCAAACCCGTATGCCCCGGCATCCAGCACCGCGATGATGTCGCCGGCCGCGAGCGTAGGCAGCATCCGGTCTTTCGCGAGGATGTCGCCCGTCTCGCAGATCGGCCCCGTGACGGAATACTCCCGCACGGGGGGGGCGTCCGCCTTGTTCGCCGCCACGACCTCGTGGTAGGAGTCGTACATCGTCGGCCGGACGAGCAGGTTGAACCCGGCATCGACGTTCGCGAAGGTCTTGTGAGCCGTCTTGACCGAGTTGACCCTTGTGAGGAGAATCGTCGAGTCGCCGACGAGCCACCGGCCCGGCTCGACCCAGAGTTCCGGCTCGATCCCGAGATCGCGGATGCCCCGGAGGAAGACGGGCATGACCGCTCCCGCGTACTCCTCAGGTGTCGGGGCCCGGTCGGTCTCCCGGCGGTAGGGGATGCCGAGGCCACCCCCGATATCGATGAAGGCGGGGTCGACCCCGATATCGATGAGGTCGCGGGCGACACCGATCAGCACCTCGACCTCGCGGGCGAAGGGCTCCACGGCGAGGATCTGCGAGCCGATGTGGCAGTGGATCCCGACCGGGTTGATGTGCTCGGCGTCGAGCGCCTCGCGGTAGGCATCGAGTATCTCTCCTGCGGGAATACCGAACTTGCTTGTCGCGAGACCCGTCGCGATCTTCGGGTGGGTGGGGACGTCGATCGCCGGATTGACCCTGAAGGCGATATCGACGGTCTTGCCTGCCCTTGCGGCCGTCGCGTCGAGCTGCCGGAGTTCGTCGGGCGAGTCCACCGAGACGCGGATGCCTTTCTCGACAGCGAGGGCGAGGTCGGCGGGGGTCTTTGAGCTCCCGTTGAAGAGGAGCGACTCAGGACGCATCCCGGCCGCGAGGGCGAGCGCGACCTCGCCAGCGGAGAAGACGTCGGCCCCGGCGCCCATCGACGCGAGCGTCTTGAAGACCGCCAGGTTGCCGTTCGCCTTCGCGGCGTAGAGTACGCTGACCTTCGGATAATGGGCGGTGAGGGCGCCGGAGAGCCGGCGGAAGTTCTCGCGGATCCGCGCTTCGTCGGTGACGTAGAGCGGGGTGCCGAACCGTTCCGCAAGGTCAACCGTATCGTGCTCGCCGATAACAAGGCGGCCGTTCCTGACCGAGAGGTGCGAGGGGAGGATCACAGGTCGAGCCCCCGCATCCGCTCTACCGCCTCGTTGATCCGCTCGATCGACCGGGTGATGGCGAACCGGACGAACCCCTCGCCGTTCCCGCCGAACCCCACGCCCGGGGTCGCGACGATCCCTGCCTGGTCGAGGAGCTTTGCGGCAAACGCCATGCAGTCGTCGACCGGCACCCAGACGTAGAAGGTGGCCTTCGGCGCCCGGACGTCAAACCCGATCTCGGAGAGTCCCTTCACGAGCACGTCTCGGCGCTCCTGGTAGACCGAGCAGGCCTGCCGCACGCAGTCCTGGGGGCCGGTGAGCGCGGTGATCGCGGCGTGCTGGATGGCGTCGAACGCGCCGGAGTCGACGTTGGTCTTGACCCGGCCGAGTCCGGCGACGATTCCCGGGTTCCCGCAGGCCATGCCGATCCGCCACCCGGTCATGTTGTAGGTCTTCGAGAGCGAGTGCATCTCGATCCCCACCTCCATGGCGCCGTCCGCCTCGAGGAACGAAGGCGCCCGGTAGCCGTCGAAGGTGATCTCGGAGTAGGCGTTGTCGTGGACGACGACGATGTTGTGCTCCCGCGCGAACTCGACGACCTCTTCGAAGAACGAGAGGGGAGCCGTCGCGGCGGTGGGGTTGTTTGGGTAGTTGATGAACATCAACTTCGCCTGCCTCACCGTCTCGGCGGGGATATCCTCGAGTACCGGGAGAAAACCGTTCTCTGCCCGGATGGGCATCTCGTGGACCTTTCCCTCGGCAAAGAGCGTGGAGGTCTTGTAGACGGGGTACCCGGGGTCGGCAGCGAGGACGACCTCTCCGGGGTTGACGAATGCCTCGGCGATGTGAGCGATGCCTTCCTTCGACCCGATGAGTGCGAGCGTCTCCTTCCTCGGGTCGAGGTCGACCCCGAACCGATTCCGGTACCATTCGGCCACCGCCTCGCGGTAGGCAAGCATGCCGGTGTAGGAGGGGTAGTGGTGGTTCTTTTCGTCGCGGGCTGCGGCGCAGAGGGCCTCCACGATATGCGGCGGGGTGGGGAGGTCGGGGTCGCCGACCCCGAGATCGATGACGTCGACGCCCTGGCGCCGTTTCTCCTCTTTCATCTCGTCAATGCGCGCAAAAAGGTAGGGGGGGAGGTGATCCATGCGTCTCGAGTACATCATCAGATATTGCGCGTGGAACCCTATTTAATTTCTTACTCGCGGTGGAAAGGCTCCCGACTGATCCCGGACCGGTAACGCTGATACGATCTTGCGCCCAACGGTGTACCGGACATGAACGACCAGGATCAGCGTCCCGTGTATATGGACCATGCGGCGACGACATTCATGAAACCCGAGATTCTTGCGGCGATGGCCCCGTATTTCTCCCGATACTTCGGTAACCCCTCGTCCCTCTACCGGTTTGCCCGCGAGTCCCGGAAGGGCGTTGAGGGGGCGCGGGAAGCGGTCGGAGCGGCCCTGGGGGCGAGCACGGACGAGATCTTCTTTACCGCCGGCGGCAGCGAGGCCGACAACTGGGCGATCAAGGGGGCCGCTCTCGCGAACCGGGAGCGCGGCGACCACATCGTCACCTCCGCAATCGAACACCACGCCGTCCTCCATACCTGCGAATGGCTCGAGAAGCAGGGGTTCTCCGTCACCTACCTCCCTGTCGACGAGTTCGGCCGGGTGGACCCGGGCGATGTCGGGGAGGCGATCACCGACCGGACGACCCTCGTCTCGGTGATGACGGCGAACAACGAGATCGGGACGATCCAGCCGGTGGCAGAGATCGGGAAGGTCGCGCACGACCACGGCGTCCTCTTCCACACCGACGCGGTCCAGGCGGTCGGGGCGGTGCCGATCGACGTGGAGCGAATGGGGATCGACCTCCTCTCGCTCTCCGGGCACAAGTTTTACGGCCCCAAGGGAACCGGGGCGCTCTATATCCGGCGGGGGACCCGGATAGAGAACCTCATCCACGGCGGCGGGCAGGAACGGGGACGGCGGGCCGGGACCGAGAACGTCCCCGGCATCGTCGGGCTCGGGAGGGCGATCGAACTCGCGACCGCCGATATCGAAGGGCACAACCGCCGGATCGCGGCGATGCGGGACCGGCTGGTCCGGGGGATTCTCGGTTCGATCCCGGACGCCCGCTTGAACGGCCACCCGACCGAGCGGCTCGTAAACAACGCGAGCTTCAGCTTCCGCTACGTCGAGGGCGAGTCGATCCTCCTGCTGCTCGACGCCCGCGGGATCTGCGCCTCCACGGGGAGTGCCTGCTCCTCGGGATCGCTGGAACCGTCGCACGTGCTGCTCGCGACCGGGCTCTCCCACGAGGAGGCGCACGGTTCGCTCCGGCTGACGCTTGGCGACGCCAACACGGCGGAAGACATCGATTATGTCCTTGAAATCCTCCCTGATGCGATCGGGCGGCTGCGGCGGATATCGCCACTGACGCCTGCCCACGCCCGGATACCGGAGGTCGACTGATGTATACGGAAAAAGTGATTGCAGAGTTCACGAACCCCGAGAACGTGGGTGAGATAGCGGACGCCGACGGCGTCGGCGAGGTCGGGAGCCCGGCCTGCGGGGACATCATGAAGATCTACCTGAAGATCGAGGGTGATAAGATCACCGACGCCCGGTTCCAGACTTTCGGGTGTGCAGCGGCGATTGCCTCGAGTTCCATGACCACCCGGATGATCCGGGGCATGCCTCTATCTGAGGCGTGGGAGTTCTCGAACGCCGACGTGGTGGATGCCCTCGGTGGCCTTCCGCCGGCGAAGGTGCATTGCTCGGTCCTTGCCCGCGACGCCGTCCGGGCCGCTATCAACGACTACCGGACCCGTCGGGGGCTCGAGCCCCGGGAGACGGGATCCTCGCGGTGCTGCGACGGGGCCGGGTGCGGTTCCAAACCGGAGAACGATTAAATACGGGCGGTACGAAGGTAAAACCATGGCTCTCCCGGAATTTGTTGTGGTCTTCTGCACGGCCCCTGCCGGCGAGGCGGAGAAACTTGCAAAAGCGCTCGTCGATGCACGCCTCGCTGCCTGCGTGAACGTTACCGATGTGCAGTCCTGCTTCCGGTGGGAGGGCACGGTCAAGAGCGAGCCCGAACGGCTCCTGGTCATCAAGACGCAGCACCGCCTGCTCGACCCGCTTGTCGCCCGGATCCGGGATCTCCACAGTTACGACCTCCCCGAGATCATCGCCATTCCCATCGTCGGCGGCTACGCCCCGTACCTTGACTGGGTCCGGGAGGAGACGGTCTGATGGAGATCGTCTGCCGCGCCGGGATCCAGGTGACGGGCGACGGCGCGCGCGAAGTCCACGACGATATCATCGTCGAGGACCACGTCCGGCTCTTTTTGAACGGCGAGTACCTCACGACCCTGGTGGCGAGCCCCGGCCGCCTGGACGATCTCGGGGCCGGGTTTATTGTCTGCGAGGGGCTGGCGGACAGGATCGACTCGGTGGAGGTCTCGGAGAGGGACGTGCACATCGTCGCCCCGATCAAAAAGGACATCCGGCTCGAAGTGGAGTCGTCCGGCGGTTACCGCGTGCTCGGCGAGCCCAAAAAGGTCGCCTCGTCGATCACGGTCACGGCGGACGGCATCCGTGCGGTCACGGCGGCGATCGAGTCCGATGCCTGGCGGAGGACCGGCGGCGTCCACTGCTCGGTCCTTTTCTGCGACGGCGAACTCGTCACCCGGGCCTGCGACGTCGGCAGGCACAACACCGTCGACAAGGTCGTGGGCCATGCGGCCCTAAAGGGGCTCGACCGGTCGGCCTGCATCCTCGGGTGCACCGGGAGGCAGCCGGCGGGGATGGTGGCGAAGGCGGCGAATGCGGGTATCCCGATCGTCGTCTCCCGCGCCGCCTCGACCGACCGCGGCATCCTCACGGCGGAGCAGGCAGGGCTCACCCTGATCGGTTTCTCGCGGGGTGAGCGGTTCACCATCTACACGCACCCGGAACGTGTGCCCGACGTTTTTGAAATACTGGAGAAGACGAAATGATGACGGAGAAGAACGAAAAGACCGCGCTGATCCTGCTCGGGTGCCCGCAGGTGCCCGTCCAGACGAGCATGGCGCTCTACCTGGTGCACGGCCTGAAGCAGCAGGGCATCCGGCCGGTGATTGCCGGGACAGCGGCGGCACGGAAACTGATGGAGGTGGCCGACCCGGACCGGCACTACGTTTCGGAGATGACCGATCTCGACGCCGCCATCGACGAGATCACGGAGAAGCAGCGGGACTTCGACCTCTGCTTCGTCTTCATCCACAACGACTCGGGAGTTGCGTATGCCGGGACGATGGCCTATATATCAAAGGCACGGCTGTATGCGCTCCTCTTCGGGGAGCACGCGCAGGACCTTGCCGGCGAGATAGAATTCCCCTGCGAGGTCGTCGCGGCAAAGGCCGTGCACAACCCCATGCCGCTGAAGCACAGACTCGACGAGGTGATGCAATGGGCTGTCTCGAAGCGATGAAACCCGAGATCATTCTCTCGCAGTCCTCTTTTAAGGAGGCGCGGGAGTACATCAGGAAGAACGTCCGGGAGTACCACGAGGTCGAGCCGGGTTATCGGATATTCGACATCCACATCATCGGCGTGCCGCCGCTCTATGTCGGCATCGAGGGCGAGCACCTGATCTTCCCCTACACCAAGCCCTGCCACGGGACGTTCGTGGTGAAGGTCCCAGGCGGCGAGGAGATTACGCGGCTTCGGGAGAGGAAGGGGAAGTAGCCTTTTTTCGGTTCTTTTCGGGGGTGGGGCGAGGTGTCGCGTGGTTTGCGCGGCAGGGCACTTTCCAGCCCCCGCTCGACAGGCTGTTTCCGGACGCTATAGACTGTCCGGGGTGACAATGCAGGTAGACGCTCCGGTCGGGTCTTCGGGGAATCACCCCCGGCGTTTATGCCGGCGCTCAGGAGCAGTCGAAGGGACTGATCCGGGACACCAAGTATTGAAACAACAGAAAAGAGCGAAATTTTGCAGCACTGTTAAAAAGAGGAGTGAGAAATCAGTTCTCTTCCCGGTTGAGGTGGATGATGAAGGCTACTGCAGTGTCCCCATCTTCAGCGTCCCCGTCCCGGAGATGTCGGAGTTCGATCTCATCGGGTCCGATAAAGTCACCGATCGTGTAGCCGGAATCGTGGTCAACCATGTAGATCTCCCCATCGCTGGCGATGACGCCCGACAGATTCTCGGAATAGACGATACCGTCACTCCGTGAATACTCCTTATAGCCGGTAAAGACCGGTCCATCCTGTGCCGTGATGTGGTACCGGGACGTATTGCCTCCGCGGAACCCGAGGGTTGCGTTGATCCCGGCTGTTGTTCCGGACCAGACTCCGACAATGTCCGGGGCGGATGTTGAGGTGACCTGCGTACTTCCCGGCGTTGAAGCGGCTGTGTCGGGCTGGTTCTGTGTGCAACCGGCGGTTATTAGAAACAGGCCGAGAGCAAACACAACGAGAAACGAAAGCGACGTTCTTTTCATAGTGCTCTATTAGATGCTCTCTGCTAATAAATCCTGCAGATTTTACCGTAATGCGTTTTTAGAACCCGTAAAACGAACCATGACAATCTGTGGGCCGCCGGATGCCATAACCCTGCGATGAATGTTGTTAAGGCCTTATCGGGGTAAAACAGTGCCGGTTTCCCACGGACGGTGGACACGATGAGGGTGGTTCTGGAATCCCTCAAAAAACCGATCCGGCACTCCCGGTAAATCCAGCAGGCGCTCCAGCGCTCGTGGATCGGATCTAGCTCCCCCAAAAAGAGTGAGCGTTCTGTCTCCTCTACCTGAATCATAGTCCCGGAACAGCGCCGGGTTCTGCCGGTGTCTCCGCCAGCGCCGGACCCGGTAGACGCCCCCGATCAGCACCGGACCGATCCTGATCTTCTATGCCCGGGACGTTTATCGTCGTTATCGCCCATTCCCGTGGAGCATCCTCTTCCGGAGCGTGGGGACCGACCCCGGACCGGTCCACCGGACGCGCTGTAAATGAATGAGGTATAAATTCCGCGAGGGCGGTACGTACTTTATTGAAAACGATCGCGGAAACCTGCGGCAACCGGTCCCGAAACAACTACCGGGAATCTGCGTTACAGTCGATACGAGCGGGTGCCGGGCCCTGCATACGAGTGAGACCATGAGCGAACCGTTGAGCGTGTTGTTAATCGGGCAGAACCCCGACGATCGCTGGAGTATCCGGGAGATGCTCGGGGAGTGCGGGCGCGAAGTTGAGTTGATGCGGTGCGAACGCCCGGAAGAAGGGGTTGCCGCGGTATCGGGCGGTGGAGTCGATGTGGTGCTCCTCGACCTCGATCTTGCTGGCGACCGGGGGACGGCGGTCTTCGACCGCCTGCGCCGGGCGGCGCCCGACATCCCGATCATCGTGCTCACCGCGGCGGGAGAAGACCCCGCCGCGCTCCGTGCGATGCAGCGCGGCGCGCAGGACTACCTGGTCAAAGGAAAGACCGACGCCGAACTGCTCTGCCGGGCCGTCAGGTACGCGCAGGAGCGGACGCGGGTGGAACTCGCGTTCAGGCACTCGGAGGCGATGTACCGGAGGCTGGTCGAGAACCTCAACGAAGGCGTCCTCGCCGTGGACGAGGCCGGCCTCATCACCTTCGCAAACCCGCGCATGGAGGAGATCCTCGGCTGCCCGGCGGAACGCCTGATAGGCTCGCCGTTCGCCGGGTTCCTCGATGCCGCCGGCCGGAGCGGGGCCACCGGAAACCCGTTCTGCCGGCTGACCGATCAGGGGCAGGAGTTCGAACTGGACCTCCTCCACAGCGACGGGAGAAGCGTCCACGCGCTCGTGGTCACCTCGCCGATCGTCGATGCCTCCGGCGCCTTTTCGGGATGTCTTGCCGGGGTGCTCGACATCACCGACCGCAAAAGGGCGGAGGGGGCGCTCAGGCAGAGCGAGCAGAAATACCGGCTCGTCGTGGAGAGCCTCAGCGAGGGGATATGGGTGATCGACCGGGACGCCTGCACGTCGTTTGTCAACCCCCGGATGGCGGAGATGCTCGGCTACGCCCCGGAAGAGATGATTGGAAACTCCCTCTATTCGTTCCTCTCCCCTTCCTGCGGCGCCTCGATGCGGGGTCGCCTGAGTCGACGGGGCGACGGCGCCCGGGAGCAGTACGAGTGCGAATTCGTTCGCAAAGACGGCGGCCGCATCACCGCGCTGATGATCGCGTCCCCGTTCACCGACGATTCCGGTGAGTTCCGGGGTTCGATCGCCGGCGTGATGGACATCACCGAGCGCAAACGAGCGGAAGAAGAGATCCGCATCCGGAACGAGCAGCTTATGGTGCTCAACCAGGTGGTCGGCGTCTCGGCAGCCTCCCTCTCTCTTGCCGAACTCCTGGAAGAGTCGCTCGAGAAGACGCTCGAGATGATGGGGTTCGACGTCGGCATCGTTTATATGCTCGATGCCGAGCGCAAGCGGGCGCTGCTGCAGCACCAGAAGGGGTTGCCCCCGTCGGCCATGTCACGGAGCCGTATCATCAAGGTCCACCACTGGCCGTTCAACTTCGTCTTCATCGCAGGCCAGCCACGCTACATAGAGCAGCAGCCCGACCTGAGCTCCATTGAGGCGGGCATACTCGAGGAGTTCGAGGTCTCGGCACTCGCCTGCATCCCGCTCATCGCCGAATCGGTCGTCGTCGGGGCGGTTTATATCGGCAGCAGGACGAAGGAATCCCTCTCCCGCGAGGAGATGACGCTCCTGGAGATGGTAGGCAAAGAGATCGGGTCGGTTATCCTGAAAGGGATGCTGCACAAGAAACTGGAGGCGGCGAACCGGGAGGCGAACCTGTATCTCGACATCATGACGCACGACATCAGGAACACCGAGAACGTCTCGGGCCTCTATGCCGATCTCCTCATCGAGATGCTGGAGGGCGAGGGCGCGCTGTACGCGAGAAAGATCCGGAGCAGTATCCAGAGGAGCGCAGAGATCCTGGGCAACGTCACCACGATCCGCCGCATTCACCACGATCCGCCCGATGCCGGGCCGGTCGATCTCGATCTCGCCGTCAGGGAGGAGGTCGCCGCCTTCCCGGACGTTGCGGTTGAGTTTTCGGCCAGCCACCGTCGGGTCTGGGCGGACGACCTCCTCTCAGAGATCTTCGCGAACCTCATCAGGAACGCCGTCGAGTTCGGCGGTCCGGAGGTCAGGATCGCCATACGGGTGGAAGATTATGATGGCGAGAGCGTAATGGTCTCCGTCGAGGATACCGGGCCGGGCATACCCGACCCGATGAAGGAGTCAATCTTTTCCCGGTTCGAGCGGGGGTGGGTCGGGGGATGCGGCGACGGGCTCGGGCTCTTCATCGTCCGCACCCTCGTCGAGCGCTACGGCGGCACCATCCGCGTGCAGGACCGGGTAGAAGGGCGGCCGGATCTCGGTGCGGCGTTCAGGTTTACCCTCCGTGAGTTCCTCCCTGCCGGGGACGACGAAGACGACGGGTATCAGGACGAAGAGGAGTGCGAATAAACACCGCCGGGTTTCCCCGTCCGGAGCACCCCCCTTCAGGGCCGGACCAACGCGCATTGTCGGCTTTACGTCGGGGCGGGGGCTGACGTTTCGCCCCGCATCAAAAGATTTAAGCCGCACGGTCACTATTTAGCGTCGTGACATCTGTATACGTCCGGGTTACCCAGTTCTTTGCGGCGATCGCGGTCTGCCTGTTTGCGGGGTTCATCGGGTCGATCTTCACGACACCGGCCATCCCGACCTGGTACGCCGGTCTCGTAAAACCCGCCCTGACGCCTCCCGCGTGGGTCTTTTCTCCAGTCTGGACGGTGCTCTATATCCTCATGGGCATCGCACTCTATCTCGTCTGGAGCAAGGGGTGGGGGCAGAAGAACGTGCATGTCGCCACGGCGATCTTCGCCGTCCAGCTGGTCTTGAATGCCTTCTGGTCGTACCTCTTCTTCGGAATGCAGGCACCGTACTTCGCCCTCATCGTGATCATGCTCCTCTGGATTGCAATCATCATGACGATAGCCGCCTTCTACCGGGTATCGGTACCCGCAGCGGTGCTCCTCGTCCCCTACCTTCTCTGGGTGAGTTTCGCGGCCTACCTCAACTACGGGATCTACATCCTCAACCCGTAGAACCACTGACCTCCCCCGTTTTTGGGGTGCAAAGGCAGGCTGACGAACCTGAGGCCTGCGGGGATGCGCTGCACCCCGGGTCATGGCGACGAGAATCTCAACGCTTTTCGATCTGCCGCCAGACGTGGGCGAAACGCTGGAAGGCGGTGTAGTGCCCGAAGACGCCGAGTATGACGAGGAGCCACCCGAGGTAGTTCAGACCGTAGATCTCTTGCGGGATCAGCACCGTGAGCGCGCCGGCGATGATGATCAGCACCAGGCGGTCCGCCCGGCCGAGAATGCCCCCGTAGAACCTGCCGACCCCGACAGCCTGTGCCTGTGTGCCGAGGTACGAGGACATCAGGACCCCCGTCAGCGCGAAGACACCGATCAGCCAGGGTGCGGCACCGCCTGCAAATATGCCGGTAATGATGAATATGTCTGCGTAGCGGTCGATGACATGGTCAAGGAAATCCCCGCGGATGCCCGCGATCCCCATGTCCCGGGCGAGCGCTCCGTCGAGCGCATCGAAGACGGCGTTGAACGCGACCATGACGGTGCCGAGCGCGACTCCCCCGGCATAGAACGCGATACCCGCAAGTGCCGATACGAGAAACGATGCAATCGTCAGCCCGTCCGGGGTGATCCCGATCTTCCGGATAAGGTCCACCACGGGCTGAATGATGCCCTGCACCTGCGGTCGGAACTGGTCCAGCGTCATCTGCCGGGCTCCAGGTAATCGGTCCAGTCGATGCACCCCGAGGACGGCGGGAGTTCTCCCCGGATGAACCGCTCGATCCGGTCTGCACATTCGCCGACGGAGAGATCGGTCGTATCCACCTCGAGGACGTGCTCGTCGGGGTGCTCCTCGAGCGTCTCGATCAGGATGACGTCGAGCGCCTCCGCCTCGACGTTCTCCGCGACTTTCCCCTCCGGGTAGTTCCTTGGTGCTAGACGCGCCGCGAGGACGTCGGGACGGCACCGGAGCACCACCACCCGGTCGCAGGGGAGGAGATGCGCGAGGTGCCCCTCGACAAACCCGTCGACTGGCTCGAACTCCTCCACCCACCGGTCGACGTCCACCACGAGCGTCTGGCGGGCGCAGTCCTCCTCGAGGACGTAGGGCCGCACCGTATCGGCCAGGCGGACGACCGGGTAGCCCCGCCGCTCAAGTTCGGCCGCGATGGATGTCTTTCCCGTTCCCGGCGTGCCGGTGATGCCCGTCATCATAAGTTTTCAATCGCCTCGAGGAATCGAACGTTCTCCCAGTCTTCGCCGATGCTGACCCTGATGTAACTGTTCCCGAGCCCCGGGAAACTGGTGCAGGACCGGACGAGGACGCCCTTCGCCGCGAGGCGTTCCGTCGCCTCGTCGCCCGATAAGGGAGTGACGTCGATCATAACAAAGTTTGCGTCCGAGGAATACGTCTCAGGTATCTCTTCAAGGAACCGCTGCCTCCACCGCCTGACGTGGTCGCGTGTCTCGCGCACGCGTTCGGCGTCGCCAAGCGCCCCTGCGGCCGCCGCGAGAGAAACCGAGTTCAGCGCGAACGGTGTCGCCGCCCGGTGGTAGAACGGCTCCAGCCACTCCGGGACAAAGGCGTAGCCGACCCGCAGGCCGGCGAGGGCGAAGATCTTCGACATCGTCCGCCCGATGACCAGGTTCTCGTGCCGCCGCATGAGGGGGCGGTAGTCGATATCCGCAAAGTCGACGTAGGCGTTGTCGAGGAAGAGCAGTCCCTCCGTCCCCTCGAGAATCTCCTCGACATCCTCCGGCGGGACGGAGTTCCCCGTCGGGTTGTTCGGGGAGCAGAGGAAGGCGAGTTTTGCCCCCCGCGAGGCCTCGATGAACCCTGCCGGGTCGACCGAGAAATCCTCTCTCCGGGGTACGGTCACGACCCGGGCGCCGTGTGCCGTGGCCGCAAGAGCGTAGAAGGAGAAGGTCGGGGTCGAGACGACCACCGTTTCGCCGGGCTCGACGACCGTCCGGATCACCGTCTCGATGACGCCGTCCATCCCTGCGCCGGTGACGAACCGATAATCGCCGTGGTAGCGGCGGAGTGCCTCCACGAGCACCGAAGCCCGTTCGTCCGGGTAGCGGTTCGCGGTCCGGAGGGCCGCCGTCGCCGCTTCGATTGCGGCGGGCGACGGCGGCCGGGGATTCTCGTTGCTCGCGAGGCGGGCCACCCGGTCGATGCCGAGCTCCCGCGCCACTTCCTCTGCTTTCTTCGCGTAGGAGTATCCCGTCCTGCCCGCGAAGCACGCCCTAACCCAGCGCTGCATTGATGACACCGAGAGCCGTGTCGATCTCCTCGTCCGTGATCACCAGCGGCGGGATCAGGCGGAGATTCCCATCGGCGGCGCAGTTGACGAGCACCCCGTTTTCGGCGCAGGTCTGCTGCACCTCCGGGCACCGGTCGCCGACCGACATGCCGATCATCAGGCCGCGGCCACGGGGGTTGTGGGGGGCAAGGCCGTTCATGAACCGCTCGCCCTTCCGTGTCACATCGGGAAGGATCTCTTCGATGACGCCGATCGTCGCGAGTGCCGCCGCACAGGCGAGCGGCCCGCCGGCGAAGGTGCTGCCGTGCTCGCTCCTTCCAAACTCGAGCCCCTCGCGGGCGACGAGCGCGCCGATGGGGAATCCGCTCGCAAGCCCTTTTGCGAGCGTGACGATGTCGGGGATGACGCCGGTGTGCTGGAAGGCGCACCATTTCCCGGTTCGGCCCATCCCGGTCTGCACCTCGTCGACGATCATCAGCGCGCCGGTATCGTCACAGATATCCCGGATGCCCCGGAGGTAACTGTCGGGCGGGATCAGGACCCCCGCTTCGCCCTGGATCGGCTCGACGAAAACCCCGGCGGTATCCTTATCGACTGCGCCTGCGAGAGCGTCCAGGTCGCCGTAGTCCACGAAGGTGCAGGCGGGCGAAAGCGGCTCGAACGGCTCCCTGATCGCGGGCTTGTGGGTGACGGCGAGCGACCCGCAGGTCCTGCCGTGGAACCCGTGGGCGAACGCGACGAACTTCTTCCTTCCGGTCCGGACGCGGGCGAGTTTTATTGCGCCTTCGTTCGCCTCCGCGCCGGAGTTCGAGAGGAACGCCTTCGCGAGGCCCGTTATTCCCACGAGCTTCTCCGCAAGTTCCGCCTGGTTCGGGACGTAGTAGAGGTTCGAACAGTGGATCAGCCGGTGTGCCTGGTCGCAGATCGCCGCGACAACCTTCGGGTGGCAGTGGCCTGTGCTGCAGACCGCAATACCTGCCACGCAGTCGATGTATTCCCGTCCCTGGTCGTCCCAGACGCTTGAGCCCGCACCGCGGACGATCTTCATCGTCCGGCTGAATGCGGGCATGTAGTAGCGAGCATCAAGCTCCCGCGAATCTTCTTCCATGATGTAGTCGCGGGTGCTCGACACCCGTGATTCTTGTTCCATATTCTTCCTCACTCGTATTCGATCGTCGCCGGGGGTTTGGGGGTGACGTCGTAGACGACCCGGGCGACGCCGGGGATCTCGGCGGTGATCCGGGTCGCTATCCGGGAAAGGGTATCGTAGGGCAGGGGCAGGGGGTCGGCGGTCATCCCGTCCCGTGACCCGACGGCCCGAACCGCGACGATCCAGCCGTGCAGCCGGATGTCTCCCTTGACCCCTGTCCCGAGACCGACGAGCGCCGCGAAACACTGCCAGGGCTTGTACTTCTCCACCAGGCACTCCTCGACGATGGCGTTCGCCTCCCGGACGATCGCGATCCTCTCCTTCGTCACCTCGCCGAGCACCCGGACGGCAAGCCCCGGGCCCGGGAAGGGCATCCGGTGCTGGATCTCCACGGGAAGGCCGAGCCCGCCGGCCACATCGCGGACTTCGTCCTTGTAGAGGTCGGCAAGCGGCTCGATGATGCCCTTAAACTCGATATCGAGGGGCATGCCTCCCACGTTGTGGTGGCTCTTGATGCCCCCCTCGCTCTCGATGCGGTCGGGGTAGATGGTTCCCTGCAGGAGCATCGTCGCGCCCGTCCGTTTCGCCTCCCGCTCGAAGATCCGGATGAACTTCTCGCCGATGGCTTTGCGCTTCTCTTCGGGATCGGTGATGCCCGCGAGCACCTCGAAGAACTCATCCGCCGCATCGACGACACGGAGGTTTGCATCGGCAAAGAGGGACCGTATCCGTTCGGTCTCCCCCTTTCGCATGAGGCCGGTATCCACGTATATCGAGACTAACCGGTCGCCGATGGCGCGGGTAGCGAGCGCCGCGCAGACCGACGAGTCCACGCCGCCGGAGAGTGCCATCACGACCTTATCCTGACCGGCAGTATCGCGGATCTGTTTGACTGCCCGGTCGATAAACTTCTCAACGTTTACCATTCTGCTGTCTCACCTGGACTCTGAAGTCGATTTATTCTTCTTGCATGCCTCTACAAAGCCTATGTAGGGCGGGGAGGGGTGTGTCGGGCTCGATTTGAATTCGGGGTGGAACTGTGTCGCGAGGTAGAAGGGGTGATCCGGGAGCTCGCAGACCTCCATTCGCCCTCCGCAGGTTCCCGAGAAGACGAGGCCGGCGCCTTCGAGGTCGCCGATGAACTCCGGGTTCACCTCGTAACGGTGGCGGTGCCGCTCGACGATTGCGGTCCTGCCGTAGAGACCGGCCACCATCGTCCCTTCCTTGAGGGCTATGTCGCAGTCGCCGAGGCGCATCGTGCCGCCGAGGTCGGAGACCTCTTCCTGCTCGGGGAGGATGGCGATGACGTGCGTCCCCTCCCCCATCTCTTCGCTGGTGGCATCAGGGATACCGAGGACGTGCCGCGCGTACTCGATCACTGCGAGCTGGAACCCCAGGCAGAGGCCGAGGTAGGGCTTTTTGTTCTCGCGGGCGTACTGTATCGCCTGGATCTTGCCCTCGATGCCGCGTTTGCCGAATCCTCCCGGGATCAGGATGCCGTCGACATCGGCGAGGTCTTTGACGTCGAACGTCTCCGCATCCAGCCAGCGTATGTTCACCTCGGTGGAGAGCGCTCTTCCGGCGTGCTTGAGCGACTCTTTGATGGAGATGTAGACGTCCTCGATCCCGTACTTGCTGACGATGGCGACCGTCGCCCGGTTCGTGTACTCCTGCGAGACGACCCGGTACCACGCGGGGTCCGGCTCCCTGTTATCGAGGCCCAGGTAACTGCAGACGACGTCAGCCAGTCCTTCCTTCTCCAGTTCCACCGGGATCTGGTAGATGTCGGGGACGTCCTTTGCGGAGATGACGGCCTTTAGGGGGACATCGGTGAAGGCGGAGATCTTCTTCTTCGTCTGCGGGCTGATCACCTCGCTGCTCCTGCCTACGATGATGTCGGGCTGCAGCCCGAGCTCCCGGAGCGTCTTGACCGAGTGCTGCGTGGGTTTGGTCTTGTGGTCGCCCATGGTATCGACCGGGACGAGGGTGACGTGGACCAGGATCATGTCCTGCGGCGCAAGGTCGCCGTGCATCTGGCGAACTGCCTCTAAAAACGGCATGCTCTCGATGTCGCCGACCGTGCCGCCGACTTCCACCAGGCAGATCTCAGCCACCCTGCCGCCGTTGATCTCCTCCTCTGCCGCACGGCTGATGCAATGCCTGATCTCGTCGGTGATGTGGGGGATGATCTGAACGGTCGCGCCGAGGAAGTCCCCGCGCCGCTCCTTCTCGATGACGTTCCGGTAGACCTTGCCCGTCGTGATGTTGTGGATCGACTTGAGGTTGATGTTTAAGAACCGTTCGTAGTTGCCGAGATCGAGGTCGACTTCCCCGCCGTCGGAGAGGACGAAGACCTCACCGTGCTGGGCGGGGTTCATGGTACCGGCATCGATGTTCAGGTACGGATCGATCTTTACCGCCGTTACCCGGTAGCCGCGGTTTTTTAAGAGGCGGCCGATGGACGCGGTGGTGATGCCTTTCCCGAGCCCGCTCATGACGCCGCCGGTTACAACGATGTACTTCAAACTCTCGTTCCCCTCCGGATGCTCTATCTTATCTATGTGATCCTGGATGTTGAGAATGTATTGCTCCGGTATTCCCGTGAAATCCCTGCCTGTGCTAAGGGGGTTTCGGCCGAGCGTCCGTTGCAGCGCTACCCTTCGATGACCGCGAACGATGTCGACGTTCGGGTGAGGAGCGCGTCGTCCGCCGCGCTTCGGACCTCTCCGTCTGCAAACGCCACCCGGCGCCCTTTGCGGACGACTCTCCCGGTGGCGGTGATCGTCCCGGCGTTGACGCCTTTCATGAAACTGGTGTGCTCGTCGATCGTGGCGATCCTCTCGTTTTCGGCGAGGAGCGTGTAGAGCGCAAGTGCAATCGCCTCGTCTGCGAGCGCCACGTAGACCCCTCCCTGGAGCCACCCGGCGCCGTTGAGCATATCCGGCCGGACCTCCATGCTGAGGCGGGCGCATCCGTCGCCGAATTCGTTCACTTCTATCCCCATCAACGTAAAGAAGGGATTTGAGTCACGTCCCACCCTTTTTAATTCGTCAATGTAACCCATGCGTTCACACCCGTGTGCGAGAGGTTTTGGGGTCCGCCGGGATAAACGTTGTGAATACCGTGCCTGATGGAGCATTCCATTCACGTGATCTGCCATTTTACCTGTCGAAGGCCGGCGGCAGGGGCCGCCCGATCTCCTGTTCGAAAAGAACCTTTTCCAGCGCGCTTCTTCTCCTGATCGTGACGAATACGGGGTGATTACTCCCTGCCGCCGATTGGACCAGAAGATCATATAACAACAAATATCTCTTTCGATTTCCACCTGTAGAGGTATGGAAGATGCGTGGCAGCCTGAAGCACTCCGGAACAGGAGGCTCGAGCAACTCCGGGCTACCATGGACGATTACATTGTAAAGAATACCGACCAGGTGGAGGCGAACCTCCCGGTCTTCTTCGGGCACGTTGCCGCCACGCTCGACAAGACCTTTCCCGATCTCGACGACAGGACCTACGACGACTTCATCGACGGGACCGCTTTTGCGCTCATCAACACCACGAGCGAAGCCCCTACACCGGAGTTCCTCGAGAAGACCCTGCGGCACGCCATGGGGAACAAGCGGCGGAGAAAGGGGCGGGTAACCCTCGATGTGATCGTGGCCCTCAAACTGATCGATAACGGCAACTACTATCATGCCATCGAGTACCTTACGCCCCACAAGACCTACGACGGCCGTATCACCGCTGCAATCGCCTACTGTTACTACGCCCTGTCACTGGCAAAGAACAGGGCACAGGGTGTCCGTCCCGACGACCTGGAGCTGCATGCCCGCGAGGAGATGCTGAATCTCGCCCGGACCCGTGCCCCGCTCAACCGCCTCGGGGTCCTCGATCGCAAAGACACCATGCTGAACTCGATCTTCTGGTACATGCTGGACCTGGCGTTCACCTGGTTCCCGAGCGAACCGGAGTTCTACCGCATCGGTATCACCTGGACAAAGCACGAGGGGAACGCCGACCGCCGCCACCTCCTCCTTACCCAGGCTACGGAGCGGTTCTCGGATAACCGGTTCTTCCTGGCGGAGGCGTTCAACACCCGCGTGGAGATGCGCAACGGGAGCGGTGCCGCTGCCGTCGTCAAACAGATGATGCAGCAGTATCCCGACGATCACGAGCCGCTGTATTACGGTATGAAACTCGCGATTCTCGGAGGACAACCAAAATCTTACGCGAATTTCAGGAAACTGGCGATCCTGAAAGGGTTCCCCCGGCACCTGCTCCTGATGCTCGATACCGTGCTCGAGGTCACGTGCAACCACAAGAACGAGAGTTACCTCTGCTTTGAGGAGGTAAAGAAGGCTTCCCGCGGGCGGGAGTACTACGTCACGGCACTGGAGTACATCCTCCGAGACTTCGTCGAAGGGGATGAAGAGCGGGCGAAAAGAGCGAGGTCTGCTTTCTTTACGACCATCGACCAGTACAGCATGCAGATTCTGAAGATCAGGGAGTACTGAAGTGGCTTCGTGTTGCAAATTCCCCCCGTCCCTTCCAGGGATCGCCCGTCACCCTGACCGGTTTCGAATTCACGGTCGCTCCCTGGCTGCTCCGTTAAAAAAACCCATCTCTAAGATAGAACGGAAAGGCATAACGATGAGTATATCTATCCTAACAGGTAAAAACTCCTACGAGCAGCGCTTACGGGCCAGAATACACAATTATGCCGGGGAGGACCGGTTGCCATGACGGGAAACGATACGACTCACGATGCCGGGAGGGAAGCACCCGGGGCCGATGGTGCCCGGGAGTCGCCGCACCTTGGAGAAGATGTCTATATCTCGATCCTCCGCGAAGCGCCGGACGGACTCGTTCTGGTGGACAGTGAGGGCGAATGCCAGTACCTGAACCCGGCGTTTACCCGGATCACCGGGTATGCCTGGGAGGATATCCCGACTCTTGCTCTATGGTTCGAGCGTGCCCACCCGAACCCGGCATACCGGGAAAAAGTGCAGGGTATGGGGCAGGAACTGCTCCGGGGCGACCGAAATGTCCTGGTCGCCAGTGTGGTCTGCCGGGACGGAAAAGTGCGTGATGTCGAGCTCCGGCGGGCGTCGATCGAGGGTGGCTGCGTCCTGCTCACCGTTCGGGACATCACCGAGCAGGTGCTGACCGAAGAGCACCTCAGGCAGGCCACATCCGAACTGACCGCGGTGATCGAAGCATTTCCCGATCTCTTCATCCGGCTGAACGCCGACGGCACGATCCTCGACTCCAGGGCGGGGAGGCTTGCAGAGACGCCGCTTGTGTCCCGGACAGTGCTCGGACGGCGGATACAGGATCTGCTCCCCGCCGGGATAGGAGAGGCGCTTTTGGGTGCACTTCAGGAGACCGTCCGGACGGATGCGCCGGCCGCGCCTCTGGAGTTCAGCCACACGGAGAGCGGAGAGACCCGGCACTACGAAGCCCGCGTCGTACCGCTGTACGAAATGCATCTGATGGTCATCCTCAGGGAGATCACGGAGCGCAAGAAGGCGGAGGAGGAGTTGCACCGGCACCGCGAGCACCTGGAGGAACTCGTCGCCGAGCGGACCGGCGAACTCGAACGTGCGAACCAGCAGCTCGAGCGTCTTCTCTACTGTATCGAGGTGACCGAACGCAAAGCTGCAGAGGAGTGGCTGGACTCGTCGGTCGAGCAGGGCACCCTTGGTGCGGCTGAACCGGAGGAGGCAAGGATCACCACAGACGCCGCCGGGACGGTCATCATCGTCAGCCGGGAGGCCGAGCACCTGACCGGCTACGCCGGAGAAGAACTGAACGGAAGACCGGTATGGCCTCTCTTTTCGGGCGACGATGCCCGTGAACTTCTTTCCCGGGAGGTACTGGGGCGGGGCAGGTCCGCGGAGTGCGTAGAAAGAGCGGTTCTCGTGAAAAACGACGGTTCAAAGCAGGCGGTTCGCATCTCCGCCGACCCGATCATCGATGCCGCGGGCGTCGTGATCGGCATGGTCTGCACGATCCGGAAGGCGTGAGCGGGCGGATCCCTCAGAGCCTGAAGCCGTAGGACTCCGGGTGCACCGCCCCGGGGTCCTGGGGTGCCACGGTGACCCCGACCTGGTCGGAGTAGAACCCGAGCCCTTCGAGCGCGGAGAGGAGCACCTTCTCCGGCGTGTTGTTGATCTCGCTTACGTGGGCAAGCATCGCCATGTGGATGTGATCGGCGAGCCTCTGCAGGCAGCGGGCGGCATCCGGGTTCGAGAGATGCCCGCGTTTCGATCGTATCCGGCTCTTTAAGTATGCGGGGTACGGGCCGTTCTCAAGCATGTTGGGACAGTGGTTGCTCTCGAGGAGAACGGCGTCGCAGGATGCGAGCCTGTCGAAGATGGTTGTGGTGACGGTGCCGGTATCGGTGCAGCACCCGATACGGAGGTCGCCTTCGGCGATAGAGAATCCGCAGGGTTCCCGGGCGTCGTGGGAGGTGGCGAAGGGCTCGATCGAGAAGTCCCCCACAACGAACTGCTCGCCGCAACGGCACAGCCGGACCTCTGCGGACGTAGTTGTGCATTTCCTGGAGAACGCCTCAAGCGTGCCGCCGGTTGCGTAGACGGGCACGCCAAGCCTCCTTGCCAGGACGTCGACGCCCCGGATGTGGTCGATATGCTCGTGCGTGACGAGAATCGCCTCGACGAGCGATGCTTCGGCGCCGGCGGCTCTGAGGCGGCGAAGGGTCTCGCGTGCGGAGAGCCCCGCGTCGATGAGCAGCGCACCCCGCTCCCCTCGCAGATAGGTGCAGTTTCCTTTGCTCCCGCTGGCGAGGACTGTCAGTTCCATTGTAGAAATGGTGGGCCGTGCGGATATTTAAGGACGCGGCGGTTTAAGGACGCGGCGGTGAACCGCGCGGCAAGAGCCCCGGGGTCCGGGACACCATTACCTGATGAGTGCGCATGAGCACAACGGAGGGCTCCCGGCAGGGGGTTCGCCGGATCGTCCCGGATCCCGGGGACGGCCGGGCACGCGTGAGGAGGGGGAGAGGCTTCAGTTCCGCGTCGCTCTGACGACGTGGACCGATTCCACCGTGAACGAGGCGGAAACCGGGCTGCCCTCCCTGATCTCCAGGTCGTCCACCACTTTCCAGGAGAGGACGGACGAGAGCGCAAACCCGCAGTCGACCGTCACCCTGCTGAACGGGCCGCGCGGGGAGATGGAGGCCACGGTGCCGGGAAGGATGTTCCCGCCCCGGAGACCCCTTGCCCCTGCCGCCGGGGCGATCCGTATATCCTCCGACCTGATGCAGAGGCAGACCTCTTCCCCCTGTGAAAACGACGATTTCGCCCGGACCCGGACGCCGTCGACGTCGACGACGGAGGATCCGTTCTCGTCCGCCACGACGACCCCTTCGACGACGTTCTCGGTGCCGACGAACCGGGCGACGTCCCGGTTCGCCGGCAGGGTGAAGACCTCTCTTGGGGACCCCACCTGCGCGAACCCCCCGTTCATCAGCACACCGATCCGGTGGGCGAGCCGCTGCCCCTGGTACATGTCGTGGGTCGAGATCACGATCGTCGTGCCGAGGTCGCGGTTGATCCGGAGGACCAGTTCCTCGATCTTTTCCACTGAGACCGGGTCGAGGTTCACGGTCGGCTCGTCCATCAGGAGAATCTCCGGCTCGATCACCATCGCCCGGGCAAGAGCCACCCGCTGCATCTCCCCGCCCGAGAGCGTTCGCGCTCTCCGCTCCCCGTAGCCGGCAAGGCCGACCATATCGAGGGCGTCCTCGACCTTTTTCTGGATCACGCTCTCGCCCGCCCCCCGGAACCGGAGGCCGACGGCGATGTTTTCTGTGACCGTCGTGTTGAAGGCGGCAGGCTTCTGGAAGACCATCCCCATCATCCGGCGGATGGATAGACTCCTCTTCCTCTCCGCGTGGATATCGGTGCCGTCGATCCGGATCGTCCCTCCGCTCGGGGAATCGAGGAGGTCGACGAGGCGCAGCAGGGTTGACTTCCCGGCCCCGCTCGGCCCGATGACGGCGAAGATCTCTTCCCGCCCGATACGCGCGGTGACGCTGTCGAGCACCGTCTTATCATCGAAGCGCTTTGAGACGTTTTCAAGTTCAATCATGGATTCACCGGTGCTGTACTGTGGTTATGGCGAGATTGACGCCGAGTGCGATGGCGAGCAGGATGATCCCGAGTGCGATGGACTCCGGGATGTTCCCCATCGATGTCTCGAGCGATATCGCGGTCGTCAGGACCCGGGTTGAACTTCCAAACGACGACGCCGCGATGTTGCCGCCCACGAGGATGGCCGCTCCAACCTCGGATATTGCCCGCCCGAACCCGACCGCGACGGTCGCGAGGATCGCGAACCGGGCTTCCTTCATGATGTTTACGAGGAACTGGAGGCGGGTTGCCCCGAGCGAGTAGAGGGTATCCCTGACGACCGGGTCGATCCCCGAGAGCGCGGAGATCGTGAGGCCGGTCATGATCGGCAGAATGAGGACCGTCTGCGCGATGACCATAGCGGTCGGGGTGAAGAGCAGCCGCAGGGATCCGAACGGCCCGACACGGGATATGAGCAGGAATATGAGGAGCCCGACGATGACCGTCGGCAGGGAGTAGAGCGTCTGGATCAGGTTGATGAGACTCTTCCTGCCGGGGAACGTGCCGAAGTTGATCACGGCGCCGAGAGGGATGGCCAGCAGCGTGGCGAGGATCGTTGCGGTGAGCGAGATGACGATGCTCCTCGCGGCGATAGCCATCACGTCGGGGTCGAGCGTGAAGATGAGTCTCGCTGCCTCTACGAATCCCTCAATGATCTCGTACATGCCTGCACCTGATTATACTCTGCCGAAGGCAAAAAGGGGGTGGGAATTGGGGGCGGATCAGGGGATCGGATCCTTCACTTCAGCCTGCGGCACGCCGATCTTCTCCCAGTCGTTCCGGGCGGCGTAGAAGAGCGGCTGGCCGTACTGGTCGACACCGAAGGAGGCGATCTCCTTCTGCACGTCCTCAGAGATCATGAAGTTGACCCAGTCTTTCGCGACGGTGCTGTTGATGTCGGGGTACTTCTCGGGGTTGATCTGCATGGCGCAGTAGACGTTGAGCAGGATGTCGCCTTCGTCCACGAGCGTCACGAGATCGAGGTCGCCCTTGTAGGCAAGGTAGGTGCCGATGTCGGAGAGGGTGTAGGCCTGCTTCTCGTTCGCCATCGTCAGGGTTGCACCCATGCCCGTCCCGGCCTCCTGGTACCAGTCGCCGGAGCCCTGCACGTCCGCGGAGTAGTTGAACCCGGCTGCCTTCCAGATGGCCTTCTCCTTGGAGTGCGTGCCAGAGGCGTCACCGCGCGAGACGAAGACGACATCCGATCCGTCGGTCATTCCGGTCTCCCGGATGGTGGTGAACGCCGCTTCAGGGTGCATGCCCCTGATGCCTGCCGGGTCGGACTCGGGCCCGACGACGACGAAGTAGTTGTAGGCGAACACGCGCCGGTTGATTCCATAGCCGTCGGCGAGGAAGGCATCTTCACGGGCACGGTCGTGCACCATCAGGACGTCCACGTCGCCGTTCTGTCCGTACTCGATCGCCTTGCCGGTTCCGGCGGAGACGATCAGCACCTCGGCGTCGTACTGCTCCTCGAAGATCGGGGTGAGGCGTTCGAGGAGTTTGGTGTCATAGAGGCTCGTCGTCGTGGCGATGCGAAGCTGCTGTTTCTCCGTGGCTACGGGGGTCGGATCCGATGTCGTCCCGGTACAGCCGCAGATAAGCATAAGGGCGACCATTACGGCCGCAACGGCAAAAAGGGTTCTTCTTTGCATAGTTATCAATCAGGTATCGGAATACTTACATTTAAATGGTATTGGTTCACTCTAAAATCAATTTTATAAAGTTTACTATGTTGACATCTCAATGAAGTAAAAGAAAAATGCGAAATTGAAGGCCATGGCCTTCCGGCCCGCCTCTCACCCGATCACGATATCGCGGTACGCGTCGCCGTCCGTTTCGACAAAAAGGACCGCCTCTCCTCCGACGAAAGCAGGCTTCGGGAACTTTCGCAGGCTGACGGTGCCTTCGTCGACCGCCGTCCCGTCCCGGGTCCGGACCCGGTCGACGCCGGAGGCGAGGATTGCGGCGACCGTCTGGGTGCCGCGGAGGTCCCGGGTCGCTCCTTTCTGGACGAACCTGCCGTCGTTGCCCGACGCCGCGAGGCCGATACCGGCAAGCGCGCCGATGACGCCGTCTTCGGTGCCGCCGAGCCCTTCGAGGAGGATCCCCGCCTGCCGGGCGAATGAGCGCGCCTGCTCCTGCGTCACGATGCTCTTCTTCGCCGAGAAGCCGAAGAGGGAGAGGTCGCTCCCGATCTCCCGGTCGGCGGCGACGCAAATTCCGGGGTCGCTCCCCTCGATGAAGTCGGCGAGCATCAGTTCCTTTGCCGTCGCGAAGACGTCGGCCGCGATCCCGTTCTCCGCTTCCCGGATGTGGATGACCGCGGAGCTGTTGTGGGAGGTGTAGGGGACGGCGGGATGGACGAAGAGCTGGTGCCGGGTCACCCCCGTCACCGTGTACGACCGGGCGAGTTCTGCTGCAATCATGCGGGCGAGCCGGCCGGTCCCCCGGGACTCGCGGGTGTCGGTGTCGTCGATGCCGAGGTAGAGGGTCATGGAATCGCTCGTTCTCTATACCGATCCGCACCCCGAGCAGATGAAGGCTTCTCTGGGGTTAATGAAAAGAGGTTGACTCCGGGATCTCAGGCCCGGATCAGGGTGCCGATCCGCTCCCCGTTCACGGCCTTTGCGATGTTCCCGGGGACGTGGGCGTTCACCACCTTGATCTCTTTCACGTGGAAGGCGTCCCGGAGCAGCTCGACCGCCATCGGCTCGAGCACCATATCCTCCATATTCATCTCCAGGAGTTCGTCGGCCGTGATATCGGCAATAAATTCGGCGTCGGGGTTCTCGAACGGGTTTTCGGAATAAAGGCCGTTCACGTTCTTCCCGAGGATGCAGTTCTTCGCGCCGACCACTTCCGCCATCAGGAAGGCGCCGGTATCGGTTCGGTGCGGCGGGATGCTCCCGAGTTTCGGCGGGTGCTCATACAGCCCGTAGGGCGGGGTGCCCTGCACGACCGGCAGCATCCCGAGGGATATGAGCGAGGGGAGGTTCAAGAGGTCGGCGGTGTGGATCCGGACACCGTTGTACTTCGAGAAGAGGAGCGAGATCATGATCGCGTTCTGCTCGCTGATCTTGCCCGCCAGTTCCGCAAGCACCCCCGTCGGCATCCCGAGGTCGATGCCGACGTCGAGGATGTGCCGCACCCGGGCGCCGCCGCCGGTGGCGACCAGGATTTTGTTGTTCCGGGAGAGTTCCCCGATCTCTTCGATCAGCGGGTAGAGCACGTCGCGCCCGTAGTCGATGACGCCGTAGCCGCCGAGCTTGACCACGTTCAGGTCCGGCATGATCCTGACCTGCTTAACACCCTCGGTCTGCCGCAGCAGGCCCCGCCGGACCAGACTTTCGCCCCGCAGTTTCGATCCCATCTCAAATCGTTCTGCCATGGTAACACCTCTCACCACTGGTGTGAAGGAAAACATTATGTATCTTTGCGACCATTACCTGCTGGTATATCAACTGGTATGGGATGGGAAAACCATGAAGATCTATGCACGAGAACGCCAGAAAGTCGGAACCGGCGTGAAGCAACCCCGGTTCCGTGTCGTCGCCGTCGTTGAAGAGCAGGGCGAAGCGAAGCACCTGAAGGTGGAGGGAACTCACTTCAGGAAGCTCGAACTCGAACAGATCGCAAAGGACATCGGGGCGGAGATCATCTACCTCGAGGAGATGCCCGAAGAAGAGCGGGGCGAGATGAAGAAGGCAGAAGCGGCATAACCAAACCGACTCCCTTTTTTTCTCACGAAAACCAGTACCTCTGCGATCGGATGTCCACACACGAACATGACGATATAATCGATGCGGCCGTCCGGATTCTCCTCGAAGAGGACCGGTGCGTAACGATTGGTTTTTACCCGGGCGGCATCGCCATACGGTTCCCCACGACCCGGAAACTCGCCGAACACCTCGGGATCCCGCATTACTACGTCCTCCCCCGGTTCGGGGAGATGGAGCGGGACGGGCTGATCCGCCGGACGGAGCGGGTCGGCATCTCCACCACGGCGGCGGGGACAGAGCGGCTCCTCGCGGTCATGATGGAGCGGCACGGCGAGCGGGCAGAGGAGGTTCTCGGCGAGGAGGTCTTCCGGGTGCTGCAGGCCCGCGTTGGTCAGGCCCCTTCCTGAACTCCCGACGGGTAGACGTGGGCCGCCGAAGGCCGGAAGGCGAGATAGACGGCATCGCCGGGGGTAAAGCCGGCCTCCTCGAATCCCTGCCGGGTCAGCGTCACCCGGAAAGGGATCCCCGCATCGATGCAGACGCGGACCAGCCCCCCGTTCTGCCGCACCGTCCCGACGCGGCCGGAGAAGACGTTTTTCCCGTTCTCCGGCAGGATTTTCTTCGACAACAGGATATCTTCCGGCCGGATTGCGAGGGAGACGGGACCGGGCATGCCGTTCTCCACTCGTATCCGGAGATCCCCCACCGTGACGGTCCCGTCGGGAGACCCCTCTCCGCAAAAGAGGTTCTCCACCCCGACGAAGCCCGCGACGAAGTCGGAGTTCGGTCTCTGGAAGATCTCCTCCGGCGTCCCCACCTGGACCACGTCGCCGCCGTGCATGATCGCCACCCGGTCTGCGAGATCGAAGACCTCCTCGAAGTTATGGGTGATGTGAATGATCGTCGTCCCGGTGGCCTCGTGAATCCGCGCGAGTTCCGCGCGCAGAGTCTCGCGTGTCTTCACGTCGAGCGCAGAGAGCGGTTCGTCCAGCAGCAGCGCTTCGGGTTCCATCACCAGCGCCCGGGCAATCGCCGCGCGCTGCTGCTCGCCGCCGGAGAGCGTGCCCGGGTAGCGGTGAAGCAGGTGGCTGATGTTCAGGAGGTCCGCGCCTTCCTGCACCTTCCCGCGGATGAAAGCGGGGTCGACGCGGCGGGACTTCAGCCCGAAGCCGATGTTTGCTTCGACGGTAAGGTGCGGAAAGAGCATGTAGTCCTGGTAGACCATGCCGACGTTTCTCTCCCGTGCGGGAACATCTGTGATGTCCCGGCCGTTCAGGAGGATCCTGCCCGCGTCAGGACTGTAAATCCCGGCGATAGTCTCAAGAAGGATTGTCTTCCCGGCGCCGGTGGGGCCGAGGATGATGAAGTATTCCCCGTCTCCGACCGAGAGCGAGACGTCCGTCAGCGAAAACTCCCCGAGGCTCTTAGATACTGAGTCTATGGTAAGCATGGGTACCTCCTAGTAGACGTGCGTGGCTCCGCCGTAGCGCTCGAAGACGTAGAGCGAGACGATCGAGATCATGATGAGGATCGTCGCTGCGGAGATAGCGAACTCGAGTTTTCCGGTGGACATGTTCAGGAAGAGCGAGAGCGGGAGCGTCTCGGTCTTCATCCGCGTTGCGCCGGCAAGCATCAGCGCGGCACCGAACTCCCCGATCCCCTTCGACCAGGTGATCACCGATCCGGCAAGGAGACCGTTCCAGGACATGGGGAGCGTGACCCGCCAGAAGGCCTGCGCGTCGGTGCACCCGAGCGTCTTTGCCACGTACTCGTAGCGGGGGTTGACGCCCTGGAACGTCGACCGGGTCACCCGGAGCATGTAGGGCAGGTTCACGAAGAACTGGGCCACGATGATCCCGAGCGGCGTAAAGACAAAGGTGAGCCCAACCGCATCAAGCGCTTTCCCTATCGGGGATACTCCGAAGAAGAGCAGGAGCCCCACGCCTGCCACGAGCGGCGGGAGTGCCATCGGGATGTCCATCACCATGTTCATCAGGGATTTGCCCGGGAACGTGTAGCGGGCGAGCGCATAGGCCACCGGCACGGCGACCAGGATGCAGAGGAGCGTGGAAACGACGGAAGTGATGATCGAGAGCCTGACGGCAAACTGGATCTCTTCGGAGAGAAGACACTCGATAAGGACGCCGAGCGGGGAGTGGGTGACCACCCCGAGGAGAACCAGCACGATGAAGGCGGCGATGAGAAGGGCGACCGCTATGGTCACCATCTGGAAACGGGAGACGTTACCCTTGCTCATGAGGTCTCCTCATGCTCCCGGAGGTCTTTTGGCGAGAAACTCCGGACCTTCACCTCCTCGATGTGCTTCGCGTCGACCCAGCCGCTCCGGACTTCGTCGCGGTGGTCGAACTGGCGGACGTAGGGCTTGATGTCGAGCAGCGGGGTGCCGTCCAGCACGTCGATTCCGCGGACCCGGACGGTATTACCCTCGACGGCAATGACTTCAACGAGGGAGATCCCGATCGGGTTCGGGCGGCTGAAATGGCGTATGGCAAAGATCCCCCGCTCCTTGCTGCCGTCGACAAACGGGCGCTCCCGCAGGCGGAACCCGTTTGCCCGGTGGAAATGGTAGAGGATGATGATGTGGGAGAACTCCTCGACCCCCTGCAACCCTTCGGCGTATTCGGGAAGGACTTCGATCGTTCCCTCCGCTTCGGAGAAGATGCTCTGGATGGGCGTGGTATCCTGGTCGGTAAACGGCGAGTGAATAGTTCCGATGATCCGGTAGGTGACTTCCATGCGATTTCTCCCTCCTTTCCCATTTATCAGGGTTTGACGTCTGCGTAGGCGTCGCTCGGGTAGGTGACGAAACCGTGCTTGGCGAAGATCGCCTTCCCTTCATCGGAGGCGACGAACGCGACGAACTGTTCTGCCTCCGGTTTGTGCTCAGAGGACGTCAGCACCCCGATGGGAACGACCTTGACCAGGTTCTCCGTGTTCGGGATGTAGACGAGGTCCATCTTCTCCGGCACGTAGAGGTCCTCCCAGATGATACCGACGTCGGCCTGCCCCATGGAGATGTAGACCAGCAGTTCGTTCACCGTGCCGCTGCGGGTCACGAGGTTCTTCTCCACGTCTTCAAGGAGGTTGTTCTTCGCGAGGAGTTTGTCGGTCAGCTGCCCGATGGCGGTGGCAGGGTTGTCGCCGAGCGCTACCCGGACACCGGGTTTTGCCAGATCCTCAAGAGACGTGATGCCGGCCGGGTTGCCCTTCGGGACGGCGATGACCGGGACGTGGTAGACGACGAGAGACTCTTCCTCGACCAGCCCCATGTTGCGGGCCGAATCGAAGTAGGCGGTCGCACCCGGCATGTAGACGTCGCCCATCTTTGTCAGGTTCATCTGGGTGAGCAGGGTGTTCGACCCGCCGAAGACGTAGTTGATCGGGATGCCGGTCTCGTTCGTGAAGACCGCCGCGATCTCGTCCATCGGTTCCCGCATGCCCGCGCCGCAGTAGACGAGCAGCTCGGGTTTTGCCGTGTCGGCCGCCGCCGGCGTATCGGCGGTGGTTCCGGTGCATCCGCATGCAAATGCGGCGGTTGCCATAGCAAGCAGTGCAATAATGAGAAGCAGGTGTGCTTTCATGAGAATAATTACTCAAGTGGGCAAAATAAGCATTTACATTCTCCTCTTTGGAAACATTAGTAAATTAACAAAACTTATTTTGGTTAAAATTAAGTTAAAGACATTTATAGTGGGGGACCGTGCGGGAGTACCCTTCCAAAACCCCCAAAAGGGAGAGGAGACATAACGAGAGTTGCACAATGGCGGAGAGCACCGGACCAGAGGCGAGCGGCATCAGGATCACCCTCGAGGAGGTCGCCGGAGCCGTCGGCGACTTCGGCACCATCTTCCCCATACTGCTCGGCGTCGCCATCGTCTGCCCGGACGTGAACGTCAGCCACTTCTTTCTCTTCCTCGCCGCCTGGTTCATCATCACCGGACTTTATTACCGCCTCCCGGTCCCCATCGAACCGATGAAGGCGATCGGCGCCATCGTCATCGCGGAAGGGCTCTGTGCCGGCGAGATCGTGGCGTCGGGGCTCGTCGTCGGCGCACTCTTCCTCCTGCTCGGACTCGTCGGCGGCATGACCTGGCTTGGGGACCGGATCCCCAAAAGCGTCATCCGGGGTGTTCAGGCGGGGCTTGCGCTCCTCCTCCTCAGGACGTCGCTCGGCTACATCGTCTCCGATCTCCTCGTTGCGGTGCTCGCGATCGGGATCATCGTTGCTTTCTTCATCGCATCGCAACGCACCCGGGTCCCGGACGTCTCCGCCCTGCTGGTGCTTCTCATCGGGCTTGCCGCAGGCATCGCCGTGCAGGGGATGCCGCCGTTCCGTCTGATGCCCCTCCCTACCCTCGTCATCCCGATGCCAACGGATTTCATCGCCGGCACCTGGGACCTCGTCCTCCCGCAGGTGCCGCTCACCATTGCAAACGCCATCCTCGCCACATCGCTCCTCACCTACGACCTCTTTCCGAAGAAGGGCGTGGACCCCGACCGCCTCTCCCGGACCATCGGCGCCATGAACCTGGTCTCGACGCCGTTCGGCGGGTTCCCCATGTGCCACGGCGCCGGGGGGCTTGCCGCCATGTACAGGTTCGGCGCGAGGACCGGCGGGGCGAACATCGTCGCCGGTATCTTCATCCTCATCTTCGCCGTCGCCTTCGCCCCGCCGGAGGTGCTGACTCTCATCCCCTTCGGCGTCTTCGGCGCGCTCCTGGTCTTCGTGGCGCTCGAGCTCGGGAAGCACAGCGCGAAGACGGAGTCGTACCTGGTCACGGGAGTCATCGCCGTCCTCACCCTCGTGGTCGGGCTCACGGTCGCGTTCATCGTCGGGATGGTCCTCGCGTATGCGCTGCAATGGCGGGCGGGAAGGCAGCAGCCCGGGTCCTGAAGGCACGGTTCTGTTGAAACCCTCTTTCGGGTCTTCACCCTCCTACCCCGATGAGGTTGGTGTGAGTCCTGTTTGTCCCTGGGATCACCCCTCGGACATGTCCTCATGCAAGTGGACCGTGGTGGCCTGCGCACCTCCGGTGCTCGACCACCGTCAGGTGGGGAGGGGGTCTCCCCCTCCCCTGTCTCCAACTCGCAAAGATTCGCATATACCATCTGCCCCATTCGAAGACCTTCGGTCTTCTCATGCTCCGGTTCCACCGAACCGTCGCACCCCACCCGGCCTCCGGCCTCCTCACTCGCACCTTCGGTGCTCAAACTCCTTCCCCTTCGGGGAAGTCGTTCCCCGCCCCAAGGGCGGGGGCAGTCACGGCGATAAGCGACTGGGCCGGAGGGCAGGAGCTCGAGCACCGCCAGGTGCGTAGCCCGGTGGAAAGCCGTGTCCCAGGACGCCTCTGGATTGCGACCATCTGGAGCAAACAAGTGGGGTTCAACAAAGCCGAAGATGCTGAAACCCAGGGTTCATCCGGTCAGGTGGGAATACGGGTGACGGACTCAGGGACGCCGTCACCGCACTCGGTCTTGCCGCCGGCTCGCTCAAAACGCTCTCGTTCGCACCGCAGGTCATCCGGACGTGGCGCACGCGGTCGACCGCCGACCTCTCGCTTGCGACGCTCGCCGTCTTCCTTGCCGGCGTCCTGCTCTGGCTCGCCTACGGGGTGGTGAAAGAGGATGTCGCCGTCGTCGCGGCGAACGCGGCCACTGCCGCCCTCGTCGGCCTGATCCTATTCCTCAAGAAAAAGAACGGATGACGTGGATCGCCGTCGCCTTGACGGAGAGGGTTACGGGAGTTCCCGGAACAAGGGAGAGGTCGCGCACCGACCGCCGGGTCAGGACTGCGGTCAGTTCCACGCCCGAGTTCACCTTCACCTCGGCGATTGGGCCGTTCTCCGCGACCGAGACGACCGTCCCGGCCATCGTGTTCCGGGCGCTCGAACGGCGGCCGTCCCCGACGGCGAGGACGACGTCGTCGGCCCGGATGCAGAGGGTGACCTCCTCGCCCGCCGCCGCGTCCGTCAACGCCTCGAAGGTTCTCCCCCCGACATCCACCCTCGCGTGCCCGCCGTCGTTTGCCGTCACGGTCCCGTCCAGGATGTTCTCGATCCCGATGAACGAGGCGACTTCGCGGCTCCCGGGGGCGTTCAGCACGGCGTCGGCTCTACCTTCGTCCACAAGGGTCCCGTCGATGATCACCGCCATCCGGGTGGCGAGGAGGTGCGCTTCCCGGCGCGAGTGGCTCACCTGCACGATGGTGAGACCGTCCTCCCGGTGGAGCCGCTGCAGGTCGGCGATGAACTTCTCCTGCGTGACGGGGTCGAGGGCCGAGAGCGGTTCGTCGAGGAGGAGGATATCCGGTTTCACCGCGACGGCTCTCGCGAGCGCCACCCGCTGCTGCTCGCCGCCGGAGAGGGTGCCGGGGTAGCGGTCCGCGAGGTGATCGATCCCGAACCGTTCAAGCAGGCCGGCGACCTCGCCTCGCGCCTCCCCCTTGTGCACCCCCCGCACCCGGAGGCCGTAGCAGACGTTATCGGCGACCGTCATGTTGGGGAAGAGTGAGTAGTCCTGGTAGACGAGGGCAACCCCCCGCTTCTCCGGGGGGAGAGCGGTGATCTCTTCGCCCCTCAGGAGTATGCGGCCGCGCTCCGGCCGGTGGAGGCCGGCGATCGCCTCGAGGAGTACCGTCTTCCCCGCCCCCGACGGCCCGACGATGAAGTAGTAATCGCCCCGGTCGATCGTCAGGCTGACGTCGTTCAAGGAGAACGAGCCGAGTGCGAGCGAGACGCGGTCAAACGCGATCATCGTACCTCCCCAGGTACCGGGTCATCCGCCGGAGAAGGTAGAAAACCCCGAAACTGACCAGAATGACTGTAAATGCAATGCTCCTGCTCGTGTGGATGCCGTCCGTCGTGAAGGAGTAGTAGATCAGCGTCGATATGATGAACGGGTAGTAGGCGATCATGATGACGCCGGCAAACTCCCCGATCGCTCTTCCCCAGGCGAGGACGGCCCCGCTGTACATGTGCCGGAGACTCAGGGGGAGCGTGACCGTCCGGAAGGTGGTGAACGTGCCGGCACCGAGCGTGCGGGCGACGTTTTCCAGGTGGACGGGTACCTTCTCGAACCCCTCCCGCATGGTGTTGACGAAGAACGGCGAGGCGACGAAGAGCATCGCGATCACCGTACCCGGGTAGGCGTCCTCGAAGGCGAGCCCGACATCGGAGAGCGGCGCGCCGAGCCATCCCCGGCGCATGAAGAGGAGGTAGACCAGCAGGCCCGCCACTGTGTGCGGCAGAATGAGGGGGATGTCGACGATGCTCTCGACGACCCCTTTGAAGCGGGAGGGGCGCGACCGGGCGAGGACGTAGGCGAGTGGGGTCCCGAAGAGGATGAGGAGGAGGACGGCGTTTGCCCCCGCACCGAACGTGAGGAGGATGGACCCGATCACCTCGGACGTTGCCGCCACCTTGAGGAGGTGGGCGGGATCGGCGAGTTCCGTCGTCGCGATGTTGACGATGGCGAGCACCGTGACCCCGACGAGTGCCGCTCCCATGATGCAGAACCAGACGGTGCACCAGTCCGTATACCGGCCCAGGTGCTCTTTCCACCGGGTGACAATCGTCTCCCCGTCTGCCGGGAAGGGGTCGGTTGAGAGCGCTTCAGTCTTCATGTCCGTGTTATTCGCTGATAGCTGTTACGCACGCTTCACTGATAACCGGTTGGGCAAAAAGAAGAGTGAGATTTCAGGCCTTCACCGAAACGAGCGACTGGAGGTCGGCAGGGACGCTGCCGTAGCCGTCCGCGGGCACGATCGGGGGCTGGCCGTCGGCGGTGAGGATCTCCTGTCCGGTGGCGCCGATCAGCATCTCCACGAACTCGAGACCGAGGTCGGGGTGCTCCGCGATCTTCGGGACGGTCACGCCGTAGACAATGGGGGAGCCCACGTAGAGCGTGGTGCCGTCGCCCTTCTTCGCCTCGGTCTGGACGGTCGCATAGTTCTCAGCGAACTCGACGGACGAGAGGTCGATCTCCTCGGGGAGCTCGATGAACTCGAGGTCGTTCTGCACCGCAACGCTCCGGTACTCCCAGGCGTAGTCAAGCCCGCCGGCCTGGATCATCTGGACGAGTTCGACGCTCTTCGGCCGGATCGTCAGGGTGGTGCTGTCGGGCTTCGGGTCGGCGGCGTGGATCGTGTAGATTCCGCCCTCTTCGGTGGCCGTGATCGCGCTGTGCTCCCCGACGAGGGTCTCGAAGATCTGGTCGTCCCCGTAGTAGCCCTCGGCAAGCTGGATCACCATCGGGCTGCGGTAGCCGCAGGGGTCGGAGTTCGGGTCGGAGAAGCCCCACCGGACGCCGTCGCGAGCGAGGATCTCGTACCAGTTCCCGGCGGTGATCTCGTCCGCGTATTTGCTGTCGCTTGCGTAGGTGAGCACCATCCGGTTCTTCGCGAACGTGAGGTACCAGTCGGCGTCGTCGGGCACCATCATCGCGGGGATGAGGGCGTAGTCGGCGGATGCGAGGACGTCGGCGGGTTTGCCGTTCTCGGTTATCTTCTTGACGCAGTCGACGCTGCCGGCGGGCTCGAGGAGCACGGTGACGCCGGGGTGATCGGCCTCGAACGCCGCCTTCACCTTCTCGAACGGCCCGGTCAGGCTTCCGGCATGGAAGATCTTCACCTGGACGTTCTCGACGGAACCTGCCGTCGGCGTGGGGGTCGTGGTCTGGCTGTCCGATCCGGGCACCGAATCGGTGTTCGTCGTCCCCGTGCAGCCGCAGATCAGGACCGCTGCAGCGACCAGAAGACAGATAAATGCAGTTAAGCGAGTTAACTTCATGAAAGAATTTGTGAGAGGACGCGAGTGTTAAATTTATCTGTTCTTATGCAGGTTAATCTCTATTGATTGACTCTATGTTTCCTGAAAAGGCCCAGGGAGGAGAAGGTGCCAGCGATGAGGAGACCGTCGCTCACCCGGACTGCACCCGGGGGATCAGGTGGACCGCCTTCGCCTGAATGGAAACCCAGACCTGCATGCCGTCGTGAAGCCCGAGGGTCTCCGCCCTTCTTGCGGTCACCAGGGCAGCGAGATCGCACCCGCAGTGGACCGTCACGTTCACGAACGGGGCCGTAGGCTCGATGGTGGTAACCGTGGCGGGGAAAAGGTTTTCCGCCTCCTCGAAGCCGGGCTCTCGCCGGTGCAGGGAGATGTCTTCGCCCCGGATGACCATATCGACCTCCTCGCCCGGCGTGGGGGTCGCCGAGAGGATCTGTTTTCCTCTCGCCTCGACCACGGCGAGCCCGTCGCTCCGGGAGACGACCCGGCCGGGGATGATGTTCTGGACGCCCACGAACCTGGCGATCCGCCGGTCTTTCGGCTCGTGAAATATCTCGCGGGAAGCTCCTGTCTGGGCGATCATGCCCTCGATCATCACCCCGACCCGGTGGGCGAGACGCTGCCCCTGCGCCAGATCGTGGGTGCTGATCACGACGGTCATGTTGGCCTCGCGGTTCAGCCTTGTTACGATCGCCTCGATGGTGGCGGTCGATGTCGGGTCCAGGTTCGCCGTCGGCTCGTCCAGGAAGAGGATCTCGGGATCGGTCACGAGCACCCTCGATAACGCCACCCGTTGCTGTTCGCCGCCGGAGAGATCGGTTGCCCGGCTCTTGACGTAACGGGAGAGGCCGACGGCTTCGAGGGCTTCCTTCACCTTCCGGTCGATGTCGTCGCGAGAGGTCCCCCGGTAGCGCAGCCCCATCGCGACGTTGTCGTAGACGGATGCGTTGAAGACGATCGGCCTCTGAAAGAGCATCCCCATCCGGCGGCGGAGGTCGAGCCAGCGGCCATGGTCTTTTACCGTGTCGATACCGAAGATTGAGAGTTTCCCGCTGTTCGGGGGCTCGATCAGGTCGAGTATCCGGAGAAGCGTGCTCTTCCCGGACCCGCTCGGGCCGATGAGCCCGAGGATCTCTCCTTCCCTGACCGAGAGGTCGACGTCGTGCAGGACCTCTAAGTTGCCGTAGGACTTTCTGATCTGGTGTGCCTCGATGATCGCCATGGTATCACCGCCGCTGCACCAGGGAGAGGGCGATATTCACCCCGAGCGCCACCCCGAGGAGAATGATCCCGAGTGCAATCGAGAGGGAGTAGTTTGCCATCGATGTGTTGAGCGCGATCGCGGTGGTGAGGACGCGGGTGGCGCCCCGGATGTTGCCGCCGACGATCATCACCGTCCCCACCTCGGCGATCGCCCGCCCGAAGCCCAGGAGGACGCCGGCCATGACGGCGAACCGGGCCTCCGCGATGATGGTCATGACCGTCTGGAGCCTGCTCGCGCCGAGCGCGGTGATCGTGTAGCGCTTGTCCCGGTCGATCCCGGAGAGCGCCGCGACCGTCAGCCCCATCAGGAGCGGGATGATGAGGATCGTCTGGGCGACGATCATGCCGCCGGGGGTGTAGAGGAGACGGAGGAACCCGAAGGGGCCGATGTTCGAGAGGAACAGGAACACGAGCAGGCCCACGATGACCGTGGGGAGCGCGTACAGCGTCTGCAGCGTGGAGACGACCGCGCGTTTCCCCCGGAACTCGTAGAAGTAGATCAGCGCCCCGAGCGGGAGGGCGATCAGGGAGGCGAAGAAGGTGGCGGTGAGGGAGATGTAGAGCGAGCGGATGGTGATCTCCACCACCTGCGGGTTGAGGGTGACGATGAGCTCGATGGCCTCGACGAGCCCCTCGATGATCGGGTTCCCGTTCACCACGCGGCCTCACCCTCCCGATTCCCTGCCCCCCTCCCGATCACCCCGCCCACATCTCCCTGCCTCCTCTCCCGATACGCTTTTTTACGCAGTCACCGGCTCCGCACAGGTGCAGTTGAACGGGGGTTCGGTGCACTCGGGTGCATAGAGCGGCACAAAGAGCGGCTGGCCGTACTCCTCGACGCCGTAGTTTCCGATATACTCCTTGGTCTCGTCCGAGATGAGCCAGTCGATGAAGTTGTTGGCCTCATCGATGTTGACGCCCTGCACCGACTCGGGATTGACCGCGATTGCGCTGTAGCGGTTCAGGAGCTGGTCGCCCTCAGTCACCAGTTGTACGAGGTTCAGCTGGTCCTGGAAGGCGAGGTACGTCCCGATATCGGAGAGTGTGTAGCCTTCCCTCTGGTTGGCAATGGTCAGGGTCTCGCCCATGCCGCTCCCGGTCTCGAGGTACCAGTTCCCGGAGTCCTGGATGTCCTGCGTGTAGTTGTAGCCGGCTGCCTCCCAGATCTGCTGCTCCCGGGTGTGCGTGCCGGACTCGTCGCCTCGGGAGACGAAGACGACGCCCGGTGTCTCGTTCGTCCCGGCGACGTAGATCGTCCGGAAGGCTTCCTCGGGGGTCATGTTCGCGATCCCCGCCGGGTCGGACTCCGGCCCGACGATGATGAAGTTGTTGTAGGCGAAGCACCGCTGGTTGATACCGTAGCCTTCGTCGATGAATTGCTGCTCAAGCGACGGCGCATGGACGAGTACCAGGTCGACATCGCCGCGTCTCGCTGTATCAAGCGACTGACCGGTTCCCTGGGCGGTGATCTGCACGTCCACGCCGGAGGTATTCTCATACATCAGTTCGAGTTCGTCGAGAAGGCCCGTGTCGTACAGGCTCGTCGTCGTTGCTATCCGGAGCACGCCCGGTTCTGCGGCCTCCTGTGCCGTCGCTGTCACGGCACAGGAGGCGAGCATTACTATCATGATGCCCAGAAGGGGCACCCAAGATCTTCGTGCCATGCGGGCCGGCCATCGGGCGACAATTTATTTAACTATTTTTATACTCATTAACGAATACAAAGTTTCAAGGTTTTTTCATGAACCCCCCCTCCTGAGGGGGAGCGATCCCATCCCGGAGGCCGGGACAGCCCTCACCTCGGGGGAGCAAGGGGTCGAAACCTTAACGCTCCGGCCCGCCGACCTTGCTCCTCATGTGGCAGGCGCTGGATATCGAGACCTGGATCGCCGGGCGGCGGTCGGACATCGACCGGGTGAAGGGACCGGTCTCGGAGATCATCGCAAGGGTGCGGGCGGAGGGCGACGATGCTCTGCTCGACCTGACGAAGAGGTTCGACGGGATCGATCTTGAGGAGATCACTGTCTCCGACGAGGAGCGTGAGGCGGCCTACGACCAGGTGGACGCACGGCTGGTCGAGAGCCTGGTGGAGGCCGAGGCGCGGATCAGCCGGTTCCACGAGCTGCAGCGCGGGCGCGACCTCTGGCTGCAGGAGATGGAGCCCGGGATCACCCTCGGCGTCAAGACGACCCCCTTATCGCGGGTAGGAGCCTACGTCCCCGGCGGGCGGGCGGTATACCCCTCGACGGCACTGATGTGCACGATCCCCGCGATGGTCGCCGGAGTTTCTGAGATCTGCTGCTGCACCCCGCCGCCGACGAGCCCGATCACGCTCGTGGCGCTCGATGTCGCCGGGGTCGACGAGGTCTACCGGGTCGGCGGCGCCCAGGCGATCGCGGCGATGGCGCTCGGGACGGAGACAATCCCCCGGGTGGAAAAGATCGTCGGGCCGGGTAACGTCTACGTCACCGCCGCGAAGATGCTTCTCCGTGACGAGGCCGAGATCGACTTCCCGGCGGGCCCGAGCGAGATCGCGATCCTGGCCGACAGCACGGCGAACTCGACGTTCATCGCGGCCGATATCCTGGCCCAGGCCGAGCACGACCCGAACGCCGCCTGCGTCCTCGTGACGACCGATGCGGCCCTTGCCGGTGCGGTCGGTACGGAGGTGAAGCGGATGGTCGGGGAGGCGAAGCGCCGCGATATCGTCGCAAAGGCGCTCGACCACTCGGGTTACATCGTTGCCGGCGACCTTGAGGAGGCCGTGGCGACGGTCGACGGGATCGCCCCCGAGCACCTCTCGGTCCAGGTGGCCGACCCGCTTGCCGTCCTGAACCGGATCCGGAGCGCCGGGTCGATCTTCGTCGGCCCCTACGCCGCGGTGGCCTGCGGCGACTACGCGTCGGGAACGAACCATGTCCTCCCGACGGCGGGCTACGCCGGTATTTACTCCGGGCTCGACGTGAACCACTTCTGCCGGCGCTCGACCGTCCAGGTGATCACGCGGGAGGGCCTCGAGGCCATCGGCGACGTGGTGGAGACGATCGCCGACGCGGAAGGCCTCCACGCCCACGCGGAGTCGGTGCGGGTAAGGAGAAGGGGATAGGCGAGTAATTCTTTTTAATGGACTTTTCTATGAGCCGCTGGGAAGCCTGATTGCTTTTCGAGCTCAAACTTTCCGACCCGTCACAACCCCATGCACGGCTTTCTATTGGATATCGCCACGAGGGGGGAGGGGACAAAGGGGAGTGCGAGCGTAAGCGGAGCATGAGAAATTCGAAGAGTTTCGAGGGGGGGATGCTCCCCCCCTCCCCACCTGACGGTGGTCGAGCTCCGGGCGTTCGCACTTAACTGTGCTCACGCTCCTGCCCTCCAGCCAGTCGCGTTCCGCCCATCGCACTCCCCGTCAGCCCCACCCCCTAATGGCGATATTCCCACGGTCCAGTGTACCGGGATTTTCCACAGCCCCGGCCGTTCTGTCAGCCATACAACGACTTACCAACGTCGTAACTTGCTTCATCCAACCCCGCCGGCCCCTATACCTCGTCTGGAAACAGGAGTCCCCACTCCGGTCATCTCCAGGCAAAAAGTAGATGGGTTCGATCACCGCGACGTCGGCGGGGACGGCTCCGCCGGCATCCCGCCCCGGACCATCTGGATCTTATCGATCGCGTCCTCCGCGACGCTCCTCACGTCCTTATCCTCGTCCAGGGCGAGGGCCCGGAGCGCGTCGATCGCCCGCGGGTCGCCGATGTACTTGAGCGCTCCCGCCGCGTAGAGCCGGACGTTCCTGTCGCCGTCTTTCGTCGTGTCGATGAGCCGGCCGACCGCGGCATCGCCCATCCGGATGAGAGCGCCCGCCGCCGCACCCCGGACGTCGTCGTTTTCGTCATGGAGCGCACCGATGAGCGGCTCCACCGCGGACGCCTCCCCGGTATCCCCGAGGACGCCGGCCGCGACGATCCTGACGTCCGGGTCCGGGTCGGCGAGCACCTTTGCAAGCAGCTCCACCGCCCTGCGGCCGAACTTCGCTATGGCCCCCGATGCCTGGCACCGGAGGTCGTCATGCTCGTCGTGGAGCGCCCGGACGAGGGGATCCACTGCGGACGGATCGGCGATCTCGCCGAGGATGGCGGCCGCATAGACCCGCCGGAGGTCTCTCCTGGTCTCGACCTCCCAGGTCCGGCCGCCGGGTCCGGTTACGGTCGCCGTGCCCCCGGGAGCTGGCGACTCCTCGTACTTCACCGACGCTTCCGGGTTCTCGATGAGCTCCACCAGCGGCCCGACCGCCGCCCCCTCAAGCAGGGTGAGCGAGTCCGCCGCCGCTTCCCGAACCGCCGTCAGCGGATCGCCGAGCGCCTGGATGAGCGGGCCGACCGCCCCGGCGCCGCCGAAGTCCCCGAGCGCCAGGGCGGCCCGCTGGCGTGTCAGGCCATTATCGCTCTGCAACGCCTCGATCAGGCCGTCTACGTCTTCCTCGGCCCGTAAAAGATCGATGTTGAACCTTTTTTTGCCCTGCTGCTTTTTTGCAGGACCGCTCTCTTGCTGCAATCTTTTCGCCTCCAAACCCGGCGTATGGTGCCTACCCGACATAATAACCTTCTCCGGCAGGAGCAACCCGGCCGTGGAGCCGTAAAAAATTGGGTGGTCCCTCCCGGTATCAGCGGGACGTCGGCGGGACAGGCGTGGCCTCACCCCGCCTCTCCCGGAACCGTGCCATCCCGTCCTCGGCCGCCTTCCGGACAGCAGGATCTGGATCGGAGACCGACCGGGCAAGGGCCTCCTCCGCCCGCGGATCGGCGATCTCGCCGAGGATGGCGGCGGCATAGGCCCGGCGCAGTCCCCTGCCTGGCGGCACACCCTCCGTCACGACAACCGCCCTCCTCGCTTCGGGGAAGAGGCCCTCGTGCTCCTTCGCATCCTCCGGACCGCCAAAGAGGTCATGCTGTGTAAGCTCACGGTGCCGGAGGGCCTTTCTCGTCCCGACATCCTCCGGGCCGCCGAGAAGGTCGTGCTGGGTGATCTCCGCTTCCTCGTCGAGGGCCCTTCTGCCTCCCGCTCTCCTCATATCCTCCGGCCCGCCGAACGCGTCGTGCTGGACAATGCCCGCCCTGTGCCGGAGCCTCCTCTTCGTGGGCGGTATGTTATCCGGGCCGCCGAGGAGGTCGACCTGGGTGATCCCCTCCCCGGGCGCTTCCGCCGGTACTTCGTATCCTGCCGCAACGTCGGGACGTTCGAGGAGGTCGATCAACGGCTCGACCGCCGGTGTCCCGACCATGACAAGTGCGTTCGCCGCCCCCTCCCGAACCGTTTGCACCGGGTCGCCGAGCGCCCGGATGAGCGGCTCTGTCGCCCTCCATTCGCCGAGCGAGCCAAGGGCGAGGGCGGCGCTCCGGCGGACTCCGGGATCGCTGCTTCGCGTCGCTTCGGTCAGGCCGTCGATATCCTGCGTCGATGCCATACGGCTGACATCATACCGCTTCTCCTCATGCAATTCCCCCGTCGTAATATCCCTTCTCTGCACCACAATCACCTCTGGATACGGCGTTTGTAACCGGCTGCGAATATAATAACCTTGTGTATAAAAACCATCGCATAAAATTGTGGGGAACCGGGCCGTTCCCTGGCGTGGCTGCACCGGGTACCGCAGCCCGGAAGTTGCGGGTATTTAACCCCGCACGGCAAGGAGAATATCATGCCGGAGGAGAAGAGGAAGGCGGAACTGAAGATCTCCGGGATGCACTGCGCGTCCTGCGCCCTCAACATAGAACGGGCCCTCCAGGATCGGGACGACGTCTACGATGCCCGTGTCAACCTCGCGGCCGAGACCGCCACCGTCGAGTACGACCCGACGAAGGCTACCCTCGCCGACCTCGAACGGACGGTCGGCGACGCCGGTTACGAGGTTATCAGGAACGAGGCCGCCGTCAGGATCGGGGGGATGGTCTGCGCGAGCTGCGCCCAGGTGATCGAGCTCTCGCTCACCGACCTCGACGGGGTCTACGAAGCCCGGGTCAACCTCGCCACCGAGAACGCGCACGTCGTCTACAACCCCGCGCTCGTCACCACATCAGATATCCGTGCCGCCGTCGAGGATGCCGGCTACCAGTACCTGGGGCTCGAGGAGGAGGTATCCGAAGACGTCGAGGCCAGGATGCGCCAGGAGGACCTCCGGGACAAGTTCCGGCGGTTCACCGTCGGGTTTGCGGTGAGCATCCCGCTCTTTTTCATCATGCTCTCCGGGGTGCCGGGGATGGTCTCCCTCCCGGTCTCGATCAACCTCGTCATGCTCGTCGTCACCGCCCCGGTCTTCGTCTACGTCAGCGCCCCTATCTTCAGGGCGGCCGCCGCCGCGCTCCGGAACCGGGCGCTGACGATGGACGTGATGTACGCGATGGGTATCGGCGTCGCGTACGGCGCAAGCATCCTCGGGACGTTCGGGGTCGTCCTCACGGCGGAGTTCAACTTCTACGACACCGCGGTGATGCTCGCTTCGTTCCTGACGCTCGGGCGGTACCTCGAGGCCCGGGCCAAAGGCAGGACGTCTGAAGCCATCAAGAAACTGGTCGGCCTGCGGCCCCGGATCGCGACGGTGATCCGGGACGGCCGGGAGGTCGAGGTTCCGGTCGAGGACGTCGTCGTCGGCGACGTTCTCCTGGTCCGGCCGGGGGAGAAGGTGCCGGTGGACGGGACGGTCGTGGGCGGCGAGAGTTCCGTCGATGAGTCGATGATCACCGGCGAGCCCATCCCGGCCGACAAGCAGGAGGGCGACGAGGTCGTCGGCGGCACTCTGAACGTGAACGGCGTCCTTCAGGTCCGGGCCGAGAAGATTGGGAAGGACATGGTGCTGTCGCAGATCATCAGGCTCGTCCGGGACGCCCAGGGCTCGAAACCGCCGGTGGAGCGGATCGCCGACGTCGCGGTCTCTTACTTCATCCCGACCGTGCTCGTGATCGCAACCGCCGCCTTCCTCGTCTGGTACGTGGGGGTCGGGGCCTCTCTCCTCTTCTCGCTCACGGTACTGATCTCCGTCCTGGTCGTCGCCTGCCCCTGTGCGCTCGGCCTCGCCACCCCGACCGCCGTGACCGTCGGGATCGGCCGGGGCGCCGAACTCGGACTGCTGATCCGCAACGGCGAGGCGCTCGAGGTTTCCGAGAGACTGACCGCGGTCGTCTTCGACAAGACCGGGACGCTCACCCGGGGGAAACCGGACGTCACCGATATCGTCGTGTTCGGGATGCCGGAGGGTCGGCTTCTAACGCTTGCGGCGGCGGTCGAGCACAACTCGCAGCACCCGCTTGCGGCGGCGGTCGTGCGGCGGGCAGAGAGCGCCGGCATCACTGTCCCGGCTTCAATGCGGTTCACCACCTTCGGCGGCCGGGGGGTCAGCGCCGTGGTGGAGGGCGAGGAGGTGCTGATCGGTAACCAGCCCTTCCTCGAGGAGCACCGCATCGCCATTTCCCCGGAGGCGGAGAGGAGGATTACCGCCCTCCAGGACGAGGGGAAGACCGCCGTCTTGGTCGCCGCCGGGTCCGGGCTCGCAGGCATCCTTGCCATCGCCGACACCCTCAAGCCGACGACGAAGGGCGCGATTGCAGACTTAAAAAAGATGGGTCTAGCGGTGACGATGATCACCGGCGACAACGAGCGGACGGCGAACGCCATCGCGCGGGAGGTCGGGATCGAGGACGTCCACGCCGGGGTGCTGCCGCAGGAGAAAGCGCTGGAGGTCCGGGCCCTCCAGGAGCAGGGGGCCGTCGTGGCGTTCGTGGGCGACGGGATCAACGACGCCCCGGCGCTCGCGCAGGCGGACGTCGGGATCGCTATCGGGAGCGGGACCGACGTTGCTATCGAGAGCGGGGATATCGTCCTCATCCGCGACGACCTGACCGACGCCGTCGCGGCCGTCGAACTCTCCCGGAAGGTGATGTCGAGGATCAAGCAGAACCTCTTCTGGGCGTTCGCCTACAACTCAGCTCTCATCCCCCTCGCCGCGGGCGTGCTCTACCCCTTCTTCGGCATAACCTTCCAGCCGGAACTTGCGGCGCTCGCCATGGCGCTCTCGTCCGTGACGGTCGTCTCGCTCTCGCTGCTGCTCAAGGCTTATATACATCCGGCGAAGAGAGGAGTTCTATCGGAGGGAGATGCACGTGGCAGTTGATCCGGTATGCAAGATGGACGTCGACGAGGCGACCGCGAAGTTCACGTCCGAGTACAGGGGCAAGACCTACTACTTCTGCGCCCCGGGGTGCAAGAAGCTCTTCGAGCGGGACCCCGAGGCATACCTGAAGGAATCGTAACCCTTTTTTCGTAGCCGGGGTGCTCCGGCGCAGATCGGAAAATCCATATACTCAAAGAATAATAGGGTATTCTTGAAACGGGGCAAGAATTATTGGTATTTTTGATATAGCACCATATGGTTTACGCCTGGTGAGCCCCTGCCCTGATGGTATGCCCCTCAGAACCGGTAGACCTGCGTCTGTGTCCGTGCTCCCTGCCGCCCTTCTCCAGGCGCAAGACCGGCGACGTCGTCGCAGGCTCCCCGCAAGAACGCGCTCGCGTTGTCGGCGAAGTGAACCGCCCAGGCCTCGGGGGTCCGGGGCTGGACCTCGCCGTGGGGGCCGTGGTGCGCCATCAGGATATGGAGGATGTGCGCAAACCGTGCAGGGTCGACTCCGGCGGAATGTCTCATGAGTGCGGCCGCTCCAAGCGCCGTGTGCCCGACAAGCGTGTATTCCGGGAGCGCGACGAACGAGAAGCCCCGACGGCAAAAGCAGGCCGCTTTCCCGATGTCGTGGAGGAGGGCTCCCGCAAGCAGCACGTCGGTATCCATCCCTGCCCGGTTGACGGTGCCCGCGAGGGAGAGCGCAATCTCCGCGGTCTCGAGGGTGTGCTCCGCAAGGCCGCCGATGTAGGCGTGGTGGTGGCGCTTTGCCGCGGGCGCATCAAGGAACCCCGGGGTGCTGTCCATGACCGCGGAGACGAGGGAGGATATGCCGGGGTCTTCGATCTTCGCGGCCATGCGCCCCAGTCCCTCCCGAACGCTGCCGGAATCGACGGGTGCATAGACGAACAGGGACGGGTCGAACGCGTCCGGCGGCACCGGGGTCGAGAGGCTCGCGATCCCGTCGTTCACGTTGACCTCGCAGGCGCCGTTGAAGATCTTCGCGTATCCCTGGATGCGGTAGACCTCGCCGGGCCGGATCGCACAGCAGAACGCCTCGATCTGCTCCACACTATAATCGGATGTCCCCCATACCTTGCAGGTTCCCCGGCCGGTCTTATCGGAGATGGTGAGCTGGATATACCTGCCGCCGTCCCGTTTCTCCCTCAATCCTGCAGCATCCACCACGAAAGGCGCGTCGATCTGCACCCCGCCGCTGATCTCCTCGACGAAGACTGTCTTCTCAAACACTGGATTCCACCGCTCCTGTAGAACCCGTTCGCCGGGAGAGCCTTAAAACCCGGTGGTTTGTTCCGGGTGCGACGTTCCGCAGGAACGGAGCTTGAGAAAACGCGAAGCGTTTTCGAGTGGCGAGGTTCCGCAGGAACCGAGTCTGAGCACCGCCAAGTGCAAGTAACGACGCGTGCCCCGCCAGGTGCGAGGGCAGGAACGGAGTTTGAGAAAACGCGAAGCGTTTTCGAGT
>JAHDQM010000012.1 GCA_018433835.1 Methanoculleus sp.
CATCTGAACCATACTCAAGGCAAAAATGGTGAAACGGCTTTCCATTGGGTATCGCCACTCGGGGGAGGGTCCGAGGAGGTGCGACCGGAGGGAGTTTGAGACACTCGAAGAGTTTCGAGCGGGTGTCCCCCTCCCGGTAACAGTGTTTTGGGACAACCTCGCCTTCTATCCGAAGAGCACTCTTCTTCAGCTTCTCGTATCTCGTGTCTTTCATCTTCATAACCTCCTGTCCCCGGTATATCCGGTAAGGTGTTCGGGAGAGATGATTTTCACCCGAAATGAGTTCGGATTCGTACAAATACCCAGAAAATAGGTGCGGGCTGGAGAGTCCTCCCGGCAAGGGAGGGCCGGGCAGCGGGATGGCCGGTTCAGAGCCCGAGTCTTGCGAGAGGAGAATCAAACGGGGAGAACCTGCTCTTCTCGGCAAGGCAGACCGGGCAGCGCCAGTCGCCGGGGAGGTCTTCAAACGCGGTTCCCGGGGGAGCGTTCGCATCGCCGGTCTTTTCATCGTAGATATGCCCGCATATCGAGCAACGGTAGGTCTGCATGGTTGTCACCAGGAGGTAGTGGCCCGGCTGCAGACTTAACACTGCTGCAACATTTTTTGAGCGCAGGCGTAGAACACCCGATCCTGCCATCATGAAAGAGACCCTTACCGCGTTTGCCGACCTGACCCGCGCCCACTTCTTCTTCGTCTGGCCCGTGCTCTTCTGTTCGGGGCTCGCGCTTGCGTTTGAGAACTACGGCGGGTTCTCGTGGGAACTCATCGGCCGGGCGGTGCTCATCGGCCTCCTCGGGTTCGAAGCCGGGCTCGTCTTAAACGACTACGTCGACCGGGAATACGACCGGCGTGACGTCAACGGCTCGCTCACCCGCTACTGGCGGCCGTTCGGCGAGCGGCCGATACCGGCGGGGAGGATCTCCCCACGGGCGGCACTCACTGTCTTCCTCGTCCTCGCCGGGTCCGCGGCTGCGCTTGCCGCAACCCTCCCTGCCCCCCACAACCTCTACGTCCTCACCATCATGGGCTACTCCTACGCGGTCGAGTACTTCTACCAGACAAAAAAAGCGGGACCAGACCCTGCCGCTGGCCCAGGTGATCGGGCGGACGGACTTCGCCCTCTTCCCCGTCGCCGGCTACCTCGTCCACGGCAGCCCTGATGCGACCGCTCTCCTCTTCTTCCTCTTCTACCCCTGGACGCTCGCACACCTTGCGGCAAACGACATCGCCGACGTCGTAAACGACCGTGCCCGGGGCATGGCGACGGTCCCGAGTCTGACCTTCGGTCTGACCGGGTCGGCTCCGGAGGACCCGACTCCGGTCCTCTACGGGATGAAGGGCGCGATCTTCTGGGTCCTCGGCTTCTCGGCCGTCCACGCTGTCATGGCGCTCGTCTTCGGTCTCGCCCTCGGGCCCATCACGCTCGCGGGCTTTGCCGCGGGACTCGTCCTCCTCGCCACGGCAAACCACCTCATCCTCCGGGGGAAGAGCCCGGAAGCGGCGATGCGGGCGCTCCCGCTCATGCACGCATCGCTCCTCGTCTACGCCGCGGCGATCATCGCAGGCGCCGTTCTTTAGAGCCCCCTTTACGCCCCGGAGGCCGCCTCCACGGCGACGGGGTCTGCCCCCGCCGGGACGATCTTCCAGACCCTGCCGGTCGCGGTGGACGCATCCGGTCCGGCAACACCGGTCGTGAGCACGTAGAGCTCCGAATCTTCATCCTCGCCGAACCCGAGGAGAAAGGTATCCGCGGGTTCCGCGGGCGTTGCGGTGACGTTGAGCCTCTGCAGCCGCCACATCGCGACGTCTTCGGGCGTGAGGTTTTCGGCGGAGTCGGGGAACGCCGACGCGTTCCACCCCGGTGGAGGTGTCGCGGCGGCGAAGTTGCCGTTCCAGTAGCCGAAGACGTAGCGCCCGGACAGATCGGGGACTGCCGTGCCGTTGTAGACGCGGCCGCCGATGATAACGGGACCCAGGTCACGGCCGCCCTCGATGACGGGACCGATCAGGGGCTCCCCGAGGTGGCCGACGGCCTCGCAGGTCACGGGGGGTGTTCGGAAATCCAGGAGGTCGAAACAGTGGGTCCCCTCCCTGAGGCGCCAGCCGTAGTTGCCGCCGCTTGTGACGAGCGAGACCTCTTCGAAGAGATCCTGGCCTGCGTCGGCAACGTACAGATTGCCTTCGGCGGCAAACGAGATGAAAGCCGGGTTCCGGAACCCGTAAGCGTAGATCTCGGGCGGGATACTCGCGTTTGCAACGAACGGATTGTCCTCAGGGATCCCGTAGAGAACCCCTGCCCCTGTCGTCCAGGTGGCGTTCTCCGGCGGCCCCGAAACGTTCCCGGCGGTGGCGTTGTCCACGTCGATCCGGAGCACCTTGCCGTAGATCATCGTCAGGTCCTGGGCGTTCCCTGTCCCCGGGATGTGGCCGGTCCCGCTGTCGCCTGCTGCGCCGCCGTCACCGAGCGGCACGTAGAGGAACCCGTCGCGAGGGCTGAATGCAATACTCCCGCCGTTATGGGTGGACTGCGGCTTGTCGATCTCCAGGAGGACACGCTCGGAGGCCATGTCCACCCGGTCCGGGTCTGCAGGATCGACCCGGAACTCAGAGAGGCGGTTCGTGGAGTCCCAGCCTTCCGGCGCCCCCTCGCGGAGGGGTGCGGTGTAGAACGCAAAGACCCGCCCGTTCTCCCGGAAGCCGGGGTGGAAGGATATCGAGAGGAGGCCACGTTCGTCGAACGAGGGGTTGAGATCGACCATGCGGTCCCGGACGTCCAGAAACGGTTCCGCTACAAGGGTGCCGTTCCCGTCGACGATCGAGACCGTCCCGATCTGGTCGACGACAAAGAGCCTGTCCGTGCCGTCGCCGGCATCCGTGAGCATCAGCGGCGCGACGAGGCCTCCGGCCACGGATTCAAGGCTCACGTTGAGCGTCTCGTTCTCCCCGGCAAGTCTCGTCGCGGAGGTGTCGTTCCGGTACTCCGCCGCATACGCCGACCCGGCGTTCGTCAGGTTTCCGGCGCCCGGCAACTCCTGCGCCCCGGCAAAGCCCACCAGGGCGAAGATCACGAGGACGGATGCCGTGACTACGGCTGCTCGCGTCATGAGCCCCATCCCGTGAGCGGGAATGATAAAGGTTACCCGGCCCGCTCGTAGATCCGGACCCCGCCTTCATCGTAGACGAGACGAAGCCCGCTGTCCGGCAGCCGGACGTCGTAACGCTCGTGCTCGGGCTCGCCGACGTAGAGGAGGGTCGCGTTGTACTTCTCCATGAGCGCGACGGTGCTCCCGGGATCCTCGTAGATCGCCCGAATATCCGCCGGGCGCTCGGTGTACCAGGCACCGTTCCCCCGCCATGTCAGCTCGTGGCCGATCTGCCCGAGGACCGTCGGGATGCCGGAAAAAGACGAGATCCGTGAGTAGTAGCCGTAGTCCCCGTTCTCCCCCTCCACGATGCGGTGGCCGCCCGGAAGCGTCCGGAGGTAGTCGACCGCCGCGGCCTCCCCGGGCCGGGTGGCGTCGAGGTAGGCGAGTCCGTCGAGGGTGGTGTACCCCGCCGGGGGGTAATCGATCCCGAGAAGGCCCCGGCCGATATCGACGTCGAGGGCGAACGGGGCGGCGATGAGAACGGCGACTGCGGCGATGAGAGCGCCCTTCCGTGCCGCCGCCGGGAGGACCGGCCGCCGTCCTGCAAGCCAGCCGGCGGCGATGAGGAGGGAGCCCGTGCCGAAGAGGATCCAGGCGTCGAAGTAGAACTTGAAGATGGTGTTGAACCGGCTGTAGTCCCCCCCGAGCATCTCCTGGAGGTAGAAGACCTCACAGAAGGCGAGCACCAGAAGCCCGGCGATGCAGAGGAAGTCCGGGAACGAGTGACGCCTCCGCACGAGGAGGTAGGCGAGCGGCACCAGCGCGATCCCGAGGGCGACGTAGCCGGCGGCGAGGAACGGTATAGCGACAGCGGCGAGGACCGGCAACCGCCGGATATCCCGGGCGACGGCGGCGTAGACGATTCCAAAGAACCCGCCCCAGACCGCGACGAATGCAAGCGGGTCGGTGGGCGGAAACCCCAGACCGATCCCGCCGATGCCCGCGGGTTCGAGCTGCAGGTAGTAGGGGAGGTAGGAAAGGAGAGCGATCGCGGGGACCGCGACGGCGGCGGCAAAGGTGGAGCGGTCACGCTCGCGGAGAGAGAGCACGAGGAGGAAGGCGGCGACGATGGGGCCGTAGACGAGGGCGTCCCAGGAGCATAAAAGCGGCATCGAGCCGATGGAGAGGGCCAGGAGGAGGGCGAGGGTGCCACGCGCACGGGTATCGAGCCCACCCCACCGGCACCACGCAAACCCGAGGAGGAAGATGAGGAAACACTGGTTGAACGTGGCCATCTCAAAGGCATGGACGTTCCCGAGGAAGAGGGAGAAGGCCGGGAACTCGAACCGGGCGCCGGGGACGATCCAGTTGGTGTCCTGGAACGCCTGATACAGATCCCCGCCCGCGGCGAGGAACCAGGGGACCGACGGGGGGACGAGGAGGAGGACTGCGAGCGGTACCCCCCGCCACCGCGGGAGGAGAAGATGCCCGAGGGCATAGAGCGCAACAAACGCCGTTCCGTAGACCGTGGCCGGGATGAGATTGAAGACCACCTCCGACGGGATGCCGGTGACGACGGCGAGGCAGCCCATCAGCCAGTGGCCGAGGTAGTAGTAGACGGTGAGGTGCCCCCCCGCAAACCAGGGGTCGAGCGGCGGCACCACGGGCTCCCGGATCACGCTCGCGAGGAAGGCGTGGTTCATGTACTGCTCGCTGAAGTAGCCGATGGGCGGGTTTACGAACCGGACCGCAAGCGCGAATAAAAACCCGGCGGCGAAGACCGCGTCCCAGGCAAGGAGGGCCCGGATATCCCCTAACCGGTAATCGCCCCGTCGAATGCCCCAGATCCCGAGGGCCAGAAAGACGAGGAGGGCGAGGGCGACCGGGAGGCGGAGGAGGCCGCAGTACCAGGTCATGAGGGCGAAGAGGAGGAGAGAGGCCGGATAGGCCGCCGGGTAGGCATGGTCCCCGAGTGCCGGGCGGAGGCGGGGCCAGAGGGCGAGCTGGAGCCCCTTCAGGAGCCCGGCCCAGAGGAGCACGTCGTACGCCTGCAGGATGAGGTCCACGCCCTGCTATCGGGGTTGGAGTATATGCGTTTTGTGCTCCCCGGACACGGGCAGGAGGTCCCCGCCTATCGCGGGTATGCCTCCACTCCCGTCGCCTCAGGTGGTCCTCCCTCGTGGCCGCCCCAGTCCCCGCACTCGGTGACGACCTTCCACGTCTCCCGGATCCCCTCCTCCAACCGTGCGATCCGGGCGGTCCCACCGAGGCTCTCCTCGACCTCGAAGAACTCCCGTGCTTTCTGCTCGTTGAACGGGCCGTAGCGCTTGATACCGTCGTCGTCGCTGAGGACTTCGACCCTGTACTTCAGCCGGGAACCATTCATCATCATTCACCGGGCGAGAGAGTCGCCTGCCGCCACATAAACCTTGGGGATCCCTCACCGACACGGCGGGGGTGAGGGAAAACCATTACGATTACCGCCGCGTTCCGATCCGGAGCGGATGGGAGTGCGGTGGCGGGCACAAATTTTTGCAATCTCCGGTCTTTTTCCACAATACCACGAGGCATGGACGACCTCCGGTAACACGGATGGTATCGCCCGCCCGCGACCATATTTTTCCTTCCGGAGGGGGCCTGTGCGGGAGCGGGGATACCCCCTCACCTCTGCTCCCTGAGCCGCTTCATGAGGGCGACCGCACAGAAGTCCCCGCACATCGTGCATGGCCCTGGTTCGGGGGCGAGATTCCTTGCGGTTTCCGGGTCGATGGCATGGGCAATCTGTCCGTCCCAGTCGAGGCGGGAGCGGGAACGATCGAGGGCGAGGTCCTCCCCGTCCGGGCCGTACTTGATCGAGTCGCCGATATGAGCGGCGATCTTAAAAGCGATGAGTCCTTCCCGCACCTGGTCGGGGGTCGGGAGGCCGTGGTGCTCGGCCGGGGTGAGGCAGCAGAGGCAATCGGCGCCTGCGCCGCTTGCAATGCTTGCGCCGACGCACCCCGCGATGTGGTCATACCCAACAGCAATGTCGGTGGGGAGAGGGCTGGCGACGAACAGCGGCGCGCGGGAGCGCTCCCGGTAACGCCGGAGGTAGACCGGGATCCTGTCGGCCCTGACATGGCCGCCGAGCCCCTCGATGATCGTCTGGACGCCGTGTTCATGGGCGTAGGCGGCAAGCCGCGCGTTCCAGCGCATCTCCCCCTCCCGGGCCTCTTCAATCAGGGTCTTCATCCCTCCATCCGTTGTATTCCAAACCCGAAAAAGTCCGCGATGGAGATGCTGCCGTTCGATCGCCGTCCCGTGCCCGATAACCCTGCAGAGCCCCCCCGGGCCGGTGAAGTACCTTATATACTATCCAATCACAACTATACAGGCAGTGTTCTATCTGCATGAGCAATCCAATGGATTATAACAGAGGAAACAGAAATTTCGGTGGACCGAGGAACTTCGGCGGCCCCCGTGAAATGACGAAGACCGTTTGTTCAGACTGTGGGAAAGAGTGCGAAGTCCCGTTCAAGCCGACTGAGGGCAGACCCGTGTATTGCCAGGACTGCCTCCCGAAGCACAGAAAACCCCGGTTCTAAACCAATACGTTCTTCTTTTTCCGAGAATCGTTTGAGCGAATCTTCGGTTGAGACCGGAGAGTCACGAGACACTCTTGCCGGAGATCCGGCAACACTCAATTCCCCCGGAGCGGAGCGGCCCGGGCACCGTAACAACCCCGGGAGAGCGGGCTCACCGGAGCCCGAGTTCAAAGAAAAGGTTGTCCCGGAGTACCCGGAGAGCATCCGTCGCCGGGGACTCGCTCCGGGTCACGGGCCGGCCGTTCCGGACCGCTTCGATTACCATCGGATCGAACGGGATCTTTCCAGCCACCACGATGCCCTCCTTCTCGCAGTAGTCCTCGATCCTCTCGCAGATATCCTCCGCGAGGTCGAACCGGTTGATCGCGACAAAGATCCGGGGGCCGAACCGGCGGCAGACCGTCACGAGCCGTTCGAGATCGTGGAACGCGGAGACCCCCGGCTCCGTGACGATGAGGACCGCGTCCATACCGCTGACCGTCGCGATCAGCGGGCAGCCTATCCCCGGCGGGCCGTCGGCGAGCAGCAGGTCGGCGCCGTCCGCAAGGCTCACGGCCCGCTTCTTCACCTCGGTGACGAGCAGCCCCGAGTTCCCGGAGCCCGGGAAGAGCCGGGCATGGACGAGGTTGCCCCGGTCAGTCGCCGAGGTATAGATCTCGCCGCAGACGCGCTGTTCCATCCGAACCGCCCCCGTTGGGCAGACGTAGGTGCAGACACCACAGCCCTCGCAATGCAGAGCGTCCACTTCCCAGGCATCGTCCCGGCGCACGATCGCCCCGAACCGGCAGTGATCCGCACAGATCCCGCAGTCGCGGCACCGTTCCGGGTCGATCCGGGCCGCTGCGAGCCCCCGGAACTCCTCCGTGGTGAGCCGCCGGGGCTCGAAAACGAGTTCCAGGTTCGCGGCATCCACGTCGCAGTCGGCGAGAACCTGCGGCACCCCGCTGATATCGGCGAGCGCCGCCGTCACCATCGTCTTCCCCGTGCCGCCCTTGCCGCTCACGACCGCGAGCCGTATCACGGGCTCACCCCCGCGATCTTCACGATCGCGTCGAAGAGGCCGGCGAACCGCTCCTCCCACCCGGGAAGGTCGCGGCAGATGAGCCCTCCCCGGTTCTGGACGGCGGCGATCTCCCGGGAGAACGGGATGGTCATGAGGACGGGAAGCCCCCGCTCCCGGCAGAAGTCGAGGGTCGCCTCGTCCCGGCCGTCGCTCCGGTTGATCAGGACGCCGGCGGGAACACCGACCCTCTCCGCCACATCGGCCGCGAGGCGGAGGTCGTGCAGCCCGAACGGCGTCGACTCCGTTACCAGGACGCAGGCATCGCTCCCCTCGAGGGTCTCGATCACCGGGCAGGCGATCCCCGGGGAGGCGTCGTAGAGGGTGAGCGGGTGCCCTTGTGCGAGCATCTTCGCCGCCCTGATGACCGCAGGGGCCTGCACCTCACCCTCGTTTAAGACCCCGCTGATCAGGGTGAGACGGGGAATCGGGCAGGAGCACGCGACCCGGCCGACGGTGCGCGGGACTTCCCGGACGGCCCCCTGCGGGCAGACCTGGCTGCAGCCCCCGCAGGAGTGGCAGAGCTCCGGGAAGACGAGGACACGGTCTTTGAGGACCGAGAGCGCCCCGAAGCGGCAGAATTTCCCGCACTCACCGCAGAAGGTGCAGCGAGCGGGATCGATCTCCGGGACCGGGGTCGTCACCGGCACGTCCACGGCGGAGCCCGGGAAGAAGAGGTGAAGGTTCGGCTCCTCTACGTCGCAGTCGACGAGCACGACATCGCGGGAGCGGGAGAGCACGCAGGCGAGGTTCGCCGCCACGGTGCTCTTCCCGGTTCCCCCTTTGCCGCTTGCAATCGCGATCTTCATGCAAAATCCCTCTTCAGGAGAGGGAGAGCGGCTCCAGTGTCCCGGCGGCATGCTCCGCGAGGGCATCGGCCACGCTGCCGCTTCCGCGGTAGGCGTATGCCTTGATCCCGCCCGCTTCGAGCGCCCGGGCGGCGTTCCCGCCGACCTGACCGGTGATGAGCACCGCCGCGCCGTGCTCCGCGAGCATCTGGACCGCCCGGGGCCCGACGCCGCCGGCGGCATCGACGAGAGGATTCTCAACCGATTCCGATTTTCCCGTCTCCGTATCGACGAAGACGAAGTAGGGTGCCCGGCCGAACCGCTGCTCGACCGGGGCGTCCGTGCCTGTTGCACGTGCCGTAATACCAACAATCATACTAATACACTCCTCTGGTGATTTTTGCTCATATGAGCATAATACTATGGATGGTGCCACCGTGTCATTCGAGCGAGATGCCGCCCGCCGGACACTCGTCCACGCAGGTTCCGCAGTCCACGCAGAGCCCGGGGTCGACCTTCGCCCTGCCCTCCTCCATGGCGATCGCAGCCGCCGGGCAGACATCCACGCACGTCTCGCACCCGGTACACCCCTCCGGGTCGACCACCGCCGGCATGCTCAGTGCGCCCCGTCGCACTCGCCGCCGTCTTCGTGATGGCAGGAACTCTTCCCGGGCGAGAGGCGGCCGGCAATATAGTCCTGTGCGACATAATCAACGTTTCCACCGATACCGAGGAGCACATTGATGCCATTCTCGCGGAAGAGGTCGACGGCCCGCGGCCCCATCCCGCCGGCGATGATCAGGTCGACTCCGTGCTCCGCGAGGAAGACCGGGAGCCGCCCGGGTTCGTGGCCGGGACTCGGGAGGTCGTCCCTCCGGTAGATGATCGATTCCTCCACATCAAATATTGCATACCCCTGGCAGTGCCCAAAGTGTTCGGATACCCGGTTTCCATCCTGTGCAATCGCTATCTTCATAATTTCACCGATCCTTGCGGCCCTGTGCATGTCATTGGCCGCATACAAACGTACTACACATATGCGCGAAAGAAAGTAAAACCACCTATCGTACCATCCGGTGCCGGAACGGGGAACCTTTTTTAGGGCGAGCGACATCCTGCGGAGTAGTTGCAGCAACTGTGGTGAGACTGATGGTTCAGCCTTTGGATATCGGAGAGTACCGGAACGTCTACGAGCCGGGAAAAGTAGAGTGCGCCAGCACCGCGGAGATGCGGCCGCTGGAAGAGATCATCGGCCAGGAGCGGGCACTGCGAGCGTTGCGGTTCGGGCTCGAGATCCGGGAGGCCGGGTTCAACGTCTACACCGCGGGCGCCCAGGGTACCGGGAGGAGGACCGCCGTCCGGAGTTTCCTCGACGAGCTCGCGAAGACCAAACCCCGGACGAGCGACTGGATCTACGTCCACAACTTCGAGAACCAGTACGAGCCCAACGCCATCGCCCTCCCGGCCGGAAACGGCCTCCGGTTCAGGGAGGATATGAAGCGATTCATCGAGGAGGCCCGGCAGGCGCTTCCCCGGGCGTTCGAGAGCGAGGAGTACGCAAAACGGCGGGACGAAACCCTCCAGTCGCTCCAGGGGAACAGGACCGACCTCATCGCCCGGATCAACCAGCGCGCCCAGGAAGCGGGCTTCGTCATCCAGATGAGCCCCATCGGCCTTCTGACCATCCCGGTCATCAACGGCAAACCGGTCCCCGAGGAGGAGTTCATCAACCTCCCCGACGACGTGCGGGCGGAGGTCCAGCGGCGACGGGACGCCTTGAACGCCGAACTCCGGAGCACGCTACGGCAGGTGCAGGACATCGAGCGGCAGGGGGCCGAGGCGGTCAAGGACTTAAACCACGACATCGCACTCTACGCGATAGGCAACCTCGTCGCCGAACTCAAAGAGAAGTATGCCGACGTCGCAGAGGTCCCGGCCTACGTCGACGCCGTCCAGAACGATATCCTCGAGAACCTCCAGGCCTTCCTCGGCGTCCCCGAACAGCCTGGTGCCCCGCCCCAGTTCCAGGCCTTCATCCGGGAGCTCCCGTTCCGGAAGTACGAGGTGAACGTCATCGTGGACAACGCCGGCACGGAAGGCGCGCCGGTGGTCGTGGAGCAGAACCCCACCTTCCAGAACCTCCTCGGGAAGATCGAGAGGGAGGTCCAGTTCGGCATCTTCACGACCGACTTCACGATGATCCGGCCGGGCTCGCTGCATAAGGCCAACGGCGGCTACCTCATCCTCGACGTCGAAGACCTTCTGCGCGCCCCCCTCTCCTGGGACGGGCTCAAGACGGCTTTGAAGACCGGGGAAGCCGTCATCGAGGAGCCGGGAGAACGGATGGGGTTCATCACGGCAAAGACCGTCAAGCCCGAGGCCATCCCCCTCGACATCAAGGTGGCTCTCATCGGGACCCCGATGCTCTACCAGCTCCTCTACCAGATGGACCCCGACTTCAAGGAACTCTTCAAGGTCAAGGCCGACTTCGACATCGTGATGGAGCGGAACGACGAGAACGCTGAAAAATACGCCGACTTCATGTGCAACCTCGTCCGGGAGGAGAAACTCCGGCACCTGGACCGGGAGGCGATCGCCCGGGTGATCGAGTACGGCTCGCGCCTCGCCGAGGACAAGCAGAAGCTCTCGACCCGGTTCGCCACGGTCGCGGACCTCATCCGGGAGGCGAACTTCTACGCCGCGAGCGACGGGGCGGAACTCATCGAGAAAAAGCACGTCACGAAGGCGATCGAGGAGAAGATCTACCGCTCGAACCTGATCCAGGAGAAGATCGAGGAGTACATCCGGCGGGGGATCTTCCTCATCGAGACCGAGGGGGAGAAAGTCGGTCAGGTGAACGGCCTCTCGGTCATCGGGCTCGGTGACTTCGCCTTCGGCCGGCCGTCGAAGGTGACCGCGAGCATCGGGGTCGGCCGCGAGGGGATCGTGGATATCGAGCGGGAGGCGGCCCTCGGCGGGCCGATCCACACGAAGGGCGTCCTGATCATCAACGGATACCTCAACAACAACTACGCGGGAGACAAGCCCCTCTCCCTCTCGGCCCGGCTCGTCTTCGAGCAGAGTTACGAGGGGATCGAGGGCGACTCCGCATCGAGCACCGAGCTCTACGCCCTCCTCTCGGCGCTCTCGGGTCTCCCACTGAAACAGTACCTCGCCGTCACGGGATCGGTGAACCAGAAGGGCGAGGTCCAGGCGATCGGCGGCGTGAACGAGAAACTGGAGGGGTTCTTTGAGATCTGCAAGGCCAAAGGTCTCAACGGGAACCAGGGGGCGCTGATCCCGGCAAGCAACGTCCAGAACCTGATGCTGAAAGAGGAGATTGTCGAGGCCGCGAAGGCCGGGAAGTTCCGGATCTACCCGGTGCGGACGATCGACGAAGGAATCGAGGCCCTCACGGACGTCCCGGCGGGTATGCGGCGGGAGGATGGGACCTACGAGGAGGGGACCGTGAACTACCTGGTGGACCGGCGGCTCCGGGAGATGGCCGAGACGATGCGTGGGTTCCAGCCGACGATGGCGAAGTGACCGGGATGGAGCGGAGACGAACGGTCTACATGGACCATGCGGCGACGACGCCGGTGCGGCCCGAGGTCGTCGAGGCGATGCTCCCCTACTTCTCGGAGCGGTTCGGGAACCCCTCCTCGCTCTATGCCCTCGCCCGCGAGGCGGAGGAGGCGGTGGAGGAAGCGCGGGGACGCGTGGCGGCGGCGATCGGCGCGAACCCCGAGGAGGTCTTCTTCACCTCCGGGGGGACCGAGGCCGACAACTGGGCGATCAAGGGGACGGCGGCGGCAAACCAGAGGAAGGGCGACCATATCGTCACCTCCGCGATCGAGCACCACGCCGTCCTCCACCCCTGCCGGGCGCTCGAGAAGCAGGGCTACCGGGTCACTTACCTGCCCGTGGACGAGTTCGGCCGGGTGGAGCCGGGATCGGTCGAGGAGGCGATCACCGATAAGACCGTCCTCGTCTCGGTGATGACCGCGAACAACGAGATCGGGACGGTCCAGCCGGTCAGAGCAATCGCGAAAGTCGCGCACGACCACAAGATCCCGTTTCATACCGACGCCGTCCAGGCGATCGGGGCCTTTCCGGCGGACGTGGATGATATGGGGGCCGACCTCCTCGCCATCTCCGCCCACAAGTTCGGCGGCCCGAAAGGGACGGGGGCGCTCTATATCCGGCGGGGGACCCGGATCGGGACGTTCATGGACGGCGGGGCGCAGGAGCGGGGCCGGCGGGCCGGGACCGAGAACGTTCCCGGGATCGTGGGGCTCGGCCGGGCGATCGAACTTGTAACCGCCGATATCCCCGGGAAGGCCGCCCGGATTGCCGCGATGAGGGACCGGCTGATCCGGGGGATCCTGGAGGCAATCCCGGATACCCGGCTGAACGGCCACCCGACGGAGAGACTCCCGAACAACGTGAACGTCGCGTTCCGCTACGTCGAGGGGGAGTCGATCCTTCTTTTGCTCGACGCCCTCGGGGTTGCCGCCTCGACGGGGAGCGCCTGCACCTCGGCGTCGCTCGAGCCCTCGCACGTCCTGACCTCGTGCGGCCTTCCGCCCGAGCACGCCCACGGCTCACTCCGGCTCACCCTCGGGCCCGGAAACACCGACGCCGACGTCGACTACGTCCTCGAGATCCTTCCCGGTGTGATCGGGCGTCTGCGGGCGATGTCGCCGCTCCGGGGAGCGACGTGAATGGCCGGGATCTTCCGGGCCTACGACATCCGGGGGCGCTACCCGGATGAACTCGATGAAGCGACGGCGCAGAGACTCGGGAACGCCTTCGTCGCGCTCCTCGCAGCGGAGCGGGTCGTCGTCGGACGGGACATGCGTCTTTCGTCGGCAACGCTTTCCCGTGCGTTCATAGCAGGTGCGGTTGAAGCCGGGGCGGAGGTCGCCGATATCGGGACGGTGAGCACGCCCCTCCTCAACTACGCCATCGTCGCCGGGGAATTCGACGGCGGGGCGATGGTGACGGCCTCCCATCTCCCCGGGGAGATGAACGGGTTCAAACTTGCCCGGGAGAACGCGATCCCCCTCTCCGGCGACCGGGATCTGCCGCTTCTCGAGACGAGGGTCGGGGAGGAGCCGGTAGCCCGGGCCGCCGGGTCGTGCCGCCGCCTCGATATGCTGGACGCCTACATCGGGAAGGTGGCCGGGTTCGTCCGGGTGCCCAAACCGCTCACGGTCGTCGTGGACGCGGGGAACGGGATGGCCGGGCCGGAAGTGCCCCGCCTCTTCGCCCGGGTTCCGGCATGGCGCCTTTCGCCGCTGTACCTCGAGCCCGACGGTCGGTTCCCCCACCACCACGCAAACCCCCTCGACCCCGAAACCACCCGGGAACTCCAGGACAGGGTCGTCGCGGAGGGTGCGGACATGGGGGTCGCGTTCGACGGCGACGGAGACCGGTGCGGGTTCATCGACGAGCGGGGCGAGCGGGTCCGGGAGGATCTGGTGACCGGGCTCATCGCGGAGTTCCTGCTCAAGGAGAACCCGGGGGCGACGATCCTCTACGACCTCCGCTCGAGCCGGGCCGTCGTGGAAGCGATCGAGAGGGCAGGGGGACGGGGCGTCCGGTCCCGGGTCGGCCACGCCTTCATCAAGGCGCTGATGCGGGAGGAGGACGCGCTGTTTGCCGGGGAACTCTCCGGGCACTACTACTACCGGGAGATGGGGTTTGCCGACAACGGGCTTCTGACGATGGTCTATATTGCAAACCTTCTCGCCGCGAGCGGCCGGCCGCTCTCCGAACTCATCCGGCCGCTGGACCGTTACCCCTCGACCGGGGAGATCAACCTCCGGGTGAGCGAGCCCGCAGCGGTGCTCGCGGTGCTCGCGGCGCGTTACCGGGACGCGGACCTCGACCGCCTGGACGGGCTGACGGTGAGCTATCCGGCGTGGTGGTTCAACATCCGCCGTTCCCACACCGAGCCGGTGGTGAGGCTGAACCTGGAGGCGGATACGGGGGAACTCCTCGACGAGAAGAGGCGGGAGGTTCTCTCGGTCATCCGGGACGCCGAGGAGGCGGCGAAGGAGGTGTAAGGGCGGCGCGCACAACGTATTTATCGTCCAAGGGAGACGTTTATATGCACCGGGGCCATCGACGATCCCGGGAACCGCAGGAATTTGAGCCGTTCCCGGATCGGTGGCTGAAAAGCGTTTGTATCAGGGCCCGTAGCTTAGTCCGGTCAGAGCGCCCGGCTCATAACCGGGCGGTCGTGGGTTCGAATCCCTCCGGGCCCACTCTTGTTTTACAAAAAATATGCAGGGCGGATGCCCTGCAGGGGTTGTCTCATCACCGGGGCGAAGGATCGGCACCAACGTCGGATGGCTCCTCATCCCCGGGACACCCCTCCTCCCGCCGGCGGCCGCACCCGACGATCCGGATCGTCTTGCCGTGCACCAGGGCGTCGGCAACCTTCGCCCGCGCCTCATGGAGGTCGCGCCAGAGGGTCTTTCTGGAGACGCCGAGGGCGAGGGCGGCCTCTTCCTGCTCGAGTCCCTGGAGGTCGACGAGCCGGAGGGTCTCCACCTCCTCGGGGAGGATGACGACGAACTCCTCGGGACCCCCGCAGAGGGGGCCGAAACAGCGAAACGCCCCCTGATCCCCGACTATCCGGCGGACCCGGGGGCGGCCCCGTCCACGGCGGCCACGCCCCTCGCCGGGCTCTCTCTCGTTCATGGTATCATCTCTGGAGAAGAGCTCCGTCCCACATGCAGATAGTGCCTTCGCTCCGGGACGGCGGTTACCACCGGCCGCGTGCCCGGCAGCCACGGCCAAAGCCGCGACCGCATCCCCACGGGACACCGCCCCGGCCGATGCCGCGAAGCACCGGTGCGGAAGACGAATCTTCCGCCGCCGGCGTCCCGGGCAGGACGCACCGGCCCCGGCGGCCGCCCGTCATCGGGCCGCGGCCGGCCGGTCCGGTTCCATCAAATCCTGGCATGTTGTATCACCTCAATTAATACACATATGTGTAAAAATATATATAGATATTTAATGGGGCAATGGGGGGGTACCCCGGGATGTGGTGGCCCGGTTGTGGTCTAGCTAATGTCGCCTATTCAGGCGACGCCATAACCAGCCAGACCAGCGTGCTCACGCACCCCGAAAGCCACACAGCAAGGCCCAATGGCAATTCGTGCCGATTAGGTGTTCCTCTGCCGGCCTGCCCGGCCCCGTGGTCTAGCAGTGGTCTAGCTGGTTTCGCTCATCCACGGCGGCGCCATGACCAGCCAGACCACCGTGCCCGCACCCCCGGGACATTCGATCCGGCGCCGTACCGGACAGGGGTAACTATTATATCCCGCACCCCGCACCCTCCCGGAGCATGCCCGCCGGTGAGCCGAACTGGAGGAGGAGCCTTCCGGCCGACCTGGTCGCCGGGGCGACCACCGCCCTCGTCGGCATCCCGCAGGTGATGGGGTTCGCCCTCGTCGCCGGGATCAACCCGCTTTACGGCCTCTATACCGCCGCGTTCGCGACGGCGATCGGGGCGCCCCTCACCGGCTCCTCCTACCTCAAGGTGATGCTCTCAAACGTCCTTGCAGTCTCGATCTACTCGGTCCTCGCCCCGGTCCCGGAGGCCGACGTCCCGGCCACCCTCTTTGTCCTGACGCTCCTTATCGGGCTCTTTCAGCTCGGGTTCGGGCTTGTCAAGGCGGGCAGCCTGACCCGGTTCGTATCGAACGCCGTCCTCACCGGGTTTGTCACGGGAGCAGCACTCCTCATCGTCCTCGGGCAGCTCGGGAACCTCACCGGTTACGAACTCCCGAGGGAAGCGATCCGGATCCTCGCCGTGCCCGATCTCCTCCTCCACGCGGGCGAGATCCAGCCGCAGGCGATCGCGGTCGGGCTCCTCACCATCGCCCTCGTCCTCGCCTTCCGGCGGGTGCCGCACCTCAGTTCCGTCGCCCTCGTCCTCCCGATCGTCGTCACAACCCTCCTCGTCCGGGCCGCACTCCCGGAGGTCGCGCTCGTTGGCAGTATCGCCGCCATCCCCGCCGGCCTCCCGATACCCGTCGTCCCCGACCTCGCCCTCGCGCCCGGACTCCTCGTCCCGGCGCTCGCCCTCGCCATCATCGGGCTCGTGATGACCGTCGGGATCACGGAGACGACCCCGGAGCCCGACGGCACCATCGCCGACGTGAACCAGGATTTCTCGGGACAGGGAATCACGAACATCCTCTGCAGTTTCCTCCAGTGCGCACCGGCGAGCGGGTCGCTTTCGGCGACGGCGCTCAACATCGCCGCGGGGGCAGAAACCAGGGCAGCCAACCTCATCTCGGGCGCCCTCGTCGGGGTGGTCGTCGCCATCGCGGGACCGCTTGCCGAACTGATCCCGCTCCCGACCCTCGCCGGCATCCTGATTCTCATCGGGGTCGAACTCATGTATCAGCCCCGCGAGATCGCCTGCATCTGGAAGTACTCCCGTCCCGGGAGCTGGGCGATGGTCGCCACCTTCATCTCCACCCAGGTACTGCCGCTCCAGTACAGCATCTACGTCGGCGTCTTCCTCTCGCTTGCCATCTACCTGGTCACCTCCACCCGGGAGGCGGCCGTGGTCCGCCTCGTCCCGGCGGGAGGGGGGATGTTCCGGGAAGAACCGGCGCCCGACCGGCTCCCGGGCGGCCGCCTCACCGTGCTCTCGATCTCCGGCAGCATCTACTTCGCCACCCTCCGGGCGATCGAGCGGTCGCTCCCGTCCCCGGAGGGGGCAGAAGGCGCCGTCGTGATCCTCGCTCTCCGGGGAAGGGTCGAGGCCGGAACCGGGCTCTTTCGGATGCTGGAGCGCTACGCCCGGCAGGTCGAGGCCAGGGGGAACCGGCTCATCCTCGCCGAGGTCGACCCCCGGCTTCTTGCGGGCCTCGAAGGGACCGGGGCGGCGGAGGCCATCGGCCACGAGAACGTGTTCCTCGCGACGCCGGTCGTCTGGGAGTCGCTCATGGAAGCGATCCGGGCAGGGGAGGCCGGGGAGTGAGACCCCCCGCCCGGAAAACTCTTTCTTCCGGAGCGTCCATACCTTCCTCGTGAATATGACCGCCGAGAGCCTCTCCCCCCCCGCCCGGATCGCGATCGTCGGGGCGGCGGTCGTCATCGTGCTCGCGGGGATCCGGGTGGCCACCTCGATTCTCGGCCCGTTCCTCGTCGCCGTCTTCTTCGCCATGATCACCGCGCCCGTCATGACATGGCTGACCCGCCGAGGGGTGCCGCGGGTCCTCGCCGCCGGGACCGTGGTCGCGGGGCTCGTCGCGCTCTTCGTCGGGACTGCGGCCTTCCTCGGTGCGGCCCTCACCGGATTTCTCTTCTCCCTGCCCCGGTACGAGGAGGCGCTCGAGGCACAGGCCGCCGTCCTCACCGAATACGGCATCGATCCCGCGAGCATCAGCATATGGGATTACATCGACCTGGGATACGTGATCCAGCAGGTTGCCGGACTCGCACAGGAGCTGGGGAGCATCACCTTTGACGCCTTCATCGTCTTCATCGCGGTCGGGTTCCTCCTCCTCGAAGCGCCCCGGCTTACGGCCTGCCTCGCGCGGCACCTGGGGCCCGATAACCCTCATCTCCGGCACATCTCGCAGTCGGGCCGGTTCCTCATCGACTACGTGGTGATCAGGACGAAGGTGAACCTGATCACCGGTGTCGGTACCGGGCTCTTCCTCGCTCTCATCGGGGTCGACTTCGCGGTGCTCTGGGGATTCATCGCCTTCGTCCTGAGTTACGTCCCCTACATCGGCCTCGTCGTAGCCGCGATCCCGCCAACCCTCCTCGCCCTTGTCATGTACGGGCCGGGAGGGGCGGTGGCCGTCATCGTCGTCATCGCCCTCATCGACGCTGCCGCCGAGAACCTCGTCCTTCCCCGGATGGCCGGGCGGGAACTCAACCTCTCGCCGTTCGTCGTCCTCTTCTCTGTCATCTTCTGGGGATTCATCCTCGGGGCGGTCGGGATCTTCCTCGCCATACCGCTGACGATCGCGATGAAACTCCTCCTCGAGAGCTGGGAGGAGACCCGGTGGATTGGAGAGATGATGGGCAACGGGGGCCGGGAGGAGTAGGGCCCACCCTGCACCGGATCGACCGCAGGAAATATATACCCTCAATTATATTTTCAATTACAGCGGAGGATATATGAGCGATCTGATTGCCATCGCCTACGGTGGCGAAGAAACCGCGTTCCGGGTCAGGGACAGGCTTGTCGACCTGACAAAGGAGCACACCATCGAACTGGAAGATCTGGTGGTCGTCGTCCACCACCAGGACGGGAAGACCGAGATCAAGCAGGCCACCAATCTGGCCGGCATGGGGGCGCTCTCCGGCGCCTTCTGGGGACTGCTGATCGGCCTGATCTTCTTCGCGCCGATCTTCGGGCTTGCCATCGGCGCGATCGCCGGGGCACTCGCCGGGCATTTCTCCGACTACGGTATCGACGACAAATTCATCAAAGAAGTCGCGGAGAACGTCAAGCCGGGCAACTCCGCGATCTTCCTGCTCGTCAAGAAGATGACGCCGGACAAGGTGGTCAACGCCATCAAAGAGTACGGGGGCCACGTCATCCGGACGTCGCTCTCGGAGACGGAGGAAGCGAACCTCCGCGACGCCTTTGGAACCGGGACGGCGGCAACGGCCGAGGTTCCGCCGCCCACCGCGTGAGCGGCAGCATCTCACCACCCTTTTTCGGCAACCTGGCTGGGCTGCACCTCCGCTGCGAGGTGGGGCCGACAGTTTCGGGAAATCACTGAACGCCCGGATGCACGGTGTACAAGATGCGGGAAGTCGGGGTTACGAGAACTGAGCTGGACGGGATTCTGGAGATAGGGTTTCGGTTCAAATCGACCGATCAACTCTTCGACCCGGACGACCCGTCCCCTCTCTCTGCGCGAGAGCTCACGGAGTTCGCCGAAGAGTACATCTCCAGTTATCTCGATGGGTGCAACCTCAAAAAGATCGCCGGCATCACCGTCGGCCTCCCGCGGGATTCGCTCTCTCCGGAGGAGGCCGCGCTCCTCCCGGCGACGATCCGGCGGCACTTCTCGTTCCGCATAGCCGACCTCGACGACGACAGACGGGTCTCCCGCAGGGAGGGCCGGATCAGTCTCGCCCTGGCCACCTTCAACGCGGCGATCGCCGTCCTGTTCGTCGTGGTCTTCGCCGGATACCTCGACGGCCCCGTCGCTATCCTGCTCACCGGGCTGGTCACCATCTTAAACTGGGTGACGATCTGGGACACCTACGAGTACTTCGTCTACGACTACCGGCGCGAGATACGGAAACGCCGGATCTACGAAAAACTCGCGGGCATCGATATCCGGGTCGAGGAGGGGTGACGCCGGCGGCGGGCAAACAGAAGATGTTTACAGAGCGCCGCCCAACACGATCATATGAAGAGACCCGCCGGGCTCTACCTCGCCTATCTTTTCCAGATCCTCATCGCCGCAAACGTCTTCCTCGCGTTCTCGCTCAGCGAATACTCGCAGGTCTTCACCGGCGTCGTCGCGCTCGGCTTAACGATGGTCCCCACCGCCGTCACCCGCCGGTTGAGCATCACGCTCCCCTGGGAGGTCAACCTCCTCGTCGCCCTCTCGCTCTACCTCCATATATCCGGCGAGATCCTGGGGTACTACGATATCTACTACCCCTACTACGACAAGATCGCCCACTTCATCTCCGGGATAACCGTCTCGGTGCTCGCCTTCGTCATCGTCCTGCTGCTCGACCGGTTCAGCAGGATCAACCTCTCCCGCTGGATGATCGTCGGGTTCATCATCATCGCCGCGATGGCGATGGAGGGGTTCTGGGAGATCTACGAATGGTTGTTTGACACCTTCCTCGGGACAGACCTCCAGCACGGTCTCGACGACACCATGCTCGATATGATCTCCGTCCTCGTCGGCGCGATCGCCGTCGCACTCGCCGGGAACCGCTACCTCTCACGGTTCTCAAAAGAGGAGATTGCCGGCATGATGGTGGTTTCCGATGAGGGGCCGGCCGGGTGACGGCCGGAACCTTTTTCTCATTCGCCCCGGAGAGGGGGCGCCATGATCGAGGGGATGGCAACAGGTGCAGGAGATGTCGTCGGGTTTCGGTTCGACGGCGAGATGACGGCAAAAGACTACGACGGGACGCTGATCCCGGCGCTTGAGGAGGCGGAAAAGAGCCACCCGACCCTCCGGATACTCTTTCATATCGTGAACTTCCACGGCTGGAAGTCGCACGGGCACTGGGAGGGGCTCAAAGACTGGCCGGGGATGGAGAAGGTCGACCGGGTCGCGATCGTCGGCGGGGAGAAGTGGGAAGAATGGATGAACCACCTGCCGGGACTCTTTGTGGGTTTTACCGGGATAGACGTGCGTTACTTCACCGACGACCACCTGGCGGCAGCCCTCGACTGGCTGCGGGAGCCGGTGGCCGCCGAGGAGGCCGCTGTTGAGATGGGATAGCGCCGCCATCGGGGCGCGAACGACTCCCTCCCAGGGGGAACAGGCAACCCTTTTTCATCCCCCGCGACCCATCGGTAATCAGGCAGACAGCGATCCCATGCGCTATTATAAGGATATCATATTCGAGAAACCCCTGCCGAAAGAGATCCGGCGCCTCGATCTTCTCCCGGCGGACCTCCACTTCCACACCCGGCACTCCGACTCCGCCACCCGCGTGCGGGACGCGCTGAAACTCGCGGCCCGGCGGGGAGTCGGGCTTGCGATCACCGACCACAACCAGATCGGCGGCGTGGCCGAGGCAGAACGGCAGGGAATCCGGGTTCCCCTCGTTCCCGGGATCGAGGTCAGTGCCAACGACGGGCCGCACATCCTCCTCTACTTCTATTCGGGATCCGACCTCAAAGACTTCTACCGGCGCCACGTCGAGAAAAACAGAAGGAACGGGCCATTTACCGCTATCCGCCTCGATACCCCCGATATCCTCGATCGCCGGGAGGGCTACGCCTGCATCGCCGCCGAAGCGCACCCCTGCGGCTATGCCTTCTTAAACAGGGGGGTGCAGCGGTGCGTCGCCGGCGCATGCATCGGCGAAGAAGTCTTCTCCCGCCTCGATGCCCTCGAGGTGATCTGCGGCGGGATGGCCCGGTCCCACAACCTGAAGGCGGCCGGGCTCGCCGTCACCCACGGTCTCGGGCGGACCGGCGGGACCGACGGCCACCTCCTCCACGAACTCGGCGGGGTCGTCACCTGCGCCGAGGCCGATACCGTGGAAGAGTTCCTGGACGCTATCCGGGCGAGAAAAACCGTCATCATCGGCCGTGAGCGGCCGCTCGTCGAGAAGGCGGTGATGGGGACCGCAGTCCTCCCGCACCACCTCCCCTACACCGTCCCCATCCTCCAGGCCCGCTGGGAACGGAGCCTCCCCCGGATCAAGAAGTTCGTCCAGGGCCGGCTGAACCGGTGAGAAGAGCGGTAATTCGCTGAAGTTTTTTGAGGGCGCCGGAGCGCGAGAGGCTTTAGGCTTCGTGTGAGTTAATGGGGTGTGGTGGGAAAGGCCTCACGCGACCGGCGAGAAGAGACGGGAGACCGACTCCTTCACCCGGACCCTCGAAGACCGCGTCCGGTAGTCTTCCGGCGTGATCTCGGTGGAGACGGCGAGATCCCCTCGAACGCCCGCGCAAGATCGGCCCCGACGGCTGCATCGTAGAAGAAGGCGTTCACCTCGAAGTTCAGCCGGAAACTCCGGACGTCCCGGTTCGCACTCCCGACCGAACCCGCCTTTCTGTCGACGACGATCGTCTTTGCGTGGATGAACCCGTCGTCGTAGGTGTAGGCCCGGACCCCGGCATCGAGCAGGTCGCCGATGAACGAGAGGGTCGCCCGGTAAACGGACGGGTGATCGGGCCTGCAGGGGATCATGATCCGGACGTCGACCCCGGAGAACGCCGCGAGCCGCAGGGCGTCGACGACGCTCTCGTCCGGTATGAAGTAAGGCGTCTGGATGTAGACCGACTGCCGGGCGGAGTTGATCAGTTTGATGTAGCCCTCCTTTATCAGGTTCCACCGGGTATCCGGGCCGCCGGAAACTATCTGGATGGGCGTCGTGCCGGGGACGCTCCGGTCGGGGAAGTAGCGGGCCTCGAGGCTCGAGTACTCACCGGTCGCGTAGTTCCAGTCGAGGAAGAACCGGAGCTGGAGCATCCGGGCTGCCTCTCCCGTGATCCGGACGGCGGTGTCGCGCCAGCGGCCGAGCGGCCCTTTTCCGAGGTACTCGTCCCCGATGTTGAACCCGCCGATGAACCCCACCGTCCCATCGATGACGGCGATCTTTCTGTGGTTGCGGTAGTTGACCCGGTAGATAGAGGGGAAGAAGACCCCGATCTTCCCACCGGCGTTCGTCAGTTCCTCAAAAGCCTCCCGCGACCCGCCCCCGGCCCGGGACCCCATCGCGTCGAAGATGAGGCGGACCTCGACGCCCTGGCGGGCCTTCTCTGCAAGGGCGTGGACGACCGCTCGCCCGAGATCGTCGTCGTTGACGACGAAGTACTCCAGGTTGATGTGGTGGCGTGCCCCCCGGATCGCGGCAAAGAGTACGTCGAACCTGTCCTTGCCCCGGATATAGATGTCGACCCGGTTCCCCTCGGTCAGGCACGCCCGGTTGTTCCGGAGGAGGAGGAAGATCCCATCGCGGAACTCCTCCGCCTCCGGGGTGGTTGCCGGCCAGCGCACGGTGCTGCTCCTCGAAGGTCTTCTGGAGGAAACAGCGATCTTCCTGCTCCTTGACGACGAACATCCTCTGCCGGGTGTAGTTCTGCCCGAGGAGCAGGTAGAGCACAAAACCGACGGGGGGCAGAAAGAAGAGGACCATCAGCCAGGCTGTCGTCGCCGTCGGGTTTCTCCGTTCGAAGAAGACGATTGTGACGGCGAATATGACGTTGAGGGCCAGGATGACCCCTATCAAGAGTTCCAGTTCCATTCACAAGACCCCCTGCCGCGACAGGGTATTGCCGCCTATCACGCACAGGGGTATATACGTATACCCACCGGCGTATCATCGCCGATCAGCCATACCTTTTTTTCTTTGGAGGCCCATAGGGGCACCCATGCTTGACCGGGTGAAGGAAAGTTCAGGAAGTGTTCTCGGGTTCCGGTTCGACGGGAAGTTGAGCGAGAGCGATTACGCCACCGTCCTGGTCCCGGAACTCGAACGAGCGATGAAAGACCACCACAACGTCCGGATCCTCTTAAAGATCGAGGGCTTCCGCAGCTGGAGGCCGGGAGAGGGCTGGGACGCCTTCAGGCAGTGGCCCGGCCTCGAGAGAGTCGACCGGATCGCCGTCGTCGGCGGAGAGCGGTGGCGGGAATGGATGAACCGCCTGCCGGGGCTCTTTGTCGGGTTCTCCGGGATCGACGTGCGCTACTTCCCGGAGAGCCGTCTCCGGGACGCCTGGGGCTGGCTCCGGGAAGGGCTCGTGGCCCTCCCGGTCCCGGAATGAAGTTTTGGGTAGCCGCCGGCCCGAATTCTTCCTGCCGATGCCGGAGAGGGTGCCGCCTGAGGATCGATCCTGACGACCAGTTGACTTTTAACCTATTGTATCAGGCAGATATCTCTATCCGGTCGGGGCCTCCCGCCCCACCGCCGGGGGAACGTCTATGAAACGCACATCTGGCGTCGTCATCAACGTCGAAATTCGGGATTCGGTCCCTGACCGGATGCCGTATGAAGAACCAGAGGCACCCGAAGGAGCGGCAAACGGCCATTTATATATGCAGTGGCGCACGACAGCGCTCTGCTCGCCCGCCACGGGGAACCGCTCCTGCGTGATGCAGTTCGTGGATGCCCGGTCGAACAACTTAGCATACGTCGGCACACGAGCAACCGGCAACGGCCGGAGCATTCAGCCCCATTCTCCGCATGTACATGCCGGGGCAGAAGGCATTCAACGAGAGCCGGGGGGGTATCTGCCGCCGATCCGGCAAGTGGAGTGACGAAATGGTAGAAACCGCAGCGTTTCTGGACTTCCTTGGGACGATCGGCGTTCTTGCGGCGGTGATCTTCGTGCTCTCGAGCATGCTCGGCATGGGGTTCTCCCTGACCGTGCGCGAGATCATCGAACCGCTGAAGAACACACGGCTGGTGATCCTCTCCCTGGCGGCGAACTTCGTCCTGGTGCCGCTGCTCGCACTCGCGCTGCTCCTGATCTTTCCGCTCTCAGAAGGGCTCTCCATAGGCCTGTTCATCCTCGGAACTGCCGCAGGAGCGCCGTTCCTGCCGAAACTCGCGCAGGTGGCGAAGGGAGATATCGCCTTTGCCGTGGGATTGATGGTGCTCCTGATGGTGGTGACGATCGGCTACGTGCCGATCGTCCTGCCACTGCTCCTTACCGGCGTCACGATCGATCCCTGGGCGATCGCCCGGTCGCTCATCCTGCTGATGCTCATCCCGCTCGCGATCGCCCTCTTCGTCAGAGCGCGCTACGAGGGGATTGCAACGGGGCTCCTGCCCCTGATGACCCAGGCGACGAATCTCTCATTGCTCACGCTGATCGTGGCATTCTTCGTGGTCTACTTCACCGACCTTCTGGAGATCATCGGCACCACCGCGATCCTCGCAACGATCACCTTTCTGGTGATCTCGCTTGTCATCGGCTACCTCCTCGGCGGCCCGGCCGGCGGCACAAAACGGGTGCTCTCCGTCGGGACGGCTCAGCGCAACCTCTCGGCAGCGCTGGCGATTGCCGTCCTCAACTTTACCGACCCGGACGTCATGGTCATGATCCTGGTGGTCGGGCTGGTCGGTCTCGTGCTGCTGATGTTCGTCGGGGGGGAGCTCGGGAAACGGGCGGAGGCGCCGTCTACGGCTGCCCGCGGGGAGAAGGCCAGGAAGGCACCACGGGGATGAGGAGCGGAGAGAAGAGGTATTTTTCTGCGCCGCCAGGGAGAGCGATCAAGGGGAGGACGCCCGGGGACGCACCAGCCGGAAGGAGGACGCCCGGGCCGAAAACATCTTACCGCCGCGCAACCGGTCTGCGGAACCCCTCCCCGGGGAGTTACAGTGTGTTTATATGGACCGGGTGCCACACTCCAGCAGCTATAGGAGTCAGGTGGAGAAACATTCATGCGCATCGGACGCCGCACGGGCCTGATCATAGTCGTATTGCTGATCGGCGCCATTACCGTCCTCTACGCCCTCGACCTGGCGGAGGGCGGACCGGGGGTGACGGATCTTGCACCTGCGGAGGTGAGGGAGTACCGGGGTGAGCAGCTCTCCTCGATTACGGATTTTCGTGAGAACTCGATCCGTGGCCCGCAGCACGTGAATGCAAGCACCTATACTCTTACCATCGACGGACTGGTGGAGGAGAGAAAGGACTACTCCTACGATGCGCTCATGGAGCGGTTCCCTCACTACCGCAAGGTCGTTACCCTCTACTGCGTGGAAGGCTGGGACGTCACCATCCTCTGGGAGGGGCTGAAAGTCAAGGATCTCCTGCAGGAGGCGGGGGTGGAGCCGGGGGCAAATACGGTCATCTTCTACGCGGAGGACGGCTACTCCTCCTCACTTCCCCTTGCCTACATCGAGGACCGGGACATCCTGCTGGCCTATGCCATGAACAACGTCACCCTGCCGGCGGAGCGGGGATTCCCCTTCCAGCTGGTGGCCGAGGACCGCTGGGGCTATAAGTGGGTGAAATGGGTGACCCGGATCGAAGTATCCGACGATGAGAACTACCGCGGCTACTGGGAGAGCCGGGGGTATTCGAACAACGGGAGCATAGACCGATCCTTCTTCAATCGGGGATAGGAAGGAACGAGGATGGTGCGGTTCACATATCGGAAACTGGTCTCCCGGGCCCTCCTCGCATTGACGCTCCTCTTCCTGATCAGCGGCTTCGGGATCACGGAACCGTGGCTGGTGCGGTCCCTGACGTTCGGGCTTCTCGACAAGGCGCTCTCCCAGCAGATCCACTTCCTTCTCTGGGGCCCATTCCTGATCGTGCTGGTGCTGCACATATACTACTCCTGCGGCATCTTCAGGAAATAATGCTTAATAAGGCAATCCGCCGCAAAGAGGACGATTACACAGGTAGATAGCATAACCGCATAATCCTGGGGTCCATCCTGGCCAGAACCATAGAGATGGCCCGGACTGCGTTTCGATCTTTTTCCTTCCCCGACCCGGACAACTCACCAATTTCGTTCATGGATTAAAAAACCGACCCGGGCGACGAAGCGCAACCAAACATTTTTCATCTCTTCTTCAGTCCATGCCGGTGTGCAGGTGATGAGTGATGGCTGCCCTTGATGAGAGCCCGAAGAGATCCGGCCTCAGCCGCCTGACCGACGTTCTCCCCACGGATCGGCTGAACGCGTTCGCCGACGGTGTCTTCGCGATCGTCATCACGCTGCTCGTTCTCGAACTCCCCGTGCCGGACGCTGCCGAAGGCCTGCTGTGGGCGCTTCTCGAAGAGTGGCCCGATTTCCTCGCCTACGTCATCAGCTTTGCATTCATCGGCGGGTTCTGGATCACACATTCCTCCATTACCCGGCTGACGGAACAGGAAGACGGAGTCACGTTCCGCCTGACGCTCGCAATGCTCTTCTTCGTCTCCCTGCTCCCGTTCTCCACGAGCCTGATGGCCACGCACATCGCCGGGGCGGGTTCCCGGCTGTCGGTCCTCATCTACGGGCTGGACCTGCTCGTTGCATCGTATATGCTGAACACGATCATGCGCTACCTTGTCCGGCGTCCGCAGCTCCTCGTCGACGGACTTGCGAAAGACGATCTGCGGGTCCTGGTGCGACGGCGGCGATACGGCGTCATCTTGAACGGAATCGGCGTGCTGCTCGCGCTGTTCCTGCCTCCGGCGGCAGTCGCAATATACGCCTCCGTGGCGCTCTACTTTATCATCCATCCCCTGTTCTTTGGACGAACCCTCAAACATTCCTTGAAGACGAAAAAGCAGTGAAAAACCGCAGATCACCGGGTTGATTCATCGGATAGACGCTGAACAACTCTCTCCCCACACTCCGGTTCCCGGCAGCGATCACCATCTTGCTTCGGCCGGCTGCCATAACGGACAGTGGTCACGTCGCATTTCACGTCAAGCATGAGGATAGGAAGCCCTCCCGGGGGCTGCAACGAGAAGCGGCGCTGTGAACGCCGCACCTCTCCCCGAAAGGCGCTCTTCAATCGAAAGCGGAAAAGAAGCCGGGCATTTCGAAAAATGAAGAGTGAGGTGTCCGGGTCTAGTACCCCGTCGCTCCGGTTGCCACCGTCGCCATCATTTCGGTCGGCGTTACCATCGGTGTCGTCTCGGTGGTCATCATTTCGGTCGGTGTCATATCAGGGGTCATGGGCGTCGTTTCGCTCGGCGTTGCCGCCGGTGTCGCGTTCCCCACCGGCGAAACACACCCTGCCGCCATGACCGCCGCTGCCACCACCAGCAGGATCAGCAGGATCAGTTTCTTCAACATCGATAAGCCCTCCTGAAGTCGGGCATGGAAGGATCCGATATTCGATCTTCAATATAAAATTAACTGAATATCCAGGAAAGTATTATTAAAACCGGTTCCTATGACTGGACCGGTTGAGGCGGGAGAACGGCGATATCGCCGCACACGCCGCACTACAACAAATGGAGAAGGATTATGTTTCGCATGGGAGCCAGGAGAACCGCACGGAGAACCTCCCGCCGGACATCGCGCCGTGTCATGCGCCGCACCATACGGCGGACCGTTCTGGTCGGCGGGATGGTTGCACTTGCCGTCGGGGGGACCGCCGCCGTGATCAAACTTTCGCAGAAAGACGTCGACCGGATCGAGCAGCACACGGGCAAGAAGGCCGAAGACCTCTCCGAGCAGGAGCTCGACAGGGCGATGGACGACCTCGGCATCAAGGAGCAGGAGCTGAGCGACCGGGACGTGGCCGCAATCGAGGCGGGCATGACGAAAGAGCAGGCTCCGCAGCCTGCCGTAGCACCCCCTGCAGCCCCGCCGCCCGGGGCTGTGCCTGCAGAACCATCTTACATCGACGAACTGGAGAAACTTGCCGGGCTTCGGGATAAAGGGATCATCACCGAGGAAGAGTTCCAGGCCAAGAAAAAGCAGCTCCTGGAACTGTAATCCGGAGATTCTGGAATGGGCAGCCCCCCCAACGACGGTCGTTTCTCCTGCAAGAGGGAGGTGACCGTGCCCGCTCCGTCCCGCCTCGCATCCCTCACCCGGGTTGTCATCGTCACTGCCGTCGTCGTCACCGGCATGCACCTCGGCGCCGCGATTGTGAGCCCGGTGCTCGTCGGGTTCATCCTGGCGGTCATCGTCACGCCGACAGTGCATCGCCTGGAAGAGCGTGGGCTGCCCCGGGTGGCAGGGGTGCTGGCGATGGTCGGGGCGATTGCCGGCGTTGCCCTGCTGCTCGTCGCACTCCTGAGCCTGTCGCTTGTCGAGCTCGACAGCGCGCTGCCCGCCTACCAGGATCTGCTGCAGGCGCAGCTGGAGACACTGCAGGCGTGGCTTGCGGACCTCGGGATCACGACCTCTCTCCAGCTGCCCGATGTATCTTCAGAGCCTCTGCTCATCCCCTCGCTCGGGGAGATCCTCGTCGGTCTCTCCATTCTGGTCGTCGATTTTCTTGTCATCCTGATCGTGGCCGTCTTCATGCTCCTGGAAGTAGCCTCGATCCGGGGAAAATTCCAGAAGAGCCTCGGACTCGACGCTATGGCGGAACTCAACCGCTCCGCGAGTGATCTGGTTGCATATGCATCTTTGCGCACCCTGGGCGGGCTTGCGACCGGTATCGCTGTCGCTATTCTCCTGCTGCTTCTCGGGATCGACGCCCCGGCGCTCTGGGCAGTCCTGATCGTCGTGCTCGGCTACATCCCCTACTTCGGGCTGCCTATCGCATCGGTGCCCCCTATCGGGCTTGCCTGGCTCCAGCACGGCCTCCCGGGCGCACTTGCCGTTGCGGTCGGCATCTCCATCATCGACTTTCTCACCCGCCGCTTTCTTCTGCCGTACTCTGCCGAGCGGGCGCTCCGAATCTCCCCACTGGCGATCATTCTCTCGGTCCTCGCCTGGACGCTGGTGCTCGGCGTCCCGGGACTATTCCTGGCAGCCCCCCTGACTCTGCTTGTAAAGGCAGTGCTGTCGAGTTCGGAAGAGACACGGTGGATGGCGATACTGATGGAGCAGCCCGAGGATGTTGGAAGTCCTGAAAAACTGTCCACGGACAGATAGGCCGCATGCTCCCAAAACGTAATATATTGGCAATAATAATGCAATCCACCAAAAACTGCGATCAAACCCAAAAAATATCCAACAAATGTCGTCTACGAGGTGATCGGACTGCTGATGGAGCGGACCTGATGCACGCCCGGACCGGTCGGCCGGTGCGGGAACCGGGAAGCCGGAACGGTCGAGCCCGCGCAGCAGGAAGAGCGCTCTTCCTGGCTCTCCTGCTCGGAGTACTGGTGAGCACCGGGGCCGCCCAGATGCAGGAGAAGGTCGATGTTCAGGAGCTGACCGGGAGAATAGAACCCGGTCAGGCAATCATCTATGATCTTCCCGACATGCAGGCAGGAGAGACCCTGTACGCCTATGCGGAGGGAACCTCAGGGAACCTTGACCCGTTTCTCGCCGTAACAAATCCGGATTTCAACACGAGCAGGGTGCGCAACGAATTCACAATCGAGGTGAGCAATTCGCTTGCAGCAGGGCAGGACCCGCTCAGGGTGATCCCGGAGACCGCCGGGCGGTACTTCCTCGCCTGGAACGATGATACGAACGGCACCTACGACGCCGCCCTGCAGTACAACATTCCCGCAGACGGCAACTATCTCCTGATCGTCATCGGCTCTCCGGCAAAACGAGGGCAAACCTTCGGGGATTACCGCCTCCTGGTCGGGATCGGCGCCCCGCAGGTGCTGACCGACCAGGCCGAGCCGACCGGAGCCACTATCGCGATCCTGAATGCTTCCGCTTCGAAGATGCGCGTCGGTGTCCGGGAGGTGACGGGGAACATCTCCGCCAACGAAACGTCGACCTACTACACCCTCAGTCCAATAGAAACGAACGATACCTTCTACGCCTTCATCGAAGCGACCTCCGGGAACCTGATCCCGGCGATGATCCTGCGGGACTACGGCGGCAAGCCCCTCGCAGCGGTGGCTCCTGCAACGGGGACGACGAGCGCCACGCTCCAGTACACTTTCTCCGGCGCCAGCAGCAACAACCGGCTGGAGGTGCTTTCAAGCCCGCTGAACGGGGCCAACACGACAGGAGACTTCCGCCTGCTGACAGGCCTGAACGCCCCCGGCGTGCTCACGGGCAACGAGTCGCCCGGAGGTCGTTCCGTCCTGCAGGAGCCCATTCCGGTCAAGGTCGGCGTCGAACTGGACCAGATCACCAGTGTGGACCAGGTCAGCGAAAATTTCGCCGTGGTGGCCAACATCTGGATGGAATGGACCGACCCCGCCCTGGCATTCAGCCCGGATGAATGCAATTGCCGGGTCAAGATCTACCGGAGCATCGACGATTTCGTCGAGGCCGAGGGGTCACGGTGGCCGGAGTTTACGCTCTACAACCAGCAGGCGCAGCGCTGGACGCAGAACCAGATCATCGTGGTGCAGCCCAACGGCACCGCCACCTACTTCGAGCACTTCTGGACGACCCTGCAGGCGCCGGAATTCAATTTCAGGGCTTACCCGTTCGATACCCAGGAGTTCTTCATCCGCATCGACTCGCTCTATCCCGAAGAATTGTATGTCTATGAGCCCTGGCCAGAGAAGACCGCCGTCGGCACCCAGCTCGGGGAGGAGGAGTGGTACATCACCTCGAGCGATACCAACATCAGCACGGTCGAGATCACGACCCAGAACTCCCGCTACTCATTCAACTTTATCGCTGCCCGCCACCTGACCTTCTACCTCCTCCGCATCCTGCTGCCCATCCTGATCATCATCCTCCTGACCTATATCACGTTCCTCCTCAAAGACTACGCCAAGCGAGCCGAGATCGCCAGCGCCAATCTGCTCCTCTTCATCGCGTTCAACTTCACCATCGCCGGAAACCTGCCGCACCTTGGCTACCTGACCTTCCTGGACTCCATTCTGATCGCCACCTTCGTCATCACCGGCGCTACGGTGGCCTACAACCTCTACCTGAGATGGCTGGCGACTGCGGCGCAGAAGGAGATCGCCGAGCGGATCGACCGGGTGATAGTCTGGCTCTACCCGCTGGCGTACGTCGCCGCGCTCATTTTCGGCCTGCTTGTAGAAGGGTTCTTCTGAGCACGGCGCCGCTTCCGCACGCATTTTTATGTATCGACGGCCAATGCAATGGCATGAACTGTCCGGTCTGCGGGGGAGACTGCATCGAGGACGCTCCCACGCTCCTTGCACGGCTCCCGCACACCTTCGCCCCCTGCCCCGACTGCATGGGGCTCACCTATGACAAGCGCGCCCCGCCCCCCGACCTCTCTCCTGCCGAGCCCTGCCCCTCCTGCGCCAGGCGGTTCATCGACGAGGTCTTCGCCCAGATCTACCGGGTGATGGCCGCCGAGGGGGATCTTGCCGGGACCGAACCCCTCGGCGCCGCAGGGACGCCGCTCGTCCACCCCGGATTTGCCATGCGCTCGGCCCCCTATCTCCCGCCCAGTTCACTCGTCCTCCTCTCACGGTCGGTCGGGGAGCGGACCGCCGCCCGCCTGGTCGCCGAGGTCCCGGAGGTCAGGGGGGTCGTCCGGGCGGGTGCCGGGACGCCCGGGGTCAGGGACACCGATGCGGAGCCAAACGTCCACGCGCTGCTTGCCGGGTGCGACGTCCGGGCCGATGTCTTCTCGACCCGGCAAGGACCTATCGTCATCTACAAGCAGCAGTCGGTCCTGCACGTCGAGTTCCCCCGGGACCGTGACGAAAAGATCCTCTCGCTCGAGCGCCGGATCAGGGAGCAACGGCCCCGGACGTTCGTCGACGCCTGCTGCGGCGCCGGCACCCTCGGCCTCGCCGCCGCCCGGGCGGGCGTCCCGCGGGTGATTGCGAACGACGCCTGGTACGCGGCGGCCTACTGGACCGCCTGCAACCTTCGGGTGAACCGGGAGTTCCTCGGGATCGGGGAGGTGACGATGCACCGGTCCTGCGACGACCTCCGGCGCCGGCCGGTCGCGCGGGACCCCGTTCCGGTTGCCACCGCCTCCGGGGCGCAGGAGATCGAGGTCTACCAGGGCGATCTGCGGCTGCTCCCGGCCGTTCTCCCGCCCGAAATCGACCTTGCCGCCCTCGACCTCTTCGAGAAGGCGGACGCCGGGAAGATCGAGGAGATCACGCGGGCCTGGCGTGCCCGGGTGGGCGGAGCTATTTTTATCCCATAGACTCCAGTATATACGGGGACTAGCCCGGGTGGCTCGGCGTCACCTGTTACCCGAAACCGCCGTCAGCGGGGGGCGAAGTCTGAGGAAGGCCGCAGCGGCCTGCAGGATCCTCTGCGTCCCGACGGAGAAGCCTCGTCCCATGAGGTCGGCGGAGAGGGATCAAAGCCCCGGAGGGGGTGGCGACCTTTTGCCGCGGGTACCGGTTCAGGCCCGGAAGGGAGCAGACTTACCGTGGACGTTCGGCGCCCATGGGGTTGCGGGGTGGAGGAGGGATGCAGCGGTGAATGCTCGTGCGCACGGTCGACCGAGGACGTGTCCCCAACGGCGATTTCCATGGCAAAAGTAACGATTCTTGGGGCTACAGGGAACGTCGGCGTGTTTGCGGCCCACACCATATCCGAAATCCCGTACGTCAGCGATATGCTGCTCATCGGGAGGCCCGGACGCGAAGATTTTCTCGCGGGCTGCTGCCGTGACCTATCCGACTCATTTGCTGCTCGAGGCACCGACATACGGCTCTCGTACGGCACGAGCCTTCTCGACGCAAAAGACTCGGACGTCATCATCTGTACGGCAGGTGTGCCCCGTCAGCCCGGCCAGGATAGGAACGACCTTGCCTTCGAGAACGCGAAGCTCATCGCCGCGACCGCCGAGACCATCGGCCGATCTTCGCCCGATGCCATCCTCTTTCTGGTGACGAACCCCGTCGACGTCATGACCGCCGTCGCCCTGAAGTATTCAGGGCTCCAGCCGAGGCAGGTCTTCGGCCTCGGGACGCATCTCGACTCGATGCGCCTGAAGTCGCTGATTGCACGATACTTCCGGGTCCACGTCAGCGAGGTGCACACCCGTATCATCGGCGAGCACGGCGAGAGCATGGTTCCGCTCTGGTCGGCCACAACGATCGGCGGCATCCGGATCAGCAACCTGCCCACCTTCTCGGGACTGCCCGCGCAGGAGATGATCGAGGCCGTCAGAATGAGCGGCGAGGCGATCATCAGGGATAAGGGCGCCACCGTCTACGGGCCCGGAGAAGCGATTGCAACACTCGTCCAGACGATCCTCGGGAACGAGAACCGTATCCTCACCGTCTCAAGCTACATCAACCGCGAGATCCATGGGATTGGCGACGTCTGCATCGGCGTGCCCGCCCGCATCAACCGCGACGGCGTCTTCCCGGTTCCACTCAGCCTCGAAGAGGACGAAGTCGCCGGATTTAAGGCATCGGTCAACAAGATCCGCAGGATCACTGCCGAAGTGATGGAGCGGCTCGAAGAGGCCCGTTAGGAAAAGTGGGTATCGGGAATCCACTTATACAAGCGTGGATTCGATGATCTCGGCGCTTGCGACGCCTTCAAGGTTCTGGAGCGCTGCTTCGACTTCATCGGGAGCCCCGGCCTTGTCGGGGACGACGATGGCGGCTTTCAGCGCCACGAGACCGAAGCCGATCGGCTCTTCCCGGATATCGTCGACCGGAACGGCCGCCTTGACCGCAGCTTTGAGCGCTTCACGGTCGATATCGGGGGATTCGGGCATTATTTTTACGATTATGGCTACGTTGCCCATGGTTATGGCCCCCGGAACCCGCACTTCGGACATGTATAGCCTATGCTCTGCTCCCTGCACCGGTAGCACCGGTTAATCTCGTGCGCACACACCGGGCACGGGAACCAGGTGGAGCCTTCCTCGGCCAGCGTGGCGTTGCAGGAGGTACATCGATCTCTCGTTGTCATCGTTGTTTCCTCGAATGTTAACCTATCATATCGCCGCCGCAGCAATTAAAATCTCGGATCGACGAGAGTCCCGACGACTGCCTCATCCCGGAGGGCCCGGCGGACCCGGTCGTCGTGCCTGCCGTTCACCACCCGGGCCCGCAGGTTGTGCTCGAAGACGAACCGGATGAACGTGGGATCGACCTCGTCGGAGGTGAAGGAGCGGTCCTCGACCCTTGAGAGAAGCCTGCGGTGATGATGGATGCCGTCGACCGATTTGAGGAGGAGGAGGTCGGCCGAGAGTTCTTTCGCGACCCAGGCGGCGATGGTGTCGGATGTGACGTTCCAGGAGTGGGGGAGGGGGTCGACTCGCCGAAGGGCGCAGTAGGGGAGGAAGACCGTCACCTCCGCCGGAAGAGTGAGGGTGGAAGCCGCCGGGACGCCGTGCGAGGCGATGTACCACGAAAACTGCTCCATGCCGGCAATCGCCATCCAGTGGGCGGCGGTGTCGGAGACGGCGAGGCGCCGGACGAGGTCGGCGAACTTCCCGCCGCCGGGCACGATCAGCACCGGGCGCCCGGCCTCGCGGAAGATCTCGAGCAGGGGAACGACCCGGTCGAAGAGGCTCCCGCCTACCTTGACGACCAGCGGGGATGCAGGCGAAGTCATATCGCTCTGCTATTAAACCGGAGAAGACATAACCCTGCGTATGCGTCGGATTGCCGCCGTCTTCCTGCTCCTCTGCCTCCTTGCCGGCACGGCCGGCGGTATTCAGATCGTTGAGTTCTGTCCGGACCCCTACCAGCCCGGCGATCCCGACGAGTACCTGGTGCTCGAGGGGACGGGGGTGCTCGACGGGTTCGTCCTCTCGGACGGCGAGGGGGGGTACCGGTTCCCGGCGGGAACCCGGATCGACGGGCGGCTGGTGGTCGCGAGGAGCGGGCCCGCATTCGAGCAGGCCCACGGTTACCTCCCCGACTTCGAGATCGAGGAGCGGACGGCGGCCGTGCCGGACGTGATCCCGAACGGGAACCTCCTGATGGCGAACCGGGCCGACGAACTTCTCCTCTACCGGGGGACCACCCTCGTCCAGCAGATCGCCTGGCCCGCCGACGTCCGTCCCCGGGAAGGGCAGATCCACTACCTCGAGGGGGATGTCTGGGACCCGCGCCCGCTCTCCATCGGCCAGTCACGCCTCGCGCCCAGAACCTTCGAGGGCGTCTCGGTGACCGCGTTTGCCGCCCCGGACTGCTCGTACGAGGTCTTCTCGGCGGCCGTCGCAGGGGCGGAACGCGAGATCCTGGTGAATGTCTACGAGTTCACCGACCAGAAGATGGCAAAAGACCTCATCCGCGCCCGCGAGCGGGGGGTGGCCGTGACGGTCCTCCTCGAGGGCGGGCCGGTGGGTGGTGTGCCGCCGGAGGAGCGGGCGGTCGCGGGCGCCCTCAATCGGAGCGGTATTGTGGTCCTTTCGATGACGACAACCGATGCCGCCCACGCGAAATACCGCTACGATCATGCCAAATATCTCGTCATCGACGGGAGCACCGTTCTGCTCGGGAGCGAGAACTTCAAACCCGGCGGCTACCCGGCGCCGGGGCTGCAGGGCAACCGCGGGTGGGGGACCTCTCTCGATGACCCGGACCTGGCGGCCTACTTCCGCGAGGTCTTCCTCCTTGATGCGGCTGGCGGGGATATCGTCCCGCTCGAGGGCACGGCGGCCGAACTCTCCACACCCTGGGCGCCTTCCTACACAGTGGAGTTTACCGTCTGCCGCGCGGAGGGGGTGCGGGTGACCCCGGTCGTATCCCCCGACACGAGCGCGCTCATCCTCCGGCTGATCGAAGGGGCGGAGGAGAGCATCGCGATCGAGCAGGCCTACATCACGAACGAGACGGCATACGACCTGAACCCCTACCTTGCGGCCGCGATCGACGCCTCCCGGCGGGGGGTTCTCGTGCGGGTGCTCCTTGACTCCGCCTGGTTCAACACCGAGGGCGACGCGGACAACGACGAGATGGTCGGGGTCATCAACCGGATCGCTGCGGCCGAAGGGCTGCCGCTCGAAGCCCGGCTCGCGGACCTCGAGGCGAACAACCTTGCTAAAATCCACAACAAGGGCGTCATCGTCGACGGCCGGGCGGTGCTCGTCAGCAGCATCAACTGGAACGCCAACTCACCGGCGTTCAACCGGGAAGCGGGCGCGATCATCGAGCACCCGGATATCGCCGCCTATTATACGAGGGTTTTTGAAGACGATTGGAACGCCTCGAAAGAAAAAGGAGCGGGCGGCGCTCCCGGACCGGACCGGCTCAAAATAGCGGCGGCGGCGTGCATACTCACCGGGCTTACGGGGCTCTACCTCTACCGGCGGAAGCGCACCTGAGGCCTCACTCTCTTCCGACAGGATCGGCCGAACGGCAGACGTCGCAGATGGTGATCGTCCCCTCGCCCGAGGCGACGGCGGAGACCCACCGCTCGATGACCGTTTCAAGGTCGCCGGGGAAGTCTTCCCGGTTAAATCCGCGCTTCCGGCTCATGTACTGGGATATTGCGGCCCTGCTGATCCCGAGACGCTTCGAGACTTCACTCTGGCTGATCCCGCGCTCGTTCACCAGGCGGTAGACCATCTCGGCACGCATCTGGGGGAGCAGTCTGCGGACGAGGGTGTCGCACCGCATGATGTCGCAGGAATAAGGCTCGGTCATTGCACAGACACCATCTGGGATTCCTTGTACTCGTAGAGGATCTGCCGGGCGTCCCTGAAGTTGAACTTCTCCACGATCATATCGTTATCCTTGAGCCTCTTTAAAGCATAGCGGACGGTACGGGGGGCCAGGCTACTGAGACGGACGAGCTCCTTGTGGGTCAGGGCACCCCCATCCTCGAGCAGCAGAAGGATCTTTTTGGAGGAGGGGGGAAGGTTCACATCATCCATGCAGGATAGTTAACGCTGTTAACATATCAAACTGACGGATGTTATAACTCCGGGAGTCCATAAGGTATCTATGCTGGAACGGCAGGAGAAAGCAGCACTCGCCGTGCTCGTATGCGTCGTCGGGATCGTGCTTGCGGCGCACCTCCTCTTCGACGCCGTCGGACGGCCGCTGGTGGCGGACCCGTACTCGCCGGAGGTTCCCGACGGGGCGCTGGTCCTCCTCGAGGGGAGCATCGAAGAGATCAGGACGACTTCGACCGGCGCGCACCTGATCCTCACCGTCAACGGCACCCCGGTCTTTCTGCCGCAGAACGTGGCCGCCGGGCTCGAGCTCCATGAGAACGAGAACGTAACGCTTTACGGGACCGTCCAGACCTACCGCGGGACGCGGGAGGTGGTGGTGGCCTCCGCCGGGGATATCCGGGTGGTGAAGTGACCTACTTCGGCTTCGTGTAGAATATATCGGCGTTGTCGGCATCCGAAAAGAGGGGCTCTCCCTGCCGGGGCTTCCTGGAACTCTCTTTCGTCTTCTTGGTCTCCGGTTCGGGCTCCCGGCGGGCGGGGCCCGGGGTCTCGTCGGGTCTCTTCTTCCGTCCTCCCTCCACACCGGCTCCGGAAGGGAGGTCTCCGTCGTTGATCCGCACGCTCGGCATACATGAGAATCGCCCGGCCCGCTATATGACACCTCTGGATCGGCCGCCGGCAACACCGGGCTTTTTCGGATACAACAGGCGGCTCTCCCCCCCACCGGGAAGGGAAGGCGGTGCAGGGAGGGAACGGGCACAGGGCAGCCCCTCGCGGCGCCGCGCGGGCTTTGCACGGCAGAAATTCGGAAAGGATTTCACACTGCAACAGAAATATTCAACCATCGCGGGAACGGGGTTGCGTTCCGGCTCTGGCCCGGCCTTGTCCGGATCATCCTCTGCGGGGGCACGATCCTCGCCGTCTACGTTGCCGGCCCCGGGTACGTCGGCTACAAAAGCGGCCTCTCCACCGTCCTCTCCGTCCGGTTCGCCTTCGGCAATCTGGGAAGCCGATAGTCGGACGCCCTCCTCGGGGTGTTCATCCCCCCGCTCGGCGGGGTGATCATAGCCGACTTCTTCATCCGCCACCGGGGGTGCTATCCCGCGCTCGGGGAGGCGACCGTTCCCCGGTTCAACCGGCAGGGGCTCGCGGCATACGCCGCCGGTTCCCTCGCCGCCCTCCTGATCCCGGGCATTCCCCCGGTGAACGGGATCGTCGCCGCATTCCTCGTCTACACGTGCCTCGTCCGGCTCACATGAACCGCTCAAACCGGTCGCGGGACACCCGGCAGATCGGGCAGATCTCGGGCGGCTCATCCCGGGCGCAGAGGTAGCCGCAGACCCGGCACCGCCAGACCGGATACCTCCGGGCTCCCGGGACTGCGGCACGCTCCTCTTTCTGCCGCCGGCGCTCCGCCGGCGGCGGGCGCCGTTCCGGGACGGGGTCGGGGGTGGAGAGGCCGGCCTCCACGTCGGCGGTGACGTAGAGGGCGCAGTAACAGGCGCCGTAGTCGGCAAGATCGGGGTCCCGGTAGTCACAGGGGCAGATGATATCGAGGTCGTCCTCCCGGTTTCCCGCGGCGAGCCGGCAGGGGCAGGAGATGTAGCCGTAACGCTCCAGGTTCGCGAGCAGGCCACGGACGAGGCCACGGGTGAACTCCCGGTCCGGGTTCGTGTGGTACCCGCCGGCCTCCGCCTCGAGGGCGAGGTCGCGCGCAAACCGGTCGACCTCCTCATCGCTCATCATATCAGGCACCGACCGCCTCCCGGATCTCGTCTTCCCGGAACCCGACGATCACCTTCGCGTCGTCGATGACGACCGTCGGAAACGAGAGCCGTGGGTTCCAGCGTTCGACTTCCCGGACCACGCGGTCACGCTCCTCGCCCGCGAGCAGGTCCACGTAGACGTACGAGAACCCGACGCCGAGGTCGGCGAGGAGCTGTTTTGTCCGGGCACACCAGCCGCAGGTGCTCAGGGCGTAGAGGATCACCCTGCCGTGGTCAACTCCAGGCACGTGCTGCATCGCCATCGGAAACCTCCTTTTGTTACCATCACCCTGACTCCGGGGGCCGGAGGTAAGTAGTTTGCCCCGGGCACCGGCACGCGGGATCAGGAGGGCGCGGGCTCGAGGAGGAGGAGAAGGCCGGCGCCGTCCCCCGAGATCGCAAGCGACGCCCCCGAGAGCCCGAACTTCCGCCGGTAGAACCGGAGCCTCCGTGGAGAGAGAGAGCCGGAACCGCGGATCAGGAGCCCGACCGCATCCCACTCCCGGTAGAGGGAGAGCCGGATCTCCCGGGCGCCGGCGGCCGCCATATCCTCGAGAACGCCGGTGACTTCGTCGCAGAACCGTTCCCGGTCGATCAGCACCGGCGGGAGAGGAACTCCGGCGTCCAAAACGAGATCGACACCCTCGAAGAGCGGGAGGTAGGCGAGCCGGGAGACGAGTTCCGCCCGGTATGCAGCCGGATCGTCCGCCGAATCGATGAACGCCTCGTCCGAGAACGGGCACGCCAGGACCCCGGCAACGAGGCCGCGGAGCACCGGCGGGAGGTCGGCAGCGGAGAGGCAGGCGGTGTCCCGGTAGCCCATGATCGTGTTCATGAAGTCGGTGAGGAGGCGGCCGGCCCGGCGAAGGAGCGACGCGTCGACGACGTGGTCCAGCCGGTCTCCCGCAAAGTGGGCCTCGATCCGCTGGATCACCTGGACGGCCTTGAGGACCAGCTGGACCTCGAACTTCTCTCCGGCGTCGAACTCGTCGGCGAACCGTGAAAAATCGGCAAGAAATCCATCAATCTGGTCGGATTCCAGGAGTTCCAGGTAGCGCCGGGCCTCTTCGGCCTCGCCGAGGTCGTCGAGACGGTAGGCGAGGGCGTAGAGGCGCCCCGCGAGCACCGCAAAGACCCGGTTGGCCTCCTGGAGCAGGTCGACGGCGTGCTCCAGGGCGTCGGCGAGCCGTTCCCGGTCGAAGGTGCCGATATCGGCCATCGTCTCCGCCTCCCCCTGCAGCCGGTCGAGGAGCGCCGGCATCGCCGTGGCAGGGATGCCCCTGCCGTGGCCCGGGCAGCAGAGGCTCACGGGTTCGTGGGTGAGGATCCACCGGACCCTTCCTACGGACTCAAGCAGCGCCGGCTGGTCCCAACCTGCAATCCCCGCGATCCCGGGGCTCGTGGAGAAAAGGAGGTCGCCGATGAAGAGGTACTCGCCGAGGCGGATGCAGATGCTGTCGTGCGTGTGCCCGGGGGTGTGGTAGACCGAAAGGACGTCCCCGGAACGGAGCGGGATCCGCTGCCGATGGAGGGTGATGCCGCCGTCCGTCTCCAGGGTCTCGCGGTCTCGGGCAGTGAGGAGGGGGAGGCTGACCGGGAGCGGCTCGACCTCCCATCCCATGAGATCCGCAACCGTCCGGGCCGCATCACCGGCCTCGAGCGCCCGGGCGCCCTCCTCCTCTATGGCGACGCAGAGGTGCGGAAGAGACCGGAACCGCCGGTCCCTGGTGGCCCGGTAGCAGTGGTCGGCGTGGCAGTGGGTGAGGAAGAGGAGGACCGGACGCGGGGCTTCCCTGAGGAGATCCTCCACCAGTGCCATGATCCGGTCCATCTGCCCAGGCTCAGCCCCGGTATCGACGAGCAGGATCTCGCCGGGTGTCCGGATGAGGTAGGCGTTCGAACAGGTGACGTCCGGTTTCCGGAGGAAGGGGTAGATCTCGGCGCCGGCGGTTCCCGGCACCGGTTGCCATTGTTGGTCTTCAAACATTGTCTGCACCCGGCCAGAAGGATAGTGACCAGTGTTGCACCGCAGGGGAGAAAAAACAGGCGGGTTTTCCCCGGAAGGAGGAACGTCCGGCCGGCCGGCCGGGCTCGGGTAGCTTCTTATCCCACCGTGCAGGAAGGAGAGATGAGGTGAAACAAGGTATGAACATCAGGAGGCTTGCCGGAGTCGCGGCCGCGCTCGTGCTCGCGGCATGGATCTGCGGCACGGCCGCCGCACAGGAGACGGGCATCAACGAGATCGGTACGGTCGCCGCCAACGAGACGGTCACCATCGGCGGGACGACGAACCTCGCCCCCGGCAACCGCCTGCTTGTCACGGTGACGCCGATCGGGTTCGAGCCGACGAACAAATCCGCCCCGCCCGGGACGGGAGGCGCGTCGGGAACGGCCGTCGTGCAGGAAGAGAACGCCACCGCGAACACCTGGTCGTTTGAGATCGACACAACCGGGTTTCGACCCGGCGAGTACGCCGTGACCGTGGATTGGGTCGAGGGCGACGCCACCGCAAGCACCACCTTCACCGTCACCGAGGCGGCGGCGGCCACCCCGACGGCAACGGCAACCCCGTCCACCACCGCCACCACGCCACCGGCAACGACGGCGACGGCGAGCCCCACGCCGACCGCGGCAGGATCCGCTCTCCCGGTGGCGGCGGCTTTCGCGGCAGGACTGGCCGGCTACCTGGTGAGGCGGCGGTAGGGGTCTGAAACCCTTTTGTAACCTCACCGTCGGTCCACGATCCGCTTCGGCCGGCCGGGCGCCCGGTGGAGCTCGAGCCCTCCCGGCGGCGTGACGGTGCAGAGAATGCGCAGCGTTCCGTCCTCGTACGCCGCCAGAAGATCCGGAACCGACCGGAAAAGGGCGGTAAGGAACGTCTCCTCGACCTCGCCCGCATCGACGCGGGCAGGGTCGAGGGATTCCATGCTCACCCGGAGGACGGTCTCCCCCGCCTCGTCGCCGCCGTAGATGAACGCCTCGTACTCCCCGTTCAGGTAGACCATATTCCCGGGTTCAAAGACCGCCGCCTCCACGTCTACCCGGTTGAGCGGGATCTCTCCGATCCAGACCGTCTCCGCCTCGCGCCGGGGATAGGCGATCCGCATGTGCGTTCGCCCGCACCCGCACCGCTCCCGGGAGACGACCGAGCACGTATCCTCCGTATCGTAGTTGATGAGAAGCGTCCCCGCCTTCTTACCAGGCGCGAGAAGCGTCGTGTAAACCAGACGCCCGGTCTCGCCGTCCCGGACGAACCGTTCCATCCCGGGGTCGTAGAAGTCGAAGTGGACAAGGTCCTCGGGGACATGGAGCCCGGCCTGGCGGGTGCACTCGCCGCACATCGTCCCCTCGGTGCTCCCGTAGGTGTTGTAGACCGGGCAGCCCCAGACCTCCTCCAGGTAGCGCCGGGACTCCGGGGCGAAACTCTCGCCCCCGACGACCAGCCGGGCGACGCCCGCGCTCCTGGGCGGGAACCCTTCCGCCTCCATGCGGCGGGCGAGCCGGAGGAGTTTGAAGACGCTCCCGATCACTGCCGTCGGGCGGTAATGTGCCATCACCCGGACCGGAAAGGTGCACTTCCCCTCCGGGACGATCGCCATCCCGAGGTCGCGGGCAGCAAGCGTCATGGTGTTTGCGCCGACGTTCATCCCGTAGGAGGCGCAGACCACCACCCGGTCGCCGGTTCGAAACCCCTGCGAGACGAAGAACCGGGCGTACTTCTCCGCATGCCGCTCCCAGTCCTCCCAGGTGAGGAAGAAACTCTTCGGGATCCCGCTCGTCCCGGAGGTCTCGTTGACCGTGAAGACCGCCTCCCAGGGAACACTCTTGAAGCAGAACTCTTTCGTCTGCGGAGGCTGGTAGCGCCGGATCGTCGCCCCGGAGATGACGGGAAGGTCGCGGAGATCCTCGTGCTCCCGAATCGCTTCCGGGCGGACGGTATGCCGCTCGAACCACCGGCGGTAGAAAGGAGAGTGTTCCTGCGCGTACCTGACGGTCGAGCGGACCCGCTCATCGACGAGCGCGTCGAGATCCGGGCGGGCAAGCGTCTCCACCACCCGATGGTAATGCCGGTCGTCTGCCATCCGACCGGGATAGACACCCGGGATAAAATAGGTGCCGGGGGGTCAGAGCGCCCAGGCGGGAAGGCCGAGAGGAAGCCCGAGCGCCCAGAAGACAAGCGTGTAGAGGGTGATCATCCAGAGCACGACGCCGACGAGGTCGAGCGCCCAGCCGGACCGGAGAAGGTCCCTGGCATCGATGTAGCCGCTCCCGAAGGCGACGGCGTTCGGAGGGGTGGCGACCGGGAGCATGAATCCTATCGATGCACAGACCGCGGCGGTCATCATAAGGACGATCGGGTTGACCCCCATGCTGACGGCCGTGACCGCCATGATCGGCATCAGGATGGCGGCTATGGCGGTGTTCGAGGCGATCTCCCCCGCAAGTACGACCCCCAGCGCCACGATGAAGATCAGGAGGGCTATCGGGAGCCCGTGGATGAGGGTGAGGGACTCGACGATCGCCGCAGCAAGCCCGCTCTCGAGGAACCCGTTCGAGAGGGCGATGCCGCCGCCGAAGAGAAGGAGGATGCCCCAGGGGATCTTCACCGCCCATTCCCAGTCCATCGTGAAGATGCCCTCTTTCCGGTCGACCGGGAGGAGGAAGAGGAGGAGCGCCCCGAAGATCGCGATGGTGGAGTCTTTGATCCCGGGGAAGATCATATCCAGGCCCGGGATGACGAACCCGCCGATCTCCTTTGTCTGCTCGAATATCCAGGCGAGGGCGGTCAGGGTGAAGACAAGGAGCGTCCACCGCTCTCCCGTGGAGATCGGGCCGAGTTTGGCGAGCTCCTCCCGGATGATCCCCCGGGCGCTCGGGAGGGTCGCTCCCATATGGCGGTAAGGGACCTCGATGAGCCAGATCCAGGCAAAAAAGAGGAATATGGCGGCGAACGGGACGCCAAACTTCATCCAGGTGAAGAAGTCGATGGAGGGCGCTTCGGGAAAGATCGTCGCGAGCTGGGATATGAAGATCCCGTTCGGCGGCGTGCCGATGATCGTGGCGATCCCCCCGATGGTTGCGGCATAGGGGATGGAGATGATCAGGCACCGGGCGAGCGCCTGCTCTTTTCCGTCGAGGTTCTCGAGCGCCCGGTCGGTCCCGGGCATGATCGTCAGGATGATCGCGACCGCGATCGGGATCATCATCATCGCTGTCGCAGTGTTCGAGATCCACATCGAGAGGAACGCGGTCGCGACCATGAACCCGAGCACCAGGCGTCTGGGGCTCGTCCCGACGATCTGGATGATATGCAGGGCGATGCGCCGGTGCAGGCCCCACCGCTGCATCGACATCGCGATGATGAACCCGCCGAGGAAGAGGAAGATTACCTCGTTGCCGTAGGATTCCGCCACCTTCACCGGCGAGAGAACCCCGAGCAACGGGAAGAGAACCAGCGGAAGCAGGGCGGTCGCCTCAAGGGGAATGACGCCCGTGACCCAGAAGAGGACCATAAGAACGGTCACTGCCGCAACGGACTTCGCCTCGGGCGCAAGAAGGCCGGGGTCGACAGGGATCGCAAGGACCGCGAAGAAGACGAGGAGCGATACGATGATAACGGCGACCTTGTTCATCACCAGAAATTGGGGAAGAGATTATTTAAGCGTAAGGAATCGAATTTAACTCTATTCTCAGGCATATAACAGAATCAAGGCATTATCAGCACCTATCTGCCGCGACGGGCCGATCCTGCCGCAGCCGGAGCAGGGCCGGGCGGAAAAGAAGCCGTCGCGCCATCGTACCAACTTATATCAGCAGAATCAGCATATGTGGTGTCATGACACCGGATTGGATCCGCAGGCGAGGCCTCCCGGTCCTCCTCGCCGTCTGTATGCTTGCCCTCTGCGTGGGGCAGGCCGGAGCCCGCGGCCCGACGATCAGCGACATCCAGCCCTACGATACGATCTTCGTCTACGAAGAGGGGCTCGACCTCTCGCAACTGCGCAACGCGACCACGGACAACCCCGTTACGGAACTCAGAAAGTACCAGAACGACAACCCTGATCGAGGGGTCGCGAGGAGCATCCCGGTCATCGACGACACGAACTTCGAGGTGCTGGACATCCTCGTAGGCGAGGAGTACGGGACCTACTACGCCTTCAATCCCGAGGACGGCGAGACGGCGCTCATCCTTATCCGCGAGCCGGAGATCTTCCTCGACGTGGTGCTCGCGAATCCCTACCACAACGAACCCCTTGCTGGATACGCCGTCTCCCCGAACACCCGGATCGCGTTCCGGATAGCCTCCCCCGACGTGGGGGCATTCTACCGGGCGAACGGCGTCTACCCGGCGACGATCGATATCCTGCTCACCACGCCGGGCGGCGCGGAGACCACCGTCATCAGCGGGATCAACCTTGCCGGGTTGAACGTCAGTTCGACCCGGTTCTACACCGACGACCCCGGCAGGCCGGGCGCGATCCCGCTCTCCGGCATCGGTGAGCCGGGGACTTATTCCGTCCGGGCCGTGTGGAGGACGCCGGCAGCGTTCGACGCCTCCGCTCCCGACTCCGAACCCGTGACGTTCACGGTCGCGAACCGTGTCGGGGTGGACACTACCGCGACCGCGACGGCCACGCCGACGGCAACCCCCACGCCGACGACCGCAGCCCCGACGACCCCGCCCACGACCGCACCGACGGCGACGGAGACGGAGACTGTCACGCCGGTCACAACCGCGACGACAATGCCGGCAACCCCCACGCCGACCGCGGCGCCGCTCCCGGTCGTTCTGGCTGTGGCGGCGCTCGGCTTCGCCTTCACGCTCATCGGCAGGCGCCGGTAAGAGAAGTCAGCAGAACCGACAGCCGCAACCGCCGGCCGCGTCCCGGACGCGGCGGAGGGCTGCCGCCGCCCACTTCGCGGCACCGGGGTCGGCGTCTTCGAGCGCCTGCATGAGTGCCGGGACCGCTCTCGCGTCCCCGATCATCCCGAGGGTGTAGGCCGCCCACATCCGGAGACGGGGGTCGGGGTCGCCGAGCACGGAAAGAAGGGCCGGGAGGGCGGCCGGGCCGATGGCGGCGAGGTCCGCCGCCGCCGCCATCCGGTCGGCGCTCCCGCCGTCGCGCAGGATGCGGATCAGCCCTTCGATCCTGTCCGTCACGGCGACTTATTCTCCTTCTTCTCCTCCGGGTCGTTCGAGGCAAGGATCTCGTCCAGGCCCACGTAGATCGGGAAGACCTCGTGGACGCCCGCGAGCAGGAAGACCCGGTAGACATCGGGCTGGAGCGAGCAGAGCGCCATCTCTCCGTCCACCCGCCTCAGATCACGGAACTTACCAAGGAGCACCCGGAGACCGCTGCTGCTCATATAGGCTACCTTCTCCAGGTTCACGAGCACCCGTTTCCCGCCCCGGGCCAGCACCCCGGAGATCGCCGTATCCAGACGTTCCGCTGATTCCGCATCGATCCTGCCGTCAACCGATACGATCGCCGTATCGTCCCGTTCGCTGACCGTTACGTCCATGACTCTTCTATCGGTGCGGGAGGAGAAAAAAGCGCTTATTTCTCACCGGGGCTCATGCAACGCTTAACCTTTTGCAAAAAGAGGGGTCAGTGGGTCTGCCGGTAGTAGTCCCAGGCATCGACTACGGTAGCGTTTGCAAAGATGCAGACGCCGTACTCGCTGCCGTCGGGGTTTTTGCGGATCTCGTAGGTGTGGCCCTGCTCCGTGCACCAGACCGCGGCCGGGTTCGCGATGCCGGCGTCTCCGCCGCACCGGGCGCAGGCCCACGGGACATCGATGATCTCGACCGGCGTCCCCCACATCTGGATGGTCGCGGCATCAAGGGCAAGCTCCCCGACGAAGGTAAGACGCATCCCGTCGACGCGGTAGGTCTCGTTCAGGTTGAGTGGGAGGTAGCGTTCGCCGTCATCGGCGACGATACCGTAGAACCCGCCTTCAAGGTCGATGTAGGTGACCGTGCCGGTCTTCGCGACGAAGGTCGTGTTCCCCGCCGTATCGATGGCGATGACCTCCACCGGGACGCCCCACTGCTGGATGGTCACGGTATTCTCCTGCACCTCGGCAACAAACGTCACGTTCGTGCCTTCGACCAGAGAGGTCTCGTTCATGTTGAGCGGGAGGTAGCGTTCGCCGTCATCGGCGACGAGGCCGTAAAACCCGCCTTCAAGGTCGACGTAGGTGACCGTGGCGTTCCCGGAAACGAGACGGACGCCGTCGGTCCGCTCGATCGACCGGATCTCGGCCGGGGTACCCCACATATGGATCCCCACACCGTCCTCCTCCACGTCGGCGCTGAAGAGCACCCGGAGGCCGTCCTGCCGGTACTCCGCCGGGAGGTCGGCGGGGAGGTAGCGTCTCCCGTCGTCGGCGACGATACCGTAGAACCCGCCCTCGAGATCGACGAAAGTGATCGTGCCGTTCCCCGAGATGCGGTCGGCCGTTGTGTCCCCGCCACCGGAAGCCATGCACCCGCAGGCGACGACGGCCCCGAAGAGGACAAGGACGACGACCAGATAGTTCGGATAGGATCCTGTCATAAGGCATCAACGGGGATACATACTCCCGCCGGAGGTAAGTAGATTGCCTTAACTACGAAGGGATTCGGACCTATCCGTTCAGGGGAGGCCGTATCTCGGCCGGAAAAAAGGGTATTACCGTCCCCCGACGCCGCCGCCGCCGAAGCCGCCACCGCCTCCGAACGACCCGCCGCCCCCGAATCCTCCTTTGCCGCCGCTGGACGGCGGGGAGTAGAGGACGATCGGGGCAAAGATCACCGGCATCCTCGAGTAGAGCGGCACCCCGACGTCCGGGAGGCTGATATTCAGGTTCTTCATCGCCTGCTCGACCTTATCGCCGAGGCCGAGCGCTGTCCCGTAGACCAGCCATTCTCCCCAGATCGAGAGGTCCGCGGGGGAGTACTGCCGGATCAGGGCGAGGTCCGAGAGGAAGTAGGCGAACGCATCCCACTCGAGTTTCTCCCGGTAGTGGTCCCCCTTCCAGAACCCAAAGAGCGTCGAGGGGAAAAGGGCCGCAACCCCGACCTGGACCGCGACGATGAACGAGAGGACGCCTGCCGGGATCAGAAGGTAGGCCGCACCCGGCGCGAGAATGAACGCGAGAATCGCAAGCCCACAGGGGATGGCGCCGAGGAAGATGAGCGGGAGGATCATCGTCCGGCCGTCCCTGACATACCGCCGGGAAAGCGTGGTGTCCACGTCCCGGGTCAGGGCGGCAAGCGACTGCTGGTACTGCAGGATCCGGTGCTGGTAGCCGGGGCTCCGCCGGGCGGTCTGGGCGAACTTCTCAAGCTCGGCGGTGTCCACGACATGGTCGTCGGCGACGTTTGCAAGGAAGGTGAGCACCCGCTGCTCGTAGGGATCGGACGACTCCCCCGAGACGATCCGGACCGTGACCCCGTCGCCGTCCGGTTTCTCGGCCACCACGATCTTTTTCTGCCGATGCAGATCGAGGACCGTCGCGTAGAACCCGTTATTGTCGAACTCGCGTGCGTCGCCCTTGAAGAGGAGGTTCACCTGCCAGGGTTTGAGCGCGGTATTCGGCGTGAAACTCAGGTACTCCGGCACCGTGAACGGTTTCTCCCTGCCGTAGCGGAGGTAAACACCGAGGAGAATGAACGGCATCGCGAGGACGAGGACGGTCGCAAGACCGTAAAGGATGCTTGCCGCCGCATAAAGGAGCGGGGGCCACCGGTTGGCGTCGGCCGCCTGCTGCCGCACGTCCGGGACGAACTCGGGGAAGCCGTCGATCCCTTCCATGAACGCCGTTTCAAGGATCATCTCGACGTTCAGCGCGTCGTCCTGGGGGGCGCTCCCCGTGATGACGACGGCCTCCGCCGTCCGTTCGACCTCGAGGGTCGGGGGATGCGTGTAGACCTCTTCGATAACATCTGCGAACGGCAGGGTGATCCGGAGGTCCCGGTAGGGGACGTGCTCGTCCACGAGTCTCAAGTTCAGGTGCGCCCACTGACTGTCGTACTCGATCGGCGGCCTGACCCGGTAGCGGTACTCCACCGTGTAGGTGCCCGGGGCGAAGTAGCCGGGGTTGTAGAGGCCCACCTCGCTGTCGAACGCAAGGCTCCGTATCGTCGCGAGGTCGGTGGAGGTCGCGGTCCCGGCGGCCGTCCTCACCTCGCCCCAGTCGTCCTTGACGTAGCCGATGGTCCCTGGCGGAGCGGTCATTCCCAGGAACTCGATATGCGGCCGGTCGATGGCAGCGAAGGTGAGCGGCGCGTCCCAGTAGCGAAAGAGCATCCTGTACTCCCCCGCCGACCTGACGTCGTAGGTGTAGAGCTCGATCAGGGTCCCGTTCTCGTAGAAGACGGCATCGTACTGTTCTATATCCAGGCTTCCCCGGAAGAGGGCGGGGAGCGCGTTCGCTCCGGCGACCGCCAGCACCCCGACGAGCAGGGTGATGGCAACGAGGATGAGGATCTGCTGCCGTTCAGTCACGCGCATGGTCTATCAGAACGCTATCGTCGGAACCCGCTCGATCTCCTCGCCGAACTCCAGGTAATCCAGCTTCTTAAAGCCCATGACGCCGGCAATCAGGTTCGAGGGGACCGTATCGGTCATGGTGTTGTACTGCTGGGCGATGTTGTTGTAGGTGTAGCGGTGCCGGGCGATCTCGTCCTCGACACCCTGGACCGCACTCATCAGGTTTTGCACCGTCTGCGAGGTCTTGAGGTCGGGGTAGTTCTCCGCGACGGCGAGCAGCCGCCCGAGGACCGACCGGGACTCACGTTCGAGTTCGTTCAGGTCGCCCGGACCGGCGCTGCCGATGCGGGAGCGCATCGCGGTCACCTCGGTCAGGGTCTCCTTCTCGAAGGCCGCGTAGCTCTTCACCGCGCCGAGAAGCTGCTCGATCATATCCAGCCGCTTCTTCATCGCGACCTTCACCTGCCCGACCGTCGCTTCGGCGGAGTTTTTGAGGGAGAAGAACCGGTTGTAAATACTTATGCCGGCCGCGGCGACGCCGATGACGATCAGCACCACGACGGCGATAAGGACAAGGGAGATGATATCCACCAACGCTGTCACCAGTACTCTATGTGCCCCGCGGCGTATTTAAGGGATGACCCCCGAAACCGCAGGAAGGGGGAGGAAAGCGGGGGTACGGTCGGATCTCCCCCGATTCCCGGTATCGCCGAGATCCGGGCCGGCTACCCCTCGATCTCCTCGCCGGAACTCACCATCGCCACGACGTTGCCGTCTGCGTCGCGCAGGAGGGCGTTGTGCCAGAGTATCGCCCGCTCCCGGCCGTCCCGGGTGACGACCGGGCTCTCCTCGAAGGGAGGCGGCTCGATCCGGCCGGCCACCAGGCGGTGAAAATTCTGCGCGAGACGGTCGCGCAGGCGCTCCGGGACGACAGTCGTAAACCAATTCTTCCCGGCGAGGTCTCCCTCGGCATACCCGAGAATCTCGCTCCCTTTCCGGTTGACGAGGTCGATGGTGCCGTCCGCCCCGATCACCGCGATCATCACGCCGGCAGCCTCCAGGTAGCCCTGCACCCGGTCGCGCTCGGCGATCAGGAGATCCTCGGCGGCGGCGCGGTCGGTGACGTCCTCGGCGATCCCGAGCATGTACTTCAGCATGCCCCGGGAGTTGAAGACCGGGATCTTCTTCATGGAGATGATCCGCCCGCTCGCGAGGTGGGCCTTCTCCTCAAGGGCAACCGTTCGCTCCAGGAGCTCCCGGTCGCCGTCGGCAAAGAATGCCGCCATTTCCGGCGGGAAAAGATCCGTGGCCCGCTTTCCCGCCATCTCCTCCTGCGTCATCTCGAGGAACGTCTCGGCGGCCTTATTCGAGAAGACGAACGTGTTCCCCTCCACCTCCCGGACGAAGACCATGCTCGGGATGTTGTTGACCACCGAGTAGAGGAACGACTTCCACTGGGTCACCCGTTTTGCGGCCCGCGCCCGTTCGGTGACGTCGCGACAGACCATCCGGTAGCCGGTGAAGTCGCCGATCATGTCGTAAACCGGCGTCCCGCTCACCTCGAGGATGACGGGGCTCCCGTCCCTATGAAGCATCGTCCACTCAAAGAGGACTCCTGATCTCGGGTCGGCGAAGAGCCCGGCAAACTGCTCTCTGACCCGGTCCTGCACCTCCGGGGGCATGAAGTCGCAGGGCGTCTTTTGCAGCATCTCTTCGGGCGTGTAGCCGAAAATTTCCTGGCTTTTTGGGCTGACATAGGTGAACGTGCAGGCCTCGTCGACGTTCAGGATCAGGTCGCTGATGTTCTCGACGAGGCTCCTAAACAGCAGCTCGCTCTCGCGCAGGGCCTCCTCCGCCCGTCGCTCCTCGGTGATGTTCTCGAGGATGATGGTGACGCCCGGCGCCCCGTCGTTGAAGACGGTGGGAAGGAACTTGATCCGGAAGAAGAGCTCCTCGTCGCGCCGCAGGAACCGGAGTTCTTCCGTGACCTCACGGCCGTTCAAGGCGTCGTTGATCCGGCCCCGTATCAGCGGGTGGTCGAACGCGGCGAGCGGCGACGTCTCGATACTTTTCCCGATGATATCGTCTCTCTCTCGCCCCGAAAACGTGCAGACTGCATCGTTTGCCTGGACGATCCGGCGGTCGCGGTCGAGCACCAGCACGAGATCCGACGAGAAATTGAGCATGGCGGCGATCGGAACCCTTTGCGAGAGGTAGAAGACCTTGGCTTTTCCGTAGGTCTCCATCTCAACCTGGCCCGATACAAGGAGGACGTCGAGGTACCGGGAAACAGTGTTCCGGTTGATTCCGACGGCAGCAGCAAGATCGGAGACCGACATGCCCCGAGGGTGCTCTTTCAAGGCGCCAAGCAGAAGAGAGAGTGCGTCGGTAGTGAGATCCATGTGCAAACAGAGTTTCACGCCAGGGGATATAGGGTTTTGCAGTGTCGCGTGCTATGATGCCGCACCTAACGCCACACCACAATGCTTTGCGTTGACCAAAAACAATATAAACAAAACCGATCAATTTGTGATCCCCAGAGTCGGGAGACGGGGAATCTCTCCGACAACCCGGGCCACACAGGCACATGTGGCCCGGACCGGCAGAAGAACGGCTGGGATCGGTGAACGGAACATTCACCACGCTGATTGCGTCAACGTCACGGTGCACCGGAAAACCCCGGTACACCCGGGCACACCTCTCTAAACACTCATACCGGCACGGTGGATGGGAGCCCGGGCGGGCGGCACAACCGCCCCGGAATCGCCCTCAGACACCGCATGGTTATCACACACCCGACAATACACCCTCTTTTTTTGCTTTCTCTGCAAGAGACGTCCACGGATCAGAAAGCAACATCTATCTTTCATCAGAGCAAAAATTCGTTCAATGAGCGGGCACGTTGAGATCACCGGGAGAAGGGCGGGCACCGTCGATATCATTGCGGTAAAAGGAAGACTTGATGCCGGCTCTTCGGAGAAGGCAGAAGAGCTGATCAACCGGGTGCTCGATGACGGGGGGAGAAGCCTCCTCGTCAACCTCTGCGACCTCGACTACATCAGCAGCTCCGGCCTCCGGGTGCTGCTTGCCGCGCTGAAGCGGCTGAAGAAGGACGGCGGGACGCTCCGGATAGCCTGTGCACAACCGCAGATCCTCGAGGTCTTCACCATGGCAGGGTTTCACCGGATCTTCTCCCTTTCCCCCGACGAAGCGGCGGCGCTTGCCGGGTTCACGGCGGGCCCCTGAGCGGCATCCCGGGATGGTGTAGACCGGTATGGCGTTCTCTATCATCGGCGATATGTTCCTCGTGCTCCTGCAGATGATCTGCGTCGTCATGGTGGTCGCCTACCTGATCACCCGGACGGCGTCGTTCACCCGGGTGCTCGACGGTCTCGTCACCTGGAAGAGCCAGGCGGTTCTCACCCTCCTCTTCGGGGCGCTCTCCATCTACGGCACCGAGAGCGGTATCACCATCCTCGGCGCCACCGCGAACGTCCGCGACCTCGGCCCCATGGTCGGGGGGCTCGCCTGCGGCCCGGTGGTAGGACTCGGCGCCGGCCTGATCGGCGCGGCGTACCGTTTCTCCCTCGGGGGATTCACCGCCGTCCCGTGCGCGACCGCAACCATCCTCGCGGGCCTCTTCGGGGGGCTGATCTTCCTTGCCGCGGGCCGCAGGTTCATCGGGATGCACGGCGCGGTCCTCTTCGCCGTCGGCATGGAGGCGTTCCACATGGGGCTCACCCTCCTCCTCTGCCAGCCGTTTGAGGAGGCGCTCGAGGTCGTCGAGGATGTGGCCTTCCCGATGATCATCGCCAACGCCGTCGGTGTCTTTCTCTTCGCGTTCATCATCGGAAACCTGATCGCCGAGCGGCAGACGAAGGCGGAACGGGACACCTATCTCTCGGAACTCGAGCGTAAGAAGGCCGAACTCCGGATCGCCCACGACATCCAGATGAGTTTCCTCCCCGACCGGCTGCCGGAGGTGCCGGGCTTCGAACTCGCCGCTCTCTCGCTGCCGGCAAAGGAGGTCGGCGGGGATTTTTACGACGCGATCCCCCTCCCCGGCGGCCGGACCGCCTTTGTCATCGCCGACGTCTCGGGGAAAGGCGTGCCGGCCGCGCTTTTCATGGCACTCTCGCGGACGGTGCTGCGGGCGAACGCGCTGGTGCCGCGGAGCGCCCGTGATGCCGTCCGGGAGGCTAATTCGCTGATCGCCGAGGACGCGAAGTCCGGGATGTTCGTCACCCTCTTCTACGCGGCCGCCGACCCTGCAAAAAAGACGCTCACCTACGTCAACGCGGGGCATAACCCGCCCCTCCTCTTCCGGTCGGGCGGCGGCCGGCCCGTGGGACTGAAGGGGACCGGGATCATCCTCGGGGTCATGCCGGAGGCCGAGTACGGCGAGAAGACGATCAACCTTCAGAGCGGGGACCTCGTCCTGCTCTACACCGACGGCGTCACCGAGGCGATCAACCCCGGCGAAGAGCAGTTCGGGGAAGAACGACTGATCGAGACCGTTACGGACTGCCTTGATCAGCCTCCAACCGAGATCGTCGATCGGGTCCGCGACGCGGTTGCCCGGTTCTCGGGCGACGAGCCGCAGTTCGACGACCTGACCATAATGGTTCTCCGGGTGGTGTGATGGCGGAACTCATCGTGCGGGCGGATCTATCGGCGCTCGAGGCGATCGCCGACTTCCTCGCTGAGGCGCTCGCCGGATGCAGCGACAAACTTGTCTTTGCGGTCCAGCTCGCCGTGGACGAGGCCTGCAGCAACACCATCCTCTACGGGTATCCCGGCAGGGAACCCGGGACGATCACGGTCGCCTGCACCGCCGCCGACGACGCCGTCTCTGTGACGATCACCGACGACGGCGTTGCCTTCGACCCGCTTACCGCCCCGCCGCCGCTCCTCGACATCCCCGCGGAAGAGCGGCCGATCGGGGGGCTCGGGATCCACTTCATCCGGACGGTGATGGACAGCGTGGCCTACGCCCGCGAGGGTGAGAAAAACGTCCTCTCGATGGAAAAAAAGCGGTCGGCGTCAGGGTGACGCCTTGATGAGCGACCCGAGCGCCCGGGGAAGATCCTCTTTCGCCGCGACCACGGTCGCGGATTCCTCGATCATCAGGTTGACCAGCTCATGGTGCCCGGCAACCCGGAAATCGGTGCGGAGCGCGACGATCCTTCTACCGAGGGCATACGCGTACCCCATCTCCCACGACGTTCCGGAATCGGCGTCCGCGCCGTCGACGACCGCAACGACGGTCTCGGCATCGCGGAGCGCCAGGAGGTGCTGCGCAAAGATGGCCCCGTTCTCCTCCCGGCACCGGGTATGACTCGTGTCCCCCACCTCCTGTGGAAGGTAGACGTCGAAGAGGTGCGCTTCAAGGAGGTCGCGGAGCGCGAGGTTGTAGGTCCTCTCAGCCTCGGAGAAGAGCGGGGCGGCGAGGTAGACCCGGTAACGGGCGAACTCCTTCACGTCGACCGCCGGGATATCCGGGAACCGGGCGAGGAACACCCCGCGCCCGGGCTGTTTTACGGACGAGTAGTAGGTCGCCGTCACCCCGCAGGTGGGGGAAGAGTCCACCCCGACGATCGCGAGCGGCGGCTCCCCGCGCTCCCTTATCGCGGCGCGGACCTCCGCCTCAAGCCGGTCGAGGAGCGCGGCAAACTCGTCGGTCGCGAGCCGGTGCCGGCCCCCATCGGACCGACCCGGTCGGGCCATAGGTCCGACCAGGTCGAGGAACGATCCCGGTTCCCGGTCGGGACCGAGGTAGATCGTCTCCGGGCAGGGGAGCGGGACCATCTCGATCGAGAAGCGCCGGCAGCGCTCAACAGCCCGGCGGAAGTTGCGAATGTCCTCATCGGTCGTTATTCCGCGGGCGCGGCACGCGGGATCCAGGATGCAGGGAGCGATGAGCACGTACATTGATAGTACCTGGACGGCGTACCATAACAAGACAGATGATACCGCTCTACGCCTACCGGGACGACACCTGCGACCCCCGGAAATGCACGGTGAAGAAACTGGCCCGGCGCGGGCTTCTCCGGATCGTCACCAGCATCGCAAAGATCCCCCGCTCGACCCTCCTCCTCGACCCGACCGCACAGCAGGCCGTCTCTCCCGCCGACCGGCACCTCCCTTCGATAACGGCGCTCGACTGCTCCTGGGAGGTGCTCGACACCGGGGCCGTCGTCTCCTGGCGCAACCGCCGGGCGCTCCCGTTCCTCGTGGCTGCAAACCCCGTGAACTTCGGCCGGCCGTTCCGGCTGACCTCGGTGGAGGCGATGGCCGCGGCGCTCTACATTCTCAGGGAGAAGGAGCGGGCCCGGACCATCCTTGCTCCGTTCGGGTGGGGCCCGCGGTTCCTTGAGGTGAACGCCGACCCCCTCGAGGACTACGCGCGGGCAAAAGACAGCGCCGAGGTCGTCGCCCTCCAGGCGCTGTATATGTAGCCAGAGCCGCCGGCACCTCCCCGGGCGGCACGTTTTTATGTCTGGAACCGCCAGTTCACATTCAGGAACAGGAGGTTACAGGATTATGGATACTGAACGAGAGAGGGCGCTCCTTGCGGCGACCCATGCCGTGACGTTCAAGCCTGATTACATGACTGTCGATAAGCTGGAGGCGGCGACCCGAGGACACGGGGCGCTCGTGATCCCCGCGTTTGCCGCAGCGAACTCGCTTGCAGAGGATATTTTCTGCGACATCGGCGCCCCGGAGATGCGCCTGATGAACATGACGGTGGTCGACGCTTCGGCCCCACACCTGCCGCTCGATACGGTCATCGGGAAGGCAGTGGGCGAGGCGAAACGGGGCGGAGCCGAGCCGGCGAACGCGGCGCTGATCGTCGCCACGCTCGCCTATTTCTCGGGGAGCTGCGCCCGCGCCGGCGTGCCGCTCGGGAACCGGAAACTCGGGGCCATCGCCCGGATGCACGCCGGCGGCGACCGGACGAGCGCCATCGCCCTGACGACGAACAAGTTCACCCACCGTGTCCCGGCGTTCCCCGCCTACCTCGCAATCTACGAGGCCCTGATGGAGAAGAAACTGACCCGCCTCGACGGCGCGATCCTGCCGCCCTTCGTCGCCGGCGGCGGCGTCATGGGGCACGCCGCACTCGGCGAGGACTACAACATCCCCGAACTCGCCAGAAACGCCGCGAAGGTCGGGACCGAAGCGATGATGCGGAGCATGGAAGGCGCCGGGACGACACCCTACCCCCTCTGGCCGGCCCTGATAGCAGCGGCGGTGACGATGGAGCTCGTCCACCCGGACGCTCTCCTCGGGGAGGAGTTCGGGAAGTTCGGGCAGGTCGATTCCGCCTACCTCGCCGGGAAAGGAGCCGTAGAGGCGGCGAAACTCCCGGAGAAGATCCACATGCGGGGGACCGGGGAGGAGTACGACACCGCCCGGGTCGTCGGCGACTTCGGGCTGATCTTAAAAGACGTCGGCGGACCGTCGGTGATCGGGTCGATGGTCACGAACGAGCTCTTCGCCGGGTTCCAGGAGTCCGCCGTCATCGGGGCCGGGTTCTCCGGCGGGCCGGTGAACGTCCCTCTCGGCCACCTCGCCGGCGACATCCTGCCGGCACTCCGGCTGCTTCTTGCGAACGGCGGCGACGTCGATGCGACCGCAACGGCGATCCGGGACTACAAGATGCAGTCCTTCATCGACCCGGAGCTCGCCCTCTGCGGCCTGAACACCATCGTCCGGAAGGCGGAGGTCGTGAACCGGGGTTCGGTGACGGAAGCCTGCATACGGGCGAGCGAGCCGGTGCGGGACCGGGCGATCTACCGGCGGGCGGTGAAGATCTACGAGATGCTTAAAGCGGGGAAGCCGCTTGAAGAGGCGGCCGGTGCTCTCGACGAAGAGCGCAGGGCTCTTGTCGAGCAGCGGGGCTCCGCGGCCCTCTCCGGGTTCACCGGAAAGAAGATAGCGTTCCGGTTCACTGAGATCGGGCCCCACGCGCGGAGAACGGACCCGTTCACCGCGAAGTACTGGGGATTTGACGCGAAGGTCTCCTACGATATCGCGATCGACGGGAAGGATTACCACATCGAGAACCTCACCGCCCGGGTTGTCCCGGAGTACGCGCTCGAGGGGAAGGGGCGGGACGATCCCGACATGGGCACCGCCATCTTCGTCGGTGCGGTCCTCACCCAGGAGATGCAGTATATCGGGCACACCATCATCAACATGACCGTGCCCGCAGCGGTCGCGGCCGCGCTCGGCACCGACCCGAAAGAGGCGGCGAAGACGGCCGCGAAGGGTGCATACCTGACGAATGCCATCTCCGGTGGTCGGGAGGCGGCGGAAAAGGTCGCAGAACTTGCGCAAACGGTGTATGCGAGCCTCAGCGAGCCGCTCGAGGGAGTGGAGTGAGGAGACGGCAGGGAGCATGAAGGTCCTCGTCATCGACCCGGCATGCGCGGGGATCGCAGGGGATATGCTCCTTGCGTCCCTCATCGATCTCCTCGGTGAGCCCCGCGCACTCGATCCGCTCGCGGACGCGATCCGTGGGCTCGATCTCTGCCGGGAGTTCAGCTACGAGGCAAAAGCCATGGATGCCGGCGGGATCACGGCAACCCGCCTTGCGATCGAGATCGAGGAGGAGAGCGCGACGGACGTGGGCGGCCTTCTGGAGGCGGCCGCGGCAGCCGCGAGTGCGGCAGGGCTCCGTATGGGCGCACGCTCCCGGGCGCTTGCGGTCCTCGATGACCTCGCCGTCGCCGAGGCACGCCTTCACCGATCAGGGTTTTCGCGGCACGCGATCGCCTCGGTGGACACGATCTTCGACGTCGTCGGCACGATGCTGCTCCTCGACCGTGCCGGGTTCATCGAGGGGACGATTGTCGCAACGCCGCCGGCGCTCGGGGGTGGGATCGTCCAGACAGAGTACGGCGAGATCCCCGGGCCCGCGCCCGCAACGCTCGATATCCTCGCCCGGCACCGGTTCCCGTACGCCTCCGCGCCCGTCGACGTGGAACTGACCACGCCGACCGGGGCGGCCCTGCTCGTCGGCCTCGCGGAGCGTGCCGCAAACCCCTACCCGGCCATGGTCCCCATCCGGGTCGGCTACGGTACCGGCACCCGGGAGGTTCCGGGGCGGCCCGACCTGCTCCGGGTGGTGGAGGGGGAGAGCCTTCCCCCCGGAGAGGACCGGATCGTCCTCCTCGAAACGAACCTCGACGATATCCCCGGGGAGGTAATCGGGTACGCGGTCGAGCGCCTCTTTGCGGAGGGGGCGGTGGACGTCTTCGTCACCCCGGCGCTCGGGAAGAAGAACCGGCCGGTCAGCGTCGTATCGGTGATGGCGGCGGCGGGAAATGAAGACCACCTGGTCCGGGTCCTGATGGAGGAGACCGGGACCCTCGGGGTGCGGGTGCACGAGTTCCGGAAGGTGGTGGCCGCCCGGGAGAGGGAGACGGTGCCGGTCAGCCTCGGCGGCAGGGTGTATCCCGTCAGGGTGAAGACCTCGACCGTAAACGGCTGCCTGATCGCAGAGAAACCCGAGTACGACGACCTTTCGGCAATCGCACGGGAACAGGGTATTCCCCTCCGGTTCGTGGACGATGCGGTCAGGTTGCGCATGTCGGAATGGAAAAGAGAGCACGCCGATGCTCAAGGGGGTGCAGGGGGTGGATGCCCACCCGACCGCCCAAACGCGGCGAACGCCGCACGCGACGAGTGAGTGCGGACACTTCCCCACGGGGAAGTGTCCCACTCGCGTCTAAGTTCTCTCATGTCACCGGGGTAATAGTTCCCCAAGCTATTAGATGATCCATGCGATATTTATACGATTCTATTTCGTATCGCCAATCAATCCCCGTTTTTGCCGCATTTTGCCGAACAACTTTCGAACGGTCCGGTGTTTTCCTGTATGATTGTAGCATCACGGCTCTTGACTCGAAAAAAACGATAAATCGGCACCACAAAGAGAAGATAATTGTTTCTCACCGTCAGACAGGAGATTTCCGCCCGAAGAGGCGCACCATCGCTCTCGCATCATCGAGCATGGCTTGATCGTTGTTGAAGAAAATATACGCCCTTTCCGGGCTGAGACCGACGATTCGATCCCGGACAGCTGCGAGTTCGCTCTCGGTGTAGTCGTGCCGGTACCAGCCCTCCCGCCCATGCATCCTGAGGTAGACGGTATCGCCGGGAAATATCCGCTCCCTGAAGTCGGGAGAATCGACCGAGACCAGGACGGCCGTTTCCCGCAGCCTCCGGCATGCCTCGTCGTCACCGAGCACCGCTGGATTGCGGACCTCCACGGCACACCGCCGCCCAAGATCGATCGCCTCTACAAATGCGACGACGCGATCGACGTCCGCAAAAGACGGCGGGGCCTGGAAGAGGTAAAAATCAACGATCCCGTCGAGGGGGAGGAACCGCTCGCGGAACCGTTCCCAGACAGGGACCGCCTTCTCGTTGAACCGGTGCCGGTGAGTGATCGACCGGTTCACCTTGACGCTCCACCGCAGCCGCGACCCCGCATCGGCCCACGAGCGAACGGATTTCTCCGACGGGAACCCATAAAAACTCGCGTTCAACTCGATAGCATCGAGGCAGGAGTGCTCGACGAACCACGCGAGGCTCCTTCCCCGGTTCCACGCGTACGCCCACCCGCTCGTGCCGACAGAGACCTCCATGCCCGGACCTTTCGGCGGGCAGGCGATACAATCCTTCCGGCGAGAGACCGCCTGCGGCGGATGCCGCCGACGATATGAAAGCCTTTGTCGCCGGGGCGGCCGATTACGCCCGGGAGCACGGACGCACCGACGCTATTTTCGCGTTCAACAACCCGGACAGGGAGTTCGTCAGGGACGAGCTCTACATCTTCGCCTACGATACGAACGGCACCGTCCTCGCCCTTCCCTTCCAGCAGGGGTTCATCGGCACCAACCGCAGCGGGGTGCAAGACTCGAGCGGAGTAGCCTGCATCGACGGCATGAGCAGGATTGCGGCGGAAGGAGGCGGCAGCATCTGCTACGTCTACCCGAACCCGGCGAGAGGATATGCCGAAGAGCTCAAACTCGGCTACGTCCTCCCCGTGGACGAGACCTGGTTCGTCGGCTCAGGCATCTACGCCGGGGCGTAACCGGAGTCTTTCCTTTTTTCCGGTCCCTCCTACCAGAACCCGGGCACCAGGACGTACATCGCCCAGCCCATGTGCTCGCGGCCGTAGCCGAAGTACTCGTCCTGGATGCGGTGGAGGTAATCGATCATGAAGTCGCGCTCGGAATGATCGGGGTGGTCGCAGAGCCAGGAGAGGACCGACTGCCAGATCCCCGACTCATAGCGGTCCCAGTCGTCCGCACCCGACCGGATGACGGCGGCGACGTCGAGCCCGGCCTCCCGGACGGTGCCGAGGATCTCGTACTCGGTCAGGACGTCGGGCCACTCCCGGGCGAACTCGGGTGGGGTGCGGTCGGACAGCCAGCAGCGGTCGCCGATGACGATGGTCCCCTCGCCGTGGACCAGATCGAGGAGGGCGTCGAGCGTCGCCGCAAACCCGCCCCGGATGTGGGATGCCCCGATCGAGGCGGCGCAGTCGAACGGCTCGTCGGGGACGTACTCGCGGGCGTCCATGCACCGGACACGAAGCCGGTCGGCGAGTCCCGCCGCCCGGAACGTCTCCTCCGCCCGGCTGCAGGCATCCTCGCGGGCCTCAATGCCGAGGCCGGATATACCGTACTCTTGCCCCCAGAGAGCGAGGATCGTACCGTTTCCGCATCCCACCTCCACGACGCGGGTTTCCTCCCGGAGCCCCGCCGCCCGCCCGGCGGCGAGCACCTTCTCGGGTGTCGTGGGGTTCATGATCGCGAGCGTTCCCTGCGATATGCTGACGAGTTCGTTCTTCTCCATGAATGTCCCCCGGATTGCCGGCCTGTTGTATACACATGATGTGCCTTTCGCCCATATAATCCGTGTACCATCGCCCCCGTTCTCTCCTGATGACGGTCGGGCAGGAGCCATTCCGTCGCCCGGGAATGGACCCGGCTGATCTTCCCGGACAGGGACGGGGTGGATGGGTAACTACTAATAGGGTCCACTAAAAAAGAGAATATCATGCACGGGCGCCATATCCTGCTCCTGATCCTTCTCGTGGCGGCCGCCGTCGCCGGAGGCTGCACCGCCACCGGGGATGCCGGGAATGCACAACCGGTCTCCCCCACCCCGACACCGGCGCCGACGGATGTGCAGGCGGTAGGGGCGGGCCTGCCGGCCCCCACACCAGCCGGACCCGTCCGGGGGGATAAGATGCCGCTGAGCGTGGGGTTCGTCGACCCGCAGACCTACCACATCGCGACCCCGACGCCCACAACAACGATGATGAAACCGCCCGAGGACGTCCAGGTCTCCGGGAAGATGGTGGATTACGCGGTGATGACCTGCGACTACCCTCCCCGTGTTCTTGCCACCGAGGTCTACCACATCCCTTACCCATACTGGGACCTGAACGTGAGCGTAACACCGATGAACGAATATCCCTGGCTCGCGATCGAGGTTCGCGACCCCGCGGACCCGAACCGGGTCGTGAAGGAGGTCCGGTATTCCCGAGGGGACATACTGTATGCCGGAAATGAGACTACGGAAAATAGGTCCGTGGAAAACAGTTCGATAGAAAAGACGGAGACGTTCGTCATCCGGGACGGGTACGGCGACTTCTACTTCGTCATTCGCTCGGAGTCGCTGAAGTCGTTCGCCATCACCATCAAGGTCCCGGAGAAGTATCTCGTCTAGTACATAGATTCCAAAGTATCAGACCTTATTGAAGCACTGTGCCGGTCCAACTGTCCCCGGAGCTCGCCCCGGACAGTGGACTGTGGTGGCCTGCGCACCTTCGGTGCTCGAACTCCCGCCGTGCCGCCGGTCGTTTATCGCCATTGGGGGTGGGGCTGACGGGGAGTGCGATGCTCCGGCCCTATGGCCCGTCGCACCCCACACCCGAGGGCGGGGGCAGTGCGTGGCGATAGTCACGGGGAATCTGTGTCCGGGCGTGGCCTTGGAAACCAGATCGGCACTCCTCTCTTTTATTGCATTGTTTATTCGGAATCGATGCACTAGGCGGGAGGAGCCCATCCTCCCTCTTCCGCGATCCGGAGTTCCCGGTCGTAGTCCTCAATCGCGGCAGTATACTCTTTCCATGCCTGATCCGCTCTCGCGAGATTCTCTTTCGCCGCGGTATAGGCCTCGGCGTCGTAAGCGGCCGCAGCCGACGACCAGAGCGAGAACGCGCGGTTCAGGTTGTCGAGCGCCCTGATATAGGCAGACTGCGCTCCCGCATACGCTTCCGGGACCCTGTCGGCCCCGACGATCTGCCGGTGGTAGGCCGTGACCCTCATGCCGTAGTCGGCGACGGCCGCAAACTCCCGCATGTAGGCGTCGCATTCGGCGACCGAGAGGTCATCCGAAGAAGAGCGCATAAGAGAGGAGACCTTACCGGAGACCAGGGAGAGGTCGGCCTCCGATGCCGCCACATGGCTGCCGAACGTCGCAACCTGCCGGTCTCCGGTGTAGTCGAGGAGGAGCATCCCCCCGACCAGGGCGATCAGCACCACGAAAACCGCCGTCCCGGCGGCAGTAAGCGCCTGTTTCCGCGTAACGGTGATCTTCGGGAGTTTGGGCTTTTCGAATTTCGGAACCTTCAGGTCCATGGGCCTCACGCTCCCCCCGCCGGCAACCGGGCCGGGCGGATGCGGTATTCATTCGGCGTGGGGATATAACGGAGAGGGATGATCTCCGGTGTCCCCGACGTCACGCCCGGGATACCCGTGCCTCCGGCATCTCCAATGGGGAACGGTTTTCCCACAAACGTCGAGTTTCCCGTGGGTATCGTTGTGTAGTTCGTCCCCTCGATGTAGTAGTAATGCTTTCCCTCGTACGCGAAGTACTTCGGCGTGTATCTCGCGTAGTAGGGGTTGAACTCATTCATCCGGATGCCGAGGGCCATGTGCTCCGGGTACCTGAACAGCACCGTGTCGTAACCGAGAGCATCGAGGAGCCCCGCCATCAGGATAGCCGCATCCTCGCAGTCCCCCCTCCCGTCGACGAGCATCTCGACGGGGGATTTGGAGTACCCGGCTTCCACGCCCTGGCGCACGGCGTAGCGGGGGATGGCCCCTTCGATGTAGGAGCCCGTGCTGTTGTCAGGTTCATACGGGATCTGCTGGACGAAGAAGACGAGGTTCATCAGCCGGAAGTAATCCTCCTCCGGATTTCCGGCGGGAGGGGCGATCCGGCGGGCGAGGTCCTCGAGGAACGGCCGGTCGGCGTCCGCAATGGCATACCTTCCCCAGGCGAGGGGGTCGGCGATCTGGGGGGCCGCCCGGTGCGCAAGGAAGAGTGCCTCCGGGACCCGGACCTGCGTCGTCTGGACGCCGCCGTCGATCGCAGTCCAGCGGAAATTCCGGGTGTAGGCCGCGCCGTCATCCGGGAAAGGAGTCGCCGTCGGTACCGGTGCGGGCGGGACGTATACGGGCGGGTTGTGGACCGGCACCGAGCCGGAAGAGACAAGGCCGATCGGCTCCCCGAGAAGGGCGGGTTTCACTACGAGGGCGACTACCAGGATCACGAGCCCGCCCGCGAGAACCGGGAGAAAGTCCTTCCTCTCCATACCAGAACCTCGAACAGTGGCCTCAGGTAGAGATGTTTGCTATCCAACGCTAAAAAACGTTAACTGTTTCGCTCAGAGGGACGTTTATTCCAAAACGAGTTAATACGGGATAAATGCATAGGGCCGCACCGGAACGGCTCGTGAACGGCCGCCGGAAGAGGTATGTTCGCACGCCGGACCGGAACCGGTTCGCGGGGGAGGCAAACCCTCCCGGCGACGGCCACCTGCTCCTGTTTCCGGATTACTTCGTCCCGGGCGCTGGGCCCGGGGGGCAGACCCCCTCGGCGCCGGCCAGCTGCCTCCCCGGCTCGGCCGCATACATGCAGACCGAGGGGTAGTATCTTGTGACGTACTCCTTGAGCATCCGGAGAGAGCAGTACTGCGGGGCGATGCTCTTTATCGACTCCTTCATCATCCGGACCCACTTGTGCGGAACGTCGTCCATCGTCCGCGAGTAGTAGAGCGGCGCGATCTCGTTCTCGATGAAATCGTAGAGCATTTCCGCATCCGACTGGTTACCCTCCGTGGAGGGGACGTGGCCCTCGAAACCCCAGCCGTTCCTCCCGTTGTAGCCCTCGACCCACCAGCCGTCGAGGACCGAGAGGTTCAGCACCCCGTTCATCCCCGCCTTCATGCCACTCGTGCCGCTCGCCTCCATGAACGGGACGGGAGTGTTCATCCAGACGTCGACGCCGTGGACCATGTAGTGTGCAAGCTGCTCGCTGTAGTCCTCGACAAACGCGATCCGACCTCCGAACCGGGGATCCTGGGAATACTGGTAGATCTTCTGAAGGATGCGCTTGCCCTGCTCGTCGGCCGGGTGGGCCTTCCCGGCGAAGATGAACTGCACCGGCCTCCAGCGGTTGTTCACGATCCTATCAAGTCGGTCCAGGTCCTCGAAGATGAGGTCCGCCCGCTTGTACTCGGCGAACCGGCGGGCAAACCCGATCGTCAGCGCCGAGGTGTCGAGCATGAGCCCTTCGGCGGCCAGGTTTTCGGGTTCATCCCGGAGTGTTGCCCATTTGAGGCGCTTCCGGTCCCGGATTCGGGCAAAGAGCTTCATTTTCAGCCACTGATGCTCGTACCAGAGTGCCTCGTCCGTGATCTCGTCGACCACCTCCCAGATGGTCGGGTTGTCGTAGTCCTCCCGCCAGTTAGGGTAGACCGGGTCCATGTGCCGGTCGATGAGCGCCTCGATCCGGTGATTCAGCCACGTCGGCACGTGGACGCCGTTCGTGACGGCGTCGATCGGCACCTCTTCCACGGTGAGATCGGGCCAGAGAGGCTGCCACATCTCCCGGGCGACCTGGCCATGTTTCTGCGAGACGCCGTTGTGGAAGCGGCTCATCCGGAGGGCAAAGGCAGTCATGTTGAACCCGGCGCCCGGGTTGCGCGGGTCCGCACCAAGCGCCATGAACTCGTCCCAGTCAAGGCCGAGCGACGGACAGTAGTTGCGAAAGTACTTCGCCATCAGATCTTCGGGGAAGACGTCGTGGGCGGCCGCCACAGGGGTGTGGGTGGTGAAGACCGAGGTGCCGCGGACCTGCTCCCGCGCATCTTCGGGCGGCATCCCGGCCACGAGCCGCTCCCGGTACCGCTCGAGAAGCGCAAATGCCGAATGCCCTTCGTTTAAGTGCATCGCCGAGTAGCCCACGCCGAGGGTGTGGAGGACCTTCCGCCCGCCGATACCGAGCACCAGTTCCTGCCGGAGCCGGCACTCGAGTTCTTTTAAGTAAAGGCGGTGGGAGATGCTCCTATTCTCGGGGAGATTCTCGTCGATATGGGTATCGAGGAGATAGAGGGGGACCCGTCCCACCTGCACCTTCCAGACCGCGACGTAGATGGGCGGCTCGATCAGCGGAACCTGCACCACGAGCTGTTTCCCGTCGTCGTCCGTCACCCGGAGAACCGGGGCGGCGTCACGGTCCAGGACCTCCGCGACGTTCTTCTGCCACCCGTTTGCCTCGATATGCTGGTGAAGGTAGCCTTCGGCGTACATGAACCCGACGGCGGCCGTCGGCACGCCGAGGTCGCTCGACGCCTTGACATGGTCGCCCGCGAGGATGCCGAGCCCTCCCGCGTAGAACGGGAGCGAGTGGTGCAGCCCGAACTCGCTCGAGAAGTAGGCAATCGTCAGCGGCGCCCGTCCGGGATAGTGCTGCGCAAACCAGCTCGTCCCCGGTACCATGTACTCCCGGAACCGGTGCATGATGATATCGTAACGGCGGAGGTACTCCGGGTTCGCTGCCGCCCGCTCGAAGAACCGGGGCGGGGTATCAAGGAGCATCCTGACCGGGTTGTGACGGCTCATCTTCCACTCCGCCCGGTTCAGCATCTTGAAGAGCACTCTCGCCGAGGAGTGCCAGCTCCACCAGAGGTTGTACGCGAGGTCGACCAGCCCGAAGATCCGCTCCGGTACGTGGGCGAACCGGTCATAGGGTATCTCCGTCTTCATCCTACCGGCATTGCCTGTCTCACTTGATAAGTGCTTCTGTCACGAGGGGCGGCCGGCAGGAACTGGCTCTCACCACCGTTCTTCGCGCTCCATAACTTCTGGATCATTTTCTCCTCCCATTCCCTGCCGAGGAACCGATCCCTGCCGAATGCCTGGAGTGCGCGGAACACGCGACCAATCCCCCAGAAGATGGTCACCCAGTAGAACCAGAGCGTCCCGGGGCTGGACACCATGTTGATCGCGAAGAGGTGGAGGTTGACGGTGATGTAGACCGGCGCAGACCCGGTGCGGCAGGCGCCGGATGGAGGGCGGGGATCGGATAACAGCCAACCGCGGATACACCGTCTCTCACGGCTTCTCCGGGGGACGGCCCCGGCAAGGCCTGCGCGGCGTGAGGTGGTCTGAGGGGAGGGGCGGGACTGGAGGGACGGTTTCGATGAATTCTGCCGTAAGCCGGCCGGGGAGAATGGAGAGGTATTATATGCACCTGTTGCCGATGTTCCTTCACCAAAACTCGGAGGAGCGTGACTGAAGTGCGGCAGATGATCGAGGCTAACGACCTCACGAAGGACTACGGCAATGTCACCGCGGTGAACAGGGTATCGTTCTCTGTCACGGAAGGAGAACTCTTCGGCCTGCTCGGGCCGAACGGCTCGGGTAAGACGACGATGATTCGGATGCTGACCGGGCAGGTCCGGCCGACCTCCGGGTCGGCCCGGGTGATGGGGCTCGATGCGGCGAAAGACCCCATCGGGGTCCGGGGACTCGTCGGGATCATCCCCGAGCAGGAGACGCCGCCGAGTTTCCTCACCGCGGAGGAGTACCTCCGTTTCGTGGCCCGCATCCGGAACCTTGATTCCGTAGACGAGCGGTGCGACCACTGGTTCGACCTGCTGGAGTTTGGGGACAAGCGGGACGTCCTCTGTAAGGATCTCTCAAGGGGCACCCGGCAGAAACTGATGTTTTCGCAGGCTTTCCTCCACGAACCAAGGCTCGCTCTCATCGACGAGCCGTTGATCAACCTGGACCCCATCATGCAGCGGACGGTCAAGGACTTCCTCCGGAGTTACGTCCGCGACGGCGGGACCGTCTTCTTCTCCACCCACATCCTCGAGATCGCCGAGGAGATCTGCGATCGGATCGGGATCATCCACAACGGCAGGCTCCTTCACGCCGGTCAGATCGAAGACCTCGTCGGGTCCGGCAGGCACCTCGAGTCCTTCTTCCTCGACCTCGTCAAAGGTGATACCGGTGCCTGACCTCTTCATCGCGATGGTGAAGGAAGAGTGGCGGATCCACTCGACGATCTTCGGGAGCCTCGGGTTCGCGCTCTTCCCGGCGGTGGTCGCGATCTTTGCCTTCCTCGGGTCGCTCACCCTCCCGCTCTTTGCAGACGTGCTCCCGTATGCCGTGGTCGCGCTCCTTGCGCACATCCTCTTCCTGCTCATGGGCGTGATGGTGGGGTCGTTCGGGCTTATGGGCCGGGAGTTCATGAACCGCCGGTTCGGGCAGGCAAGCCTCGTCGCTTACGCCTCCCGGAGCCTCCCGATCTCGGAGCGGCGGATATTTGCGGCGTTCCTGGTGAAGGATACGGTCTACTACATCCTGCTCTACGTCCTCCCCTTCGCGGCGGGGTTTACCGCGGCTACTCCCTTCATCTCCCTCGACCCCGGCTACGGCCTGCTGGCGTTCGTCTCTCTCGCGCTCGCCTTCCTCCTCGGGCTCTCCGCCGCCTGTTTCCTCTCGACCCTCTACGCACACTCTGTTGCGCTCCTCGCCGGAACCGTCGCGGCTCTCGCGGTGCTCGCGCTTGCGGCGCTCCGCCTCGGGGCGACCGCCGTCCCCGCCGTCCTCCCCCCGTACGCCTTCTTCCTCGATCCGGCCGCGGAACCGCTCGCGCTCTCGCTCCTCCTCATCCTGGTCCCGGCAGCCGTCTCGGTGATCTTCGTCACCTTCGAATACCCGGATCGGACGAAACGGTTCGCAAACAGCCTTGACCCCTTCGCAGAGAGGGTCCGCACCCTCGGGAGCGCCCACTTCATCGCCAAAGACGCCCTCGACCTCCTGCGGAGCGAGGGGGGCGCCGGGAAGGTGATCTTCTCGTTCCTCCTCCCCCTCGGGCTCGTCTGGGTCTGCCTCCAGGTCCTGATCCAGTTCATACCGGGGATCGATCCGCTGGTGGTCTTTGCGGTCCTGCTCGGGGTGATATCGGCCACCATCTACAACTGGCTGACCGAGTTCGACTCTTTCTCGTCCTACGCCTTCCTGCCGGTGGAGGTCTCGGAGGTGATCGACGCAAAACTGAAGAGCTACGGCCTTGCGAACCTCCTCCCGGCCACGGTGCTCGTGCTCGCAGCGGCGACCGCCGGTGGAGCAGGCACGTTCCTCCCGGCGCTTGCAACGTTCCTCTCGGTCTCGGCCTACACCCTCGCGGTGACGGTCTACCTCACCGGCCTTTACCCGAACGTGATGCTTTATTCCGCCGGGGTCTTCGTCCGCTACCTGCTCGCGATAAGCCCGGCGCTCCTCCTCCTCATCTTCGCGTCGATCATCGACCCGTATTACGCTTTCTTAAGCCTCCTCCTCATCGCGCCGGCAGCGCTCCTCCTTTCCCGCGGGCGGACGAAGTGGCAGGCGTGGGAGATGCCGGGGTACTGAAACCCCCGTTCACCTCTCACTTTCACCCCCCGCACGGCGCGGCTTCAAGAGCGGTGCGGGAGACTCCGGGAGTATGCTACAGAGAGCAGGCTACCTCCAGAGTAGCAGGTACGCCGCGGCCGACGAGGAAGGGAGACCCTGCCGGATCGTCGAGATCACCCTCGCCGGCAGGCGGTTCGGGGTCAGGGTCGGTGAACTCCGGCAGGCGCTCGACGGCCGGCGCCCTGCCCGGGTCGGGGTGCTTCGCGACAACCGGGGTCCGGTTCTCGGGGATATGGTCGGTCGCGCGGAGCGGTCGCGCTCCGGGAAGGCAGTCGTCTTCGAACTCGTCACCGGGGAGCGCTACACGGTACCGGCGGCGGCGCTCCGGGCAGTCCTCGCCCGGACTGCCGCCTTCGCCCCCGTCGCGGCGATCCTCCCCCGTGCCGGCCCGGCCGCCCGGGGGCAGGTTCCCGTCGCCGGGTAATCCCTGCGTCGCGAAACGCCCGTCCTACATTGCCGGGGCCGAGGAGGACTCCGCCGAAGATTCTTGACACCACCAGCGCGTGGCTCTCGATGGCGTGCCTGCGGAGCAGGTCGAGGAGCACCCTTCCCGGCCGGCCGACCTCGCCATCGTTCTTATCTTGAACTCCTCGACGAAGCCACACCGGGAGGGCGGCGCAGTGGTGGGCGGCCTTCCGGTAGGCCTCCCGGTGGCCGGCAAGAACCTGCACGATGTCTTCCGATCCTTCGACCCGGTAGAGATGGGCGTAAAACCGCGACCGCCGGACCTCGAGCCTCGCGGCCCCGAGGGGTTCCGCGGTCACGCGGCCACCCGCCTCCTCGCGTACTCGTCCCAGTGCGCCTCGAGGAATCCCCGGATCCCCCGGCCGGGTTTGTACGGGGGGTATATCCCGCGGTAGGCCTCCTCGGCATCGGCAAGACTCTCCGTCGGGAGGACGTCGGTGTAGGCCGCGAGATAAAGGAGCCCGATCGCCGCCGAACGGGAGACCCCGAAGCCGCAGTGGACCAGCACCTGCCGGCCCTCCCCGAGGCAGCGGTGGATGAAGCGCAGGGCGGCGTCGACGGCCTCCTTCGGGACGTCGGCGGGGTCCCTCGAATCGACCAGGTTGAGCATCAGCCGGTTCCCCCGCCGGGCGACCAGGTGCTCGGGGTGGTCCGGGGGCACCGTGCCGAGGGGGGAGTAGGTGACCGCCAGGCAGTGGTAGGGGCTCCGGCAGGCGTGCACAACGCACCAGGTCTCGTGGGCCTCCACTGCGACCTCGTAGTCCTCCTGCGTCCCGATATACAGGTTCTGGTAGATCTCGATCATACTCCCTGTCCCCTTCTTACCGCGCCTCGAGCGCGTACGCCGCCGCCCCGAGGAGCGGCGCCTGTCCTGCAAGGTCGGAGACGACGATCCGGGGGAGGGGGAGGTAGCGGTCGATGTAGGGCTCCATGTGCCGGATCACGAGATCCCCATAGTAGAGGGCGAGCGGCCCGTCGAGCACGATCACCTCGGGGTTGTAGGCGACGATGACTGCCGAGACCCCCCGGGCGTTCACTTCCCCGAGCGCCTCCATGAAGGCGAGGGCGACCGGCTCCTCCTCCCGGGCCGCCTCGAAGATCGCCCTGGTGGAGCCGGCGTCGAAGGCTACCCGGCAAACATCGGCCGCCTCCCGCCACGCCGCGAAGAACCCGGGGATGTTCTTTGCAGAGGCGTAGGCCTCCCAGTGGCCGGCAAACCCGCACCCGCAGACGAGATTGTAGCGCGTATCGACGGGGATGTGCCCGATCTCCCCGGCGTTCCCGTTCACCCCGAGGAGCAGGCGGCCGTTCACCACCGCGCCGCCGCCGATGCCGGTCGAGAGGGTGACGTAGGCGACGTTATCGGAGCCGCGGGCGGCACCCGCCCACCGTTCGCCGAGGACGCCGGCCCGGGCGTCGTTGATCAGGGTGACCGGCAGCCCGAACCGCTCCCTGAGCGGGCCGACGATCTCCACGACCGGGAACGCGATGTTCGGGGAATCGACGACCCAGCCGCGGGCGAGGTCCAGGGGGCCGGCCGATGCAACGCCGATGGCCGCGGCCTCCCAACCTTCCGGCGACGCGAGGAGGGCCTCTATCCGGGCCACGATCGCGGCGGTGATCACCTTCCCGGAAGGCCCCGTATTCGGCGTCGGGACGATGCCGTGGGCCAGTACGGTCGCATCGGAGCCTACCAGGGCAGCGCGGAGGTTGGTCCCGCCGAGGTCAACGGCAATCACGGTCGTCATGTGGGTCGCTCCTTTCGGGTGCAGGTGTTTCTCTTCTCGGATTACGTGAACCACCGGCATAAACCTACGCCTTCAGCCGGGGCGGCGGATCCGGGACAGGTGCCACAAGCATGGAAGCAAGGTATATCTACTTCCCGCACCCGGATTTAGGTATACCTAAAAATGATCGCCATGGAGAAGACGCTACTTGAACTGGAACCGGGCATGCACGGAACCCTCATCCGGTTTGCAGGAACTCCGGGCTTTGTCCGGAAACTCAGGACCATCGGAATCAGGGAGGGCAAGACCCTCACCGTCGTCACCAGGCACCCTCTCGGCGGTCCGGTGGTGATCGAAGTAGACGGCCGGGAAGTGACGCTCGGCCGCGGGATGGCCGTAAGGGTCATCGTGGACGTGGCGGCATGAAGACCATCGTTCTGATGGGCAACCCGAACGTCGGGAAGAGCGGGATCTTCTCGCGGTTGACCGGCACCCGGGTCATCACCTCGAACTACCCCGGGACCACCGTCGACGTCTCCCGCGGAAAGATGCGTCTTCTGGGCGCACCGGCCGAAGTGATCGACGCACCCGGCACCTACTCCCTCACCCCCACGAACCCTGCCGAAGAGGTTGCCGCGGGGATCCTCGCACAGGCGGACCTTGTCGTCAACGTCGTCGATGCGACCAACCTGGAGAGGAACCTCTACCTGACCCTCGAGACCCTGGAGTGCGGGGTTCCGGCGGCCGTCGCGCTCAACCTCTGGGACGAGGCCGGGCACCAGGGGATCGCGATCGACGTCGCCGGCCTCGAGGCGCTCCTCGGGGTGCCGGTCGTCCCGACCGTGGGTCTCGCCGGGCAGGGGATACGGGAACTCGTGGAGCGGCTCGGCGAGGCACACCCCTCGGAGACGATTCGGCCCATGAGCGAAGAGGAGCGCTGGGTGGCGGTTGGTCGGATCACCGGGGAAGTACAGACGATCGTCCACCGGCATCACACCCTCCGGGACCGGCTTAGCGAGGCAAGCATCAGGCCGATCACCGGCCTCTTCATAGCGCTCGCGGTCATCGCCGCCGCATTTCTGGCGGTCAGGTGGATCGGCGAAGGGCTCATATCGCTCGTCTTCGAACCGCTCTTCGACCTCTATACCCCGATCGTCATGAGGCTCAGCGACCTCCTCGGGCCGGGGGTCCTGCACGAGATCCTGATCGGGCGCCTCTTCGACGGCGAGATCGACTACGTCCAGTCGATGGGTCTCCTCACGACAGGGTTGTATGTCCCCCTTGCCATGATCCTCCCCTACATCGTGGCGTTCTACCTCGTTCTCTCGATCCTCGAGGATACCGGTTACCTCCCCAGGCTCGCGACGCTGACCGATACCTTCTTTCACCGGCTCGGGATGCACGGCTACGGGATAATCCCGGTCTTCCTCGGGTTCGGGTGCAACGTGCCGGGTGCGCTCGCTACCCGGGTTCTGGAGACGAAGAAGCAGCGGTTCATCGCCGCCACCCTCATGGCGCTTGCGGTCCCGTGCATGGCCCAGATCGCGATGGTCTTCGGGGTCCTCGGGCCGTTCGGCCTGCAGTACGTGGTGATGGTCTTTGCAACCCTCGCGCTCGTCTACGTCGCTGCGGGCCTGGTCCTGAACCGGGTGGTGCCGGGGGAATGCCCGGAGATATTCCTGGAGATCCCGCCCTACCGGGTGCCGGACATCCGGGCCACCGTCACGAAGACCTGGATGCGGGTGCGCGGGTTCATCGGCGAGGCGATCCCCTACCTCTTCCTCGGTATCCTGCTCATCAACCTCCTCTACGCGGTCGGATTCCTCGACCTGCTCGCGGCCGTCTTCGCCCCGGTGATGGAGACCTGGCTCGGGCTTCCCGCCGGTGCGGCCGTCGCGCTCCTCGTAGGGTTTCTCAGGAAGGATCTCGCGGTGGGGATGCTGGTGCCGCTCGGGATGAACCCGGAGCAGCTCGTGATCGCGGTGACGATGCTCTCGATCTACTTCCCGTGCGTGGCGACGTTCGTGGTGCTCCTCCGGGAGCTCGGGGCGCGGGGGATGCTCGCCGCCGCAGGCGTGATGGTGACGACGGCGCTCCTCGTCGGGGGCGCGCTGCGGATGGTCCTGATCGGATTTTAGGGAGAAGGAGATATGCGGAAGAAGACTACAGAGGAATACATCGAGATCATATGCCTGCTCGAGAAACATGAGGGACGGGCGCAGACCGGCAGGATCGCGGAAGCGATCGACGTGAAACCGCCTTCGGTCACGGAGATGCTCCGGAAACTGGAGCAGGAGGGGCTCATCGTCTATGAGTCCTACGCGGGCGCTACGCTGACCCAGGCAGGGGAGGAGATGGCCCGTGACCTCCGCAGAAGGCACCGGACGTTTGCAGACCTGCTGGAACTCCTGGGGGTCGCCGGAGAGACCGCGGAGACGGACGCCTGTCAGTTCGAGCACCACGTGAGCCCGGAGACGCTGGAGCGCCTCAGGCTCTTCCTGGAGTTCTTGAGCGAGAGCCCGGACGGACGGCGGTGCCTTGAGGCGTTCGGGGAGTTCCGGAAGCAGCAGTGAGGGCGGTTCGGGGTCAGATGTCCTCCCCTACTGCCATGCAGGGATATTTATCACGCGGGTACCGGCCTTCTATAGACTCGCGGACGAACCGCTCCCTCGATGCGGCCGCGAGGAGGTTGTTGTAGACCTCCTTTGGAACGCCGGCGTAGCGGTAGGCGTCCCCGGTCGAGCAGATGACGAGAAGCGCCTTCGTTGTGGGGTCATAGCCGACGGACCTGACGCCGGCGCGTCCGGCTGACTGTTGAGACATACGGGTGGGTTGTGGTCGGCGGTGGTGATAGAGATTGCGGCGGGTACCGCCGGAGGTCCCTCAACGGACCTTCTCGTAGGGGTAGCGCAGCCTGATGAACTCCCCGAAGTAGCGGCCCTTCGACCGTGCCGCGAGCATTCCCTCGTAGACCGCGGGCGGCACGCCGACGTAGTGGTAGACCCCGCCGCTGTGGAACTCGACTTCCAGGACCTCGTCTTCCAGGTCGTAGCCGACCGATTTGATGCTGGTGGACTCGACGGTCTGGCGTTGCATGGGCGGAAGTAGAGGGGGTTGTGGGGATAAGAGTTGTGGGGGATGGGGCTCAACGATCAGCGGCGATCGGCCGGGAGGTCTACATCGCCACGTTGAAGGCCGCAAAAGCCGCGAGCGCCGCGAGCGTGAGAAGTGCGAGCACCCCGACCGTCCAGACGACCATGAAGAGGACGATCGTCGACAGGCGCACCTTCCGGAACGGGACGGTTCCCGCGTTCATCCGCCGTGCCGTTGCCCAGGCGTCGTAGATCCCGAAGAGCCAGACTGCCACCCCGGGGATGAGCATCACGAGAATCCCTGCGAGCACCAAAAAAAGCACCAGGATACCCTTACCCGTCTCTCCGTTGCAGACCTGACCGAGCCCCGGGAAGAGGAGGGAGAGCACCGCTGCAAACACCGGGTTCTTCTCCTCCCGCCCGGGAGCATCTCCTCCCGCACCGGGGGTGCCCGTTTCGTGGAGTTCAACCGGTTCCATCATGGTTTTTCGTACGTGTACTGCTCTCCGAGGGAGGAAAGAGGTTCCGGCTCATCTGCATCGCAATGCCGACAGGCTCATAACCCCGGGAAGCTATTCATCGCTGAGGAACCTGCATGGCACGAAGAGACGTGACCCCCGAAGAAGCAAGGGCGATGGGCGAGCAGCTCGGCATCACCTGGAAGGAGTTCGACGTCGAACAGTTCCGGCGCGGCATGATCGTGGAGCTCGAGCACGGCCTCCACGACCCGGCAACAAACGTCACCGACGACGACCTCTTCCTGACGGCAAAGATAGCGCTTGCGCACTTAAACGAGTTCCCGGACTACTACGACCGGCTCGAGAAGATGGAGGAAGAGGCGGAGGCATACTGGGCGGAGCGGAAGGCGGCCCCGCGGTGAGGGGTCACCATGACGATAATCCTGCCGCGACGGTCGATACCGCCGCAGGGGTGACCGGGAGGAGAAGAAGACCGGCCAGCCAGACCGCGAAGAAGAGAAGGAGGGCCGCAATGCTGCTATCGCGGTACGGCACCGTGCCGTCGTTCATCCTCCGTGCGGTGGCGTAGGCGTCGCAGGCACCGTAAAGCCAGATGGCCGCCCCGGCGGGAGCGAAGTAGAGGCCCGCAATCAGTGTCCCGACGAGGATCAGCACGCCCCGCAGGAACTGCCCGTTGTACGCCTGGCCGAGCCCGACGAAGACGAGCGAGAGGAGGGCGGAAAATCCTGGATTTTTTGATTCAGCGCAAACAGGAGGGATAACTCTGCCGGTCATAGGCACCGGCACCGGAAAGGGCACCGTGACGATAAATGTTTTGCGCCCGGTGGGGGAACGGGCACCGGGATTACGCCGTCTTTGTCGGGCGATAAAGTTCCCGACGCCGCAGAGGCAGCTGCCCGACTCTCTGTCCGGCGGAGGTCTGATTCGGTACGGGCGGATGCCTTTGGCGGGGGCAGTAACAGAGTGGTGGGGCGAACCCCGTCCACATTCCCCATTACACCGTCGCATCGAGGAGTGATATATTCCCCGTACGGCAGGGGTAAGAGGGGTGAACCGGCCGGTTCAATGCATCCGAAACTCCCGGATCGCCGGGACCGTGCACCGCTCCCGCCACTCGTCGTGGAGAACACCCCATACGTCGACATCCTCAAAGGTGCCCCGTTTCCGGTCATGTTCCCGGAGATGCGCCTCGTGCACCATCCCGCACTTCTCCATCACCCGGCCTGAGGCCGGATTCCTGGAGAGATGCATGGCGTAAATCCGGTGCAGCTCGAGGATAGAGAACCCGTACTCGATCATCGCCCGGGCGGCCTCGGTGGCATACCCCCGGCCCCGGCATGGTCTCGCGACCCAGTAGCCGAGTTCCGCCCGCCCGTGACGGCGGTTCACCTCCACGAGCCCGACCGCGCCCACGAGATCCCCCTCCCGGGCCCGGGCGACGGCGTAGACGACGTGCACCCCCTGCTCAAACCCCGAGCGCTGGGTGGCAATCCAGTTCTCAGCCGCCCCATCGGGATAAGGGTAGGGAATCTCGAGAGTGCGCGACGCGATCTCATAGTCGCCGGCGAGCCGCTGCACCTCCGGGGCATCCGCGAGGGTGAACGGCCGCAGGAGCAGGCGGTCGGTTACGAGAATGGGCGGTCCGGTCATAGGGGCGCTCTTCACAGCGGTGAAAGGACATACGTCCCGGGACGGCCGGCCGGCTCCCGGAGGACCCCCCAGAGATCGACATCCTCATAGACACCCCACTTCCGGATATGCTCCCTGAAGCGGCCTTCGCGGATCATCCCGCACTTCTCCATCACCCGGCCCGATGCCGGGTTCCTGGAGAAATGCATGGCATGGACCCGGTGCAGCCCGAGCACGGAGAACCCGTACTCGATCACTGCCCGGACCGCCTCGGTGGCGTACCCCCGGCCCCAGCAGTGCTTCGCGACCCAGAACCCGAGCTCGCCGCGGGCGTGAGCCGGGTCGATCCGCAGGCGGACGCCGCCGATGAGGCTCCCCTCTCCGGCGAGCGTGACGGCGAAGGCCGCGGCGTCGCCGCGCTCGACGCCCTCGTGGAAGGAGGCGATCCATGCCTCGGCGAGGCCGTCAGGGTACGGGTGGGGGAGAAGAGTCGTTGCGGCAACGGCGTAGTCCCCGCAGAGCCGCTGAACCGCACGGGCGTCCGCAAGGTCGAACGGCCGCAGGAGCAGGCGGCCGGTTGCGAGGATGGGCTGTTTCTCCATGGATATATGCTCATGACACCGGCCGGTTATAAATCCTGCCGCACTCTCCGGCCCCAGAGGACCCCGCGGGGGGGCCGCCCGAAGACCTCCGGCAGGATCCTCTCGCCCCCGGCTGGCTGGCTGCGTGAAAGACCCATTAATAAATAGCTTGAGGTCTCTTTCTCGCGACTTAATCAGCCTGATGGGGATAAAGAGCACAGCAAAATCCCCGTTCGGGATAAGAACGCCTGAAATCTCCGCTATTTCCAAACCAGCAACCTTTATTAATTTTTGTTCTGTATTCCAACATGCATGATCAAAGTCGCGATCAACGGGTACGGCACCATCGGTAAGCGAGTCGCCGATGCGGTCGCCGCACAGCCCGATATGGAAGTGATAGGGGTCTCAAAGACGAGCGTCTCAGCCGAGGCGTACATCGCAAAAGAGCGCGGGTACCCCCTCTACATCGCAGATCTCAGCAAAAAGCCGGCGTTCGAGAAGGCCGGTATCGAGGTCGCCGGCGACGTCGACGCGATGCTGAAGGCCGCCGACATCATCGTGGACGCCACCCCCGGCGGCGTCGGGGAGAAGAACCGGCCGATCTACGAGCGCCTCGGCAAAAAGGCAATCTTCCAGGGCGGCGAGGAGCACGAGGTCGCCGGGTTCTCCTTCAACGCCCACGCAAACTACAACGAGGCTGCAGGAAAGCAGTTCGCCCGGGTCGTCTCGTGCAACTCCACCGGGCTCGTCCGGGTCATCCACGCCCTGGACCAGGCCTTCGGCGTCGCGAGGGTCCGGGCGGTGATGGTCCGGCGCGGAGCGGACCCCGACGACGTGAAAAGGGGACCGATCGACGCCATCGTCCTTAACCCGGCCACGATCCCGAGCCACCACGGCCCCGACGTCAAGACCGTCCTCCCGCAGATCGACATCGTCACCCTCGCGATGATCGTCCCGACGACGTTTATGCACATGCACTCGATCCAGATGGACTTGAAGAAGGAGACCACCCGGGAGGAGGTGCTGAAGGTCTTTGAAGACCACAGCCGCATCGGCCTCGTCCGCAAGGCCACCGGGATCAAGAGCAACGCCCAGCTCCGGGAGTACACCCAGGACCTCGGCCGGCCGAGGACGGACCTCTGGGAGAACGGGGTCTTCGAAGAGTCGGTCTCGGTGCTCTCTGGAAAGGAGTTCTACTGCTTCCAGGCCATCCACCAGGAGGCCGACGTCATCCCCGAGAACATCGACTGCATCCGCGCCCTGATGGGAACCGTGAAGGATCCGCAGGAGTCCATCCGGATGACCAACAAAGCGCTCGGCCTCGTCGCCATCGGGTGAACGGCCGGGCAGGGGAGCCGGAGGAGGAAGAACCATTAACTCCCCGGCAAACCCATTCTTTTCAATGGATCCGTACGAACTGGTGACGCGAAATACCGTAGAGGTCGTCACCGACGAGGAACTGCGTGCGCTCATCGACCGTCCGGTCAGGCGGGTCTACACCGGCTACGAGCCGAGCGGGGAGATCCACCTCGGCCACATGGTGACGGTGAACAAGCTGATGGACCTGCAGCAGGCAGGGTTCGAGGTGACCGTGCTCATCGCCGACCTCCATGCGTTCTTAAACCGCAAAGGAACCATGGAGGAGATCCGGGAGACCGCCGAGTACAACCGCCGCTGCTTCGAGGGGCTCGGACTCGTCGGCGCAAACTACGTCCTCGGCTCGGACATGCAGCTCGCGCCGGATTACGAGCTCTCCGTCCTCGAGCTCTCCCAGGCGATCACCCTCAACCGGGCGAAGAGGAGCATGGACGAGGTCGGACGGCAGATGGAGAACCCCACGGTCTCCCAGATGATCTACCCGATCATGCAGATGGTCGATATCGCGACCCTCAAGGTGGACGCCGCCGTCGGGGGAATCGATCAGCGAAAGATTCACATGCTCGCACGGGAACACCTCCCCTCGATCGGGTATCCGGCGCCGGTCTGCATCCATACGCCGATCATCGACGGCCTCGACGGGAAGAAGATGTCGTCGTCGGCCGGAAACGTCATATCGGTCGCCGACTCCGAGGAGGATATCCGGCGGAAGATGAAGAAGGCGTTCTGCCCGCCCGAGGTCGAAAACAACCCGGTGCTCCAGATCCTGCGCTACCACGTCTTCCCCCGGGCCGGGGCGGTCGTCATCCGCCGGCCCGCGAAGTTCGGCGGGGACCGGGAGTTTAGCGCCTACGAAGACCTCGAGCGGGCCTACGCCGCCGGCGAGATTCATCCGCTGGACCTGAAATCGGCGGCCGCCAACCACCTCATCGATATCCTCGCCCCCGTACACGATTACGTCTGCAGCAGGTGACCCGGCCGTGAGCCGTGATGAAGAGCACGAGCGGTTCGACCGCGAGATAGAGGCGATGGGCGTCAGGATAAAAGACGCCGATACGGTGAAGGTACGGGACGACGTCTTCGACGAGGTCACCCTCATGGCCCTCTACAAGCTCGTCCACAAAAAACTGATCACGGTCATCGGGGGGCCGATCAGCACCGGGAAAGAGGCGAACGTCTTCTACGGCGAGCGCGACGGGCAGGGGATCGCCATCAAGATCTACCGCATCCAGACCGCGAACTTCAAGGCGATGACCGAGTACATGGCGGGAGACCGCAGGTTCTCGAGCGTCCGGGGGACGCGCAAGGGCCTCATCTTCGCCTGGACCAAAAAGGAGTTCAGCAACCTTGCCCGGGCGCACGATGCGGAGATCCCGGTCCCCGAGCCTCTCGCGTTCGACCGGAACATCCTCCTGATGACGTTCCTCGGCGAAGATGAGGTGCCGTATCCGCAGCTCAGAAACGCCGAGGTCGAGGATTACGGGAAGGTATACCGGCAGGTCCTCGGTTACGTGGAACGGCTCTACCGGGATGCGCGCCTGGTTCACGCCGACCTCTCCGAATACAATATCCTCTACCACGAGAAACCATACCTGATCGATATGGGGCAGGCGGTCACCCTGGATCACCCGCGGGCGCCCGCGTTTCTGATCCGGGACATAAAGAACCTCAACAGATATTTCTCCCGCTACTGTGATGTGCCCGACGAACAAGAGATCATTAAAACGCTCGTCGGCACCGAACGCCGGGAGCCCTGAACACCGGGAGAAGGGATGCAACCATGACCACACAGGAGATGAAAGTTTCAACGGCGAGAATCGGTGTACTCATCGGCAAAAGCGGGTCCACGAAACGCGAGATCGAGGAGAAGACAGGGATCACCCTCCGGATCGATAGTGAGGAGGGGATAGTGACGATCGAGGGGGGGGACCCCGTCGCCGTCATGACGGCGACGAACGTCGTCTCCGCGATCAACCGCGGGTTCTCGCCGGAGCGTGCGTTCCGACTCCTCGAGGACGAGGATATGATGCTCGACATCCTCGACCTCGCCGACCTCTCGGGGTCGACCCGGCAGCTCGAACGGCTCCGGGGCCGGATCATCGGCAAGGCGGGGACGTCCCGCGCCCAGATCGAGGATATGACCAGCACGGAGATCTCGGTCCAGGGCAAGACCGTCGCGATCATCGGCCTCCCGGACCAGGCCGAGACCGCGAGAAAAGCGGTGGAGATGCTGATCCAGGGCGTGCCCCACGAGCACGTCTACGGGTTCCTCGATAGGAAGAAGAAGGAAGCCAAACAGGCGATGCTGGAGTACTACTCGTGATACGGGCAGGAAGGACCGACCCTGCCCATGGCCATGACAATACGTGGCATATGCGGTTTGCAGTGGAAATGAAGGGGTATGCATGGAGATAGCCGACCTCCCCGTCCCGCAGGATCTCGCGGCCGGCTACATTGACCGCGGGATCACGGAACTCTACCCGCCGCAGGCCGCCTGCGTCGAAGCAGGCCTTTTTTCGGGGAAAAATCTCCTGATCGCCATCCCGACCGCGAGCGGCAAGACCCTGGTCGCCGAGATGGCGATGCACCACCAGGTGGGGAGGGGCGGCAAGTGCCTCTACATCGTTCCTTTGCGGGCGCTCGCGAGCGAGAAGTTCGAGGAGTTCTCGGGGAAGGGGCTCCGGGTCGGGATCGCCACCGGCGACTTCGACCGGCGGGACGACTACCTGGGGAGAAACGATATCATCGTCGCGACGAGCGAGAAGGTGGACTCGCTCCTGCGGAACCGGACGCCGTGGCTTTCGGAGATCACCCTGCTCGTCGTCGACGAGGCTCACCTGATCGACGACCCCTCAAGGGGGGCGACGCTCGAGATGGTGATCGCAAAACTCCGGCACAAGAACCCCACGATGCAGATCATCGCCCTCTCGGCGACCATCGGCAACCCTGCCGATCTCGCCGGGTGGCTGGACGCCGAACTCGTCGAGAGCGACTGGCGGCCGGTCGACCTCCGGGAAGGGGTGTTCTTTGAGGACTGCATCCGGTTTACCGACGGCACCCGCCAGATCGGGCGCCAGAGCAAGTACGAGGACCTGGACCTCGTCCTCGACACGGTCGCGGAGGGGGGGCAGTGCCTGGTCTTCGTCAGTTCCCGCAAAAACGCCGAGGCGTTTGCCAAGCGGGCCGCATCAGGGCTGAAACTCGCAAACCCGGTCCTTGCCGGCTACGCCGATAAGCTGCGCTCGAACGCAGGGACCGATATGGGAAAGACCCTTGCCGCCTGCGTCGCGCAGGGAGCGGCGTTCCACCACGCGGGGCTCGCCCGGGAGGAGCGCCGGATCGTTGAAGCGGGATTCCGGGAGGGGCATATCAAGGCGATCGCCTCGACCCCGACGCTCGCGGCGGGCTTAAACCTCCCCGCCCGGCGGGTGATCGTCCGCGACTACCTCCGGTTCAACGCCGGGGAAGGGATGGTCCCGATTCCGGTCCGGGAGTACCGGCAGATGGCCGGGCGGGCCGGGCGGCCGCGCCTCGACCCCTACGGTGAGGCCGTCCTGATCGCGAAGTCCGAGGAGATGGTCGACGAGCTCTTCGACTGCTACATCGAGGCGCCCACCGAGGACGTCCGGAGCCGGTGCGCGGACGAGGCGATCCTCTGCACCCACATTCTCTCGCTCATCGCCACCAACTTCGCCCGCGAGACGGGCGAAGTTCTGGGGTTCATGGACGGGACGTTCTACGCCCACCAGGGCGAGAGCCCGCTCGCGCTCTCGCGGGCAGTCCACCGGGTGATCGAGTTCCTGCGCGAGAGCGAGATGATCACCGAGGTGGGGGAGTGGCTCGAGGCCACCGAGTACGGGTCGCTCGTCTCCCGGCTCTACATCGACCCCCGGAGTGCCGAGGTGATCGTGACGGCGATGACGGGCCGGAGGGAGTACACCGATATCGGTCTTTTGCACCTCCTCTGCTCGACACCGGATATGCCGACGCTCTACGTCAGGCGAAACGACATGTACGCCCTCGACCGGTTCCTCGCCGACCACCGGGACGAACTCTGGACGGAGATCCCCTGGGACGCGGGCGAGGGGTTCGACCGGAGCCTCAAGACCGCGCTCCTCCTCGCCGACTGGGCCGACGAAGTGGGTGAAGACGTGATCTGCGAACGCTACAGCGTCGGCCCGGGCGACGTCTACGGGATGGTGGAGAGCGTGGCCTGGCTGGTCCACGCGAGCCGGCACCTCGCGGGACTCTTCGCCCCGCACCTTGCGCGCCCGATCGAGGAGATGGAGCTCCGGACCAAGCACGGCATCAAGAAGGAGCTCCTGCCCCTCATCAGGCTCCGCGGGATCGGCCGGGTCCGGGCCCGCCGGCTCTTCAACAACGGTATCGCCTCGATCGAGGTGCTCCGGGCGGCGGGCCCGGAGAAGGTCGGGAAGGTTCTCGGGCAGGGAATCGCCGCCCAGATATTCGAGCAACTTGAAGGCGCGCGTGACGAGATCGAGGATGTCGGCGAAGCGCAGTCGACCCTCTCCCGGTTCGGGGGAACGAAATGACAGAGATAGCATGCGACATCCACCGGGCGGTCTTTACGGTCGATGAAAACGTCGCTTTCCTGGGCGAGGTCCGCAAGGCAGCCGACGAGTTCGGGACCCACATCATCCTCTTCGACGCCGACCGCCTCGCCGGGCGCGACCACGTGGAGGCGGCGCTCCGGCACGCCTGGCGGTCGTGGGCCGGCGGCGAGCCGATCGCAAACTCGCTTGAGATGGAGGCGCTCCTTTATGCCGCGGGAACCAGGCAGTGCCAGACGGCCTCTTCCTTCGGGATTCACCCGGGAGAGAACCGCTCCTATATCGCCGTCTGCCCCCCTGCGCCCGGCGTCCGGGACCGCCTTGCCGGTCTTGTCCGGTTCGTCGACGATGAGCGGGAGGAGGAGATCGACCCCGCGAAAAGGGCGCGCCTCGCAGAGCTCTTCGGGATCACCCCCGAAGAGGTCACGGTGGTCGGGGAGGAGCGGTTCCGCGACCTGGTCCTCGAGCGGGTGGCGCTTCTCGACGTCTACCGCTGACCCGCCGAGGCGTGGGTGAGGATGTGCCGGACCTCGGGGATGATGATCTCCCGGGCGGCGAGCGTGACCGCCTTCGTGGACCCCGGGATGCAGAAGACCGCCCGGCCGTCGACGACACCCGCGATCGCCCGCGAGAGGATCGCGGCGGTCCCGATCTCTTCGTAGCTCTTCAGGCGGAAGAGCTCCCCGAACCCGTCGATGGTCTTTTCGAGCAGCGGCGCGACCGCCTCGATGGTCACGTCGTCCGGGGTGAGACCGGTGCCCCCGGTGACGACGACGCAGTTGGCACGCAAGAGCGCCGCCCGGACCTCGGAGCGAATCCGCTCCTGGTCGTCGGGGATCACGGCGTAGTGGGTCACCTCGATGCCGGCGGCGGAAAGAAGGTCCATGAGCGCCTTTCCGCTGGTGTCGGTCTCGGGCTTCCGGGTCGAGGAGACGGTGATGACGGCACCGTTCACGGTGAGGGGTTTTAGGTGATTACTTTCCATATGGAATCTTCCAGTACCCCTGTACCGCGTATTTTACTTCTTTGTATCCCCCCGCGAAGCGGGATGCAATCCCCGACCCCTTTGTTTCGACTGGAACTATGACGGTTCGCCCCGGGCCGGAGGGAGCGACGGTGCAGGAGGAGGAAGGAGATCCCCGGATCCCCGATAACCAAATCCGGTTCACTGGAGGTGGTTGACAGGATCCGGGCCGGCAGAAGAACTTTTCGACCCGATCCGCCGATCCCGTTCGGGAGAGGAGATGTAACCCATCCGGGGCGATAACCCGGTTCATCCTGACGGGAGCCTGGTCCCGGAGGAGTAACGATCCGATTCACCCGGGGAGAGTAGCCGGAGTCCTGACCGGCAGTTGATCGATCCGGCAACAGGGTGATCGGGGGTGGAACTGTACCGTCCTCTTTTCATTCTGCGCTCTTCTTTCCTGCCCCGGACTCCTTCTTCCCGCTCAGAACTCTCCTTGACTCGCTCAGAACTCTTTTTCCCTCGTTTTACGTTCTTTTTCCCACTCCAGGTCTCTTTCTCTCCACCCTGTTCCTCCTTCCTGCTCTGTACTCCTCCCTCCCCCCTCCAGACCCTTTGTTTCTCTCTCCGTACTTCGTTTTCCTCGTTGTACGTCTCTATTTACCTACTTTACAGTCTCTTCTTCCTGTCCTGTCCATTTTCCATAAAACTATATAGCTTGAGTTGAAGAGATACACATGACTATCGTCATCACATTTTGATTGAATGATACAGGCCGTATCATCATCACCTTCCACACGAAACAAAGGGGTGGGGGCGATCAAGGACCTCCTCCCGGTATATCCCCCGGTACCGTCACCATCCCGAGCGGTTCATCGGTATCCCCCTGATATTCAACGGTCCTTCGTTCCACTGGAAACGAAGGGGTTATCTGTCCTGAAAACGATCAACTTAAGAGTCCTCGACAGGAAAGTTCCCTGTCCTGGCAACCCCCTCCGGTGACACCATGTCGGACGATAAAACAAACCCAATGGGATTATTCAAAAAATACCTGACCAACAGGCGTATATTTAAGAACAGGGAAGTGCTCCGACACAGCTACCGTCCCCAGATCCTTCCTCACCGGAAACCGCAGATCGATGAACTCGCCTCCATTCTTGCGCCGGCCCTCACGAACGAGACTCCTTCAAACATCCTCATCTACGGCAAGACCGGGACCGGAAAGACGGCGTCGGCCCGGTATGTGGGAACAGAGCTCGAGAACGCCAGCGCACTCGCCGGGACGAAGTGCAGGATCGTACATCTCAACTGTGAAGTGATCGATACCCAGTACCGGGTCCTCGCCCAGATAGCGAACGGTCTCGACGACGCCGACGAGCACCCGAGCGACAGCACGAGGAACCACATCCCCATGACCGGGTGGCCGACCGACCAGGTCTACGCGGAACTGAAGAACCAGCTCGAGAGCAGCGGCGGGGTCATGGTCATCATCCTCGACGAGATCGACAAACTCGTCAAGAAGAGCGGCGACGACACCCTCTACAACCTCACCCGGATCAACTCCGACCTCAAGTTCGCGAAAGTAAGCATCATCGGGATCTCGAACGACCTTCGGTTCACTGATTTCCTGGATCCCCGTGTCCTCTCCTCGCTATCTGAGGAGGAGATCGTCTTCCCCCCCTACAACGCCCCACAGCTCTGCGACATCCTCAAGCAGAGGGCCGATCTGGCGTTCGTCGAGGGAGCGCTCGGCGAGACGGTCATCCCGCTCTGTGCGGCGCTCGCGGCGCAGGAGCACGGCGACGCCCGGCGGGCGCTCGACCTCCTCCGGGTCTCGGGCGAGCTCGCGGACCGCGAGAACGCCACGGGCGTGAGCGAGAAGCACGTCCGGATGGCCCAGGAGAAGATCGAGACCGACAGCATGGTGGAGTGCATCTCCACCCTTCCGACCCAGAGCAAGGCGGTCCTCTGCGCGATGCTGATCCTCGAGCAGATGGGTAAGAGGATCTTCACGAGCGGCGAGGTCACGGTGGTCTATCGTGAGATCGCCCGGATCATCGACCTCGACGTCCTGACGCACCGGCGGATCACGGACCTCATCTCCGAGCTCAACATGCTCGGCGTCATCAACACCCGGGTCGTCTCGCGGGGCCGCTACGGCCGGACGAAGGAGATGTGGTTCGATGCAACGACGAGCAAGATCGAAGAGGTCGTCGCGCGCGACCCGAGGCTCGACGACCCGAGGCTTAAAGAGCTCGACATCAACCGTTTAAGAGCAATGTTCAGGTGAAACTATGGACGAGAAGAATCGTATCCTCCTCCAGCTCCTGGAGGAGAACTGCCGCACCCCGCTAAGCGAGCTCGCGGTGCTGGCCGAGGTGAGTGAAGAGGATGTAAAAGACCGGATCGACCGTCTGGAAGCTGCCGGCGCCATCCGCCGCTACGGGGCGGTCGTCGACTGGGAGCGGGCCGGCGACGGCAATGTCGCCGCGGTGATAGAGCTGAAGGTTTCGCCGGAGCGGGACTTCGGCTACGACCGGATCGCAGAACGGCTCACCCGGTTCCCGCAGGTCCGGTCGCTCCGGCTCATGACCGGGATCTACGACCTCCAGCTCCTGGTCGCCGGGCCGAGCATGCACGAGATCGCGCGGTTCGTATCCGAGCAGATCGCTCCGATGGACCGGATCCGGGAGACGGCGACGCATATCATCATGAAGACTTATAAGGAGAACGGCACCACCTTCGCCGAGCGCGAAGAGGTTGACCGTCTCCCCTACTCGTTCTGAGGTGAGGTGTGTGAGGGATTTCGTCTCGGAACGGGCCCGTGCCATACCCCCTTCGGGCATCAGGCGGTTCTTTGATATCGCACAGACGGTGGAGGACGTCATATCTCTGGGTGTCGGCGAACCGGACTTCGTGACCCCCTGGTGCGTCTGCGAGGCATCCATCTATTCCATCGAACAGGGGTCGACCGCCTACACCTCGAACAAGGGGACGCCCCAGCTCCGGGACGCCGTCAGCCGCTACCTCGATACCCGGTTTAATACCCGCTACGACGCCGAAGAAGAGATCATCGTGACCTGCGGCGTCTCGGAAGCGGCCGACATCGCCATCCGGGCCGTCGTCGACCCGGGCGACGAGGTGCTGGTGGCGGAGCCCTGCTACGTCTCCTACACCCCCTGCGTCGCCCTCGCCGGCGGGGTCCCGGTGTCCGTCCCCTGCCGGGCGGAGGACGAGTTCCGGCTGACGGCCGACGCGCTCGCGGAACGGATCACTCCGCGGACGAAGGTGCTCGTCGCAAACTTCCCGAACAACCCAACCGGGGGGGTGATGCAGGAGGCGGACTGGCGCGGAATCGTCGATCTCCTGGTCGACCACGACCTTCTCCTCATCAGCGACGAGGTCTACGCCGAGCTCACCTACGACGGCGGCCACTTCTCGCCGGCGAAGATCCCGGAACTCCGCGACCGTACGATCACCTTAAATGGGTTCTCGAAGGCCTTCGCCATGACCGGGTGGCGGATCGGCTACCTCTGCGCCCCGCCGGAGATCGCCGCGGCGGCCTTGAAGATCCACCAGTACGTCGCGCTCTGCGCCCCTGTCATGGGGCAGATCGCGGCCTACGAGGCGCTCCGGATCGGAGAAGCCGAAAAGGATGCCATGGTCCGGGAGTATCGGCTCCGGCGGAACCTCTTCGTCGACGGGTTGAACAAGCTCGGTCTCTCCTGTCACGTCCCGAAGGGTGCGTTCTACGCCTTCCCCTCGGTGGAGAGCACCGGCATGAACGATACCGAATTTGCGGAGGCGCTTCTCCGCGAGCAGCATGTGGCGGTCGTCCCGGGAAGCGTCCTCGGTCCCTCCGGTGCCGGGCACGTGCGGTGCGCCTACGCAGTCTCGCGGGACGATCTCAAGGAGGCGCTCTCCCGGATGGGGACCTTTCTTGAATCGATAAAATAAAAATATCCCCATAAATATCTTCAAACGAAAATCGAAACTCTTTTATGGCAAATCTCTGACCGGGCAACTGATAGTTTGGTGTCCGACAGAAAAACGGCGGGCGAACAACCCCTTTATTTCCACTGGAGATGTGGATTTATTCAGGGATTCTGGCCGGTCGGGATCCCGTCGTACCCGTATCGGGAATATGCATCCGGTCCCTAAAACCCCGGGCAGATCTTCGGGTTCGCATCCGCGCCCCGGTGACCGATCTGATTACAGATCATCATGCCGCTTCCAAGGAAAAACTCGATGTAACGGTCTGGAATATCCATGAAATTAAATTTCCACTGGAAATGAAGGGGTCCGGATCCCGACGGCAACCGTGCCGGAGACGATCAGCGGGCGTCATGATTGATATACAATGACCGATGCCGCCCGAAATGCGGGATATGGGCAAACATCATGGCGCAACGCCGGAGACACCTGCCCGGAACCCCGCGCCTGCCGGGAGACATGCCCGATCAGTGGTGATCCTTCCGTTGCCCGCGCTCCGGGAGACTCCGGTCCGGCACTCCCTCCCGGGGCGCGAAACGGCGTGAAGCGGGCGGTGCAACAATTGTCGGAACCCGGTTGTGTTCAAGCGGGGTGACCGCTCTCCCGGTGTCACATTGTAACGTTTATCACCCAGTATCGCTCTATCCTACTTGATAGAACAATGAGTTGTACTATTATCGTCGGCGGGTTCTTTGGTGACGAGGGAAAAGGAAAGATAGTTGCCCACATCGCTCATCAGGACAGACCATCCATCATCTCCCGGGGCGGCGTCGGCCCGAACGCAGGGCATACCGTCTGTGTCGGAGAGAAGGAGTACGGTGTCAGGATGGTCCCTTCGGGGTTCGTCTACCAGGAAGCGGCCCTCATGGTCGGAAGCGGCGTGCTCGTCGATCCCCGGGTATTCCTGCGGGAAGTCGACCTGCTCGGTGTCCGGGGCAGGATCTTTGTCGACGGGCGGTGCGGCGTCATCGAAGAGGAGCATATCGCCCGGGACAGGGCGAGCGGTCACCTCAGGGATAAGATCGGGAGCACCGGCACCGGATGCGGCCCGGCCAACGCGGATCGCGTCCTCCGGACGTCCCGGCAGGCGAAAGACGTCCCGGAGCTCGTGGATTTTATCACCGACGTGGCCGCAGACGTCAACAGCGCCCTGGACCGGGATGAGGTGGTCCTCCTCGAGGGGACCCAGGGCTTCGGGATCTCGCTCTACTTCGGGACCTACCCGTTCGTGACGAGCAAAGACACCTCCGCTTCGCAGATCGCCGCCGACAGCGGCGTCGGCCCAACCCGGATCGACGACGTCATCGTCGTCTTCAAGGCCTACCCGACCAGGGTCGGCGAAGGTCCCTTCTCCACCGAGATGTCGGCGGAGCGGTCGCACGATCTCGGGATCGAGGAGTTCGGCACCGTCACCCATCGCCAGCGCCGCATCGGCACCTGGGACGGGAAGATGGCCCGCTACTCGGCAATGATCAACGGGTGTACCCAGGCGGCGATCACCGGCATCGACCGGATCGACCCGGCCTGTTTCGGCGCGACAGACTACGACCGGCTGAGCCAGAAGGCGAAGGACTTCATCGCGCAGGCCGAAAAAGACATCGGCAAGCCCGTCACCCTGATCTCGACGGGTCCCGAGATGTCCCAGATCATCGATCTGAGGGGCGAACGATGAGAAGAAACCTGATGGAGATTCTCTGTTGCCCGGTCTGCAAGGGCGAACTTTTCCTGACCGTGACCGAAGAGGGCGGTGGGGAGGTGCTGGAAGGCACCCTCCGGTGCGCGGCGTGCAGCGTCGACTACCCCATCAGCGAGGGCATCCCGAACCTCCTCCCGCAGACCGCCTGTGGGGACTGAGCTGGCCGATGACGGAGATTCATCTCAATCGCCGGGGGATTAACTCCATCGAGGTTCCGGACGAGGTCGAGGCGATGCCGGGGAGCGATCTTGTCCTCCATATCGTCAACCACGCATCACCGCTTCACATCACCCTCGCCTCAACGAACTCCTCGACCTTCACCGGCTTTTTCCACGAGAACCTCTACGTGAATGGGAACGAGGAGTTCCGCATCCCCATCCGGGAGAACGCCTACCCCGGGATCTTCAACGTCGAGGTCATCGCCGGGTATGGCACTAAAAGGGCGGAGCTCCGGGTCGTCGTCAGGGAGCGGGCGGCACCGGAGCCCGGGCCGGCCGAGGTCCCGGCGATCCCGGCCGCCCCGGCGGTCCCGTTCCGGTGGGGCTCCTCCGTCCCGATCCTCGCCCTCGTTGCCGCCGCCCTGGTGCTCTACGGGCTGTGGTTCACACTAAGGGTTGATCTCTTAAACGCCGCTGCGTTCGCGGCGCTTTTACTCGGGGTCATCCTCACATGGCTGCGGCAGCGGTCGTAGTCGCCGCGTCGCTGCTGGTGGATCGGCTGGTCGGCGACCCGCACTCACGGTACCACCCGGTGGCGGTCCTCGGCCGGTTCATCGGGTGGTGGGGGGTCCCGGGGCGCTACCCGCCCAGCATCCAGCGGGCGATCGGGGTCGCGGGGACCGTTCTGACCGCTTCGCTCTTTGCCGTTCCCTTCATCCTTGTCCAGTTCGCGGCCCCCTGGTACCTCTACCTCCTCCTCGCGCCCTTTCTCCTCAAGGCCTGCCTGGCCTGGCGGGCGCTCGAGGAGCATACCGCCGCCGTGGTCCGGGCGCTCGAGGACGGCGGCATCGATGCGGGTCGCCTCGAGGTCGGGATGATGGTGAGCCGGGACACGGCGCGCCTCGAGCGCGAACACGTCCTTTCGGCCGCGTATGAGTCGACGACCGAGAACCTGGTGGACAGCATCGTCTCCCCGCTCTTCTACTTCGGGATCTTCGGCCTTGCCGGGGCCGCGGTTTTCCGGGCGGTCAACACCCTGGACGCGATGCTCGGCTACCGGGACGAGCGGCTCCGGATCGGGTGGTTCCCGGCACGCGCCGACGACGTCGCAAACTTCATCCCGGCCCGGCTCACCGGGCTTATCCTGCTCGCCTACTTTGCGGCGAAGGGCCGGTTCGCCCCGGCCTACGCAACGCTCCGCCGGGATAGGAAGAAGCGCCCGGGGTTCAACGGCGGGATCCCGATGGCCGTCATCGCCGGCGGGGTCGGCGTCCGGCTCGAGAAGCCCGGCATCTACACGATCGGGGACCCGGAGCGGACGCTTGCGGAGGCAGGCGACGAGATCGTCCGCGCGGTCCGGGCGGCGACGGTCATCTTCGCCCTCGCGGAGATCGCCGCACTATTTTTATTGGGGTTCATGAGCTATACATAAGAGTAATGAAACTCGAGGAACTGAGATTTGGCACCGAGCTGATCAAGCGCGGCTTTGCGTCGATGCAGAAGGGCGGCGTCATCATGGACGTGGTCAACGCAGAGCAGGCGCAGCTCGCCGAGGAGGCCGGTGCCGTCGCCGTCATGGCGCTTGAGAGAGTCCCTGCCGATATCAGAGCGGCCGGGGGCGTGGCCCGCATGGCCGACCCGCAGAAGATCGTCGAGATCATCGATGCGGTCTCCATCCCCGTGATGGGGAAGGCCCGGATCGGCCACTTCGTCGAGGCGCAGATCCTGGAAGCGCTCGGCGTGGACATGGTCGACGAGAGCGAGGTGCTGACCCCGGCGGACGAGCAGTTCCATATCGATAAGGCCGGGTTTAGTGTCCCGTTCGTCTGCGGCGCCCGGAACCTCGGGGAGGCGCTGCGCCGGGTCAACGAGGGTGCGGCGATGATCCGGACGAAGGGCGAGGCCGGCACCGGCAACGTCGTGGAGGCGGTCCGCCACATGCGGGCGATCATGGGCGGGATCCGGGCGCTGAAAGGGATGGACAGCCAGGAGCTCGTCGACCGGGCCCGCGAGATCGAGGCGTCCACAGAGCTCGTCATCGAGTGCGCAAACCTCGGCCGCCTTCCCGTAGTGAACTTCTCCGCCGGCGGCATCGCTACGCCGGCCGACGCGGCGCTGATGATGCAGCTCGGGGCCGACGGGGTCTTCGTCGGGTCGGGGATCTTCAAGTCCGCAGACCCCGAGACGACCGCCCGGGCGATCGTGGAAGCGGTGAACCACTACGACGACGCAAAAGTCATCGCCGAGGTGAGCAAGGGTCTCGGCGAGGCAATGAAGGGCCTCGACGTCCATCTTCTCCGGGAAGAAGAGGTGTTGCAGACCCGTGGGCGTTAAGGTCGGCGTTCTCGCGCTCCAGGGCGACGTCGCCGAGCATATCGCGGCGTTCCGCGAGGCTCTCGCGGACCGGCCGGGCTCTCTGGTCGCCCCGGTCCGAAAGGCAGCGGGCCTCGCCGACCTCGACGCGCTCGCGATACCGGGCGGGGAGTCCACCACCATCTCCCGGCTGATCGGGAAGAACGGAATGTACGAGCCGCTTGCCGGGTTCGGGGGTGGGGTATTCGCCACCTGCGCGGGGATGGTCCTTGCGGCGGACCGGGTGGACGATCCGCGGGTGCGGACCTTAAACCTCATCCCGATGCACGTGGCGAGGAACGCCTTCGGGCGGCAGGTCGATTCTCGCGAGGTATATCTGGACGTAGCGGGCCTCGTGGACCCCTTCCGGGCGGTCTTCATCCGGGCCCCTGTGGCGACGGAGGTCGGACCCGGCACGGAGGTGCTCGCCCGCATCCCGGAGGGGGTCGTGGCGGTCAGGAGCGCCAGGCACATGGCGTTCGCTTTTCACCCTGAACTCGGCGGGGACTTGCGCCTGCACCGGATGTTCTTAGAGGGTCTCGGGGTATAGACCCCGGGACTCACCCTTTTTACGATTCCCGGCGTCGCCCGCCACCTGCCGTGCCCACGCAACGCCTTCGGCGGTCAGCCGGTAGATGATCCAGTTTCCCTGCGCCTCGCCGGCGATCAGTCCCGCCTTCTTCAGGACGGAGAGGTGGTAGGAGAGCTTCGAGTCAGCGATGCCGAGCACCGCCTTGATGACGCAGACGCAGAGCGGCTGCACGGCAAGCATCGCGAGGACCTTGAGGCGGAGGGGGTCGGCGAGTGCGCGGTAAAGAGCGCTCTCTCTATCGAGGAGTTCGTCATCCGGCAGCCTCCCCGTCAGCCCCGCGATGCCCCCGCACCGGCAGAGCGACTCCTCGACCTCCGGCGGGAGGGGCAGCGTCTCTTCCCGGCACTCTCTCTTCTTCTCCACGATACCCTCTTCCTTTTCACACTGGTATGAAACGAGGCGGCATATACCTTTTCAAGGCTGTCGTGTGCTTTATCACCCGCGCATTCGGCTCCGGGCACATGCCCTCTCGCGCGGGAATCGGGAGCAGTACCGGTCACAAGTGGCCCCCGATGAGTCGAGCAGAGGGCTCCAGCAGGGTTGTCCTGCCGCACCCGGCACCGGATGCCATAACCTTTATGCCCGACCCCGCGCACACTACTTCAAAATAATTTGAATTTGCGGATCCCGGACCCCCAGCGAGGTACACTCATGATTGACATACTCATCAGCGCCCTCTCGTCAGGGCTTGCCTCCGTGCTCGACTACCTCTCGGCGCACGTCCTCACCTGCCTGGTCCCGGCGTTCTTCATCGCCGGCGCCATCGCAGCCTTCGTGAAGAAAGACGCCATACTGAAGTACTTCAGCCCCGACACGCCCAAATACATCTCCTACGGAATCGCATCGGTCTCGGGGACGATCCTTGCGGTCTGCAGCTGCACCATCCTGCCCATCTTTGCGGGCATCCTCAAGAAAGGGAGCGGCATCGGCCCGGCAACGACATTCCTCTTCGCGGGTCCCGCCATCAACATCCTCGCCATCATCTACACCGCGAGAGTGCTCGGGTTCGACCTCGGTGCGGCACGGGCGGTTTCTGCGGTCGTGCTCGCCATCGTCATCGGGCTTGCGATGGCGCTGATCTTCCGTTCGACGGACGTCGAGACGCTCAAGAGGAGGGAGATGGCGCCGAGCGTTGCCGGAGCGTGCGAGGAGGAGAAACCGCGCTGGGTCACGCCCGCCTTCTTCGCCCTCCTCGTCGGGGTGCTGGTCTTCGGGGCGTCGCAGCTCGAGTGGGCGCTCCGGCTCGGCATCGTCTACATTCTCACGCTCGCGATCGCCGTCCTGCTCATCTACTACTTCGATAAGGACGAGGTGACCGACTGGGGGCTGGAGACCTGGGACCTGACGAAGAAGATCTTCCCGATCCTGATCGGGGGAACGTTCCTCGTCGGGATCATCGCCTTCTTCCTCCCGCCGGAGACTTTCCAGCCTTATTTCGGGAACAACTCGCTCGCGGCAAACTTCCTTGCGGCAATCGTCGGGATGATCCTTTACATGCCGACGCTGCTCGAGGTCCCGATCATCGGCACGACCTTCGGCTACTCGTCGGGGCTCATGGCCAGCGGCCCGGCGCTCGCGCTCCTGCTGGCGGGCCCGACGGTCAGCCTCCCCTCCGTCCTCGTCATCTCGCGGATCGTCGGGGCGACCAAGACCGCCGCCTACGTGGCGCTGGTGGTCGTCTTTGCGACCGTTGCCGGGTTCCTGTACGGGAACGGGATGATGCTTATCTAGGAGAGAGGGTATGGAGACCAAGAAGAAGCGAGAGAATCCCTGCTGCGCCGCCGAAGCCATGCGCCGGATCGAGGTCGGGAATGTTGTCGTCGGGCTCGCGATGCTCGACGGTATCCTGGCCGACGTCATGGAGCGCGGTCTCTCAGGCGTTACCGCTGTCGGCGATGAACTGCTCAAACAGGTAAAGATCTACAACTACATCCCGAAGGAGGCGGAACCGCTCTACCGGGCGGCACTCCTTCGAGAATACCAGAACGAGGTGAAGAAACGATGAAAGTTGAAGTGCTCGGAACCGGCTGCGCCAAATGCAAGCGGCTCACAAAGAACGTGGAGACGGCAATCAGGGACCTCGGCATCGAGGCCGAACTCGTCAAGGTCGACGACATCACCGAGATCATGGACCGCGGCGTTATGCTGACGCCGGCGCTCTACGTCGACGGAGAGGCCAAGGTCGTCGGCCACGTCCCCTGTGTCGAGGATATCAAACAGATACTGCTCGGAGAGAAGTGACATGACAGAACGGACCATACCGCAGTGCACCTGCACGGTGCAGGACGATGCGGCGTGCCGTGCGGTCGAGTATGACGGCGAACGATACGAGTCAATCCCGCCGGAGCTGATCGCCCGGGCGGCGTTGAAAGCACGCGAGCCGGAGTGATACCGTGAAGAAGAAAGTGCTCTTCGTCTGCACCCACAACGCCGGCCGCTCGCAGATGGCGGAGGGTTACCTGAACGCCCGCTACGGCGACCGGTACCGGGGCTTCTCCGCCGGCACCGCACCGGGAACCCTGAACCCCCCTGCGGTCAGGGCGATGGCCGAGATCGGGATCGACATCTCCGGCCACCGGGTCAAGGATCTTGCAGAGTTCGACGAGCAGGAGATGGACTACCTGGTTGCCGTCTGCGAGGGAGGGATCTGCCCCTTCTTCCCCCGGGCGAAGGAGGAGATACACCGGGAGTTCCCCGACCCGTCGACACTCACCGGCACCGAAGAGGAGATCATGGCAGGCGTCCGGCGCATCCGGGACGAGATCACCGCCTGGATCGACGAGATGTTCGGGGGAACATGACGATGCATCCTGCAGGCCGATCCTGCGCGCCGTGCCACGAAGATTCAACTTTTATTGAAACAACAATCTTCATACATCGGCACCGCGAAGAGTAGTTCAACCCGGATTGAAACACTCCGGCGCACCTGCCGGAACGGATGTGGTGACCATGACAGGCGGGAACGGCAAAAAAGACGAAAAAAAGATCGGATCGCGGATAAAGAACCTCTTCTCCTCAGGCTGCGGCTGCTCGAGGCAGTGACCGGCGATGGGTACCGTCGACCGGATTCATCCTGAGGCCTCCGGGTCCCGGCTCTCGTTCCTCGACCGCTACCTGACGGTCTGGATCGTCCTTGCCATGGTTGCCGGCGTCGCCGTCGGCTACTTCGTCCCCGCGGTTCCTTCGGCAATCACCGGTTTTGCGGTCGGGACGACCTCGATCCCCATCGCCGTCGGGCTGATCCTGATGATGTACCCGCCGCTCGCGAAGGTCCGCTACGAGGAGCTCGGCCGGGTCTTCCGGGACAGGAAGGTGCTCGGCCTCTCCGTCGCCCAGAACTGGGTCGTCGGCCCGGTGCTGATGTTCCTCCTTGCGGCGGTCTTCCTTTCGGACCGGCCGGAGTTCATGTACGGCCTTATCCTGGTGGGCCTTGCCCGGTGCATCGCGATGGTGATCGTCTGGAACGACCTTGCCTGCGGCGACTGCGAGTACTGCGCCGCCATCGTGGGTTTGAACTCCGTCTTCCAGGTGCTCTTCTACGCCGTCTACGCCTACGCCTTCATCACCGTCCTCCCGCCGCTCCTCGGGATCGGGGCCGGGACGGCGGTGCCGATCACGATTGCGGGCGTCGCCGCGACGGTCTTCGTCTACCTCGGCATCCCGTTCGTCGCCGGGTTTCTGACACGGTTCGCGCTCCTCCGGGTGAAATCGAAGGAGTGGTACCAGGAACGGTTCATCCCGAGGATCTCGCCGATCACGCTCGTCGCCCTGCTTTTTACGATCGTCGTGATGTTCTCGACCCAGGGCGGCAACATCGTCGCGCTTCCCGCGGACGTCCTCCGGATCGCCGTCCCGCTCACCATCTACTTCCTCACCATGTTCTTCGTCTCGTTCTGGATGTCCTGGAAGCTAGGGGTCGACTACGGCCGGAGTACGGCACTCTCGTTCACTGCAGCAAGCAACAACTTCGAACTTGCCATCGCGGTCGCCATAGGGGTCTTCGGGATCGGCTCCGGTGTGGCGTTCGCCACCGTCATCGGCCCGCTGATCGAGGTGCCGGTGCTGATCTCGCTCGTGAACGTGGCGCTCCGGCTCCGGGACCGGTGGTACGGGGGCGAGGCGACAGTAACATGTCCCGTCGATGCCAATGGAGGAGATACATCATGAAGAAGGAACTCGTCATCGAATGGAAACACATCGGAAAGGACGTCGGAAACACCTGCGAGCGGTTCCAGGAGACGGGGATGACGCTTGCGGCCGTTCTTGCGGAGATCAGCACGCTCCTCGAGATGGAGGGGATCAGCGTGCGGATGGTCGAGACGGTGCTCGAAAACGACGCGGTCGCGGAATCGAACAGCCTCCTCTTCAACGGGGTGCCGATCGAGGAGCTCCTCGAGGGGATAGAGGTGATCACCACGCCCTGCTCCTGCTCCTGCGAAACCTGCGAGGGAGGCGCCGAATGTCGGACGCTCCGCTACAACGGCGAGGAGTACGAGACGATCCCGCCGGAACTGATCGGGCGGGCGGCCGCAAAAGCGCTCGAGCTGGAGTGATGGCCGTGTCCGAGCCCGTCACCCTCGTCACCTGCTCCGGCCTCTCGAACACCGGAAAGTTGACCGCCAGGGCGGGTATGGTGATCCTGCAACGCTCTCCGGAATCCGTGGAGGCCTGCATCCCGGCAAGCCGCCTGCCGTCCCTGCTCGCCGACAGGGTCCTCGCGCTGGACGGCTGCGACGATGCCTGTGGGCTCAGAAAGCTTCGTGAGATCGGGATCGAGCCGGACCTGCACGTCGTCGCGACCGGGTGCGGGATAGTGAAGAACGGGATGGCGGAGCCGCGGTTCGATGAGATCGAGCGGCTCGTGGGCACGGTGATCGAAGCGATCCGGGGCAGGAGTGAGTGAATTTCTGTCGGGCTTGCCCCCCGGAGCGTGCAGGTTTACCGGTGCAGTTCAAAACCCATCCGGCCAGTCGCTCTCCGCGGGGCGACAACCGGGAGAAGCCGTGCCCGCAGATGTGGATGACGAACGGGACTCTGTTTCTCATTGCGAGATGCCCTTCACAGTAAACCGTGGACCGGGATTCTGTGGCCGGAGGGACCCCGGGAGACCGAAGAGCACTGGCACGTCCCGGATCCCCACCGCCGGATCAGAGCAGAGTTTTTCAATGTAATTTCAATGTATAATTATTAACATTAACTTAAAGTTAAATAGTTATCTTAAATAAGGCCCACGCCACAACCACGGTACCATAAGCCTCCGATACCTCCCTGGAGCGTACCGAGAGGACCGAATGGACGTGGTAGTTATTACAAAACACTGTCATCTTCTGCTCATCATGCTCGGTGTCTGTGCAGTTCTCCTCTGCGCCTCCGCCGCCTGCACGGCCACCCAGAGCACGGTTTCGCCGGCTGAAAACCGCACGATCGCCGATATGGCGGGCCGGACCGTCGTCGTCCCGTCGGAGATCGAGAGCGTCCTCTGCACCTCGCCGCCGTCGACGATGCTCGTCTACATGGTCGCGCCAGACCGGCTCGCAGGCTGGAACTTCCAGCCCGTGGAGGGGTACATCCCCGAGCGGTATATGGCGCTCCCGGTCGTCGGGGGCTGGTTCGGGAAAGAGACCGGCAACTACGAGAACTTCATATCGATGCACCCCGACATCGTCGTCGAAGGCTACACCACCGACGGCGGGGCGGCGCTTGCCTCGGTCGCCGAGCGGCAGCAGAAGCTGGGCTCCATCCCGGTCGTCGCCGTCGAGGACAGCACCAACGCCACCGGCTACTCCGCACCTATCGGGTTCATGGGCGGCCTCCTCGGGGAAGAGGAGCAGGCCGAAGCGATGATCGCCTTCTACGAGGGCGTGCTCGCCACGGTGACGGAGCGGGTGGCCTCGATCCCCGACGACGAGCGGGTGGGGGTCTACTATGCCGAGGGACCGAAAGGGCTCATGACCGACCCTTCGGGCTCGCAGCACGCCGAGCTCATCGACCTCTGCGGCGGGAGAAACGTTGCCGAATGCGCGATCACGCCGGGGATGGGGATGACGGAGGTCTCGATGGAGCAGGTCATCGCCTGGGACCCGGACGTCATTCTGGTCCACGACCCCGGGTTCTACGCCACGGTCCGGACCGATCCGCTCTGGCAGGAGATCGCCGCCGTGAAGACCGACCGGGTCTATCTCATCCCGCAGACAGCGTTCTGCTGGTTCGACCGCCCGCCCGGGATCAACCGGATCATCGGGATCCCCTGGACCGCCAGAGTCCTGTACCCCGACCTCTTCCGGGACATGGATCTTGAATCCCTTGTTCGGGAGTATCACGAGACCTTTATCCACGTATCGCTTTCCGACGACCAGATCCGGGATGTCCTGAACCCCTGAGGCCGAGAGCATGGGATACGTACCAGGCAGGTTCGACCGCGAAGGGGCGGAGGATATGAACCGAATTGCAAAAACTGTCTTCGCCCCGATCTATCCGGTGATCGCGCAACAGGTACTCGAGCGGTGCGGGATCTCCCGCGGACGGTGCCTCGATGTCGGCAGCGGTCCCGGATCGCTCGGGATCGCGCTTGCGCAGGCGAGCGACCTTGCGGTCACGCTCCTCGACTCCTCCCCGGAGATGATTGCTATTGCCGAAGGGAACGTCCGGGAGGCCGGGCTTTCGGCCCGCGTCGCGCTCCTTGAAGGTGACGTCCACGAGATCCCGCTTCCCGACGGGTCCGTCGATCTCGCGGTCAGCCGCGGGTCGATCTTCTTCTGGGAGGACCTCGCCCGGGCGTTCTCCGAGATCCATCGGGTTCTCGCACCCGGCGGGAGGACCTACGTCGGGGGCGGGTTCGGGACTGTCGACCTCCGGAACGCCGTTGCGGCCACGATGGCGAGGGAGAACCCGGACTGGAGGAGTTTCCGGGACAGGAACCTCGGCCTGGAAAACCGGGAGCGGGTCGCCGGGATCCTCGCAGACCTCGGGTTCCGTCACCGGATTATCAGCGACGACTCGGGATTCTGGGTCGTGATCGAGCGGGGGCGTTAGGTGTTGCGCTGCTCAATCTGCGAGAACCGTTGCGTCGTCCCGCCCGGAGGAGTCGGACGGTGCAGGATGTATACCAACGAGGGCAACGCGATCGTCGAGCGGTTCCCCGATCGTTACATCGCGGCCATGCCGATCGCGATCGAGACGATGCCGATGTGCCATTACCACCCCCGCGGGACGTTTTTGCAGGCAAGCGGCATCGGATGCACCTTCTCCTGCGGTGGGTGCATATCCGAGACGGTCGCCCTCCACGCGGATGCCGTCTCCGGGGCCCTCAGGCATATCGCTCCCGACGCTCTGGTCGGGCGCGCCCTCAAGGAGGGGTGCCGGGGGATAGCGTTCTGCCTCAACGACCCGACCGCCATGCACCAGACCTTCCTGCGGGTGGCCCGTGCGGCGCACGACGCGGGCCTCCTCGTCGGGTGCGCGACGAACGGCTACTATACCGGGGAAGCCCTCCGTGACCTTGCACCCGCCATAGATTTCGCAAACATCGGTCTGAAGGGAGCGTCCGATGAGCGTTACCGCGCGTGCGGTGCGGTTTCGGCGGAACCGGCCTTTCGGACGGTGAAGACCCTTCTGGAAGCAGGTGTCCATGTCGAGGTATCCTGCATCCATGCCCGGGGCCGTGACGACGAGATCCGTGCCGCGGCCGCCCGGATTGTGGAGATATCCCCAGATATCCCGTTCCTCGTCATGCGGTTCATCCCGTTCGGCGACGAGTCGCCGGCGATGGAACCGACGATTGCCGAGTCGGAGCGGATCTGCGACGACCTGCGGCGGACGCTCCGCTACGTTTACCTCTTCAACTCCCCCGGGACCGGATATCTCGATACAGCGTGCCCGGCCTGCGGGGAAACGGTCGTGCGGCGGGAATTTTTCGGGCCGATGGGGGCGCGGACGATCACGATCCCGCCGGATGCCCGGTGCTCCTGCGGGTTTTTACTCCCCGTGACCGGGAGTGTCGGAGAGACATCCTATGCCGAGCCCGGCATGATGGGCGGCTACCGGTTCACCCGGGCGCTGGAGATGGTTCACGCCGTCCTGGTCTGCCTCGGCGTGGAGTCCGACGCCGACCTCGCCTGTATCTGGGCCGGGGTCATTGGGGACGACTACATCCGGGACCTCCACGGGAAGATCCAGCGGATAGACGGTTATCTCGACCTCATCCGGGAACTGGGCGAGCGGGCCGGCCGCCCCGGGGCAGCGGACCGACTCGCCACCTACATCAATGACCGGGTGGCGGCGGTCTCGTCGGCGGTCGAGGGCTGCCGCCGGCCCCGGGTCTACTATTCGATGGGGACGCCGCTCTTCGCCCTGAACGCCGAACGGTTCGAGATGAACCTCGTGGAGGCGGCCGGCGGCGACCCCGTCAACCGCGGGATTGCCCGGGCCGGGAAACCGGGCGTCAACATTACGCCGGAAGAGTTCGCCGCCTTTAACCCGGAGTACATCTTCATATCGGGGTTCCTCTCCGCACCCGCCTCCGATTACCTCGCGGCATGCCGGAGGATGGGGCTCTCCGCCGACGCCGTCGAGCACGGCCGGGTCTACACCCTCTCGCCGGGCTGGGACTTCGGCAACCCCCGCTGGGTTCTCGGCCTCTCCGCCATCGCCGGCATCCTCCACCCGGAGCGTGCTGTGTTCGACCTTGCTGCGGAGCAGGACCGGTTCTACCGGACGTTTTATAAGACCGGCACGGTCGGGACCACCGGAAACCGATCGTTCTACCGCCCTTAGGCGGCGGGCGCGGTCGGACGCACGGGAGCACGACCCCCGCGCCGGTCGCACCCGTCACCGTCCGGGTACCGGGACCATTACACCTCTCCTCTGCCGCGGCAACCGCAGGGGCTTATCGGGATGCAGACCATCCGCTCCGCCTCTTTGACGTAGCAGACGCAGACATCGACCCCGTAGGCTTCCTGCAGGTTCTCCTTCGTGATGACGTCCTCGGCCGGCCCCTGTGCGATCAGCCTGCCGTCCTGCAGGATGGCTACGGAATGCGAGACCATGAACCCGTGGTCCGGGAAGTGGGTGCTCATCAGGATGGCAATCCCGTCGGCGGCGAGCCGATCGATCGTCGCGATCACCTTCATCTGGTTGCCGAGATCGAGGTGCGACGTCGGTTCGTCGAGGATGAGCAACGACGGCTCCTGAGCGAGGGCACGGGCAATCATCACCATCTGCGACTCCCCGCCCGACATCTCGGAGATACACTTCTCCCGGAGATGGGATATCCCGATCCGCGCAAACGCCTCCTCCGCCTTCCCGTAGTCCTCCTCGTCCGGGACCGAGAAGGTCGGGATATGGGGGGCTCTCCCCATGAGGACGAAGTCGAGCGCCGTGAACGGGAAGACGGCGTGGTGGACCTGAGGAACGTAGCCGACCTCCCGAGCGATCTCGTCGGGCCGCATACCGGTGACCCGGCGGCCGTTGATCTCCACCTTCCCGTTTTGGAGGGTGAGAACGTTTAAGATGCACTTGATCAGGGTCGATTTTCCCGTGCCGTTCCTCCCGAGGAGGGAGAGCACCTCTCCTCTCCCAAGAGAGAACGAGACGTCTTCGAACTGTTTTGTGACGCCGTCGTACGAGAACGACGCGCACTTGACGTTCAGAATCATGTCCAGCCGACCTTCTTTTGCGTTAAGAGATATGCGAAGAACGGCGCGCCGATGAGCGCCGTCAGGATGCCGAGGGGGATCTCGGTTGCGGTCAGGGTCCTTGCGATATCGTCGACGATCAGGAGAAATGAGGCCCCGAGAATGGCCGATGCGGGGATGAGCTTCTTAAAATCGGGGCCGACGAGCATTCTCCCGATGTGGGGGACCACGAGGCCCACCCAGCCGACGATCCCGCTGATGCAGACTGCGGAAGCGGTGACGATCGTCGAGGCGACGATGATCGCTACGGTCATCCTCTTCGTGTCCAGCCCGAGCGCCTGCGCTTCCTCCTCGCCGACCGAGAGGAGGTTGATCCGCCACCTGATAAGGAAAAGGCAGAGACTCCCGAGGAGGATCGGCGGTGCGACCGCGATGACGTCGGTGTTTGAGACCGCGGAGAGGCTTCCCATCAGCCAGAAGACGATTGCAGGCAGGGTGTCGTACGGGTCGGCGACGTACTTGGCGAGGGAGAGGAGGGCGGAGAAGAGGGAGGCGACGATGATTCCCGCGAGAACGAGGACGAGTGTCGAGGAGTTCCGGTAGATGCGGCTGATGCCGTAGGTGACGGCGACCGCGGAGATCCCGAAGGCGAAGGCGAAGATCTGGACGACCCAGGGGTTGCCGGAGAGGAGGATCCCGAGCGCCGCTCCGAACCCGGCGCCAGCGGCCACACCGAGGATGTCGGGCGAGACGAGGGGGTTCCTGAAGAGGCCCTGGAACGAGGCCCCGGCGAGGGCGAGCCCTCCCCCGACGAGCATCGCCGCTATCACCCGCGGGAGCCTGATCCGGAATACGACCGTCTGTTCCGACGCCCCCCAGGTCTGCTCGAAGAAGGGGAGGAGAACCTGGTGGCCGGAGAGGGTCGAGAGCAGGGACGCCGCATCGTCGAGGAGCGCGTTCGCCGACCCGATGATGAGGATCCGGAGAGTCTCCGCCGGATCCATCATGTACCTCCCGAAGAAGAGGGAGAAGATGAAGAGGGCGACCGGGAGGAGGTAAATCACCTTATTTACTGGAATAAACCGGATGACGGTCTCATGAGCCGACATGCCGCCGTGGGAGGTAACCCACGGCAAGTCGAGCATAGCGTTCTTCCCGGGTTCCTGCCCGGTCTCCGCGGTCGGTTCTTTCCCACAGGTCATCCGGCGCACCAGTCCATACCGTACCTGTACATTGTATTTATTTAATTTTATGTAAATGTAAATGATATAACATTTACAAGAGCCATAAAAGGATTTGCTTAAAGCCCTGTTTCTGTCGTGGTGGTAACGTAGGGCTCATCACGTCTATCCTGGAGGTCATCTCCAGCTACCGATGCGAGACCGATGCGCTTGCTGCAGGACACCGGTATGCCAGCCCCGGTTTTTTCCCGGGCTTGTTCCATACAGTGAATCGTGGGGGGACTGCGTAACCCGCACCTTGGGTGCTTGAACCCCGTTCCCGGGTATGCCCTGTTTCCCTTTCCGGACTCATTTATGAGTCAAGAGAGCAAAAAAGGAAGTGGCGGTGCTGTTTCGGCAGCACCCGTTGCTGTTGTTGTTCTGCCCTTTTGAACCGGACGTGGGTGCGGGTCTCCTCACCCCTCCGGGCCGTAGCACCGCCGGAGGATCACCGGGGTGCTCCGTGGCGCCCCGGCGGCCGCATTCGCAAGCAGGGGAGAATCGCCGGCGATGCGGTCCCCCGGGAGCGAAGGCGCCGGGGCCATCAAGGGCGTCTGCGCCTCCCGCCACTCCCAGACGGCCTCCATCACGGCGTCCGCCGTCGCCATGACGCTCGCGGTCCCGACGTCCACCACGACGGGGTTTGTTACATTCCAGCGCTCGACGACGGTATCGAGGAGCCGACGCCGGACCGTCCAGACCATCGGGGGGTGCGGGTGCGCGAGCAGTTGATCCAGCTGCTCCGCCCAGACCGCGCCCTGGAGCTCGAATCTCCCCACCTCGTCGATGACCATCAGATCGGTCTCCCGGGGGTCCGGCGGCGCGAGCGCCCTGCGGCCGAACGCGAGCCCTTCCGGCCTGAAGTAGAACCGGCCGTGGGCCTCGCACCGGGGGTCGGGGTCGATCGAACAGAGTTCCTCGTGCCTGCCGGTGGCGAGGTCGACGAGGGTGAACCCGGACCTCCGCCCGTCCCGCGTATGGCCGGGAGCGAGCACCCCCCGGACCCGTACGTTCAGCCCGACGATGAGCCCGAGGACCAGGTGCAGGAACGTCGTCTTGCACTGGCCCTGCCCGCCGGTGATGATGAAGACCGGTGCCCGGCGGTTCATTCCGGGCTCCCTCCGTTGCCGGAGACTGCATGAGGGAAGGCGGGTATCTCCCGACCGGGAGGGAAGTTCGCTCCGGAGTGCATGCATATACTTCCGGGCTGATAATATAAATTATTTTTACTTGCCGGGGTTGTTTACAACATTTGGTTGACCGGGTGAACCGCGGCCCCGGTTGCAGGCCCTCTCGGCACGCCGCCCTCCATCAGTATAAGTAGCAAAACGGGACAATATCATACGGGGTTAATGATTATGGCAGAGAAGAACGTCGTGCTCCACACGACAATGGGAGATATCACGATCCGCCTCTACGACGACATGCCGGTGACCGCGGGGAACCTTGCGAAACTCGCGGGATCCGGGTTCTACGACGGCACGATCTTCCACCGGGTGATCGCCAACTTCATGATCCAGGGCGGTGATCCCACCGGCACCGGGACGGGCGGGCCGGGCTACACCATCACCGACGAGTTCGTGAAGGGCCGTTCAAACGTCCGGGGAACGATCGCCATGGCGAACACCGGCCGCCCGAACACCGGCGGCAGCCAGTTCTTCATCAATCTGGTGAACAACGACTTCCTCGACTGGGACAATCCACGGACGCCGAGCGCTCACCCGGTCTTCGGGGAGGTCGCCAGCGGGATGGACGTCGTCGATAAGATCGGGAAGGTGAAGACGGACTCTTCCGACCGGCCCAGGGTCCCCGTCCGGATCGAGAAGGCGGAAGTTCTGGAGTAACCCTTTTTTCATGAACAGCGGTGACCCCGGCGAAGTGCGCCGGCTCGAGGAGCGGATCGGCTACACGTTCAAGGACCGCGCCCTTCTTACGCGGGCGCTCACCCGCCTCGCGTACGCTCTGGAGGCCGACCTTCCTCCCGGCGCTCACATGGACGCCCTCGCCACCCTCGGCGACGCGGTCATCAACGTGGCGGTCGTGGAGGCGGTGGTCGCTGGCGGGGCGCACGACAAGGGCGCGATCACCAACCGTAAGATGAACCTGGTGAACATGACCCGGCTCCGCGGCCTCGCGGAAGGCCTCGATCTCGGGGACTACGTCCGCTGGGGGAAGGGCGAGGCCGCCCAGGCGGTCTGGACCTCCGGCCGGGTCCTCGCCGAGTGCCTGGAAGCCCTCGTCGGCGCCGTCTACCTGGACGGCGGAATGGCCGCGGCCGCGGGAGTGCTCCGGCGGCTCGGGCTCACGGAGAAGGGGTAACGCTTTCCCCTCACTCTTCTACCGTCGCCAGCAGGGGCTCTCTCGCCGGGACACCGGCCGGCGGCCGCATCAGGAGCCAGGCGACGACGAACCCCGCCGCCGCGAGGGCCGCGACCCACGGGAAGACCCCGAGGTAGGTTCCGGTCGCCGTCCGGATGGATCCCGCGAGTTGCGGCCCGACGATGGCGCCGGCGCCGTAAGCGAGGAAGACGACCCCGTAGCACCGCGGGTAGTCGCACGTCCCGAAGTAGGATGCCGTCGCCGTCGGCGCGATGGCGAGCCAGCCCCCGAGGCAACCCCAGAGGACGGCAAACGAGACTATGTAGGCGGGCGCCCCCGGCGCGAGCCACATCAGGACCGATGCTCCCGCAATCAGGGCAAACGTCAGCATCGCCGTCTTTTGCGGGGATATCCGGTCGGCGAGACCGCCGAACGCCGGCCTTCCCGCGCCGTTGAAGACGGCGAAGAACCCGACGAGGACAGTCGCGAGCCCCGCATCGATACCCGCCACCTCGGTCCCGACCGGTTTTGCGATCGAGATCGCCATGAGCCCCGCGAGGCACCCGACGAAGTAGCAGGCGAAGAGCCCGTAGAAGGTTCCCGTCCGGAGCATCGCTCTCCGATCACACTCGCAGACCGGTGCCGTACCCGTACCGGCGGCGGGTGCCGACCAGCCCTTGGGCTGCCATCCGGCCGGCGGGAACCGGAGCGGCAGGGCCGAGAGTACCAGAACGGCGATGAGCACGGCCCCGAATATCCTGAACGTCGCCATCACCCCGTACGCGGCGATCAGGGCTCCCGCAGCGTTTGCGGTGACGAACGCCGAGAACCCGAACCCGAGCAGGGTGAGCCCCACCGCGAGCCCCCGCCGGTCCGGGAACCACCGGGCCGCCACGGCGACCGGCGCCCCGTAGGCGATACCGACCCCGAGCCCCCCGATCACCCCGTAGACAACGTAGAGGACTTCGACCGACGTCGCCGTCGAGGCGAGGAGCCACCCGAGGCCGGTGAGGAATCCGCCGACGGCCGTCACCCTCCGGGGGCCGTAGCGCTCGATGTATTTCCCGGCGAGCGGCATCGCTATGGCAAAGAAGGCGAGAAATACCGAGAACGGGAGGAGCACCTCCCCCGCCGTCACCTCCCGGCCGAGCGTCGCGGTGAAGTGCGCCGCAAGCGGCGCAACAAAGACGCTCCAGGAGTAGATGCTCCCGAGGCAGAGATTGATGACGAGGCCGAGGGCGACAAGCCCCCACCGCCCCCTCTCTGCAGGCAGCCCGAAGATCGCCGGTGCGTCGTGCATGGGGGGTTACTCCTCCAGGGTGGAGATGTCCCCCGGGTCCATGCCGAGCTCCCGGGCTTTTAAGACCCTGCGCATGATCTTGCCGCTCCGGGTCTTTGGGAGCCGGTCCATGTACTCGATCTCGGCCGGCACCGCGACGGGCCCGAGGCTTTTTTTGACATGGCGGGCGAGTTCGGCGGCGAGGCCGTCGCCGGGGTCCGCACCCATGCGGAGGGTGACGAAGGCCTTGATGACGTTCCCCTTTAAGGGATCGGGCTTCCCGATGACGGCGGCCTCAGCCACCGCGTCGTGGGAGACGAGCGCGCTCTCGACCTCCGCGGTCCCGATGTTGTGCCCGGAGACGACGATCAGGTCGTCGGCCCGCCCGATGACCATGATGTAGCCGTCCTCGTCTTTCACCGCGAGATCGCCTGCCGTGTAGCACTCCGGGATGGTATTCCAGTAGGCACGGTAGCGCTCGTCGTTGCCGTGGACCGTCCGGAGCATCGCGGGCCAGGGTTCCCTGATGACCAGGAACCCGCCGGTGCCCGGCGGGACCGCCTTCCCCGTTCTGTCGACAACGTCCACGACGGCGCCCGGGATGGGCTTTCCGGCAAACCCCGGCTTCATCGCCTCGCCGATCATCGTGGTCACCATCTGCATTCCGGTCTCGGTCTGCCACCAGGTGTCCACGATCGGACACCGCCCGCCGCCGATCGTGTGATAGTACCACTCGAATGCTTCGGGGTTGAGCGGTTCTCCAACCGAGCCGAGCACCCGCAGCGTTGAGAGGTCGTACTTCGCCGGCCACTCGTCGCCGTAACGCATGAACATCCGGATGGCGGTCGGGGCGGTGTAGAAGATCGTCACCCCGAGGTCCCGGACCAGCTGCCAGTAGGCGCCCGGGTCCGGGTAATCCGGCGTCCCTTCGGCGAGGACGACGGTCGTGCCGACCGCGAGCGGGCCGTAGACGATGTAACTGTGACCGGTGATCCAGCCGGTGTCGGCGGTGCACCAGTAGACGTCGCTCTCCTTGATGTCGAAGACGTGGCGGGTGGTATAGTAGGTCCCGACCGCATACCCGCCGCAGGTATGCACGATGCCTTTCGGTGCGCCGGTCGAGCCGCTCGTGTAGAGGATGAAGAGCGGGTCCTCGGCGTCCATCGCCTCCGCCGGGCAGCCCGGCGCGGCGTGGGCCATGAGGTCGGCGTAGTCGACCTCCCGGGCGGGGTCGAGGCCGATGGGCGGCGTCTCGCGCCGGAGGACGACGACCCGCTCGACGCACGGCGTCCGGGTGAGCGCCTCGCCTGCGATCTCCCGGAGCGGGACGGTCTTCCCCCGACGGTAGCCGACGTCTGCGGTGACGAGGACCTTTGCCTCCGCGTCGTTGATCCGCATCGCAAGCGCATCAGGCCCGAACCCGCCGAAGACCACCGAGTGGACGGCCCCGATCCGGGCACATGCGAGCATCGCGACGATCTGTTCGGGAACAAGCGGCATGTAGATGCAGACCCGGTCGCCCTTCCCGACACCGAGGCTTGAAAGCCCGTTTGCAAACCGCATCACCTCGCGGTAGAGGCCGTCGTAGGACAAGACCCGCTCCCCTCCCTGCTCGCCCCGCCAGACGATCGCCGGCTTATCCTTCCGGTCGCTGGTGACGTGGCGGTCCAGGCAGTTGTAGGTGATGTTCAATTTCGCGTTGACAAACCACTTCGCGTAGGGGTAGTTCCACTCCCTGACCCGATCCCACGGCTCGAACCAGACCAGTTCACGGGCGACCCGGTCCCAGAAGGCCTCCGGGTCGCGCGCGAACTCCTGGTAGGCCCGGGCGTAGTCCGGCGTCCAGGCGGTCGCCTTACACCGGGGGTCGGGGAGGTAGCGTTTCTCTTCCAGTTTCACGGCAAACGTCTCTGCCATCTTCCCACACTCTTACATGATTAATCATGCCGGATTGCTCCGGTCGTTCCCCGTGCGGGTTCCGAAACCGTGCAAAAGCGGCTAATCTCCGGGTCCGTCGTCTTTCCGACCGGTCGGCCCGTGGTCGTGCTACCGTCCATACCTGGAGCGTACCTCCCGGGCGTCTCCACCCGTGCGGCCACCCCCGGATCATACATGATCTATCATGTATAATTTAACATGATCAATAATGTATATTATATTTATAAATGTTTTGGTTTGCCGGAACAGAGGCGGAATTCGTGTAAATTCGGAGAATGTAAGAGAACGCGGGTTTTTTTGAGGTTTTCGCGCAGCCGGGAGGGTCGGTGGGGGAGGGATGAAGTACCCGGACTGAATCGCAGCACCCGGAAAACCACCTACAGCCACCCTTTCCGGTTGATGGCCACCGCGAGGAGCGAGGAGACGATCAGGGAGAGGACGAGGATGATGACGAATCCGTTCGGGTTGTCTTCAAGGGGGACCGGGACGTTCATCCCGAGGAAACTTGCAATCATCGTGGGGATCGCGAGGATGATGGTTATCGAGGTGAGGAGTTTCAAGATGTTGTTGAAGTTGTTCGATATGATCGAGGCGAAGGCGTCCATAGTCTCCGTGAGGATCGTCGAGTAGGTATTCGCCATCTCGATCGCCTGCTTGTTCTCGATGATGACGTCCTCGAGAAGGTCGGTGTCGTCTTCATACATCCTGAGCGGCTGGAACGTCAGGGTCTTGTCGAGAACGATCTGGTTGCTCTTAAGCGACGTCGAGAAGTAGACCAGGCTCTTTTTGAGGTTCATCAACTGGATCAGTTCCCGGTTCCGCATCGACTGGTTCAGTTCGGCCCCGATCCGGTCGGATATCCGCTCGATCTGGCGCAGGTACTGGAGGAAGTAGGATGCATTCCTAAAAAGGATCTGCAGCACGAACCGGGTCTTCTTGAAGGTGTAGAACAACTTCACCCGGCCGTTCGTGAAGTCCTGGACGATTGGGTTGTCGCGGAGGCAGACGGTGACGATGGTATCGGAGGTAACGATGATCCCGAGCGGCATAGTCGTGTAGAGGATCGTCTGCTCGGGGTAGGGTATCGGGATATCGATGACGATGAGGGTGATGCCGTCCTCGGTTTCGGTTCGCGGACGCTCTTCCTCGTCGAGCGCTGCATGGAGGTAGTCCCCCGGAACCGAGAGCCTCTCCGAGACCTCTTTGATCTCGCCTGCGGTAGGGTTGATCATGGAGACCCAGGAACCGGGTTCGAACCTCCCGGTCTCCTCCGTCCGTGGCGCCGGTGCCGCTTCAACCGTGCGATAGATGCGGAACATCTCTGTCACCCCCTCTCCGGGAGTTCTCACTCTATCTGGTTGTCGGCAGGCGGGATGAAGGTATGGACTCCCCGGGCACCGGGCTAAAAATAGAAGAGATTAGACGACCAGGATCAGCGGCGCAAAGACCAGCGCGACCATGGACATCAGTTTTAAGAGAATGTTGATGGCGGGGCCCGACGTGTCCTTGAAGGGGTCGCCGACGGTGTCGCCGACAACTGCTGCCTTGTGGGCCGGGGAACCTTTGCCGCCGAGGTGGCCCTGCTCGATATACTTCTTCGCGTTGTCCCAGGCTCCGCCGGAGTTCGCCATCGTGACGGCGAGGAGGAACCCGGATGAAAGCGAGCCTACGAGCAGGCCGCCGAGCGCTTCGGTGCCGAGGACGAACCCGACGGCGAGCGGGGCGGCGACGGCGAGGACGCCGGGCAGGATCATCTCGCGCAACGCCGAGTTCGTGGAGATGGCGATGCAGGAGGTGTAGTCGGGCTCGGCCGTCCCCTCCATGAGGCCGGCGATCTCCTTGAACTGGCGGCGGACCTCGTGAACGATGCTGGATGCGGCTTTCCCAACCGCCATCATCGTGATGGAGCAGAAGAGGAATGGAAGCATCGCACCGATCAGGAGGCCGATGAAGACGTTCGGGACCGATACGTCGATGATCGAGAGGCCGACCGCCTGGGTGTAGGCGGCGAAGAGGGCAAGCGCCGTCAGCGCCGCAGAGCCGATGGCGAATCCCTTGCCGATGGCGGCGGTGGTGTTGCCGACGGCGTCCAGGGTGTCGGTGATCTCGCGGACTTCGGGTTTCTGGTGGGACATCTCGGCGATACCCCCGGCGTTGTCGGCGACCGGACCGTAGGCGTCGACGGAGAGGGAGATGCCGAGCGTCGAGAGCATGCCGACGGCGGCGATCGCGATGCCGTAGAGCCCGGCGACCTGGTACGCAATGTAGATCGCGAGGGAGATGATCAGGACCGGCCAGACGGTGCTCTCCATCCCCTTGGCAAACCCGGTGATGATGGTGGTCGCAGCCCCGGTTTCGCTCGACTTGACGATGGCGAGGGTCGGTTTCCGGTCAAAGGAGGTGTAGTACTCGGTGATCAGACCGATGGCAAACCCTGCGATGAGACCGGCGACGGTGGCGTAGAATACCCCGATGTACTCGGCACCGAGGAGCGAGTTCACCAGGAAGTAGGTGGCGGCGACGACCAGGACGAGCGCGGAGAGCAGACCCTTGTTGAAGGCCATGTGGATGGCGCTGCTCTCGGTCTTGTTGGTCCGGACGAAGAACGAGCCGATGATGGACGCGACGATACCGACCGCTGCGATGAGCATCGGAAGGACGATCACGTTCATGGGGACGGCGTTCGGGAACTGCGTGGCCGCGACGGCGACGCCGAGGACCATCGCTGCGATGATCGACCCGACGTAGGACTCGTAGAGGTCGGCACCCATGCCGGCGACGTCGCCGACGTTGTCGCCGACGTTGTCGGCGATGACGGCCGGGTTCCGGGGGTCGTCTTCGGGGATGCCTGCCTCGACTTTGCCGACGAGGTCGGCCCCGACGTCCGCGGCCTTGGTGAAGATGCCTCCGCCGACACGGGCGAAGAGGGCGATCGAACTTGCCCCGAGGCCGAACCCGGTCACGATGGTGATGACTTCAGCCTGGGGAAGCCCGGTTACGGTGCTGATGACCACGTACGCGATCGAGAGCCCGAGGAGCCCGAGCCCGACCACGGCCATGCCCATGACCGAACCGCTCGCAAACGAGACTTTGAACGCATCCGCGATCCCGCGCCGCGCGGCGTTCGTGGTCCGGACGTTTGCGGCCGTGGCGGTGAACATGCCGATATAGCCGGCGGTCGCCGAGAGCGCCGCACCGAGCACGAAACAGGCGGCGGTGAGCGGGCCAATCCAGACGGCGAGGACGACGGCAAGCACGACGACGAATATTGCTATAGCGCGGTACTGTCTGTTCAGGTAGACCATCGCCCCCTCATGGATGGCGGCAGCAATCTTCTGCATCGGGTCGGTACCTGTGCCCTCCCGCCGGATACTCATGAACGAGTACCCTGCGAACAGGAGAGCGAGGATAGCACCTATGGGTGCCAGATATACCAGATCCATCTCTCTGCATTCCTCCGATTGAGTACCATATACAGAGGGATTCAACATTTTTAAATATGTGGAAAAGATCCGGGAAGATCTGGTGGAAATTCAGCTAAAATCCATCACTTCCGGCTGGAGCGTCTGGAGATCGACGACGAACGCCCGTGCGGGCGTGGGGTGGATGTTCATCTGTTTCTGAAACGCAGTCTGGGACTGCCAGGTGCCCGTGTTCACCCCGAGGACACCCCGGTAGCGGGTGATGCCGCAGATGTGGACGTGACCCGTGAGGAGGATCTCGGGGAGCGGGTCGATGACGAGCCGGTCGGTCTTCATCGCGGCTATCGGGGTCCGCATACCGTAGGGAGCGGCAAGCAACCGGCGTTTGAGCATCTCATCCATGATCTCGCCGGGCCGCTCGTAACTCGCTCCGGGAATGAGCCCGATCATATCGTCGATCGACCGCCCGTGGTACATCAGGACCCGGACGCCCTGGAGGTTCAGCAGGCAGGGGTTCTCGACGAGGGTGCAGTTTGCCGGGAACTTCCCGGTGAACTCCGGCGGGATCGCAGGCTGCGGTTCGGCCATCCTGACGACATCGTGGTTTCCCGGTGCGGCGACGATCCGGATCCGGGAGGGCAGGTCCCGGAGCATCTCTGCAAAGACGTCGTACTGCTCGTAGATGTTTTTGATCGTCAGTTCGTTCTCCTGTCCGGGGTAGATCCCGATACCGTCGACGAGGTCTCCTGCTATCAGGAGGTAGCCGGCATCGGAGTCCTGGAGCCAGTCGGCGAACCGGTTCCACTCCTCTTCGAGGAAGGTGTCGCTTCCGACATGGACGTCGGAGATCAGGACCGCCTTCCCTGGCCTGTCGCTCTTGAACGGGGCGTTGTTGATGGGGACGTCCGGGCGGGAGAGTTGCTCGGCGAAGAAGAGCCCCCCGTCGCTTGAGAGTTTCCCCTTGACCCCGATCACCTCGTCGGGGAGGATCCGCTCTGCCTCTGAAAAGGAGTCGTCCCTCCCTTTATTGAAGAGCACCCGGATGGCCCCGGTAGGGTCCTCCACCTCGACGAGCCGGTGCCCTTTGGCGGTCGTCCGGACATCGGCCACCATCCCGATGACGCTGCACTCCTCGTCCCGGTAGCGGTGGGGGGACTTCGCCAGCGCCTCGATCGGCATCACGTTCATCCGGCTCCGGATCATCGAGGAGAGACCGTTGTAGCGGTCACGGAAGTAGTGGACGGCGTCCTCGTGGCCGCTGACGCTCCCCGTTGTCCCGGCGCTCCCTGTGATCACCTCGAATTCAGGGTCGACGAGGAACCGGGTCCCGTCCCGGACCTTCCGGAGGCCCGGAATATGCTCCGCGGAGACGACCAGGGTGCCGCCGGGGACCCCGGCCGCTATCCGGTCGATGAGCGTCGGGTCGTTCTGCTCCCGGATGTAACTCACCACGTCGGGATGGACCTGATGCTTCAGCTCAAGGAACCGGCGTACGATCTCGGCGTTGGCGAGCATGGACTTCATGTTATTCTCCCCCGGGCAATATGGGTTTATCTTTTTCGCGCTCCGTACCCGGTGGGGGTATCCCCGGAGAACCTATGTATATGAAGGGATAGCATTCTCTTTAGAGGAAATGTCTGATACCACCTGGCTGCAGCGTGCAGCATCGACCCTCGCGGCGTTCCGGGAGAGCGACCACCCGGTCGTTTCGCTCGCCCGGGACCTCCTCTGGGTCGTCGCGGTCGTGGGCGGCATTGCCCTTCTTCTCTACCTCTTCGCCGGCACCTGGCCGGCGGTGGTCACGATCGAGTCGGAGAGCATGGTCCCGAACATGAACGTCGGCGACCTGGTGCTCGTCGTCGACGAGGACCGGTTCGGCGGGCTCGCGACCTGGGCCGAGGGGCAGCAGACGGGGCACTCGTCCTTCGGGAACTACGGCGACGTGATCGTCTACCGTCCGAACGGCGCCGACTCCGTCCACCCGATCATCCACCGGGCGATGACCTATGTCGATACCGCCGCCGTGGAGGAGTCGGGGCTCGGGGAGTATTACACCGACCCGCACGGCGGCTACATCACCAAAGGGGACAACAACCCCTACACCGACCAGCCGAACCTCCGGATCTCCGGCGTCGGGGTGATCGAGCCGGTAAAGAAGGAGTGGATCGTCGGCAAAGCCCTCGTCGCGGTGCCGCTCGTCGGCTACCTGCCCCTGCACCTTACCGAGTTTGCCGTCGTCGTCATCCTGGTCATCCTCATCCACGACTTCGTCCTTGCGCGGCGCAAAGAGAAAGAGGAATAAGCCCAGAAGTGCAAAAGAGTTGTTTACGATGCCGTATTCGCTGCATGACCTGCTCGATGACACACTCGCCGGCCACCGGCTCACGGAGGAAGAGGCCGTCGATCTCATGAAAACGCGCGACCGGGGCGTCTGGGAGATCGCCGCCGCCGCGGACGAACTCCGGGAACGGAAAGTCGGCGACGTCGTCACCTACGTCCGGAACCAGAACGTCCACGTCACCAACATCTGCAAGAACCTCTGCGGTTTCTGCGGGTTCGGGAGGCGTGCGGACGACCCGGAGGCTTTCTTCGACGGAAGGGACGCTATCCGGGCGAAGGCACGCCAGGCCGCGGCCCGGAACGTAACCGAGATATGCCTGCTCTCCGGCGTCCACCCGGACTACACCCTCGACTCGTACGTCGACCTCATCTCCTGCGTGCGGGAGGTGGCGCCCGGGGTGGATATCCACACGGCGAGCCCGGACGAGATCGCCTGGGCGGCGAAACGGAGCGGTCTCTCGACGGCGGAGGCGATCGGTCGCCTGCGCGATGCGGGTCTCGGCACCCTGCAGGGGACTGCGGCGGAGATCCTGGTCGACGATGTTCGGCGGGTGTTCTGCCCGGCCAAGTGCGACACCGCCACGTGGGTCCGGATCATCAAAGAGGCGCATGATCTGGGTCTCCGGTCGACGGCGACGATCATGTACGGCTCCTGCGAGAAGCCCGAAGACCGGGTCCGGCACCTTGGCATCCTCCGCGAGATCCAGGACGAGACCGGCGGGTTTACCGAACTGGTGCCGCTCTCCTACCTCCATGAGAACACCGCCCTCTACCAGAGGGGCCTCGCGCCTGCGGGTGCCACCGGCCGTGAGGACCTCCTGCTCTTTGCGGTCGCGCGTCTCTTCCTGGACAACTTCGACCATATCCAGATCTCCTGGGGTAAAGTCGGGACGAAGATGGCGCAACTCGGGCTATTGGCGGGCGGCGACGACCTCGGCGGGACGATGTTCTGCGACGACGTCTCGGTCGACGCCGGCGGCGAGGGTGCCGACTACCTGGATCCGGGCGAGATGCAGCGGATCGCAAGCGACCTCGGCCGGACCCTCCGGCAGCGGACGACGACCTACGAGATGGTGTGAGGTGCGACGGGCCGAAGGGCCGGAGCTCGAGAAAACGCGAAGCGTTTTCGAGCAGCGACTGGTGACGGGCCGAAGGGTGCGACTGCCGGAACGGCAGGAGCTTGAGAAGGCCGAAGGCCTTCGAGCCGGAGCTCGAGAAAACGCGAAGCGTTTTCGAGC